>CAZXCP010000018.1:0-41911 GCA_964639355.1 uncultured Ignavibacteriaceae bacterium
CATTATCATCTGTTTGTGTAAAAGTTTCAATAAACTTCTGGTGAAGCACTTTCAATTCAATAAAATAACGATAACCCTGTGCGTCAAAAGGTGAAAGGAATAATCCGCAGGATTGAAGTAATACAAGGGCGAGGATTATAGAAACAAGTTTTTTCATTTTGTGACCTAATAAATGTTGCAAACATTACAGACAAAATATAATTTATTGAAATCCATTGCAATGATTGAATCGAGACAGGCGGCAAATCAGAATATTTTATTGACCTGAGATATGTTAAAGAATCAATACTTCGTTTTCTAATGATATGCCGAATACCCGGAATACAGATTCCTTTACTGCCAGTGAAAATTGATGCACTTCTTCGCCTGTAGCGTTACCATAGTTTACAATAACGAGGGAATGATCTTTGTAACAACCAACATTGCCGATTTTCTTACCCCGCCAACCGCATTTTTCAATTAACCATCCGGCAGAGATCTTATAGCCGCCATTTGATTCAAAATACCTTAATCCAGGGAATTCAACTAGCAGCGTTTTAAGACGGGCTTCGCTTATAACAGGATTTTTGAAAAAACTACCGCAGTTACCAAGCATTACGGGATCAGGCAGTTTGCGCTGCCTTATTTTAATAACTGCGTTCATAACATCGGACGGGGTAATTTCATCTATAACGAGATTGTTAAAGATATTTCTTAAATCGGGATATGAGAGAACCGGCACGAATTGCTTCTTCAACTCAAAAACGACAGATGTAATAAAAAGTTTGTTTTGCAATTCTTTTTTAAAGATACTGCTTCTGTATTCGAAGGAGCAATCAGAAGCAGGAATTACCATCCTGGTTACGGAGTTTAAATTGTAAGCTTCAATACTTATCAAAACATCTTTAATTTCCTGACCGTAAGCTCCGATATTCTGAACCGGTGCTGCTCCAACAGTGCCAGGTATTAAAGCAAGATTTTCTATGCCGGAGAGATTATGCCTGACAGCGTAAAAAACAAAATCATTCCAGATAACACCTGCACCTGCCCTGACTCTGACTGAAGTGTCATCTTCTTCGAGGATTTCAATACCGGTAATTTCATTTTTAATGACGAGTCCATAATAATTTTTTGTAAACAGAATATTACTGCCGCTACCAAGCGCAAGGATCTTTTTTTGGTTAAAGCTCTCAAGCAAATTACACAGATCAATTTCATTCTGTACTACGGCGAAATGCTCGGCAAGGACATCTATACCCATAGAGTTGAATTGTTTAAGAGAGTAATTATTTAAAAGCATAAAAGGTTTTAACAATAAATCAGTTGAATCTATTATTTTTGATACAAGTAATATATAAACTTATCAGAAATAATAGATAGAAATTATGAAAGGTAAATCAGCATTTTCTGTAGAAGGCGGCAGAAGACTAACCGGGGAGATAATACCGCAGGGAGCTAAGAACGAAGCCCTTCAGGTTATATGTGCTTCATTATTAACAGATGATGAGATTATTATAGATAACATACCTGAGATAACCGATGTATTGAAAATGATAGAGCTGATGACAAACCTGGGTGTTGATGTAAAAAAAATATCAAAAGGGAAATATTCATTCAGAGCAAGGGCAATAGATGAGAGTTATTTTAAGACAGAAGATTATATTAATAAATGCAGCAGTATAAGAGGCTCACTAACGCTTATTGGACCGATGTTATCACGGCTGGGAAGAATCAGATTTCCTACACCGGGGGGAGATAAGATAGGAAGGCGAAGGCTGGACACCCACATAAGCGGACTTGAGAGGCTCGGAGCAGAAGTCCTGTTCAATTCCAAAGAAGGGACGTATATTGCAACAGCAGAAAGGCTTCAAGGAAGCAGTATACTTTTAGAGGAACCGTCAGTAACAGGTACAGCGAATATTATTATGGCTGCTGTATTAGCAGAAGGAAAGACGACTCTGTATAATGCAGCGTGTGAACCATATATACAGCAGTTATGTATGTTATTAAAACGAATGGGTGCTGTAATAGAAGGCGAAGGAACAAACAGAATTATAATAGAAGGAGTAAAAAGTTTAAACGGGGCAACACATAGTGTACTGCCGGATATGATAGAGATTGGAAGTTTTATCGGACTGGCTGCCTTAACCGGATCGGATTTAACAATAAGAAAATGCAGGCCTGATATGCTGGGAATAATACCCGGAACTTTTAACAAGATAGGTGTGCAACTGGAAATTGGAAAGGAGGATATAAGGATTCCCGGCAGGCAGCAATACGAGATAAAGAAATTTTTTGATGGTTCAATTCTTAGTATTTCAGATGGACCCTGGCCAATGTTCACACCTGACCTGATAAGCATAATACTGGTAACTGCTGTTCAGGCTAAAGGTACAGTGCTGATACATCAGAAAATGTTCGAGAGCAGATTGTTTTTTGTTGATAAGTTAATAGATATGGGTGCTCAGATCATTTTATGTGATCCACACAGGGCGACAATTATAGGGCTTGATAATAAGCATAGGTTAAAAGGGATTAAAATGAGTTCACCTGATATAAGAGCAGGGGTAGCACTACTGATAGCTGCCATGTCGGCCGAAGGTAAAAGCACTATATATAACATTGAACAAATAGACCGCGGATATGAAAATATTGATCAAAGATTAAACAGGATAGGTGCAGAAATAGAAAGAATATATGAATGAAAAAAGTTTTTCAAACGCTGTTAATGAGAAGTGAAGAACCGGTAACTGATAAGTGTTATATCGAAGTTCATACATTTTGTTTGATAATATTTAAAAAGTAATTAATTTTGGTTATCAAAAGAATCGATCTCTTTCGGGACGGTTACGATAATTATTTAATAAATTTAAACACCAAAGGACTTGATCCCAAAAGGACAGGTACCAAAAATGAGAAGTACAAAGTTTTTAATTATAGGCAACGGGCGGTTAGCCACACATCTGGCTTACTACTTCAGCCTTCTTAATTTATCCTTTCTTAAAATAAACAGAGACATAACAGAGGATCTCTGTACACATCTTAAATACAGCAACCGCATACTTGTACTAATCCGTGATGATGAAATAATTGACTTCGTTGAGAAAAATAAAAAGTATACCGGAGATGATGCAATATGGATTCATTGTTCAGGGCTGGTAAAAACCCCATTAGCTGAAAGTGCACATCCGCTGGCAAGTTTTTCGGAAAGATTATTTGAAGAGAGTTTTTACAGAAAGATACCTTTTGCAATTGAAAAGGGGAAGATATTCCCGGAATTATTACCGGGACTGCCTAATCCTTCATTCGAAATCGAGAATGTTGAAAGGGAACTGTATCATACAATGTGTGTGTTAGCAGGCAATTTCAGCACACTTCTCTGGAACGAGTTTGAAAAATATATGATCGGGGAACTGAAACTGCCAAGAAATTATCTGATCCCATATCTTAAATCTGTTTACAATAACATTGAATATGCCGGTGATTCCAGGACAGGACCATTTCAGCGCGGAGATCTCAGCACGATCAGGAAACATATGGAAGCACTTAATAATAAACCAATAAAAAAAATTTATGAATCATTTGTTGAGGTATTTTTAAACAGAAAGATTAAACTATGACGATTAACGATTTTAGCAGAATGAAAAAAAATTCAGAGCTTATATCAATTGTAACATGCTATGATTACTGGTCTTCCAGGATAATAAATGAAACCGGTATAAATGCTGTACTGGTAGGTGACAGTGCGGCGATGGTAATACATGGTTTTAATTCAACTATAAATGCAGATGTAAGAACGATGCTTTATCATATTGCGTCAGTAAGAAGGGGACTTACTGATAAGTTTCTGATTGCTGATATGCCGTTCCTTGCACATAAGCAAGGATACAAGAAGCTTATGAAGACGGTTGATAAATATATGAAGGCAGGAGCACAGGCAATAAAGATTGAGGGAGCCGGAGATCAGCTTGAGATAATACGATATACCATTAAAGCAGGAATACCGGTAATGGGACACCTTGGATTAACTCCGCAATCTTTTCATACCCTGGGCGGATTCAAGCTACAGGGATCTGATGAAACTTCGGCGAAAAGGATTATTGAGGATGCAAAGAAACTTGAACAGGAAGGAGTATTTTCAATTGTGCTGGAGAAAATACCTTCAGAATTGGCGAAAACTATTTCAGAATCACTTGCAATTCCAACGATAGGAATCGGAGCAGGAAAATATACGGATGGACAGATACTGGTTTACCAGGACTTATTAGGTCTAACGAAAAATTTTGAACCAAAATACCTCCGTAAATATTTAGAAGGATTTGACATAATTAAAGAAGCCCTTGAAAAATTTAACTATGATATTAAAAGAAGAAGATTTCCCGCACCGGAGGAAAGTTATTTACGATGAAGTTCATACTGACTGCTAATGAGTGGAATAATATACGGTTGAAAGACAACCTGGATAAAAAAACTTTAGGATTTGTACCAACGATGGGTACACTTCATAAAGGGCATCAATCCCTGATAAAAAGATCAATGGATGAAAATGACTCCACAGCAGTAAGTATTTTTATCAATCCCACTCAATTCAATGATTCCGAAGATTATGAGCATTACCCGAAGGAACATGAGAAGGATTTCGAACTGCTTGTTAAGATGGGTGTTGATTACATCTTTTATCCGTCTTATTCAGAGTTGTATCCTGATGGATATAGATATAAAGTTGTAGAAACATCTTTCAGTAAACAGTTATGCGGAACCAGCAGACCGGGGCATTTCGACGGAGTGCTTACGGTGGTAATGAAATTAATGAATATAATCCAGCCGGCAAAAAGCTATTTTGGAGAGAAGGATTATCAGCAATACATCTTAATAAAAGATATGTGCAAAGCTTTTTTTATACCGACGGAAGTGATTGTTTGTCCCACTATCCGGGACGAAAACGGATTAGCATTAAGTACGCGAAACGAGTTATTATTATGTCCTGAAAAAAAACTTGCGGCGATATTTCACGGATTATTAAAGAGTGATAAAAGTATTATTGAGATACAACACGAACTGGAGAAGCTGGGATTCATAGTTGATTATATTGAAGAACTTAATGGTCGCAGGTTCGGAGCGGTTTATATTGATAAAGTGAGGTTGATTGACAATGTATAAACAGAAGGTTGTAATCGGAATCTCGGGATCTATTTCTGCATACAAGGCGGCATACCTTATATCGAAGTTAGTTCAGAATGATTACGAAGTGAAAGTGATTGTTTCCAAAAATGCATTACAGTTTATCGGTAAGGCAACACTGGAGGGACTGACCGGTAATAAGGTTTTTTGTGAACAGTATGAGGATGGGGAGATGATGAGCCATATCGGACTTGTAAAATGGGCAGATATAATTTTGGTATATCCAGCAACAGCAAACATAATAAACAAGATGGCTACCGGAATATGTGACGATTTGCTAACATCATTATTTTTGGCACACGACAGAAAAAAACCTTTCTACATTGCCCCCGCAATGAACACAAACATGTATGAACATCCGGCAACTCAGAATTCTATAGAGATACTAAAAAAGCAGGGGATTATAATAATGCCAGCCGAAGAAGGTTATCTTGCCTGCGGTGAAACCGGCACAGGAAAACTAATTGATCCTGAGAAAATATATGAAACCATTATGAATCGTTACAAAAAAAGCAGTTCATTGAGAGTACTGGTCACTTCGGGCGCTACGCGTGAAAAAATAGACAGGATACGATACATTTCGAACATAAGCAGCGGCAACACAGCTGCGTGCATAGCGGAATATTTAAGCAGGAGAGGGCACAAAGTCATTTTCCTGCATTCGGAGAATTCAAGAATTCCGGAATCCGAATGCGAACTGATCACTTTTACGGATTACTTATCATTAAGCAAAATTGTTGATAGAATTGTAGCCGGAGAAAGTATTGATGTAGTGATACATGCTGCAGCAGTAAGTGACTATAAAGTAGAAAATATAACAGTAGGAGACAGATCGTCCGATAAAGCATTTGAAACAAAGATAGAATCAGAAAATGAAGGACTGGTAGTGCAATTTGAAAGAACTCAAAAGATTTTAAATAATATTAAAACAAAGGCATTGAGCAAAAACATAAAGTTGGTTTCATTTAAATTTACAGTAAACCATAATGATATTGATTTACAGCAGGCGATAGACAAACAAATAAAAGATTCCGGCAGTGATTTTGTAGTACATACAGATCTGAACAGCAGAACTGATGACAGACAATACAACTTTGATATATACGATACAGAAGGTAAAATACAATGCGGCAGAACAGCGATTGAACTGGCGGTGATGCTTGAAAAAATCTTAGTTTATTATAACAAATAAGGGAGTTAAAAAAGATGATACTATGTATGGATGCAGGCAATACACAAATATTCGGCGGTATATTTGAAGACGGACAAATTACACTGCAGTTCAGAAAATCTACGAGTCGAAGTTTTGCATCGGATGAAGTAGGATTATTCCTCCGATCGCTGCTGCGGGAAAATGAAATCTCAACAGATAATATAAAAGGTGTATCTATATGCAGTGTGGTGCCAAATCTGAATCACGCACTTTGTTCAGGATGCATCAAATATCTGAACAGGGAGCCATTCTTTTTAAGACCGGGAGTTAAAACAGGACTCAAGATCAAATACAGAAATCCACTTGAGGTAGGAACAGACAGGATAGCCAATGCAATTGCGGCTTCAGCCAGGTATCCGAACAGGAATATAATAGTAGTAGATTACGGAACAGCGACTACCTTCTGTGCAATAACGGGGACACGTGAATACCTTGGCGGGGTAATAGTGCCGGGAGTTAAGATATCAATGGAAGCACTGGAACGTGAGACGGCGCAGCTGCCAATAGTAGAAATTTCCGAAACAAAAGAGGTAATAGGTAAAACCACTGTTGAAAGCATTCAATCCGGACTGTACCACGGGCAGATAGGTATGACACGGGAGTTGATAAAAAAAATAACTGATGAAGTATTCAGTGATCAGAAACCGCTTATTATCGGTACAGGAGGATTTTCGAAATTATTTGAGAATTCAAAATTATTTGATCATATAATACCGACACTGGTTCTTGAGGGATTGAACACAGCGTTCGTAATAAACCAGAAGGAGTTTTGATGTACAGACATATGTTGAAATCAAAAATTCACAGGGCAATGGTTACCGGTGCAGAATTAGATTATGAAGGTTCGATATCATTAGATAAATCGTTATGCAGAACGGCGAATATTGCAGAGTATGAAAAAGTAGATATATACAATATTAACAATGGAGAAAGATTTTCTACTTATGTTATTCCGGGTAAAGCCGGAGAGGTATGTTTAAACGGGGCTGCTGCACGTAAAGTTCAAGCGGGAGACCTTCTAATTATTGTATCTTATGTTCTAATAGAAGAAGAAAAGTTAAATGATTATAAGCCGGTTGTGCTGCAATTAGATGAAACAAATAAAATAAGAAAAAGTAATATTTAGAGGGGGGAGGTAAGCAGAGGATATAGATGATCAGACATACTATAATTGTATAATCAAGACCCCGATGAAGGTTGCATAATAAATCAAAAGAAATCAGATGTTTAATTTATGCAGGATGGCAGGCTGATCAGAATCTCTTTTTAAATGTACTTTTCTCCTGATAGAAAAGTACCAAAAGATCAAGACTGAAAAATAAATGCTTAAATTTTACTTCACTCAACTGAAATAAATTAACTCGTAACAATTTCTTGTACTTAAAATATTGAATTGTTACTCAAACAGAATTTATTTCTTTACTGGCTCATTACTGATGAAAACGTTTCGTTCCGTGAAATTTACATATTCAATACTAAACGGAAGACGCATTTCTTTTTAGGTCAACAGGAAAAGGAATTCTATTGTGAAGCACTGATGGAATAATTTAGTATTGCAGAAGAAGGGATAAGGCGGAGGAAGATTTATCGACTCAATAGGAATTCTTAGAGAAGTTGATTTATGCACGAGATGACAAGCTTGACAGATACCAGACATATTAAAAAGGTATGTAAACCACTATGAAAAGAATTAAAAGTGATTATTTAATTATAGGAAGCGGATTAGCCGGACTTTATGCAGCCCATATTGCATCAAGCTATGGCAGTGTGGCGCTATTAACAAAAAATTCCATTGATACCAGCTGCACATACCTTGCGCAGGGTGGAATTGCATCGGCAATGGATGACAGTGATTCCCCCGAATTTCATTTTGAAGATACAATCAAAGCCGGCAGGGGATTATGTGATGAAGCGGCAGTAAGGATACTTGTTAATGAAGGACCAAAACGGATTACTGAACTTATAGAAGAAGGTTTGTCATTCGATAAGTCAGACAATGAATATGATCTTGGCTTAGAAAGCGGTCATTCAAGAAGAAGAATATTGCATCTTTCCGGGAATGAATCAGGACAAATTGTAGTAAATTTTCTTTCTGGAAAAATAAGATCCACCGGCAATATTAAAATATATGAAAATCATCCGGTTTATAAGCTTATTGTTGAAGATAATACCTGCATTGGTGCTTATGCTTATGACAGGAACAACAAAACAGAATGCGTATTAAATGCAAAGGTTACTTTGATTGCGTCCGGAGGTGCGGCAGGGATATACAAGAGGAGTACAAATCCAGATTCAGCTGCCGGGGATGGAATTGAGTTAGCTTATAATGAAGGTGCAGAAGCATGTAATATGGAACTGATTCAGTTCCATCCGACGGCGTTCTATGCAGCAGACGGAAAAACATTTCTGTTAAGTGAATCCTTAAGAGGTGAAGGCGGATACCTGCTTAACAACGAGGGGAAAAGATTTATGCAGCAATACCATGAAGCTGCGGAATTAGCACCACGGGATATTGTAGCAGAAGCAATATTCAGGGAATCAGAAAAAGAAAAGGCAAAACATCTTTACCTGTCGCTTACGCATCTCAACAAATACTTTATAAAGTCGAGATTCAAAAATATATATGAAAAGGCGCTTGAGTATAAAATAGATATTACTACGGATAAGATACCGGTTGCCCCTGCTGCTCACTACACGATTGGCGGTATAAAAACAAACCTGAATGGTGAAACCAGCGTAAACAGATTGTATGCGGCTGGTGAAGCATCTTTTACAGGTGTGCATGGCGCTAACCGGCTGGCAAGCAATTCACTTACAGAATGTTTAGTATTCAGTCACAGGGCAATCGAAGATTCCCTGAAGTATTCATCAAATGAAATATATGAAGAGTATGTTACCGATGGATATATCGTTAATGAGAGAAACAGCGGACACTATCTGACCTTGAAGGACGGGATAAAAGATATTATGAACAAATATGCAGGAATAGTGAGAGATAAAAAATCACTCTTAATTGCAAGGGGAATGATTTTAAGTCTGGACAGGGATTTCAATTATGAACAAAATGAATATTACACTGACAGATTAAAGGCACTAAAAACGATTTCATTATTAATAATTGAAGGAGCTTTAGCACGAGAAGAAAGCAGGGGATGCCACATCAGAACAGATTTTTTGAATGAAAATGTGCAAAAATATAATACGGTTCAGTCGTTAAAAGGTGGAATTAGAAAAGTATTTCTAATTAACGCAGGTGTTGGTAATCAGGGATTTGGTATAGGGTATAAGGTATAGGGTTGTAAACGAAAAATAAAATTGAAAATGAAAATTGAAGTAAAATGGAATTAAATATTGATAATATTAAAAAACTAATTGAATTTGCAATTGATGAGGACATCAAGAATGGCGATATTACAACTGCATCGATAGTTACTGATGATAAATTTTCGGAATCGGAGATTAAAGTAAAGCAAGATGGAATTATAGCCGGACTTCAAATTGCGAAATTGGTCGTTGATTATTTTGACAAACAAGCAATATGGCAATTCAATAAATCGGATGGCGATCATTGCAAAAAGGGAGAAATTATAGCAAAAGTAAAAGCAAAATGTGGTGCATTATTATCATCTGAAAGAATTGTTCTAAACTTTTTACAGAGGATGAGCGGAATTGCCACAAAGACAAATGAATTTGTCAGTAAGCTGGAAGGGCTAAAAACAAAAATACTTGATACAAGAAAAACAATACCCGGGCACAGGCTGCTTGATAAATATGCTGTGAAAACCGGGGGGGGAGAAAATCACAGGATGGGACTTTACGATATGGTTATGATAAAAGATAATCATATAAAATTAGCCGGAAGCATAAGCAATGCAGTTGAATTAGTAAAGAAAAAGTTTGGCAGTAATTATAGAATAGAAGTTGAAACTTCAAGTCTCGACGAAGTTAAAGAAGCTTTAAAATATAATATTGATTTGATAATGCTTGATAATATGAGTCTGAAAGAAATGAAAAAAGCAGTCAGGTTATGCAAAGGAAAAGTATTAACAGAAGCATCGGGAAATATTACATTAAAGAATGTCAGAGAGGTTGCAGAAACAGGTGTTGATTTTATATCTGCAGGTGAATTAACACACTCGGTTCAGGCATTGGATATTTCGATGGAGATTGTTGGAAGAGAGTAGGAGTGAGAGTGAGATTAAGAGTGAGAGTGAGATATTAAATGATTGGTGAGAAAAATGAAAGAAACCATTAAACAAGATTCAGCAACGGAGAAGAAATTATACAAAGAAATAAAAAAACTTAAAGAAGAGAAGAATGCAGTTATACTAGCACATAATTACCAATTACCCGAAATACAGGACATTGCTGATTATGTGGGCGATTCACTTGGTTTATCTGTTGAGGCAGCAAAAACATCTGCAGATATAATTGTTTTTTGCGGAGTTCATTTTATGGCAGAGACAGCGGCAATAATTGCACCTGAAAAGAAAGTTTTGATTCCTGATCCGGAAGCTGGATGCTCACTGGCTGCAAGCATTACAGTAAGACAGTTAAAAAAATGGAAAGAATTGAATCCCGGCGCAATAGTGGTATCATACATAAACACGACAGCAGAGATAAAAGCCGAAAGTGATTACTGTGTTACTTCATCGAATGCAGTAAAAATAGTACAGGCAATTCCGGCAAATAAAAAAATACTTTTTTTACCGGATCGTTATCTTGGAAGATATATCGAACTGGTTACAGGACGGGAAATGATAATATGGGATGGGGCGTGTCACGTACATGAAAAAATAGGAAATATAGAATTTTCAGAAATGCAGGAAAAACACCCCGATGCAGAATTTTTAATACATCCAGAATGCGGATGCTCCACATCGTGTATGGTACGTACAAAGTCAGCACAATATGGTGACAGGATTAAAATCCTTTCTACAGAAGGAATGCTCAGATACGCTGAAAAATCTGAGAGCAAAGAATTCGTTATAGCAACGGAGACCGGAATACTTCACAGGATGAAAAAGCAATACCCTGAAAAATCTTTTTACGCTGTTAGTGAAAAATCTGTTTGTGAATATATGAAGATGATTACGCTTGAGAAGCTCTATCAATCATTAGATGGAAATATGTATGAAGTAAAAATAGCTAAAGGAATTGCAAACTTGGCGTTCAAACCAATAGAAAGGATGCTTAACTACCAATATGAATAGAAAATAATGTAATTGATTTTTATATTCAGGTTACTAAAAAAAATAAGACCGGTTAAGACTAATTTTTGTATTATTATTATTTAAATTAAATTTAAAACGATGATATTGCTTGAATAAATTTATTATGTTTTCCAAAATACAACATATGAATGTGAATATTAAACGATTAATAGCCTTCATCATAATAATGTTTTCTGACATTTGTTTTACCCAGCAGTACGCATTTGTTAATTTTACTCTCGAAAAATCGCTTCCCGGAAATCAGGTTTGGAGTATCTTTCAGGATTCAAAAGGATTCATGTGGTTTGCTACAACTGCAGGTTTAATACGGTATGACGGAGAAAATTATATTGTTTATAATGAGACAAACGGTTTGACAAGTTATTTTGCCTATAATGTTGATGAAGACTCAAAAGGAAACGTTTGGATCGGGAGTCCGGCAGGCATCTCAAAATTTAACACTGCAACAAATCAGATGATTTCGATTCCGATAGGAAGTTTTAATAATTCGTATAAAATATTTGTTGACAGCTATGATAGGGTTTGGATATATGATTTCCAATATCCCGGAGATGTTTATTTATATGAGAATGATTCTCTTCATAATTATTCGTATGAGTTCAACTTCCATAAACAAAGAATACTGCATATTGAACAAGACAACAAAGGAATGTTATACCTTTTAAATTCTGAATTTAAACTATTCAAATTTTTTACCCAGCAGTTTCAGGAAGTTGAATTCAACTCAATTGTTTCAGGTGTAGCACCGCGTATGTTCTTCTTCGATACCAGTGGAGACTTGATTTTGTGCGGCAGAAGAGGAGTTGCCAAAATTAAATTACCGGGTTTAAAGGATAACTATGAACCCGAATGGCTTCTGAAGGATCCGGTAAGTTATGGGTTGCAAGATTCCAGAGGCGATTATTGGTTTGTTTCTTCCCAAAGTGGGATTTATCGAATCCATAATCAGGAAATCCAAAATATAGATGAAACGAACGGCTTACCCACCCCATCCCTTCTCAGTATATATCAGGATCGTGAAAATAATTTGTGGATAGGAACAAACTTAAGAGGGATACTAAAATTATCTTCATTAAGATTATCACATTTTAGTAAAAATGAAGGCTTCAATGATGAGGCTATTCTTGCCGTATTTAGTAATGGTATGAAGAAGTATTGCGCCACAGAAAAAGGACTTTATTCATTTTTTGAACCGGAGTTTAGGAGAATTAATCTTACTAAATCTACAGATAATAAGCCCTTTGATCTTGCAGTATTAAGTATAGCAAAATATTCAGATATTTATTTACTCGGATGTGTTACAGGTGTTTACGAGTTCAATGGTATGGATAAAGTAAAACTGATAGGACTTGGGGGTTACATTGTTTATGATATTCTGATTGATTCGCAGGAACGTATATGGCTTACAACAAACGACGGCGTCTACAGATGGACAGGAGGAGTAAATTTTGTAAAGCAGGATTTTGGTGTAAAAGACATATATGTGAACAGTATACTGGAAGTGAACAGCAAAGATATTTATTTAGCAACCAGCAAAGGATTGGTGCAGATCCAAAATATCTCACATGGTTTAACTGAGCAGCAAACAAAACTATTTACGATTAAAGACGGATTACCATCGGAGAATATTTTATCACTAACTAAAGATAAACTTGGTAACATTATAATGGGCACCACAAATGGTTTGGTGATAAAAAATAGTGAAGGCGAGTTTAACGTAATCATTGACGGTCTTAGTAATAAAGTAATTCCAACCGTGTTTGTAGATAGTAAGGGATATTTATGGGCAGGAACTAATCATGGTTTGCACCAGTTAACCTTTCAGAATGATGCCTATTTTTTAAAATCTATATTTTATATGAAAGATGGATTGGCTTCAAATGAATTTACCAGAATGCCAACCATTACAGAAGATGAGGATGAGCGTATCTGGTTTGGAACTTACTCAGGATTATCTGTCTATGATCCAAATGAGGAGCCGGCTGTATTTGTAAAACCTTTAACATATCTTTCTGAGCTATATGTAAATGAAAAGAAGGCAAGTATTGATATTCAATCTATTCAGGAATTTAATCACTCGGAAAATAAATTTCGAATAAAATATCAGTCACCATCATTTTTTGATGAAGATAATCTCAGGTTTGAATATTATCTGCACCCAATGGAATCGCCCTGGTCAAACACAACTAACCTGAGAGAGATAACGTACAGTTTCTTAAATCCGGGCTCTTATATTTTTCGTGTTAGAACTATTAATGCCTTCGGTATAGCAGGGGACGTTCAGGAGTGGGCTTTTAAAATTAATCCACCTTTCTGGCGAACAAATTTATTTTACTTTTTTGTTATTGCCTTCCTGTTGTTAACTATTTATCTTTTAGTAAAACTGCGCTTAAGAAGGATACAAAAGAACAACGTGAGACTGGAAAAAATTGTAAAAGAGAAGACCGGTGAACTGCTGGAAAGTAAAAATGAGATAGCACAACAGTACGAAAAATTATTAGATGCGCAAAAGCAGCTTGTAGAAAAGAGCAAGCTCGAAAAAGCATATGATGAAATTAAGTTACTTAAAGATCGCCTTGCAATTGAAAATATCTATCTTAAAGAACGTCAGGGTATATCAACAGAAATAGAATCTGTTGTTGGTAAAAGTGCTGCGATCTCGAAAATCAGACAGCAAATTATCGAAGTAGCCGAAACTGATACGACCGTTCTGATAACCGGACCAACAGGAACAGGGAAAAATCTAATAGCAGCAGCAATTCATTCATTAAGCAAAAGAAAAGACAGAGCCTTAATTTCTGTAAATTGTGCAGCTATACCTTCGGGTTTAATTGAAAGTGAATTGTTTGGGCATGAAAAAGGTGCGTTTACCGGAGCTAATGAAAAGCATATCGGAAAATTTGAAATGGCTAATGATTCGACCATATTTTTAGATGAAATTGGCGATATGAGTCTACCTCTTCAATCAAAACTTCTCACAGTTTTGCAGGATAAAAAATTCACCCGTGTGGGTGGAAACAAAACTATTGAAGTTAATACGAGAGTAATCGCGGCAACAAATCAAAATCTTGAGCGATTGGTTGAGAAAGGATTATTCCGACAGGATTTATTTTACAGACTTAATGTGTTTAATATAAACGTCCCATCTCTTTCTGAAAGAATCGAAGATGTGGGAATCCTAGCGAAGTATTTTATAGATATATATGCTAGAGAAATGAATAAAAAAGTCAAGGGGATAACGAAATCAGCTATGACGATACTCGAGAAATACGATTATCCCGGAAACGTACGCGAATTAGAAAGTATAATTCAAAGAGCAATAATACTTTGTAAAGGGAATACTATGTCAGATGAACACATTGTATTAAGAATACAACATACAGCAAAAGAGGAAGGTAACAAGATAAATAATACAACAATTCAGGATGAATTGACCTTAGAAGAGAATGAAAGGAACTACATTTTAAGAACATTGGATAAAACAAAATGGAAAATACAAGGTGATGATGGCGCAGCAAAAATTCTTGGTGTTAATTCAAGCACTCTTCGATCAAGAATGTTGAAACTTAATATCCCTTTCAGACGAGAAAAGTGGTAGGTCGAACTGAATTATTAACAAAATATTTCTACTTCGAGTTCATATTACAATCCTAAAAATAATTTCGAATTAAAATAAAATGCTATATTTCACGGAACTGCGAAATATAGCATTTCATAGTCTGGCTAAATTACCTCAAATAGAAGCCTTTAACTCTTTATAATTTAATGATTTAGATTGCTTTAAACAAAAAGGCATAGTATTTGTATAAATGCAACTTAAACATTAAATGGTATGATTATGTACTCTGTACGCGTATTAAAAATAGCGGATGAAAAAGTCATCATATTGTGTGAAGGTAAACTCACTGATCAAAAGATACTTACTAATGACTTAAAGAACATAACAGAGAATTATGCGAATGGTGCAAAAGAATTGATTTTTGATATGGAGAATGTTGTGATGATAAATGAGGCATGTTATAAAGTTTTTTTAGAGCTAAAAGAAAATTTTTCCATAAAATTAAATAATTGTTCATTGTTCATTTCTGAGCAAATAGCTAGTCTTTAAAATATCCTAAAGGAGAATTTATAACCATGATAATTAATAATTTTTGCCGTGAGAGCTCATTCAATTTGCCGATGGTAATATACCGTTTAGCTGCCAAAACACTTTTTATTTTATTCTTTTTAACGACTAATAACCATGCCCAGTATTGGGGAAACCATATGATGCAAACATATTCTGAAACTTTGCGAAACGGGAAAGTAGGAACACTTACTACTTCAAAGACTCTGGATGTGGTTGATAATTATATCTATTTGGCTGATCAATATGGCTTAACTATAATTGACGCTTCTGATCCATCAAACCCAAGTCAAGTTTCAAATTTGGGTCTGCCTGGCAGTACATCAGATATCCTTGTAAGTAACAATTACGCTTACATGACCACGATTGATGGATTTACAATAATTGATGTCCATAATCCAAGCTATCCGCAACAAGTAAGTTATGTAAAGTTACAAAATAATGCATTTGACATTGAAATTCGTGATAGTCTTCTCCTTATAGCTACGGCTGTTGGTATAGAAGTATATGATATCAGTAATCCTAATGAACCACAATTTAGATCTTCGGTTCAAATAGATAATTCTGGGTCACATAATCTTGTTCTTAATCCCAGAGCTGAAATAGTTTACTTTACGTCTAATAGAAATTTATTCGTAGTAGACATATCAAATCTTTCATCAATGCAAGTTTTATCAAGCCAGGAATTTAATCCAACTTCAATAAACGGCACCTGTTGGGATGGAGGTAAAATATCTGGTAACTATTTGTATGTGACAGTTACAACCGCTCAGCATATTTACGATATTTCTAATCCTGAACAGCCTATTTTAATTTATGAATACATTCCGGTAATGCATTCTGTGTACTCATCTGTAGTTGAAGGCGAATTATTTATTTCAGGACACTGGGCTTCCGCAGGGTGGTTCACAATGGATGTTAGTCAGCCCGACTCACCAAAAGTGATAAAACAATATGATTATCCGCTAAATGGTTATGGTTACGGAATGAGTAAATTGAAGAACGATATTTTATATCTGCTAAATTATCAACAAGGAACTAAACCAGAAGCTGGATGGCGTTTAAGAATCATAGATGTATCCAATCCAGGATCAGCTGTCGAACTAGGCAGTATCGATTCAGAGACTTCTGGATATACAGTTGCACATACAATAATTGAACTTGAAGAGCAAATAATCGCATTGACAATCCAGAATAATAGAGTCTATAACGGAGGATTAGAAACATTTGGAGGTAAACTTACTATACTGGACGTTACAGATGAGGAAAATCCCATTCTTCTATCTACCTTAGAGATACCACGAACTTGTATAGCCATTACCGCAAACAGAAAAGTAGCTATTATTCGTGGTTTTCAAATTGGCAATGGTTCCTATGAACATGCTATTTTTGCTGTATCACTAAATGATCTAACAAATCCCATAATTATTGATCAAAAACCACTGCCTCAATCGTTAATAAACGATATTCCGCAAAGTTTAGATATTTTTGAGAATAAACTTTATGTTGCCTGTGATCCATTCCTGAGAGTTTATGAGATTACTGAACAGAATCAGTTGGAATTATTGATTTCACAAGCAGTAAGTAAACCAAGAGGCGTTGTTGTAAGAAAAAAGGAGGATAAAACAATTGGTTATTTAGCGTGTGGACCCTCTGGATTCCAAATATATGATCTTACCGAATTAACAAATATAAGTTTGCTTGGCTTCAACCAAACTCAAGGAACAGCGGATGGTTTACATGTTGACGACAAATATGCATATTTGGTACTAGGTGATGCAGGATTACATATTTTTGATATTCAAAATAACTCTGCTGTATCTATAAAACGAGTATCAACAATTGGAAGAGCAAAGAATATTACAGTAGAAAACAACCTTGCTTTTATCCAAATATTTTTTAATGACAATGATCAAAAACTTCAGGTTTTTGATATTGAAAATAAGATAAGTCCTAGAAGTCTTGGTACTTATCAGGCAAACGGAATAGTAAAATACTTAAGTCTGATAGATAGGGGCAAAAAACTATTTGCATCAAACTACTACTCTTTTAGCATTTATCGACCACTATTTAATTTCAGACCATTACCATTTGCCTTATCCTCTCCAGATAATGGAGAAAGTGTTAGTGGAGATATAAATTTTGAGTGGTATCATTCTTTTGATGCTAATGATGATACTCTTCAGTATGAACTAAAAATATGGAATGAAAATTGGGACACCACATTCAGCGTCAGTGCTGATACTCATATTACAGTTCAATCAACATTATTACCTGGAGACGGTAATTATTCTTGGACAGTAAGAGGTTATGATGGTGAGTATTACGTTAACTCGATAGATACATTCAGTGTTAATATTACAGTTGTTAGTGTTGAAAATCCTAACTTACATACTCCTACAACGTATCAATTACACAGCAACTATCCAAATCCCTTTAATCCAAGCACTAATATTAAATTCGATCTGCCTGTGGATTCCGATGTAACCATTACTGTTTTCAATAGTTTAGGCCAGGAAGTGACTCAAATTATGAATAAAACAATGAAGGCCGGTCAACATAATATTGTTTGGAGTGGAAATTATTCATCAGGGGTGTATTATATACGTATGCAAGCCATGGCAGATGATTATGCAGCAGCATACGTGAAAACCATAAAAGCAATATTCATAAAATAGTATAATTCATTAAAAATGATACTTGTTGGAAAATTAGTAAAGAAGAGGATCCAGTGCTGGGTAGTAATAGTAATAATTTTGCCATCAATCCTCCTAGCACAGTCCTTTACTGATGTGTCATTAGGTTCAAATCTACCAGTACTAAATGGATTAGGCAGATTAGGTGCCTTTGTAGATATAGATGCGGATGGGTGGCTTGATTTATTTGCCGCATACGAAAGAGAAGTTATTTTTTATAAAAACGATGGAAATGGATTGTTTTCAGATTATACAACACAAAGTGGCTTAAGTGGACTAATTCCCAGGACAGTTTCAATTGCCGATTATAATTCTGATGGATTTGATGATTTATTGATTGTTTCTAATGAGGTACCATTCCAAATATTTATTATGCAAAACAACCAGGGTAATACCTATGTTCTAAATGCAATTATTGGTGAGGATGTAAGCCGGGCTATTTGGTGTGATTTTGATTGTGATGGCCATCTTGATATCGTAGCAACAAGATACTCTGCCAGTATCTTGTTTTATAAAAATGATGGAGAGGGCGGTTTTGTCAACGTGACTTCTACATTTAACTTACCAACAAATGGAGCAGCAACACTTTCTGCAGGCGATTATAATTCTGATGGTTTCCCTGATTTATATATTGGAAGAAAGGCAGGAGGAAATCAGTTGTTGAGAAATGTTATTGGTAGAGAATTTGAAAATCTACCATTTGCCATGGGGTTTTCCGATTTTAGAAATACAGTATCTGTTTCTTGGGGCGACTATAATCAGGATGGTTACAATGATATTTACTCTGCTAATATTCAAAGTACACGTAACACTCTGTTTAGAAATAATGGTGATGAATCCTTCACGGATATAACTCAGACAGCAAATGTTGCTGATGCAGGGGACGCAAGGACGTCAAGTTTTATAGATTATAATAATGATGGATTTCCAGACTTGTTCAACACTAATCATGTATATCCGAATAGGTTGTATGAAAACTTAGGAGATGGAACCTTTATAGATGTTGCTTCAGAAAAAAACATCCATAATCCACACGATGGATTTGCGACAAGCTGGGGTGATTATGATCGAGATGGAGACCTTGATGTAATCATAATTGGGCATACCGACCGTAAATTAAACCTTTTGCGCAATGATGGAGGAAACAACAACAATTGGTTGTTTTTGAATCTAATTGGAGGATTTGATAATGGTTCTGGCATCGGGGGTAAAATAAAATTATTTTTAAATGAAAAAACATTGTATAAAGAAATAAATGCGGGCAGCGGATCTGTAGGGCAGAATGCATTTCCAATTCATTTCGGATTGGGTTCTGCAATAGTAGTGGATAGTGTTGAAATTAGATGGCCGAGTGGTGGCACTCAAAAAATTTATAATATAACAGCAAATCAATATTTAAATGTTCTACAAGAAGGAAATATTCCTCCCGCAGCTTTTAGATTATTGTCACCTGCTAAAGATACTGTTATTGTATCAGACACAGTATGTTTTAAATGGGAAAGATCAGTTGACCCTGACAGTAATAAACAAATTCTTTATACGATAAACATATTAAATGAACTCGGTGATACAATATACAGCTCAAATACAACTAATAATGAGATCGAAATTGCACTCAACCATATAGCAACAGAACTTGAGCGAGTTACTTGGCTCGTAGCTGCAAGTGATGGAGATGACCTAAGAACCAGTGCTGAAATTTTTACTTTTTTCTATACACCCATTACGAAGATTGTTGATGACAGTAATAGTGTACTTACTTTTAATCTGTTAGATAATTATCCAAATCCGTTTAATCCCGCAACAACGATCGAGTTCACCGTTCATAATTTAGCCAACGTAAATCTTTCAATTTATAACGTGTTGGGTGAACGTCTTACTGTATTAGTTAATCAGTTAATGGATATGGGCAATTATAAAATTAAATTTGATGCTTCGTCGTATAATTCTGGAGTTTACATATATACCCTAAGAAGTGGATTAAAGCATATTAGCAAAAAGATGCTCTTAATTAAATAATCAATCACTATCAATATCTTCTTTAAGGAGGAATTAATGAAAAGACGTTACTCAGGACTGCAGGTTTATCCAACGCTGATACTGGTAATTGTATTATTTTACCAAATGAACACTATAGGTCAGGAGTTGGATGAAACTTTTTTACAAACAAATGGAACTGTTAATACAATTGTAAGAAATGGAAATGATTTATTTATAGGTGGTAACTTTACGGTTGTTGGTCCGAGTGTTCCAAATTTTGCATCACTCGATGTCATTACTGGTATCCCCGATTTAAGCCTTCCAAAAGTTTATGGGGTTGCCACTCCAACCGTTAATGTTATCATATCTGATGGAGCGGGAGGGTGGTACATAGGTGGTAATTTTACACAAGTTGGTGATTCAGCAAGAAATTACTTGGCGCACATTCAATCTGATAATACAGTTGGCTCTTGGAATCCTAATGCTGATGGTGCTGTACAGACCATGACATTATTAAATAATGTCATATACATCGGTGGTTCATTTACTCATCTTGGTGGTTTAGAAAGAAATTATGTTGCCGCAGTTGATATCGATGGTAATGTTACTTCTTGGTCTCCGGTGTTATCGTTAGGATTTCCAATATATGCCTTAGCTTCTTCTGGTGATATCATTTATCTAGGGGGAGGATTTACAACAGTTAATGGCGAGGCTCGAAATAGATTGGCTGCAGTAAACACTTCTGGAAATTTGCTTCCCTGGAATCCTGGAGCAAATAGTATCGTTAGAGCCATGGCAATACATGATACTGTAATTTATGTGGGTGGATTATTTACTCAAGTTGGAGGTGTTACCAGGAATAGAGTAGCAGCGATTGGAATTTCCGGGAGTTTGATAAATGATTGGTTAGCTAACGCAAATTCGCCGGTTTATTCAATTGTAGTTAGTCATAACACAATATACGTAGCTGGACAATTTTCAAACATCAATGGTTTATTAAGAAATAAGGCAGCAGCTTTGCAGGTTGATGGAACGCTCTTGGACTGGAATCCAACATCAACACTGAGTATAGGCACCGCATATGCAATTAAACGTGTTAATGACATAATTTTTATCGGTGGTACCCAATTGATGGTAGCACTTGATACTGTGGATGGTAACCAAATTTCATGGGATGCAGGACTGGCATTAGCGGCAGTATCGCCACAGCCAACTGTATATTCACTGGCCAGTAACGGGTCAAATATTTTTATTGGCGGAACCTTTAACATTGCAGGTGGAAAAAGTAGAACTAGAATAGCGGCGATTGACTTAACTAACAAGTCCCTTTTACCCTTTAATGTGATCATGCCATCAGGTACGGTGTCTGCGATGGGCATTAATAATGACACCTTATTTTTTGGAGGAAATTTTTCAGTAGTTAATGGCGAAACCAGAAATCGTTTAGCTGCGGTAGATATAAATACAGGGATTCTTAATGGATGGAATCCAAACGCAGGTGGTGCGGTTTCAGGTATTACAATGGATGAAAATTCGATTTTCGTATCAGGTTCATTCACAACAATAGCGGGAGTGACCAGAAATCGAGTAGCAGAAATAGGGTTTAACGGTCTTTTGACAGATTGGAATGTAGTACCTAACAATTTTGTCACTGATGTAAAAATTGATAATAATATTATTTATTTAGGAGGTACATTTAGTTCGATCAATGGTTCGAGTAGAAATGGAATTGCTGCTGTTGATAGGAATGGGAATTTGCTGGCTTGGAATCCGGATATAGCGGGTAGTGTATATTCAATGGTAATTAAAGATAATATAGTATTTGTCGGTGGTCAATTTACGACGATTTCCGGGCAGCAACGTGACAATTTTGGTGCTGTTGATCTAAATGGAAATTTATTACCGCTCATTGCGAACACAAATTCATGGATAAATAGATTGTGGACAGCGTCAAATAATCTTTACTTTGGTGGAGCGTTTGCTACCATTGGTGATTCAAGTCGATCATATCTCGGGTCGATTGATATTTCTACAGGGCAAGTTACCTCCTGGAATCCACTCATCAATAATCAAGTGTCGGATATTTCTACTTCGGACGATTATGTATTTATCGGAGGACAATTTACATATGTAAATAATAAATTCCGAAATTATTTTGCCGCCATCACAGATCCATCATTATCAAATCCCACGACCTTTCAGCTAACAGTAAACATTGAAGATGAATGGAATATAGTCTCAATACCAGGTTTGCATCCAGTAAATCAGGGAGTCGATACGTGGTGGTCAGGCAGAAACCCAAGCACATTCGTATTCGGCTATGATGAAGGTTACTATTCAGTAACAGAAGTAGAGCCAGGCATAGGCTACTGGATGGAGCATATAGGAGCAAACACATATAATACAGGAGATGAATGGCCAGCAGGCGGGATAAACATAGTACCTAATGCATCAATCGGCGGAAATGAAGGATGGAACCTAATAGGCGGATATCACTATGATGTACCGGTAAGCGGAATAACTACAACACCTTCAGGTTTGCAGACAGGAATGGTCTGGGGCTATAGTTCAACAAGCGGCTACCAAGCAGCAGATGATCTGATACCGGGAAATGGATACTGGATAGAGTTGACAGGAGCAGGAGATATTAACCTTCCGGATGCAACATTCAAGAGCAGTGGAAAATTCTCAGAGAGAATCGGTGAGAATTGGGGAAGGATAATAATCACAGACAGAACAGGTAAGAGCTACACTTTGTATGGTGTTAACGGAGATGTAAACCTGAACGAATACAATCTACCGCCGATGCCGCCGTCAGGAAGATTTGATGTTAGATACAAAAGCGGAAGGATAGCAGAATATCTGAATGCAGGAGAACAGATAATTGAGATGTCGGGAGTAGGTTATCCAGTAACGGTGAAGGTAGAGAATATGAGTGCAAGAATACAGGATACAAGCGGAGAGATAGTAGATGTAGAACTAAGAGCAGGAGAACAGGTTGTAGTAAATAACAGTGCGGTGGATAAGCTGGTAGTATTGGGCGGAGAGATAAGCTTACCGATAGAATATGCATTAGAGCAGAACTATCCGAATCCGTTTAATCCTAGTACTGTGATAAAGTTCTCACTACCGGAGGCAGCAAAGTTGAGCCTTACTGTATTCAATGTTCTTGGTCAGAAGGTAAGTGAACTTATAAACACAAAACTGGAAGCAGGAAGATACAGCTATCAATGGGATGCAAGTAATCTGTCAAGTGGAATATACCTATATCAGCTAAAGACCGATAATTTCGTATCGATAAAAAAGATGATGTTGATCAAGTAAAGCATAGATAAAAAAAAGTGTTCATTAAATTATTGAAGAAGAGAATTGACCTCTCGAAAAATGAAGGTTTCCCAAAGCCCCTTCAATTCTGACAGAAAGAAGGGGCCGGGGAGCCTGAATAAATCAGTATCAGATGAGTGGATAATCCGGAATCGGGAAAGAAACAGGAATAATTCACTCTTCTGATAGTAAAAATGCAAAAGTTATTTAGCAAAGTAAATAACAATAAAAATTTTTATTTATCAAAAAAGAGGATAGCTATGAACAAGATAATTTCAGTATTCAGTTTTGTGCTGCTTTATATGACGATGGCATTCGGTCAGGCAGCAATAGACATAACGGTAACAGTAACGGATAATGCAAGCGGCAACCAGGTACTAAACTTTGGATTAGACCCAACGGCAACCGATGTAATAGACTTTGATCTGGGTGAAAGCAATTTGCCTCCACCACCACCAGGTAATGCATTTGACGCAAGATGGTGGCTTCCGCCATTTGCAGGAGCATTATCATCACATAGAGATTACAGAAATGCTCCGGCATTTCCATTCAGTGGAAACAGGGAACACGTAATAAAATTCCAGTCAACAAATTATCCGATAACCGTAAGCTGGAATCTTCCTCCCGAGATAGCAGCAAGCAGTACTATAAGAGACCCGTTTAATCTGCAGGTTCTCTCTTTCTCAGGAACGGGAAGCATAATAATTACAAACACGGCAATTGGACAGGTTAATCTGTCAATAGATTATGCAAACATAGGACCTATTGATCCGGGACCTGTCTTTTCAGTAAACCCTATGACACTGAACTTCGGTAATGTGGCAGTTGGCAACAGTTCAACACAGGGATTAACTGTAAGTAATTTAGGAGGTGAGAATGCTCTAACAATCAGTACTGCCGGGATATTAAATACAGACTATGAGGTTGTACCAAATCCGGCAACAACATTTCCAATAGTAATAGCAGCCGGCGGCAGCTATAACTTTGATGTTACGTTTACCCCAACAAGTGCAGGTATTAGCACAGGTGATGTAGAATTTGTACACGATGCGCCAGGTTCTCCATCATCAGTGGACGTAACAGGAAACGGTACAACTCAAGGCGGAGATCTCGTATTTGATCCGCAGACTAGAGCGATATTTGATAATGCACAGGGATATTCATCCAGCGTAAGGCTTGAGAATTATGTTGGTACCGGACTAAAAGCATTGCAGTTCAAGATAGTGCTTGATGGTCTTCTGATATTCAGATCAATTGAAAGAGGATCAAATGTTCCGGCAGGTAACTGGAACTTTTCCTATACAATCGCAGAAGGAAGTTATAATCCTGATGGATCAAGAAACGATACCATTAAAGTTGTGATACTGGGAAACGGTAATAATCAGTTAGAGGCAGGTAATGATTATGAACTGGCAGTATTTGAGTATGATGCAGTAAACATAAGTACTGAGAGTGAACAGACAACAGTACATTTTGAAGGAGTAGTTGGCGGGACGGGTGAACCAGAACCCGGACAGGATGCACAGGTGACAGCAGGACCGGCACAAGAGATTACAATAAATAACCGTGTGATCTGGGGCGATGTTAATTTTGATGACAGAGTAGATATACTTGACCTGCTGTTAATGATAGATTACATACTTGATAAGGTTGAGTTCACAGAAGCTCAGCTACTAAGAGGAGATGTAGCACCCTGGACATCAGGAACTCCGGCACCAACAGGTGATGGAGTGGTTAATGCTATAGACCTCGCATTGCTGCAAAACATTATATTAACAGGACAGTATCCAAGCGGACAGCCGGCAACCAAACCAGTTCACCCGGGAACGATTGTGGAAGGAAATGATTTTTACAAACTTAATCCAGGTGATGAAGCACAGCTGACCTTTTACATTACTGAAAGCGGTGTATCAGTAGTGCTTGAATCAATAGTTAATGTTAAAGGTCTGCAGGTTGAGTTAAGTAAAGTAACCTCCTTAGTATCTGGAATGAATATATATACTGTGCTTGGTAATGGTTACTATCATCAATCTGGTGAGGTTCTTCGCACACTTGTATATGACTCACAGGGACAGGCAATCGAACCGGGAGAATATTTATTCCTGAATATGCCATTTACAATTGGAGATCCGAGAGAAGTAAAGATAGATAATGTGGTTTTGGCAAGTGAAGATAACAGCAAGATCGATAAGCTCACAATACAGGTCATATACGGCAATGCGCCACAATTGCCAACAGAATATTCATTAAGCCAGAATTATCCAAATCCATTTAACCCAACGACAGAGATACAATTTACAGTACCTAACTCCGGTAATGTACAAATAGTAATATATAATATGCTCGGTCAGGAAGTAAGAACATTGTTCACGGGTCATGTACAGAGAGGAACATATAGACTTCAGTGGGATGGACAGAGTAATTCAGGAATACAGATGAGTTCAGGTAATTATATTTACAGAATGACTTCAGGTGACTTTGTGCAATCAAAGAAAATGATGTTAATAAAGTAAGATTGAGAGAAATTTTAATCAAACAGAGTCCTGATAGATAAAAGAAAAAGCATAGAGATGAACCTCTATATTCATCCCCCTCGAATAAAGAGGGGGATGATAAAAAGTTGGACCAACAGAAGAATAAAACCATACTTACATAAAAAAAAAGAGAAACATCGTATGAACAAAACAATTTTACTGTTGCTATTTGTATCAGCAGGTATGTTGAACATTTTTGCTCAGGGTATCGCAGAAGTTTCTATACCTTTCCAGGTGTATGATAATGCCGGCGGGGAAAAAGTACTGTATTTTGGATTAGATCCAACGGCAACCGATACGATTGACTTTCATTTAGGTGAGAGTAATTTACCTCCTGTACCACCAGCCGGTGCTTTTGATGCCAGATGGATTCTTCCGAAGAATAACTTCAACGGGTCATTAAGTTCCTGGAATGATTACAGAAATGTACCGGGTTTCCCATTTACAGATACACTTGAGCACAGGCTTTGGTATCAAGCGAAAACAGGTGCTGATACAATGTTCTTCAGCTGGAATTTTCCAGAGGAGGTAACAGGTCTCCTGCAGGATTTAATAACGGGCACAATAGTCAATCAACCAGTAAGCGACAATGGAATATTTGCTTTTACAAATTTTGTAGTACTTAATCAATTAAAGCTGACTATTTACTATGATGCAATATTACCGGTTGAACTAAGTTCATTTACGGCAAGTGTCTCGGGAAGCAATGTAATATTAAACTGGACTACTGCCAGTGAGGTGAATAACCAGGGTTTTGAGGTTGAACGCTCTGCGCTTAGCGCTGAGCGCAAAGCGTGGGAGACTATTGGATATGTGGAAGGAAATGAGACTACTGCAGAGGCTAAATCATATTCGTTCGTTGATAATACTGTAACTACCGGTATTTATAGTTACCGTTTGAAGCAGATTGATTTTAATGGTAGTTATGAATATTCAAAAGTTGTGGAAGTGGATGTTGAATTGACGCCGAGAGAGTTTATGTTACATCAGAACTACCCAAATCCATTTAATCCTAGTACTAAGATAAACTTTAGCTTACCCGAAGCCGGACAGGTAACTTTAAAGGTATATAATCTATTAGGCGAAGAAATAGCAACACTCATTAATGAATATAAAAATGCTGGAAACTACGAAGCAGAATTATCATTATCTGAATTAAATAATAATTTATCGAGCGGGATATATTTTTACCAATTGAGATTCAAACAATTCACTTCAACCAAAAAGATGATGGTGATCAAATAGTATCATATGACCTAAACTTTGATCAATAAAAATCACTCTTTTTAACTTTAACAACCCAGGGTTGTTAAAAACCCTGGCTGTTTTTAATCAATTCGTGTAGGCTAAATAAGTACTTTATAATCTGTAGAAAAGAATTATTAGTTGTTTTAATGAAATACAAAGAAAGCATACTCGATTTGATAGGCAATACGCCACTTATAAAGCTAAATAGAATTTGTGAAGGCTTACCACCTTTAATTTTAGCAAAACTTGAATCAAGAAATCCGGGTGGCAGCATAAAAGATCGAATAGGTATTTTCATGATTGAAGATGCAGAAGCGGGTGGTTTATTAAAAAAAGGCGGTACTGTGATTGAAGCTACTAGCGGAAATACGGGTATAGGGATTGCATTGGCGGCAATGAGAAAAGGTTATAAATGCGTTTTCGTGATAACAGATAAAGTAAGTCGTGAAAAAATGGGATTATTGAGAGCCTTTGGTGCAGAAGTAATAGTTGTTTCTGGAAGTTATAGTATCGAGGATCCCAGACACTATATAAACGTTGCACGGCAAATACACAACGAAATGCCTAATTCCTTATATATAGATCAATACTCGAACCCTGCTAATTCAAGAGCACATTATAAAACTACAGGACCAGAAATTTGGGAGGCAACAGAAGGTAAGATAACTCACTTCGTTGCAGGAATAGGTACTGGAGGTACCATTACAGGAACAGGCAAATTTCTAAAAGAAATGAATCCGGCAATTCAGGTTATCGGGGTTGAGCCTGAAGGTTCCGTATTCAAGCATTTCAAACAAACCGGGCTAGTAATAAGGGGTGCACCGTACTTGGTTGAAGGCATTGGCCAATATTTTGTACCCAGAGTAGCTGAATTTCAGTACATTGATTCAATTGTGCAGGTTAATGATCATCAATCTTTTTATGCATCACGTAAATTGGCAGAAACAGAAGGAATTCTTTGTGGTGGAAGCACGGGTTCAATCGTCCATACAGTCATAGAGTTTTCTAAGAAATTGAAACCCGAACATGTTTTGGTTTTTATTGTGTCTGATTCAGCAGAAAGATATCTATCTAAAGTATATAAGAATGATTAATTTGATGATGTGATAGAGTCTGCTCAGAGAGAATATCGAGTATCAAGTTAAAATGAATTAGATGAATAATTTTAATGCTACTTTTATAAGCTATGTATGATTACTCAAATAATTAAAAATCTTAAAATGAAATTATTATTTATGATAATAACTGCGTGGGCTAACGCGCAGGTCATAACAAAAATTGATACCATTTATACTCCCGAAGGATTTGACGGCGGACCTCTTCTTGCAACAATTTTCATACCCGAGGAGAGTAATGGAATAGGTGTTGTACTTGCTCATGGCTATACCGGCAATCGAAATTTGCTATCTACTTGGTGTGACACACTATCAGCGAATGGCTATGTAGCAATGACAATTGATTATAACGATTTTGGAGATTCTCTATACGGGGTTTTTCCCAAACCTGTGCAGGAATACAAAGTAGCGGTTGAATTTCTGAGAAGAAATTCGATTCAGTTAGGTATCACAACCGGCAAAGTTGTTGGATTAGGATTTTCTGAAGGAGCTTTTCATTGGGGGCAAAGTATTATTTGGGATAACGATGACGAATTTTTTCAAACAGATCCACTTGTAAGTGACCACCTAGATGCAGTAATTCTTTTTTATGGTCTATTCGACAACAACAATTATTTGGGAAGTATAATACCTGTAGACAGTTTACTTACAAAATACTTTTCATTAAACTCAACATATCGATACACAAAGGGTAACTGTATAGTAAATGCGAGCAATATAAATACTCCGGTATTGATGATTCATGGAACTATTGATCAGGTAATCGAATATCAGCAGTCGTCCCAGTTCAACGACACATTAATCAACCAAGGTAAGATATGTCAACTCGTATCTGGAGAATGGAATCATGCCTTTGATATATATCTGAGTAATCCACCATATCTTTTTACGCAAGAAGGTTTAATTGCAAAGGATTCCGTACTAGCATTTTTAAATCGGCATGTTTTATCAAACACCTTTCAGCTAACAGTAAACATTGAAGATGAATGGAATATAGTCTCAATACCAGGTTTGCATCCAGTAAATCAGGGAGTCGATACGTGGTGGTCAGGCAGAAACCCAAGCACATTCGTATTCGGCTATGATGAAGGTTACTATTCAGTAACAGAAGTAGAGCCAGGCATAGGCTACTGGATGGAGCATATAGGAGCAAACACATATAATACAGGAGATGAATGGCCAACGGGAGGAATAAACATAGTAGATAACGATCCCATCAGTGGCAACACAGGTTGGAACCTGATAGGCGGATATCATTACAATGCACCGGTAAGCGGAATAACTACGACACCATCAGGTCTTCAGATGGGTCAGATTTGGGGCTATAGTTCAACAGGCGGATATCAGATCGCAGTTGAACTGGAACCTGGACATGCATATTGGATAGAGCTATCAGGAGATTGCGAAATAAACCTCCCAGAGCCGAGATAAAGAGCCTCAGTAAATCTCTCGGATACAAAACTTGAAGATTAATAATCGACAATTGTTATAAATAACTGAGGTGCGATTTTTAAACATTTTGGAAGAATGACCTGATTGAGCTCTTTCATTCTGGGCGTTAACAGCAGTGTTCTTAGAAAACCTGATTATAAATACGAAAATAGAAGTATTAAATTTTTTTTAGTACAGCAGTTAAAGAACTAAATCAGAGCTAAAAAACAATACAATTTAAGAATGAATATTGAAGACATAAACTATCAAATTATATACAAACTGAATAAAGAAGTAGGAATTTGTTTTGATTCCTTGGTCGTTTTTCAAGTTGACCTGCAGAAAGAAAATTATACACGTAGCAATTTAAATTATTTCTTTCGGATACTGAATAAAAAGAAAGACTGGCTAAGTGAAATGCTTAACCAGATTGAATTTTTATATGGGAATTTGGGAAGTGATCAATTAGCCCGCACACATTTTGTGCTTAACGAACTGATTGAAAAAGTAATTCGTGATTCAGAAACAATATTGGCAGAAAAGAACTTGTATCTGAGAATTTACCCCGGTGGCACAATCCGATTGTATTCCAGTGAGTTTGCCTTCATGGCGATAATAAAAAATTTAGTTAAAACAGCATTTGAAAGTACTGAATTGGGTGGAATTATAATTGACTTTAGAATTGTGAAGAAGAAGGATGGGATTTATCTTAATATAAAGATATCAGATTCAGGAAATGGTATCCCCATCATTACAACAACTACTTCTTTTAATTATGACCGGAATAGTGAGAATAGATTCGGAATTCTTGAGCGGGAAACTCTTCGAATCAAACTAGTTAAAGAATACATAGGTTTCTTGAATGGACAATTTTCCTGTGAAGGCCAATTGGGTAAAGGGTGTAAATATGAACTCTCTTTACCTGTTGGAAAAATGGAAAATTTTTATGTAATTAAAACAGTATAGTATAGAGAGAAAACCATAAACAAACTGAGGAAATAAATTGTTTAACGGAACAGGAACTGCTTTAGTAACACCTTTTAATGAAGAATATGAAATTGATTTCCAGGCATTAAGAAATCTGTTAGAGGACCAGATAAACGGTAGTGTCGATGCAATCATCATTCTTGGAACGACAGGGGAGAGCCCTGTTATAAATGAAGAAGAGAGACGAAGAATTATTGATGAATGTGTTTCAATTGTTAATGGAAGAGCAAAAGTAGTTGTTGGAACCGGTACGAATGATACGAAAAAAGTCATTAAATACAATTTAATTGCTGAAGAATATAAAGCAGATGGGTTGTTAATTGTTAACCCGTATTATAATAAAACCACACAGCGAGGGTTAGCAGAGCATTACAAATTTATATCGGAACGTACAGAACTGCCAATAATATTATATAATGTTCCATCAAGAACGGCAATGAATATGCTGCCGGAGACCATCCTGCAAATACATACTGATTGCAAGAATGTAGTTGGAGTAAAAGAAGCATCGGGGGATATTTCACAGATTGCCAGATTGTGTGCATTGAAACCGGATACCCTTACAGTATTATCAGGCAATGATGATCAAACCTTGCCGGTAATGGCATTAGGAGGCAAAGGAGTGATCTCCGTATTCTCTAATATTTTCCCAAAGCAGATGAAAGAACTTACCGACACAATGTTAAACGGTAATCAAAGTCACGCACTACAGATACATAATAAATATTTGAAGATGATGAATTTATTGTTCGCAGAAACCAGCCCTATTCCGGTAAAATATCTTTGCAGTTTAAGGGGACTATGTAAAAATCACATCAGATTACCCCTGGTGAATATATCAAATGATATCAGCAGTATGTTAAAGGAAGAATACAAACGATTAACAGAACTAATATGAAATATTATAAATACGGTTTAATCGGTGCGACCGGAAAAATGGGGACAGAAATACAAGCATTATTTAACGAAAAAGGACATCAATGTGTCTTCAAATTTGACCTTGACGGAGAATGGAAATCGGAGGAACCGGAATTATTGATTGACTTCTCTACAGCATCAAATTTTTCCAGAACAGTCGATTATGTTATTAATTATAACGTACCATTGATTATGGGGACTACAGGATTAACGGACGAGCAAAAAGGTGCAGTAAGATTTTTGAGCAAGAAATTACCCATTGTTCAATCATATAATTTTTCAATTGGGATTCAGTTGCTGCTTGATTGTGTACAAGTAATTAAAAGTAAAGTGAGTGACTGGGATATAAGTATCGAAGAGATACACCACCAGTTCAAAAAAGATAAACCATCAGGTACGGCAATAATGATCAGAGAAAAGATAGGTATAGACGTATCAATATCATCTTTAAGGACAGGAGATGTTCCGGGAACGCACAGAATTAAATCAAGTACGCCCGGCGAGATACTGCTGATTGAACATCAGGCACTATCAAGGAAAGCATTTGCGGATGGAGTTTTAAGATCCGCTGAATTCCTGATACATAAGAAAAACGGACTATACCATTTTGCAGATGTAATAAACAAGAAAGATAATTGAAATGGATTCATCAGAACTGATAGAAAAAATTGCAATGAGCAAAAAGAAAACACCTGTTAAAGTGTATCTATCCGGTGAACTGAAATCTTTAAATGTGCCAGTTGATTGTGAACTGTTCGGGAGAGACGGCTTTGGAGTATTCTTCGGTGAACTTGAGCAGTTCAATTCATTTTATAATGAAAATAAAAACCTGATAAAATCATACAGGATAGAAAAGGACAGGCGTAACTCAGCAATTGAATTATCGGATCTTACGAAGTTTAATGCAAGAATAGAACCCGGTGCAATAATTAGGGATATGGTTGAAATTGGAGATAACTGTGTGATAATGATGGGTGCAGTTATAAACATAGGTGCTGTGATCGGGCAGAGAACAATGATCGATATGAATACGGTTATAGGGGGACGGGCGATAGTGGGAAGTGATTGTCATATTGGTGCGGGTGCAGTACTGGCAGGAGTAATAGAACCACCACACGCAAAACCGGTTATAATAGGTAACGGTGTAGTTGTAGGCGCTAATGCAGTTATTCTGGAAGGTGTAAGTATAGGAAATGGTTCTGTGATTGCAGCAGGGGCAATAGTTATAAATGATATACCGGAATATTCAGTTGTGGCTGGAGTTCCGGGCAGAATTATTAAAACCGTTGATGAAAAAACCAGGTCAAAAACCCAATTAGTTGATGCACTGAGAGGTTTATAGAAAACACTTTATTGTTAAGCGATTAGAAAACAGGAAAGCTATTTATTGAAAGTAAAAACCAAAATATTATAGTTCAGAAATACGGAGGCAGCTCAGTTGCTGACGTTGATAAAATACTGATTGTTGCACACAGAATTCGCCATAGAGTTAAAGAGGGATTTAAACTTGCTGTTGTGGTCTCTGCAATGGGTAAAACAACAGATAATCTGATCAGTCTGGCAAAAAGTATAAACCCCGAACAGTCAGGCAGAGAACTTGACATGCTGCTTGCAACTGGCGAGCAGGTATCGGCTGCTCTGCTTAGTATGGCTCTAAACCGAATGAAAATTAAAAGCATATCACTTAACGCTTTCCAGGCACAGATCTTAACAGAAGGAAATTTTAACGAGGCAAGAATCAGGGATATTAACAAAAAAAAACTCTGTTCAATATTTAATAACTACTGTGTAATAGTTGTAACCGGTTTTCAGGGAGTTAATTCGGATGGCGAAATAACTACACTTGGCAGAGGCGGCTCTGATACTTCAGCTATTGCTCTTGCCGCATCACTTAATGTTAAATGCGAAATATATAGTGATGTCGCTGGTATTTATACGGCAGATCCAAAGTTGTATCCACAAGCGAGAAAACTGAATTACATATCACACGATGAAATCCTTGAACTTTCTGTATCTGGTGCAAAAGTATTACACAGTCGTTCGATCGAAATAGCGAAAAAATATAATATTGAAATCTACTGTGCTTCAACATTTTCGGATGAGAAAGGGACCTATGTGGTAAATGAAGATAAGATAATTGAAAAATCGGTTGTAACAGGTTTAACCATTCAGGAAAACCAGACACAGGTTATACTTATGAATCTACCTGTTAACTATAGTCTCGTGAGGAAACTTTTTTCACAAGTAGCAGTAGCCGGTTTCAATGTGGATATGATATCCATAATTGCAGATACTAATCACATCACTGTATCATTTACTATTGTGGATGAGAATAAAGTTCACCTGGATAAAACAGTTAAAAAAGTCTTGAAAGATTTATTGAATTACAAACTGGACTTCCACTCCGGATACGTAAAGGTTTCGATAGCCGGGATTGGTATGAAGTCCAGCGTTGGTGTTGCTTCAGATTTTTTCAGGGCTTTGAAAGAAATTCCATTCAGACTGGTGACTACATCCGAAATTAAAATTTCAGTCCTGATAGAAAAGAAATATCTGAAAAAGACGATAAATTCATTGACAAAAAAATTTAATCTTTAACTTTATGTCATCAATATTCAATTTACATTTATCCAAGCAATCTAAAATCACGCCGGTACAATTACGACAGTGGATGCACCAAAATCCGGAATTGATGTTTGAAGAGTTTGAAACCACAAGAATAATTAGGGAGAATATAAAACAATTATCCTTAATTAAAATTCATCAGCCATTACCAACCGGACTGGTTGTTGAATATACTGTAAATAAAAAGCCATATTTGATGTTCAGAGCCGACATTGATGCCTTGCCAATTGCAGAAAGGACTAATTATGCTTACTCATCCAATAATAATAATATGCATGCTTGCGGGCACGATCTCCACGCTTCTATACTATACGGATTTTTATTAGAGGTTGTTGAAAAGGAAATAGATCAGAACATTATTTTCGTTTTTCAACCTGCAGAGGAAGGCGGCGGCGGAGCAGATATGATGTTAAGAACCGGGGTATTCGATCAATTCGATATAAAGGCAGCTTTTGCATTACACGTAACAGATGAATATGATTATGGTGTAATAGCCACCACACCCGGAATATTCTGTGCTTCTTCGTGGGAGGTTGATTTGATTGTAAATGGCAGGAGTGCGCATATTGCTGAAGCCCATCTGGGAATAGACAGTTTAAAAGTATTACGGGAATTACTGGATAAAATAGATCTAGTTGTGAGTAATGCCGCGGAGCCAATTCTGTTTGGTTGTGGAAAAATAACCGGAGGTACAGCGAGGAATATCCTGGCTTCTGAATCCAGGGCAGAATGTACATTGCGGACATTATATTCTGATGCCGCAATAACTATCTTTTCAAAAATAGAACTAGAGGCAGAGGAATTGCGAGCCAAGACTGGCGCTCAAATAAAAGTAAGTCAAAAAAGTTTTTATCCTGAAGTACTTGTGGATAAAACTTTATATGATAGAATAAAATCAAATTTGGCAAGAAAACACAGCGTAATTAATTGCGGAACAAAAATGACAGCCGAGGATTTTGGGTACTTTTCAAAAAAATATCCTTCATTTATGTTCTGGCTCGGGACTTCAGAAGGGAAGAGAAGCGGGCTGCACACCCCTTCTTTTTTACCTGATGACAAAGTAATTCAAAAGGGTATAGATATATATAAACAGCTTCTTGAAATAAACACTATTGAGTAATACTTAAATATGGAATTAAATAATAAAATACCTGTAGCTATACTTGGTTCAACCGGGAGTGTTGGCCAAATGTTAATAAGGCTGCTAAGCAAACATCCGAAGTTTTTTGTAAGAGAGCTTGTAGCCTCGCACAGATCTGAGGGGAAAAGATATACAGAAGCAGTAAACTGGAAACTGAGTGAAGGAATACCCGAATATATAGGAAATCTTAGAGTTAAGTCAGTAAGCGATGAGCTGGAGAGCAAGATTATGTTTTCAGCGCTTGATTCATCCGTAGCAGGCGAAGTCGAAAAACGGCTTGCTTCAGAAGGACATATTGTAGTCTCAAATGCGAAAAACAACAGGTGGGACAGAAATGTTCCACTCTTAATACCGGAAATAAACCCTGATCATCTTGAATTAATTAAAAAACAAAATTATGGAGCAGGTGCAATCATAACCAAACCAAACTGTTCAACCATTGGATTGGTAATGGCATTAAAGCCATTATATGATGCAATGGGTATAGAGGCTGTAAATGTTGTAACTATGCAGGCTATTTCAGGTGCAGGTTATCCGGGTGTTTCCGGTCTTGATATAATGGATAACATAATACCGTACATTGAGGGAGAAGAGGAAAAACTTGAAAGTGAACCAAAAAAAATCCTGGGAAAACTGGAAGAAGGCGAAATCAGGATGGCAGATATTAAAATCAGTGCGCAAACTCATCGAGTAGGCGTTAAGGATGGACATCTGGAAGCGGTGCAGATCAGACTAAAAACCAAAGTGAATCCTGAGGAAATCATAGAAGTATGGAAGAACTTCAGATCATTACCACAAGAATTAGATTTCCACTTAGCGCCAGCCAAGCCAATATACTATTTCGAGGAGGATAGTTATCCGCAGCCGCGTTTACACAGAAATATCGATAAGGGTATGGCAGTGTCTATTGGCAGACTACGGAAATGCAACATTTTCGACTATAAGTTTGAAGTGCTTTCCCATAATACGATACGCGGTGCAGCAGGCGGAGCAATTCTATGTGCAGAACTACTTGAGGCAAAAAAATATTTATAACTGAATTATATTTCAGTTAAAACTGAATCAAAGCTTTCCAGGAAGTAATCGATTTGATTGCGATCAATAATAAGAGGTGGTATAAGTCTTATTACGTTTTCATTCGTACAATTAGCAATTATCTTAAGATCGAGTAACTTATCAACTACCAGCTGACCGGAAAAATTAAGTTCAATGCCTATCATAAATCCCTTACCGCGCACATCTTTTATTTTAACCGGATAAGATTCCCGAATCTTTAATAGACCGGAACTCAGATGATTTCCCAATTCAGAGACCTTACTGATTAATCCTTTTTCAAGTACTTCCTCAAGCACCACCGTTCCTGCTGCACAACTAACAGGATTTCCACCGAATGTTGAACCGTGACTTCCGGGTGTAAATACATCTTTTAATTTTTCATTTACAAGCATTGCACCAAGAGGAAATCCGCCACCAATAGCTTTTGCACAAAGTACTATATCCGGCAGAAAGTCGTAATGATTAAAAGCAAAAGGTTTGCCTGTTCGGCCGATACCGGTTTGAATTTCATCCGCAACAATTATAAATCCGAATTTCTCTCTAAGAGTTAGCAGCTTTTTGACAAAATCCTGACTTAACTCAATGACACCACCCTCACCCTGAATCAATTCAACGAAAACAGCTGCAGTATCCTGGTTAATTTTGCTGCCAAGAATATTCAAATCGTTGAATTGGATCTTGCCGGTATTAGAAAGAAATGGTTCGAATCCGTTCTTATGCTTTATTCTATCCGATAAAGTAAGTGCACCATATGTCCTTCCGTGAAAATTATTCGTTAAACTATAAATCTTCTTAGCTGATCCATATTTTTTTCTTACTAATTTTAAAGCAGCTTCTGTGGCTTCTGTACCGCTATTAGTAAGAAACGCACCAGACATTCCAGAATGCATAAGTAACTTTTCTGTAAATTTAATTTGAACACCGGTAATAAAATTATTAGACAGATGGGTGAATTTGTTAATTTGATCTGTTACTGCAGCTAATATTCTTGAATGTTTGTAACCCAAGGCATTAACGGCAATACCGGATGACATATCAAGAAACTGGCGTTCTCTATCATCGATAAGATAGCAGCCATTGCTGTTTATGATAGTAAATGGTAAAGGATTATATGTCTTAAGAAAAATATTGCCTGTCATTGTTCAAGTATTGGTTAAATAAATAAAAAAGAATTGATCCAAGGAAGAAAAAAAATATCAAATTAATTATTTAAATATACATAATATTTTTCTGAGGGACGGAATTTAGAGCATTTTTATTTCCTGTAAGTGAATCCAAACCGGACGACGTGGTGATAATGTTAAACGAATTTAATAACTTTGAAAAGCTATTAAACGAAAATTGAAATCTTTTATCAGACTGACTTTTATACTGAGTAAACAATGAACTTCAATTTCAAGAATACTTTTCGCGTTCGGTTTCATCTCTTACTTCTAACAGTGCTTATCGCATTAATTACTTCACAAGGCAATTATAGCCAGCAATACAATATTATCCATTATAACCGCTCGGAAGATAAAATTGGTAACCAGGTATGGAATATATACCAGGACAGTAAAGGTTATATGTGGTTTGCTACAAGTGCCGGATTAGCACGCTATAACGGATGGAAATACGATGTATTCACCAAAGAAAGCGGGCTGCTTGAATCCTTCGTTTTCGGAATAAGAGAAGATAAGCAGGGTAATTTTTGGATTGGCGGTCCAAGGGGTATTTCCCGATTGAGTTTTAACGATGGACGGAACCAGGCACCACATATAACAAATAAAATTCTTGGGAAGTACAATGACTTTTACAGGGTGTTTGTTGATAGTTATAACAGGGTATGGGCATATAACAACGTAACAGCCAGCGATTTATTTCTCATTGAAAATGATTCTGTTTATAACTTTTCAGAAAAGTATAAATTTAAAGATCAAAGGGTATTATATATTCAGGAGCATAAGGGTAAAATATACATACTCACAAGCCAGGATAAGCTGTATGAATTTTTTATAGAGGCTATTACAGAAGTTGATCTGCCCAGGGAAGTAATCAGATTAAAACCGAGAATGTTTTTTTTCAATTCACATGATGAAATAATACTGTGCGGTGCAGGAGGAGTGGGTAGTGTAATTCCGAATGCTGAAGATAATACAACCAAATTTGAATTTCTGACCTATGAATCGGCTATTTATGCACTTGAGAGCAAATACGGAGGTTACTGGATAGCCTCGGAACAAAATGGATTATTGAATATTAGTAAAGAGGGATTACTGCATATAACAGAATCGAATGGCTTGCCGACTAACTACTTATATACACTTTACGAAGACAGGGAAGGAATTTTGTGGATTGGAACCGGTATCAAGGGGCTGTTCAAATTGCCTAGTTTAAGATTCAAGGCTTTCGGGAAAAATGAAGGATTCACTCAAGGCGCAATCAGTTCTGTGACAATATTAGATGAGGAAATTTATTGTACTACGGAAAATGGAATATTCAATTTCCGTGAACCTAATTTCAGCAGGGTCCCACTTCATATACAAAATCAAAGTTTAGCAACTACAAATTTTTTCTTTCATTTGATGCATGCTGACGGAAACAGTTTACTGCTTGGGGGATCCGATGGGCTCTATCTGATGGATAGAGGCGGACTGACAAGATTAATAGGGTTGCAGGGAATGTGGGTGCAAACGATTCTGAAAGACTCTAGAGGGCAGGTCTGGATTGGTACTAACAACGGTTTGTACAAGCTGCGTGAAAATCTTACAATCTCGAAAGTGGATATCGGATTGAATGATGCTGCCGTGAACTCACTTGCCGAAGTAGATAACAGAAATTTGTACCTTGGTACAACGGAGGGACTAATAATTTTAGAGAATGGTACAAGGCTGGTAAAACCGGATCACATTAAATTCATTGATAACTCTAATGGTTTATTATCAAGTATAGTACAGGATATTGTGGTTATTTCTCTTGAAGAGATAATAATCGGAACCGCAGAGGGGTTAAACATACTAACCCCTGACAAAATCGATACGATTACAAGCGGTTTAAGCAACAGAGAAATTGTTGTTCTTTATAAAGATCGTAATAACTATCTGTGGGCAGGAACCAATTACGGTTTGAACAAACTTGAAAAAAAATTTAACAAATACGAAGTTGTTAGAAATTATTATCAAAAGGACGGATTAGCTTCAAATGAGTTTACCAGGAACTCAACGATAACAGAAGATAAAAAGGGAAGATTATTAATAGGAACATTTTCAGGAATGGCAATTTATGATCCGATGCAAGACAATGAGGAACTGGTAAATCCACAATGTTATATCAGTTCTATTTCAGTAAATGATTCGGTTATTAATCATACAAGGATGGATAATAATTTTAAATATTCGGAAAATAAATTCAGGTTCACTTTTGAAGGATTAACTTTCACAGATGAGAGTTCGGTGAGATATGAATATTATATCCATCCTATTGAACAGGAATGGGCAAACAAAAGTATAACTCCATTTGCTGCATATAATTATCTTGAACCCGGTGAATATGAATTCAGGGTAAGAGCAATAAATTCATTAGGGGTGTACAGCAATGTTCAGTCATGGTTATTTATTATTTCGCCACCATTCTGGAGAACATGGTGGTTTTCACTCTCGATGATTATAATTGTATTTGTTTTGGTTTATGCTGCTCATACGTATCGAACAAAACAAATCAGAAAAAGAAATGAACAGTTGCAACTTACAGTAGATGACAGAACAAGCCAGTTAAGAATTTCGAATGAAAAACTTGAACAGCAATACAAAGAATTACTCGATGCGCAGGAAAAACTTGTTGAAAAGGAAAAACTGGAAGAGGCTTTCAAAGAGATTGAAAAGTTAAAAAACAGATTAGCGGTTGAAAATATCTATTTAAGAGAAAAGCAAACTACTGTTTATGAAGTCGGCTCGCTTGTAGGCAACAGTGATAGCATCAAGAATATCAGAAGGATGGCACTGGAAGTAGCACCAACGAATTCAACAGTTCTCATTACCGGTGAAACCGGAACAGGTAAAACTCTGGTAGGTGAGGCAATACATGCCTTAAGTCAGAGAAAGGAGAGAACTTTAGTAGTTGTTAACTGCGCTGCCATACCTTCCGGACTGGTTGAAAGCGAATTGTTTGGGCACGAAAAAGGGGCATTCACAGGAGCGCATATGAGAAGAGAAGGAAAATTTGAAGTTGCTGATGGAAGTACTTTGTTTCTGGATGAGATTGGTGATATGGATTTACATATTCAATCAAAAATCTTAACATTCCTGCAGGATCGTAAATTCAGCAGGATTGGCGGTAATGACCTGCTATCTGTTGATGTACGGATTATCGCAGCGACTAATTACAATCTTGAAGAATTGGTGAAGCAAGGCAAATTCAGAAAAGATCTGTTTCACAGGCTTCAGGTATTCAACATTTTCGTCCCACCACTAAGAGAGCGCGTAGAAGATATTATTCCGCTTTCTAAATATTTTACGGATAGAATCTCAAAGTTGATGAATAAAAATATCACAGCGATAAGCAGATCAGCATTTGAGAAATTGGAGAAATATCAGTTTCCGGGAAATGTAAGAGAGCTTGAGAATATAATACAAAGAGCGATAATTGTTTGTAAAGGGGGTGTGATTACCGATGAGGATATTGTACTATCGAAGAGTTTAGAAAAGGTTACTACCGGAAAAATGTCTGACGATATAATTTTGTCACTCGAAGATATGGAGAAACAATATATTCAAAAAGTTTTAAATATTACAGGGGGGAAAATAGCTGGTAAAAAAGGAGCGGCTGAGTTGCTTGGTATCCACCCTAACACATTAAGGTCACGTATGGAGAAACTGAATATTAGATTTAATGGTTCATAGTTTAAGTCTATTAAAATTACCAACCTGGACGTTAAATAGATACGATATTTCGTGCTTCACGATATTTCGTGTGTTTTTATCCCACATCACATTTGTAATTATTTCATTTATTTGGAAATTTCAAAGGTTTACAAGGACTCATTGCTGTGGCATAGTTCTTTAATGACTTCAAGAAACCAATTTCATTTAATAATATGTATCTCGTCGATCTAAAATCAGAAAAGCATGAAATTCCAAGACTTTGTC
>CAZXCP010000019.1:0-4333 GCA_964639355.1 uncultured Ignavibacteriaceae bacterium
TATTCTTATTTCTGATTGTTCAAATGCTATATCCTGCGGTTGTGCTTTAATCATAAACGGCAAACACGCTAATACACCAACTAAAAAATATTTCATCACAATTACCTTATAAATGATTACTTAAGTTTATAGAATTCATTGTCCAGTATTTTTTCAATTCCTGTTGCACCGATTGAATTAAGAATTCTTTTTGCACGAATAAATCCGCTTTTACGATAGTCGCTGTAGTAAGGTTTAGCGGGATTAAAACTATTTATCTGAACTCTGCCGGCTGCGTGAATAAAATCACCATCACCGATATAAATAGATACGTGTGTAATTCTCTCTTTTCTTTCTGCAGTAGCTTTTGATCCGTAAAAAAGAAGATCACCGGGTTTAAGATTTTCCCATCCGTTTTCAGTGTCAATCATTTCACCGGTATGAACCTGCTGCGAAGCGTCTCTTGGAAGAATTATTCCGTTAAGATAAAATACTGTTTTAGTAAAACCACTGCAATCCAGTCCTTTTGATGATGTACCGCCCCATAAATAGGGAACACCCATAAATCTATGTGCTTCCTTCAAAATATTCTCCGCTGTGGGATTAACATTTGAATACCAATTATTAAACAATTTACATTCATCCTTTTTTACGAAGGCTTCTCTGCCATCGGGAAAATTAACTTTGTAGTAATCTTTTTCTTCCCCGACCAACTTTAATAGGTTCCCGATTGCAAGATCTGAAACACGCCGGGATTTTTCATCAGGTTGTGAGAATGCAAATCCGTAATCTTCCAGATAAATTATTTTATCTGATTTTATCCAGTCATTGATTTCATCTTTTGTCATTGGATGAAATCCGCCGTTATCAAGCCAGGATATATAACCATCCGGAGTTTGAACAAGATAAAATCCGCCTTTGCCTTTTTTTAATATTTTAATAGGAGTACCGAGTATTGATTGAGTAGATAATTCAGCCGGATGATCAGGGTTTGATCTCAGATTAGCAACTGAAAGATTAATAACTCCGTAAATCTTATCTCCGAGCTCCTTTGCGGGCAGAGATTTTATTTCATTTTTAATCTTGAGATTTTCTTTTTTTAATTGTTCAATTAAATCCATTTTTGCCTCTGGCAGATTTGTCTCACCTGTTATTAAATACAAGCCGTCCGATTCTTCAGCTTCAACGTTGAAGAGAGCAACTCTTTTATCAGGTGCATATTTGTTTTTTACTGATTCGATTATGCTGTTGATCTTATCCATTGTTCCGTTCTCTTGGGGAAGTAATGTTATAGTTAAGAGAGAAAAAAGTATAATTAAAGAAAATATTTTCATCTTGTATCTCTGTAAGTTAATCCTGGGTAAATTGTTTGTATTGAACTTCCATTTTGTAATTCCACTTATCAAAATAAAGATTACCGCCTCGCCATTCCAGTTCACCGCGCTGAAAATCAAGAGTTTCACTTCTAGGGAAAATCTTGGCAGGGAACAGAGGTCGTGAGTAATCATCGTTTGTAATTAAATGATAGGCATCTGTGCTTCCTAGAAAGAAATACTTTTCATCATCTTCTTCGGATTCAATTAAGCCAAAAGATTGATCGACAGGAACCCAGCCGTAACCTTCAAGATATATTTCACTCCAGTCGTGAAGATTAACTTCATCAGGGTGCAGCATCCAGCCGCTTTGCCATTTAGCAGGGATTCCGTTGTAGCGGCATAAGGTCATAAATAAAAGAGTTTTTATCCCACAGTCGCCGTGCATTCTTGAAATGCAATAGTCGGATATATTTTCAATTGTTGAGTACTCTCTTGCACCAGCCCAGGGAATATTTTCTGAAATCCAGGTGAATATCTTTTTAGCTATTAAATAAGGATTTTTTTCATCTCCTACGATTTTATCTGATAATACTTTGATCTTATCAGTAAATACAATGTGCGGAGTTCTTTCCGCAGTATAAGTTTTATAGAGTCCTGAGTCTTTATTGTATGGTTTTATCAAATCCTGATCAATAAAATTAACTTCTGCAAGCAAGGTTACCTCAAGCACCATGTGAAAAATTGTAGGTTGACCTTGCTGTGCTGTTCGTTCAACATAGAGGGTTCTCTGGGGATTATTATTATCAGCAATAATATATTCATCAACATTTACACCGAGTAGTTTTATGTTGGTCTGTCTGCCGTGACCTTCGCGGGGAAATGGGAGCCAGCATCTGATTATTTCACCATGCGGAACAGCATCCGGTTTAACTGTTACTGTATAGTTTAAATTAAGTACCACCGGTTTAACCAGAGGTTCATAGGAGTTAGCTGATTCATCTAGCACCTTAGGAATATATTCTTCAAGAAAGACGTGCGGCGGTTCTTTTTCAAATCCATCAACTGACTCTTTCTGTTTTTTTGCTTCTTTATTGATGCGAAACAGATTATAAGCAGCACGTGAGAAATACCACTTCTTTCCATCTATGATTTTGAATTCAAGTGAACCATCATTTTCCCATTTAGCTAAATCAGCCTCTGTTGCTTCGGGATAGTATTTATTTACAACCTTTAATACATCAACAGATGTTCTGTTAAAGTCTTTTCTTATCCTGTCGAGTCTTTCTTTTTCAAATTGAAGTTCAAATAGTTCATCAGAAGCGAGGTTATCTGAGTTAAGTTTTTCATCTATCATCTGTTCAGCTTTAGTGAAATCGCCGGTGCGGACTAACTGATTGATATCATTGAACCGCGTTTGGGCTGTTGCACTAATTGTAAAAAGTATCAGCAGAAAAATAATTTTTCTCATTTCTGTCCTACGATGGAAAAGGTTGTTATGACTTAGTCTATAAATAAGAGCTCTCAACTGTAACTAATATTATTAAACAAATTCCGGAACAAGTCCGGAATGTCTACGCAAAAATAACAAAGCTTTCATCATTATTCACGTAACTTTACTTATTTTTGACAGTAACATTTAAGATTTTCTTATTGGAGAATTAATATGAAACCTACCGAACGTTTGCTCTCGCTAGATGTGTTCAGGGGAATTACGATTATGGGGATGATACTGGTAAACAATCCCGGAACCTGGAGTGCAATTTATCCACAACTGCGGCATGCAGAGTGGCACGGCTGCACCTTTACTGATCTTATTTTTCCTTTTTTTCTTTTTATAGTTGGTGTTGCTATTTCATACTCACTTACAAAACGAAAAGCTCAGGGCGGAAGTATGAAAAGTCTTTACCTTAATATTTTCAGACGTTCGGTTATTTTATTTTTACTCGGGATGATATTAGCGGGATTTCCGTTCGGACTTATGCTTGATCACCAGTTTTCGTGGGCGACGATTAGAATTCCCGGAGTTCTTCAAAGAATAGCTGTGGTATACCTTGTTGCTTCTATTCTATTTCTAACAACAAATACTAAAGCACAGTACTGGATTACAGGAATAATTCTTATTGGTTATGCGGCTTTAATGAGTCTCGTTCCGGTTCCCGGTGTTGGTTATGCAAATTTTGAGCCTACAACCAATCTGGCAGCTTATTTTGATCATCTTCTGCTCGGAAGTCACTTATGGTCAGTCTCTAAAGTCTGGGATCCGGAAGGAATACTTTCAACTCTACCGGCTATCGGCACTGCTATGCTTGGAATATTTACAGGAAATTTATTGAGAGGTGAAAAAGATCCTGCTACAAAAACAGTGTGGATGTACGTATGGGGAAGCATATTAATGCTTGCCGGTTGGATATGGAGTTTCTGGTTTCCGCTTAATAAAAATATATGGACAAGCTCATATGTATTATACACAGGCGGACTCGCATTATTCTTTCTTGCATTCTGCTACTGGTTCATTGATATTAAAAAAGTTACATGGTGGATTAAACCATTTCACGTTTATGGTATGAACGCAATAACAGTATTTTTCCTTTCCGGTATTGTCGGGAGACTGTTGTACCTAATCAAATGGGAAACCGGAGAAGGTACAATGATTACTCTTAAAGGATATTTGTTCGATACTTTTTTCCTTTCCTGGTTAGATCCAATCAATGCATCATTAGCATTTGCAATAATATACATTGTCATCTGGCTGGGATTAATGTGGATTTTATACGCTAAGAAGATATTTATAAAAGTGTAATGTAGGGATTGGTCTCCCGACCAATCCGAAAGAAGGGTTTGCAATGTAGGGATTGGTCTCCTGACCGATCCGAAGAAGGATTTGCAATGTAGGGATTGGTCTCCTGACCAATCCGAAAAAGGATTTGCAATGTAGGGATTGGTCTCCCGACCAATCAGAAAAAGGATTTGCAATGTAGGGATTGGTCTCCTGACCAATCCGAAAAAGAGTTTGGAATGTAGGGATCGGTCTCCTGACC
>CAZXCP010000019.1:4433-40458 GCA_964639355.1 uncultured Ignavibacteriaceae bacterium
GGTCTCCTGACCAATCCGAAAAAGAGTTTGGAATGTAGGGATCGGTCTCCTGACCGATCCGAAAAAAAGCAGAGAGGAACGGACAGGAGTCCGTTCCCTACAAAGGCCAAAAAGGGTATTGATAAATATGGGAAACAAATTTTTCATTGTTATAAAATGTTAAAGGCAATCTGAACGGACGGGAGTCCGTACTCTACAATTGTGAAAATTATATCGATTTCCTGATCAACAAATAAAACTGGAGGTTAAAAAATGAATATTTTACCGCAAAGAAAAAATACACGGCTAAAAGAATATGATTATTCTCAAGCCGGATATTATTTCGTTACATTCTGTATGAAAGATAGAAGGGAATTCTTTTCACATATTGAGGATTCTGAACTTGTATTTACTGAGTATGGTAAAATTGTTAATGAGGTAATAAATAATCTTCCAGCGATATATAAAGTTGAAATTGATTGTTATGTTATAATGCCTGACCATATTCATTTAGTAATTATTTTAGATGAGTCTGTGAAAACAACTTCGAAAAGTAAAATCAAAAATAGTCTATCCGACATTATTGGTAAGTTGAAATCTTATGCTTCCAGACAAATAAGAAGGTTATTAAAAGACGATGAAAAATTTAATTGGCAGCAATCATTTTATGACCGAATAATAAGGAATGAAAAATAATTATTTTTCATTAGAGAATACATACAGAATAATCCAATAAATTGGGAATTTGAAAAGAACAATCCCGAAAATTTGGAAATGTAGGGATCGGTCTCACTGCCTAACGGCAGCCAGGCTGACCGATCCGAAGAAGGTGCGAAATGTAGGGATCGGTCTCCCGACCGATCCGAAAAAGGTACGCAATTAGAATGTGATGTAATTTTTTAAATATTCGAAATAAAAAAGAGCGGAATGGACAGGAGTACATTCCCTACGAAAATAATTATGAAAATACTTATACTGATAATACTGTTAACAAATATCTCACTTCCGCAAACCCTTGAGCATAAAATTACTCAAATGCTGATGGTTGGATTTCCCGGAACTGAACTAACTGATACGACTATAATAAATGATATTCAGATAAGAAAAATCGGTGGTGTCATATTGATGGGTTATAATATAACATCACCATCTCAAGTCCAGCAATTAATTACTTCATTGCAGAATATATCCGACATTCCTCTTTTTGTATCTGTAGATCAGGAAGGAGGTAGGATTGCAAGATTAAGGGAATCAAACGGTTTTCAAAATACGTACACTGCAGAGCAGATAGGGATATTTAATAATGAGGATACAACCCGAGCATGGGCATCATTAATGAGCGGATGGCTTGAGCAAAGCGGGTTTAATGTTAATCTTGCTCCAGTTGCAGATGTTAATGTTAATCCAACTAGTCCCGCAATAGGATTACTAAACAGAAGTTTCTCTGCAAATCCTGATACTGTATTCCATCATTGCAGCTGGTTTATCGATGAATTCAACCAAAAAAGTATTTTTACAACGTTAAAACATTTTCCCGGTCATGGTAGTGCAAATACCGATTCTCATTTCGGGTTTACGGATATTACAAACACATGGTCCGAATCTGAATTAATACCATATCAAAAATTAATTCAAAATGGTTATGATGATTTTATAATGAGCGGACATCTGTATAATGCAAATCTTGATTCGACTTATCCCGCTTCTCTTTCCGATAAAGTTATGACAAATCTTTTAAGAGATTCGTTAGGATTTGAAGGAATAGTAATTACTGATGGAATGTTCATGGGAGCTATAACAAGCAACTATACATTTGATAAAGCTGTTGAATTAGCAATTAATGCGGGGAATGATATTCTGCTTTATACAGCAAACCGTATCGCAGGAAATTCACTGGTGGATAGTATAGTAGGTATAGTAATGAATAAAATTTCAACCGGAGTAATTCAGGAATCAAAAATAAATGAATCTTACCAGCGCATAATGATGAAGAAACAGATTCTGACCAATATCAAATCTACATGGAACAACGTAATTCCTTATGATTTTATAGTTAGTAATTATCCTAATCCTTTCAACTCATTTACAAACATTGTAGTCAAAGTTCCTGCCAGCGGAAATTTATCTATAAAAGTTTATAATATTCTCGGAGAGGAAATCGCTGACTTGGTAAATAATTTTGTTGAGCAGGGCAATTATAAATTTCAACTCAATGCAAATGAACTTTCCTCCGGTGTTTATTTGTTAGATGGAAGTATAGGCGAGTATCATTACTCACACAAAATTTTATTGTTGAAATAGGAAGCTATTATTTATGATAAAACTAATAATCTTACTGGTATTGGTGTCAACTATAATCAGTGCACAAAAAAATGAACCTGTTACGGTGAATTCAGTCGATCTTAAAAAATATGCCGGACTCTGGTATGAAATCGCAAAAATTCCAAACAGGTTTCAAAAGCATTGTGTCAGCGGCACAACTGCGCAATACACCCTTCGGGATGATGGACGAATAGATGTGGTTAACTCCTGTCTTGAAGCCGATGGTTCAGTTGACACAGCTGAGGGTATTGCACGGATTGTTGATGCTAAAACAAATGCAAAACTTGAAGTAAGTTTTTTCAGCATCCTTGGCTGGCGACCTTTCTGGGGAGATTACTGGGTCATAGGACTTGATGAAGATTACCAATGGGTTGTAGTTGGAACTCCCAACAGAAAATACGGATGGATATTAAGCCGGACTCCAGAACTTGATAAAGAGACTATGGAAAGTCTTTTTGAAATTCTAAAAAATCAGGGATACAATCCGGATAATTTTGAACTAACAAAACAATAAACAAAATTATTCCTTCTTCTTAATTGTAAATTCTGTATTCTTTATATGAATATCTCTTTGCGGGTATGGAATTTCAATTCCTTCTTCACGAAATCTTTTGAATAAATCAAAGTAAATCATACTTCGAAATGCACCAGGTCTGTTGGTGAATTCAGAAGTCCAGACTCTTAAACTGAATATCAAAGCGCTGTCTCCGTACTCTGTAAACCTTACATTAGGTTCAGGATCAGAGAGTACACCCTGGCATTTTTTTGCAACATCAACTATTACATCCCGTACATGCTCAGGATCTTCTTTATATGCAACTGAAACCGGAATTTTAAATCTTACTTTTCTGTCGTTATGGCTCCAGTTTATAACAGATGATGATATAAATTCGGAGTTAGGTACGATAATAGATATGTTATCATTAGTTAATATTGTTGTTGCGCGCATAGAAATATTTGTTACATCGCCGGCAATTCCCGCAACTTCAATTCTGTCGCCTACTTTTATTGGTCGCTCAAACAAAATAATTAATCCACTGACAAAATTATTTGTTATGTTCTGAAGTCCGAATCCTATACCGACTCCAAGTGCTCCCGCAAGAATTGTAACAGAGCTCAAATCTATTCCAAGTGTTTGCAGGATTATAAAAAGACCAATCAGTACAATAACATATCTTATAATTGTACCAACAGCTATTCTTACTCCAAGTTCTATATTGCTTTTCGCGAATACTTTATAGACAAGCCATCGACGGAGTTTTGCCGTTACAAAGAATAGTATGAATAAAAGTAAAAGCAGATAAAAGGCACTCCATATCGTTACATCAAATGCTCCGATGGTAAAAATTGGTTTTGTAATAGTTTCCCACAGTTTTTGTAAGAAGTTTAATTCGCTGTCCATAGCAATTTCTTAATTTTATTATAGTATATGTTTAATCTAAAAATAAAATACGAAAAATATAGCTTTAATCGATTGCATTATGTTGTACCGGGCTGCCTAATAGACTATTTTTCGATGGTTAATTATTGTTGAATTAATATTAATTCTTACATTTGACAGATCTTCAGCTCACATATCAAAAAGCAAGGGAACTTGCATCATCTCATTACGAAAATTTTCCGGTTATTTCATTTTTAATTCCAAAACATCTCAGGAATGATGTTGCAATAATTTACTGGTTTGCCAGAACTGCTGATAACATTGCTGATGAGGGTGATATTAGTGCGGATGAAAGACTGAAACTACTGGATGAATTCGAAAAATCATTTAATGAATCTGTTTCAGGAAAATATGATTGTGAATTTTCCGAGGCACTTGCTGAAACAATCAAAACAAGAAATCTTACCTCAAAATATTTTTCAGACCTGCTTTCCGCTTTCAGACAGGATGTAACAAAAAAAAGGTATTATGATTTTAATGAACTAATTGATTATTGCAGCAGATCTGCCAATCCAGTCGGCAGATTGATCCTCGAATTATTCAATATAAGGGATGAAAAGGCATTCATTTATTCCGATAAAATCTGTACTGCTTTACAACTTACAAACTTCTACCAGGATACCTATCGGGATTATAAAAAGGGAAGAATATATTATCCGGTTGATGAAATGGAGCAATTCAAATTATCTGAAATTCTATTTGAGAAAAGGAAAATAAATGATAATTTGAGGCAGTTGGTTAAGTACAATGTTGACCGTGCGCAATCTTTTTTTGATGAAGGAGAAAATCTGTTTCCTTATTTGAAAGGCAGGCTCAAACTGGAAATAAAATGGACTGTTAAAGGCGGCGAAGCAATACTTGATAAAATCAGAAAGAATAATTACAATGTTCTTAACTACAGACCAAAATTAGAAAAAAGTGATTTTGTAAAAATATTGATTAAATCAATTCTTTAAGAAAATGGCAGAAACAGCACAACAAATAGCAAAGAAAAGTAAAAGCAGTTTTTATTATGCTTTCAATCTTCTCCCTGCTGAGAAGAGAGATGCAATGAATACTGTTTATGCATTCTGCCGTAAAACTGATGATATAATTGATGAAGGAACCGATCCTGTTCACATCAAATATGAAAAACTCCGTAAGTGGAGAATAGAATTTGAAAAAGCTTTCTCAGGTCATTCAAACTACCCTTTATTAAACAAACTTGGTAAAACCATCTCCAATTTTAATATTCCTCTCGATCCGTTTTTTGAATTAATAAAAGGAATGGAAATGGATCTTCAGAGAGACCGATACAAATCTTTTGATGACCTGCAGCTTTACTGCTACCGTGTGGCTTCAACTGTTGGATTGATGTGCATAGAGATTTTTGGTTATAAGAATCCATCAACAAAAGATTTTGCTGTCAATCTTGGCATTGCACTTCAGTTAACCAATATATTAAGGGATATAAGCAAAGATGCTGATAACGGGCGAATCTATCTTCCACTGGAGGATTTGAATAAATTCAATTATAGTGAGAGCGAAATATTAGGAAAAGTTTATAATGATAATTTCAGGGATATGATGATTCACGAGGTCGGGCGTGCCCGTCATTATTTTGAAACTGCAACAGCAAAACTTGATCTTGACGATAAGAAAACCATGTTTGCTGCCCGTGCAATGCAGCATATTTATTACAAGATGCTGGAGAAAATTGTTGACGCTGAATATGATGTTTATAATAATAGTATCCGGGTTTCTACCTTCGAAAAAGCCGGTATCTCATTAGGAGTTTGGGCAAAGTACAGCTTAGTTTACTGATGAACAAATGCATAGTAATCGGCGGAGGGTTCGCAGGACTAACCACAGCAGCATATCTCTCAAGTAAAAATATAAAAATAGACCTTTATGAAGCGTCACCAAAGCTAGGGGGCAGAGCATATTCATTTCTTGCCAAAGACGGAAATACAGTGATTGATAACGGTCAGCATATACTTATGGGCTGTTACAATGAAACTCTCCGTTTTATGAAAATGATAGGTGCAGGCGATAATCTGATTTATCAGCCCTCACTTGAAATAAATTTTCTGAAAGAAAATTTTAAATTGCTAAAACTAAAAGCCGCCTCTCTTCCTTATCCTTTTAATCTGATTACCGGAATTCTAAATTACCGGGCAATTAGTCTTTCCCAGCGATTCAAAGTGCTTCAGTTCTTTATTAAACTTTTTACATACTCCGAACAGGAATTAAACAAGCTTAGTGTTTATGAGTGGCTTGATAAAGAAAAACAAAACGGAGCAATAAGCAAATCGCTTTGGGAAATTATTTCAATAGGTGCATTGAATACAAGTATTAAAAAAGCCTCAGCTAAAGTGTTTGCCGATATACTGAAAGAGATTTTTCTCAAAGGTTCTTTTGCCTCTACCATTATTATCCCTAAGTATGGATTGACAGAAACTTACTGCCTCAATGCAAAAAGATTTATTGAAAAAAATGAAGGGAGGATTTTCTTATCTAAATCCGTTACTGATCTGGTAATAAGAAATAACAAAATAGTTGAAATAAAAACGGATAATGAATCTATCACTGATTTTGAATGTGTAATATCCGCAGTGCCTTATTACTCACTGCAAAAACTCAATTCAGTTTTGTACTTGGATAAAAAACCTGAATTGAGATATTCCAGTATTCTTTCTGTGCATCTATGGTTAAGTCATAATCCGCTTAGAGAAAAATTTTATGGATTAATTGATTCGCCTGTGCACTGGATATTTAATAAAAAAAGTCATTTAACAATAGTAATAAGTGATGCCGATTATTTAAACGGCAGGACAAAGGAAGAAATTTTATTTCTTGTTGCAAGGGAACTTAAGAAATTCATTAAACTTGATCTGGATGATATAATAGACTTCCAGATTATTAAAGAGAAACGGGCAACATTTATACCGTCAGAAACAACTTTGAATTCGAGACCATCGGTAGTTGCGGGATTAGACAATTTCTTCATTGCCGGCGACTGGATTGATACCGGTTTGCCGTCCACAATTGAAAGTGCGGTTAAGAGCGGAAGAATGGCTGCCGATGCTGTTCTTCATGCGAGAACATGCAAATTCAATTTCTACAATGAAAAGAGAAAGAATCATGCTGGAAAAAGTTAAGTACTATATCGACAAACTTCAGCTTCTTCCTCATCCTGAGGGAGGTTATTACCGGGAGATTTATCGTGCCGGTGAAATGATTCTTGCTGAAAACCTGCCGGGTGGTTTTTCGGGAAATAGAAATATTTCAACATCAATATACTTTCTGTTCGAAGGAAAAGATTTTTCTGCATTCCACAGAATAAAATCAGATGAGCTATGGCATTTTTATGATGGTGCTGCGGTTAAAATTTCTGTTATTGATGAACAAGGAAAGCTCTTTGAAATACACCTTGGTAATAATATTGCAGGCGGGGAAGTATTTCAGGCAGTGATTAAAAAAAATTGCTGGTTCGCTTCAGAGCTTATGGATAAAACTTCCTTTGCCCTGGTGGGATGCACGGTTGCACCCGGATTTGATTTCCAGGATTTTGAAATGGCAAAATGCGATGAACTTATTAAACAGTACCCGCAGTATAAGGATACGATTAAAAGGCTTTGCAGAGCTTGATCAGCAGGCAGGTATACTTAAAAATTGAGAAAAATAAATACCTTAAATAGTTCATTATCTTAGTATAATTTGAAGCCGGGTTTTGGAAAAAGTTTTATTTAATCCAGTTGATAATAAAACTCAAATTATCTAAGTTTTGCGTCGAAAATAAAATAAAAGGAGAAATATATCGAATCATCTTTACGGTTATAATAATTCTCTTAGGTTAATCTTATCAAACGCAAAATAGTAAATCTGCTTTCAGAGATATTCCGCTTGCTGATGTTTGCGGCAATTGTTTTTTATGCGGGTATCAATCTTGGCTTTAACAACAAGCAGGGCACACAGTTAAACAGTAAATACTGGCTTAGCGCATATTTGCATTATCTGTCTGAACTCAATTTAACAGCCAATGCTCAGGAATCTCATTCGCATTCCGATCCATCCTATATTGACTTAAATGAATTTCTGCCGCAGGTTACTCTTCCTCCAGATTCCGGCGATGTAAAACAGGAACCGGATTCGCTTTTTAATAAAGATGAAATTGATTCTCTTTTTATCGATGATTCACTTATTATTAGTCCCGACACTCTAATCGATCCTTTCATTTTACCGGAAGATACTGCTACAGTAGATTGGATGGCAGTTGATTCCACTAACAGAATTACCTATTTCAGATATCAGCGTGAAGAAGTTCCTTATGTTGAACTTCGTGAAAAGAAAAAATCAAAATTTTTTGTTGAACCTTCATCCGGACTTAAACAAAGAAGAGTAACTATCGATTCTACCGGACAGTTTGTTGAGATTAAAGAAATTATTGCAGGCAATGAAGCAAAGATACTGCTTAGAATGCCTATTGAAGATTATGTGAATGAAAAGTTAAAACTCCGCGAAAGAAAAATGTGGGAAGAGCTTGGTTATAAATATGAATTAAAAGATAAAACTGTTGGACTTGGAGATTTAATAAAAAGTCTGACAGATTTTGAGATTCCTCTTCCAAGCGTTGGTGTGCTAAGTATTTTCGGTACACCGAAAATAAGTTTGAGAATAGGCGGACAGGTACAAATTCGTGGTGCATGGCGGAATGAAACCACAGAAGGTGTTACCGCGTCACGACTTGGCAATACTCGTAACGAGCCGGACTTCAAACAGCAGGTTCAGATAAATGTTAATGGTACAATTGGCGATAAACTGAATATTGTAGCCGACTGGAATACCGAGAGAACCTTTGAATATGAAAACCAGCTTAAAATAAAATACACCGGATATGATGACGAAATAATTCAAAGCATTGAAGCAGGAAACGTTACACTTCAAACATCTCCGCTTATCGGCGGAAGTGAGGCTTTGTTTGGATTGAAAGCACAATTCAAAATGGGCCCTTTCACTCTTACAACACTCGCAAGCCAAAAGAAAGGTGAAACTAAAGAAGTTTCTGTAACAAGCGGTACTACAACCCAGGAATTCCAGGTTCGGGCTTATGAATATTCTACTAACCACTATTTCCTGGATGCATTATATGCCAGTACTGATCCTGAATTAAACCTTTTTAATAAATATTTTGGAAGTCCAACACCCATTATTGATAACAGATATTTTGTTAAAGATATTCAGGTCTGGAAATCGATCAATGTCACCACTCCCGATCGCTCTAAAGAAAGATTTGCTAATGCCTATATAAATCTTCCGCCTATAGGTATTAACGACGAATATCCCGAATCATTAAGAGGAGATATTGAAAATCCGATCGAAGGTGAAGAGGAATTTGGAAGATTTTTATTATTAACTCAGGACGTTGACTATACATTACATCCCGAAACCGGGTTCATAACATTTAAGACAGCAATAAATGAACAGGATATAATTGCAGTTGCTTTCCGTCAGGAAAATCAACCAGGAGCTTCAGATGATGCAATTTATGGTGAGTTTTTAACACCGGCTAATACAGACACTTCTAAACGTCTGATTCTTAAACTTGTGAAGCCTAAAAACTTACAACCCCGATTTACTACTGCGTGGAGACTCCAGTTAAAAAATATTTATCCTATTGGTTCACGCAATCTTAAGCCAGAGGGTTTTGACTTTAATATATTATATGAGGTAGAAGGTGGTGAAGCCGTACCTGAAGTACAAGGTTCTGATGGATTGGTAAGATTCCTGAATGCTTTCGGATTAGATCTTCTTGATGCAAGCGGACAAACAAATCCTGATAACAAATTTGACTACAGACCGGGAATAACAATCTTTCCGGTTACCGGTGAAATAGTGTTCCCTACACTACAGCCTTTCGGGAATAATATTCCTCCCGGATTAGCCAATAGTTTCAGGTATGATTCAATCTATACAACTTCTAAAACATTTGCACGGCAGGATAAGGTAAATGATAAGTGGAGGCTGGTAGGACAAAGCTCCGGTGATGCTTCATCAACATATCAGCTTGGTTTTAATGTTGTTGAAAATTCTGTTCGTGTTCTTCTTAATGGAAGGGAACTTACACCCGGAGTTGATTATACAGTTGATTATAATATCGGTACTCTTACTATTAGAAATGATGCCGCACTTGTACCCGGTGCTGATCTTAGAATTACTTTTGAACAGAATGATCTCTTCCAGTTAGCATCAAAAACTCTGCTTGGTGCAAGAGGACTTTACGAATTTTCAAAAAAGACACGTCTTGGTTTTTCCGTACTTAACCTGAATCAACAAACATTAAGTGATAAGGTTCGTATCGGTGAAGAACCATTGAGCAATACAATATACGGTCTGGATTTTACTACTCAGGCAGATTTGCCAATCGTTACGAGAGCGCTTGATAATATTTTCTCAACAAGGGAAATGTCTTCGGTTTCATTAACCGGGGAGTATGCTTATATCGATCCTGATCCTAATACGAAGAAAAGTACTGTAGCCTCAGACGGCGGAAAAAGTATTGCATACATAGATGATTTTGAAGGTGCAAAAAGAACCATTCCTATTGGTGTGTCTTATACTACCTGGAAAGATTTAAGCCCGCCAGATTCTCTAACATTTTTACCGGGTTTAACCCGATCGGAGAAAATGGATCATAAAGGAAAAACATTCTGGTTTACAAAAGCTCCTTCAGACGTTACTGTTGAAGATATATATGGTGACCGCAAGCAGGTTGCTCGTTCCGACCAGCAGGTTTCTGTTTTAGATTTTGTCTTTTTACCCGATACACCCGGTACATATAATTATTTTCCTGAGTTATCTGATCCAGCAAAAAGCTGGGGTGGTAATATGAAAATTTTATCTTCAACCGCCAGTAATCTTGTTGAGGAAAATATTGAGTTCATTGAATTCTGGATGAATGTTGTAACTGCTCCGGATAGTGCAAAATTATTTATAGACCTTGGAAGAATAAGTGAAGATGTTATTCCCAATAACAGGTTGGATACAGAAGATATATTTAATAATGAAACCATAACTAATCCGGACATTCAGGATTTGGGATTAAATATGTTAACCGATGCTCAGGAAAGGGAATTATGTCAATGCGATAAACCTGATCCCGCAGGTGACAATTTCTTCTTCCAACGAAATGATGCCATTTATCCGTTTGATTATTTTAACATCAATGGTACTCAGGGTAATGCAGTACTAACAGACATTGGACTTATTCCTGATACTGAAGACTTAAATCGTAACGGAACTTTGGATCAGGTTAACAGCTACTTCAGGTATGAAATACCATTAGATACAAACAGGGAAACAAATCCTTTCATTGCAGGCGGAGGGTTAACAGATAAAGGCTGGTATCTTTACAGAATCCCTCTTAAAGATTTTATGATGCAGATTGGTAATGCGAGCTTTACGAATGTTGAGTTTATAAGAATGTTTGTTCAGGGTTTACCCGACTGGTTATGGTTTCAGATGACCGAATTTAATCTGGTCGGCAGCCAGTGGCAAAAACTCGCTGCAGATGATAGCATACTTTCTGTATCGGTAACCAGTATTGAAGAAAACCCAGAATATCAATCACCTCCGGGGGTGTTTCAGGAAAGAGATCGTACCAGACCTGATGAAAACATTCTTCGTAACGAACAATCACTTAATCTCATACTTAACGGATTACCTGACGGAGAATCACGTGAAGCAGTGAGATATTTATTCAGACCACTGGATGTTTTTAACTATACCGAGATGAAATTATTTGTTCGCGGTGATAAAAATGACGGTCCCGGTTCAGTTTCACACGTTGATCAAACCTCAGGTGAATATTCAGCAGAAGTATTTTTCCGTTTTGGCGGTGATACAAACCATTACTACGAGTACAGACAGCCGGTAAGGTATAATTATGATCCCGGAAGTAATGGCTGGGATGAAATCAGCATAGTATTCGATCAGCTTACTGCAATCAAACAATTACCGAGAGATTCTGTATCACAAATTTTGAGAATCCCTGTTCCCGGAAAACCTGATCATTATTATGTGCTTAAAGGTAATCCGACACTAACATCAGTAAAATTCCTGTCAGTGGGCATTTATAATCTGGACAGTGCGTTTAATCAAGGACCATTGTCCGGTGAAGTTTGGGTTAATGAACTTAGAGTAATCGGGGCTGATGACTCGCCCGGATGGGCTTATTCTGTTAATACCAGCATCAAACTTGCTGACTTTATGAATGTCAATTTTACTATGAGTCAGAGAAACCCGTACTTCCACAGGCTTCAGGATAGATTCGGGTCAAGAGTTGAATCTACTAACTGGTCAGTTGCTACAGATGTTAACTTGCTTAAAATAATTCCCGTCAGCTTACCCGAAAGCAATTTGCGTTTATCCTATTCACATACCGAACAATTGGGCAAACCTCTATACATTCCTGGCTCTGATGTCAAAGTTGAAGAGGCAATCAGACAACTTGAAATACAAAACAGTAATGATACCACCGGGAAGTACAGGAATCCTGAAGATTTGAGAACAGAAACCCAGACTTTGAGTATTTCCGATTCCTGGTCAGCATCCAATATTAAGTTAAAGATACCATCCAACTGGTGGTTAATTCGTGATACGTGGAATGCACTTACATTCGGTTTCAATTTCAATAAGAATTTCAGCAGAAGTCCTACAGTTCTTGCAAACAGAAGCTGGGTGTGGAATGCTAATATTAATTACGGAATTAATTTAAGTCCTGAGTATTTCTTTGAGCCTATTGACATTCCGGTTTTGGGTGTGTTATTTGCCCTGCTCACGGATTACAGTAAGACAAAAGTATATTTTACCCCTCAGAATATTACAGCCACAGTTACTGCCAGGAGGAACTGGAATTCAAGTACTTCCAGACCCCAAATGGTTGGAGGTCAGCTGACAGATCCAAACGAAATTGTATCAAGAGATTTCCAGACAACACGCGGCTTTAATTTTAACTGGAAGTTTACAGAAGGCGGCTTTCTTAATCTGTCAACTAATTATAGTTTGAATATCTCATCATCATTAGCCAATATTGAAACAGATTACCTTGGCAATGAAAAATCCGAAAGCCAGATATGGCGAGAAATTTTTACAAGGGTGTTCTTCGGTACCGATTACAGATATCAGCAGAATATAGATTTCAGAACAAACCCCAGACTTCCATCCCTTTGGAATATAAACCGCTTTTTCACTTTGAGTGCAAATTATTCTGCCGGATACCAGTGGAATAATGATTTCAGGCAGGTCGATCTTGGAAGAAGTGCAGGATTTACGAACAGGTCAAGTGCTAATCTCACTTTAAGGTTAAAAGCATTATTTGAACCTCTGTTTGCTGATGATTCAAAGCAACCTCCGACTCAGACTCAAACAAGAGTTACAGGGCGTGATGGAAGATTGGTTGATCCTCCGCGAGAAGATGAACTTCCGGAAATGAAAACAAATGAAAAAACCGAACAGGATACAACACAGCCTGCTTCAGGTGAAATTGTTGAGGATAAACCGGGTTCACTTACACGTGCGTTGGGTTTCTTAAAAATTGCTGTAAAAACAATTCTGTTCGATTATGAAAATATAAACCTTTCATTTAATAATGATAATAGTTTGTCAAAATCCGGTATTAAATCAACCCAGAGCGGGTTTAATAATTTCTGGGGATTTATTCATAGTGATGATGCCGGACCCGGAAGAGGGTTTATGCTCGGGTTGTCGGATGATGTCGGACCGCGCGCATTTCTGCCCGGTACAAATCTTACTGATGTTTTTCAACAGAAGAATAATCTAGATTTTAAAACCTCCAGACCATTGTGGGAAGGTGCTAAGATTGACATAACATGGAAAGTGGGTTGGTCATTGAACAAAACCACTACATTATCAACAAATGAATTTGGTGAAGTATTTGTGTCTAACATAAGTTCTTCCGGCTCGTTAACCAGATCTTTCCTTACACTTCCGCCGTCATTGTTCCTGAGTGTATTCAACAGCGGAATAAAAAGGGTTAATGAACTTTATAATCCTGCTTCTCCCGATGCAGCTTCAAGCTTGTCTGATGCTTTTGTAAGAGGCTTTGAATCAATTCCGATTTTTGCCAGACTCGGATTTCTGGAGGAGTTTGCCAATTATATTCCAAGACCGAACTGGAGAATTACCTGGGATGGTCTGGAGAAAATCGCATTCTTCGAATCCATTGCTCAACGGGTATCGTTAGAGCATGCATATAACTCCAGTTATACCGAAGGATGGAGATTATCACCCGATGGCGATAAACAGGTTCAGACTCAGAAAATAGATTATGCGTTTGCTCCGCTTGCCGGATTGAATATGACATTCGGACAACTGTGGGGCGGAAATCTGATGGGAAGTATTAAATACTCAACAAGGAATAGTTTCGATCTTGGTATTACCACTTCCAATATTACAGAATCATTTTCAAGGGATATCGGATTTACAATCAACTATTCCAAATCCGGATTCGAACTGCCATTGTTCGGTGTATCATTAAAGAATGATATTGAGTTCAGTCTTTCATATACAAGCGCAAAAAATTCAACCGTAAGATATGAGATGACTAACTTTACAGAGGAGGGAATTCCCCAGGATGGAACTGCACGCGTAACAATAGAACCGAGAATCAAATATACGATAAGTGCAAAGGTAACTTTAAGTATATTCTATAAGAGATCAACAGTTGAGCCGGAGGGTGCTTCGCGAATTCCGCCAACAACAACCAATGAAGCCGGACTTGATGTTAATATACTAATTAACTAATCTTAGTTAGATATTATTATATTGTCTTGTTTTGTTGTTAAAGAGTGTTTTAATGTTTGCAATAGAATGTTGTAACTAATCCATCGTATTTAACTCCAAAGAAATTTTAACCGGAGAATTTGTATTTAATAGACTCCGATTAAGCAAATAAGGAACAAAATGAATAATAAGAAATTACTCTGGGTAGATGATGAAATCGATTTATTACGATCGCATATAATTTTTCTAACCGAAAAAGGCTATGATGTTGACACTGTAACCAACGGTGAGGATGCAATATCAATGGTGCGAGAAAATAATTACGATCTTTTATTCCTCGACGAAATGATGGCGGGCATGGGTGGGCTTGAAACACTTTCCAGAATTAAAGAATTTAAACCGAATATTCCTGTGGTGATGATTACAAAGTCCGAGGAAGAAACTTTGATGAATGAAGCAATCGGCGGAAAGATCAGAGATTACCTTACAAAACCTGTGAACCCGAGTCAGGTTCTTCTTGTCTGCAAGAAAATTCTTGAAGGTAAAAAAATATCGGGAGAGTATGCGGCAAAAGATTATCTGCAGGACTTTAACGAGATTACCAGGTCATTGATGAATAGTCTCGATTATTCTGACTGGATCGCTATATACTTAAAACTTGTCAACTGGTCCATAGAACTCGATCGTCATCCTGAAATGGGATTAAAACAGACTCTGATAGATCAATTTAAAGAAGCAAACAAAGAGTTTTCCAAGTTTGTCGAAAATAATTACAAACAATGGATTGTTGATCAGAATGATCCATATACACCGACGCTCACAACATCTATTGTAGACAAATATGTTCTTGATTCTGTAAAGGATGAAAAGACTTCTGTCTTCTTCTTTGTTCTGGATTGTCTGAGATTAGATCAATGGCTGGTTATGGAAGAACACCTGCGTGACTATTTCAATATTGAAAAAGATTATTACTATTCAATTCTTCCTACTGCTACTCCGTATGCAAGAAATTCATTATTCAGCGGATTGTTTCCTGCTGAAATTGAAAATTATTATCCGAAACTCTGGCAGGGAGAGGATGATGAAAAAAGTATGAATAAATATGAAAAGGAATTACTTCAGCTTCTACTTGACCGCAAAAAAATTAAACTGCGTAATGATCTAAAGTATCTCAAAATTATTGATCCCGAAGTTGGAAGAAATTTTGAACAGAACATTCATTCTTATAAGACTACGCATCTTACTGCTGTTGTGGTGAACTTTTTAGATATGATCGCTCACGGCAGGTCGGATTCCGATCTGCTGAAAGAAATTGCACCGGACGAAGCAGCTTACAGATCATTAACAAACAGCTGGTTCACACATTCTTCGTTACTTTCAACATTAAGGACACTTTCAAAGCTGAACAATGTCAAGATTATCCTTACTACCGATCACGGAAGCATCCGGTCTTTGCGTGGTGCTAAAGTGCTCGGTGATAGGGAAGCTTCTACAAATCTGAGGTTTAAATACGGCAGAAATCTTAAAGTGGACGAAAAGCATGCTGTGTATATAAAAAATCCTGCTGAATATAAACTACCGAAGAAAGGGATGACGATAAATTATATAATTGCTAAAGAAGATTACTACTTTGTTTATCCCACTGATTATCACAAGTTTCTGTCTTATTATAAAGACACGTTTCAGCACGGGGGTATTTCAATGGAGGAAATGATCCTTCCGGTAATTACTCTGGAGCCGAAGTGAAATGAATTTTCCTTTCAGGATAATATCTGAATCTGAAGAGGATACTAAAAAAATAGCTTCAGAATTTTCAAAGATATTAACGGGTGATGAAGTTGTTGTGTTAAACGGAAATCTTGGTGCCGGAAAAACTTTTTTTATTAAGAGTGTTTGTTTCGAATTTGGTATTGACAATGTTGTCAGTCCGACTTTTGCAATTGTGAATGAGCACGAAGGAAAATTCCATGTTAATCACTTCGATTTTTACAGGATAAATGATGTTAAAGAACTGTATAACATCGGTTTTGATGATTATCTGAACGATGAATCAATAACTTTTATCGAATGGGGAAATCTGTTCCCCTCTGTACTGCCAAAAAAACGCATTGAAATTAGCATAGAATTTGACAACACAAATAAAAGAGTCTTCAATTTTATCAGCCATGAATAAACCAATTTTAGCAATTGAAACTTCCGATCAGATATGCGGAGCCTGTATTTATTTTGATGATGCAAAGTATTTTTCATCTAAGGTAGTTGCAAAACATTCTCATTCAGAAATGTTATTTAAGACTATTGATCTGGTTATAAATCAATCGGGAATAGAAAAAAATGAAATCGAATACATAGCTGTATCTGAGGGACCCGGTTCCTTCACCGGATTAAGAATCGGAATGTCTGCCGCTAAAGGTATGGCTTTTGCACTATCAGTTCCTATTCTGCCTGTGCCCACTTTTGAAGCGCTTGCATTACAATTATCATTTATTTTAAACCATGAAGAAATTATTATTGCCAATAAAATCAATAAAGATGAGGTATATTTTGCAAAGTTTCATGTTAAAACTAATAATTATATATTTACACAAGACTTAAAAATTCTGAAAAGGTCAGAATTGGAATTTGTTGATGAATCTGTTAAAAAGTTCGGAAGTGCATTTATGAATTCTTCAATAAATTCACCCGACCCCGGGTTTATTGCTAAATGGGCGAAACAATTTGGTGAAAAAGCAAAAACTTTTGATATCGATAATATAGAACCACACTATGTGAAAAATTTCATTGTTAAGGAGAATTAATATGGTAGCTAAAATAATTTCATTTGTTTTCGGGTTTACAATATTATTAAGTGCTCAGATGATGGGACCAAAAGCGGTTGTTCAGCAAAAAGTTCATGATTTTGGAGACATAAAACAGGGTGAAGTAGTTAAAGCTTCTTTTTTGGTTTCAAACAGCGGTGGAGATCTTCTTGTTATCAATGATGTCAGAGCTTCCTGCGGATGCACAGCCGGTAAACCTGATAAGATGCAGCTTAAACCCGGTGAATCAACGAAAATTGAAGTTACATTTAACTCTAAAGGAAGAAGAGGCATTCAGCAGCAGCGGGTAACTGTAACTACTAATGATCCTGACAACAAAGAAGTAATTTTAACTATTAAATGTAATGTTCTGCTTCCTGATCAAACGAAATTAAACGGACCACACATACAGTTCCAGCAGACTCAGCATAATTTTGGTAAAGTGCAGGAGGGTAAAGTTTATACTCACTCATTTCAGTTTTCAAATACCGGGAAAGATGTATTGCAGATTAAAGATGTTAAATCATCCTGCGGGTGTGCTGTTGCATCTATAAGCAGCAAAGAGCTTAAACCCGGTGAAACTGCATCCCTCAAGGTCGAACTTGATACATCAAAAAGAAAAGGAAGAATGAGCAGAACTTTAACGGTCATCTCAAATGATCCGGAAGATCCAAACAAAGTTCTAACTTTATATGCGGAAGTAGAAGGCTGAATAATTTTATGCCATGGTTTAAAAGATCAAAAGATAATATTCTTCCAGATACCCAGAAAAAGGAATTACCCGACGGGTTATGGGAAAAGTGTCCCTCCTGCAGTGAAATCATTCACAAAAAGCAGCTTGAAATTAATTTATGGACCTGTCTGAGATGTGATCATCACTTCAGGATAGGGAGTGAAGAATATATAAGAATACTGCTAGATAAGGGATCTTTCAAAGAGATGGATAAAAAAATGCGCGCTTCTGATCCACTCGATTTTAGGGACACAAAAAAATATTCTGATAGAATATCTGATACGATAAAGAAATTAAACCTTTACGATGCAGTAAGAACCGGAACTGGAAAAATGGAGGGCAGAGAAGTAGCTCTTGGCTGTATGGATTTTCAGTTCATTGGCGGAAGTATGGGTGCGGTTGTTGGCGAGAAACTGGCAAGACTTATCGATAAGGCATATAAAAATAAAATTCCCTTAATTATCATTTCAAAAAGCGGCGGCGCAAGAATGATGGAAGCTGCGTTTTCACTGATGCAGCTTGCTAAGACCAGTTCACGCCTGGCCCGACTTGCAGAGGCTGGAGTTCCTTACATTTCGGTACTTACTGACCCAACAACAGGCGGAACAACAGCCAGTTATGCAATGCTTGGTGATTTGCATATCGCTGAACCTAAAGCATTGATAGGTTTTGCCGGACCCAGAGTTATTAAACAAACGATAGGAAAAGATCTTCCACCAGGTTTTCAAACATCAGAATTTTTACTTGAGCATGGTTTTATTGATTTGATAACGCACAGGAAAGAGCTAAGAGCTACAATTATCAGAGTTTTGGATTTACTGGTCTAATATTATCGATACCAGTCTATAAAAAGCCGATGAAATATATCGGCTATTTATATTTTTAAATTATTAAACTATACTCACATCACCGAAATGAATCTTCTGAACTTTCTCTTTTGTTTTAAGTAACAAAAAGCCATCCTCGTCAATATCATCGAAAATACCATATTGATTTTCTTTACCGTCGGTAACTGTAATACGTTCACCGATCATTCTGCATCTATGCCGCCATTCTTTTAAAATAAAATTACTGTCAGAAATAATTTTAGCCAGCAGCTCTTCAAAGTTATTCAGAACATCGGCTAATAACCTTTCACGATCTATTATATCATCTTTAAGTTCGCCCCTGATTGAAGTAGGTTCAATATTAAACTTGCCTTGAAATATTGTCTGGTTAACGTTTATTCCAATTCCGATAACAATCCTATCAATCTTACTTCCACTGGAACTTGACTCAATGAGAATACCGGACACCTTTTTTCCTGAAACTAAAACATCGTTTGGCCATTTTAATTCTGTACGTAACTGGTACAGGTTCTCTATTGAAAATGAAACTGCAAGAGCAGCAGCAAAATTTACAAGATTAATTTTTTTGTTGATCTTTTTATTGCCTTTAAGAAGTATTGAGAAAGTAAGATTCTGATCTTTATGACTGTACCAGACTCTATCCATTCTACCCCTGCCTGATAATTGTTTTTCAGCGAGTACAACAGTGCCGTTTTGATTGTATCCGGAATCCTTATCCATCAAAAAAGAGTTAGTTGAATTTACTTCCTCAGCGTAAATAAAATTCCTCCCGATATAATCAGTACTTAGCTTAATATCGAAATTTTCAATATTGAACACGTTTTATCCTTTGATTTTAACTAATGCAAATATAGACAGAAATCGAAAAAGTGTCATTATGCCTGCCATAAGTAAAGAATAATTTGTCATCTTGGCTTATATCCAAATAGTAGTAATATAAAGCACTATAATAAAAAATTACTCTAACTTATTGATTTATAAATACTTAGAGTAAACTTTAGACTATGGCACTTTCATTGTAAAACCAAAACAATATATAAAATAAGAAAGGAGTAATATATAATGGGAAAAATAATAGGAATTGACTTAGGAACTACTAACTCATGCGTTGCGGTGATGGAAGGTAATGATCCGGTTGTTATTCCGAACTCTGAAGGCGGCAGAACAACTCCTTCAGTAGTTGCATTTACAAAATCAGGTGAACGGTTAGTTGGTCAGCCTGCAAAACGTCAGGCAATCACCAATCCGAAAAATACAGTTTTCTCTATAAAAAGATTTATGGGAAGGCTCCGTAATGAAGTCGATAAAGAAAGATCTGAAGTACCTTATGAAGTTGTAGCAGGTGATGCAAACAGTGCGAGGGTTAAGATTACTGACAGACTTTATTCACCTCCTGAAATAAGCGCGATGATACTTCAGAAGATGAAGAAAACCGCTGAGGATTATCTTGGTCAGGAAATTACAGAGGCAGTAATAACTGTTCCGGCATATTTCAACGATTCACAGCGGCAGGCAACTAAAGATGCAGGTGAAATTGCCGGACTGAAGGTCAGGAGAATAATTAACGAACCAACTGCTGCAGCACTTGCTTATGGACTGGATAAAAAGAATAAGGAACATACAGTAGCAGTTTACGATCTTGGCGGCGGTACTTTCGATATTTCAATTCTTCAGCTTGGTGATGGTGTATTCGAAGTAAAATCTACTAATGGTGATACTCATCTTGGTGGAGACGATTTCGACCAGAGACTGATCAACTTCCTTGCTGATGAATTTAAAAATCAGGAAGGCATCGATCTTAGAAAAGATCCTATGGCTCTTCAAAGATTAAAAGAAGCTGCAGAGAAAGCTAAGATTGAGCTCTCATCTTCTTCTTCAACGGATGTTAATCTTCCGTTTATTACTGCAACCCAGGATGGTCCGAAACACATGAATATAAATTTGAGCCGTTCAAAATTTGAACAATTGATTCATGATCTTGTTGAGAAAACCAGGGTGCCCTGCGAACAGGCAATTAAAGATGCTGGTGTTTCTCAGTCAGACATTGATGAAGTGATACTGGTTGGAGGATCAACCAGAATTCCGATGGTTCAGGAATTAGTGAAGAAAGTATTCGGTAAGGAACCTCATAAGGGTGTAAACCCGGATGAGGTTGTTGCTATAGGTGCAGCTATTCAGGGCGGAGTGTTAACGGGAGAAGTTAAAGATGTTCTTTTGCTCGATGTTACACCACTTTCACTTGGTATTGAAACACTCGGCGGAGTCTTTACAAAGCTGATTGACGCTAATACAACAATACCAACAAGAAAGAGTGAGACCTTCTCTACTGCTTCTGATAATCAGCCCTCTGTTGAAATAAATGTTTTACAGGGCGAAAGACAAATGGCTGCCGATAACAGATCGTTAGGACGATTCCATTTGGATGGCATTCCGCCGGCACCAAGAGGAGTTCCTCAGGTGGAAGTAACTTTTGATATTGATGCAAACGGAATATTGCATGTCAGCGCAAAAGATAAAGCTACTAATAAGGAGCAAAGTATAAGAATAACTTCTTCAGGCGGATTAAGCCAGAGTGAAATAGACAAAATGAAGAATGATGCTAAGGAGCATGCAGCTGAAGATAAGAAAAAACGCGAATCAGTTGATGTTAGAAATCAGGCTGACAGCCTGGTATTCCAGACAAAGAAGCAACTTGAAGAGTTGAAAGATAAAGTTAATCCTGATGCTAAAGCGCGGCTTGAAGCTGAAATCAAAAAAGTTGAAGATGCCATTGCAACAAACAATACTGATCAGATTAAATCAGCATCTGAATCATTGAATAAAGCCTGGAGCGAAATAGCCGCACAATTATACTCGCAGCAGGGACCACAGCCCGGAGGTCCGCAGCCGGGTCAGGAGCAACCATCCGGTAAACCTGAAGATGGAAAAGATGATGTTCAGGATGCTTCCTACGAAGTTGTGGATGACGATAAAAAGTAATTTGTGCTTAAAAACCGCAGTCTTTTCTAAGCCCCGTAAAAATTTGCGGGGCTTTTTCTTTCATATTCAGATTCTGTATTTTTACCGCAATTCTGATTTGATTTTCAACTCTTTTTAATGGTTACAACAGGTAAAAAAAATAGGATAATTTTTATTGATTTGATGAGAGCGTTTGCTGTCATCCAGATGGTTCAAGGGCATACCGTCGATGTTCTGCTTTCACCGGAGCTAAGAACTGATGAAAATCTTGCCTACTCTATCTGGCTATTCATGCGCGGAATGACAGCACCAATTTTTATGTTTACTGCAGGAACTACTTTTACTTACCTTTTTCGTCTCGTACAACAGCCTTTTGAAAAAAATCCGCGTGTGTGGAAAGGTATTAAAAGATTTGCTCTGCTTATTTTCATAGGTTATATGCTCAGATACCCGACTACTACTATTATCGATTTTTCATCAGTAACCGAATCGCAGTGGCGAATATTCTTTGCCGTTGATGTGCTTCATCTGATTGGATTCGGGATATTATTCGTTCTATTACTGGTATATATTTCTGAGAAAACGAGAACTGGTGATTATGTTGTTTTTATAACAGCTGCACTAATGTTCTTTATACCTGCAGACTCATTTAACCAAATAGATTGGATAAGTTTTCTTCCTCATCCAATCGCATCTTATTTTTATACAGGGACAGGATCTCAATTTCCGTTATTTCCCTGGGCTGGTTATGTAGTTCTTGGAGGTGCTCTTGGTAGTTATCTGGCAAAAAATCCGCTGGTATTCAAATCCCCCGGGTTCAGTCTGGTTCTCACTATTATCGGAGTAATCCTTTTATTCCTCTCTTACATCGGCAATGATATAGCCATTCTTTTTGGTTACAGTCTGGATCGTTCTTCAACATCACTGCTTACGATTTCATTTCGACTTGGTTTTGTGCTTCTGCTTAATGCTCTGGTTTCATTTATATCGATTAGTGTTGAGACAATACCAAGAATAATTATATTAGTAGGCAGAAATACTCTCCTGATTTATGTTGTTCATCTGGTAATACTTTATGGAAGTGCCTGGAATAGAGGATTGAATCACTATTGGGGAAATAGTTTATATGCACCCCAAACAATAAGTCTGGCGCTGGCTATGATTGTTACCATGACAACTATGGTTTGGCTTATAAATAAATTAAAAGTTAGAAATAAAGAACTGGTAACCTGATAATGGCAAGAAAATCTAAAAATACAACAGTTGAAATAAATGAAGACGAAAAAAAGTTTGAGCAAACTTTAAGACCGCAAAAAATCAGCGAGTTTTTCGGTCAGTCAAAGATAACTGAGAATCTGAATGTCTTTATCTCTGCTGCACTTAAAAGAGGAGAGGCACTTGACCATGTTCTATTAACAGGTCCTCCGGGGTTGGGTAAAACTACTCTTGCTCACATTATTGCCAACGAGCTCGGTGTTAAATTAAAAATAACTTCCGGACCCGTGCTGGAAAAGCCCGGCGATCTTGCAGGCATTCTTACAACACTGGAAGAACATTCAGTTCTTTTCATTGATGAAATTCACAGACTCAGTCCTGTTGTAGAAGAATATCTTTACTCTGCAATGGAAGATTATAAACTTGATATTATGATTGACAGCGGACCGAATGCACGTACAGTACAGATCAGTCTTCCTAAATATACATTAGTGGGTGCAACAACACGCGCCGGTATGCTAACTTCGCCATTGAGGGATCGATTCGGAATTAAGTTCAGACTGGATTATTATAATTCAGATATACTGAATATCATCGTCCAGAGATCTTCGTCTATTCTAAATTTAAATATAGATGAAAATGCTTCTGTTGAAATAGCAAAACGCTCACGAGGTACACCCAGAATTGCAAATCGCTTGTTAAGACGAACAAGAGATTTTGCTGATTTTGAAAACAAAAAAGTTATCGACGTTGAAATTGCAAAGAAGGCTCTTTCTGCACTTGAGGTTGATGAATATGGTCTGGATGAAATGGATAAAGAAATCATTCTCGCAATTATAGAAAAATATAAAGGCGGTCCGGTTGGACTTAACACACTCTCTGTGGCTGTTAATGAGGATCCCGGTACTATTGAAGAAGTTTATGAACCATTTTTAATTCAGCAAGGTTTTATTCAACGAACACCGCGTGGCAGAGAAGTAACAGATTTGGCCTACAAACGTTTTGGAAAGACCCGCACAGGAACTGCTTCAGGCTTATTTGACTAACTAATTAATATTTAATTCAGGGAAGAGTTATGACTAAGTACTTATTCACAATTTTAATTTTCTTAACACTTATTAACATTAACGCACAAAGCAGTCTCTTCATACCACGCAATGTTTTAAAAGCTGTGGATAACGAAACACGAACCTTAAACGGCATACCCGGAGAAAAATACTGGCAGAATTCTTCGGATTATTTTATTAAAGTTAAAATTCACCCAAAGGAAAAACTGCTCGAGGGTAGTCAACGCATCATTTATTATAACAATAGTCCCGATACTCTTAACTCAATTTATCTGAGATTGTATCAAAATATTCAGAAACCCGGAGCACCGAGAGACGGACAATTCAACAATGACTGGCTAACTGATGGTATAATTATATCTTCTCTGATAGTTGCCGGCGATGAATATGATATAAGTGACCGTAATCTTATAAATAAATATGCAACAAACTTTCTTATAAATCTTAAAAGTGCTCTGCCTCCTTCATCATCGCTTGAGATAAAAGTTGACTGGAGTTTTGACATTCCTTCCACTACATGGAGAATGGGATATTTCGATTCCACTTCAGCTTTTATTGCTTACTGGTATCCGCAGGTTTCTGTTTACGATGATATTGACGGATGGGATACTAACGTTTATACCGGATATGCAGAAATGTACAATGACTTCAACAATTATGAAGTTGAAATTACTGTTCCGAAAAACTTTGGTGTTTGGGCAACGGGTATGCTGCAGAATTCTGAAGAGATTCTGACTAATGAGTATCTCCAAAGATTCAGATCAGCTTTAAGATCTGATTCTGTAATCAACATTGTCACAAAAGAAGATCTTGAGAAGGGAAGTATTTTTCAGGAGAAGGAAGAACTGACTTATACATTCAAAGCCGAGTCTGTACCTGATTTTGCATTTGGTTTCAGTGATCACTATTTGTGGGATGCCGTTAATTTAAAATTAAAAAATGGTAATGATGTTTATATTGCTGCCGCCTACAGGGAGCAGTCTAAAGATTTTTATGAAGTCGCAAGATTAGCAAAAGAATGTCTCGTTTATTTTTCCGATGAACTGCCAGGCGTTGACTATCCTTACCCCTCTGCTGTTGTATTTAATGGTGCAGGCGGTATGGAATTTCCGATGATTGTTAATAATGGTTCTATGTCTACAATAGCAAATGCACTCGGATTAGCTGCACACGAACTAGCTCATCAGTATATACCTTTTTATATGGGTACTAACGAACGTAAATACGCGTGGATGGATGAAGGCTGGGCTGTAATGCTTCCATTTGATTTTCAGGAACCTTACGGGTATGAACGACGTGATGGAACCATACGTGCTTACGAAACTATTGCCGGAACGGAAAACGATATTCCCCCGATGGTCTTATCAATTCATTTGACAGGTTCATCTTACAGGAATGCTGCCTACAACAGACCCGGAATTGCATATATGTTCCTGAGGGATTTTATGGGCGATGAACTATTCAGCAAGGCACTGAAAGAATATATGCACAGGTGGAACGGAAAACATCCTCTTCCTTACGATTTCTTTTTTACATTCGATGAGGTTGCCGGTGAAGATCTTTCCTGGTTCTGGAATCCCTGGTTTTATCATTACAGTTATCCTGATCTTTCGATTAAAGAAGTTAAATCTGAGGGGAATAAGCTTTTTGTAACTGTAAAAAGAATCGGCAATACACCGGTTCCTGTTCAATTGAATTTTGCTTATGAAACTGATCAGGAAAGTATTATATATAAAACTGCAGATGTATGGAGGGATGGTAAAGATGAAATCGTTTTGGAATATTTGCCGCAAGGCAGAGTAATGAAGATTGAACTCGGAAGTGATATAATTCCCGATACCAACAGGCAAGATAATACTTACATCTTGAATCAATAAATTAATTCGTAGTAAAAAGGGTTCATGTTTTAATTGATGAACCCTTAAAATAAACAGCTGCTATTTAGCTTTTTCTTTTTCCTTTGGCTTAGCTGCCGGTTTCGGAGGAGCCTGATACTTTGGTCTGGTTTTGCCGTAGGTTCCTCGCCAAATCTTTCCTTTTCTCGATCGTTTATCGCCTTTGCCCATAGATACTCCGATTAATATTGCTAAAAATATAATAGTAAAATTAAATCTTACTGAATAAGATTTCAACTAAATAGTAATTCCGAACTGAGAAAAATGATGTTCAAAATGTTTTTTATGAAATATATCCCATTCCTGCTTGTTCAATTTTCCGAATTGAGGATGTGCCGGTGTTGAATCAGGATTAGAATTAAAAAATTCTTCATACTTTTTAATTTCATTTATCAATGCATCTTTTGCTGAATCAATTTCACCAAATTGTAATGGAAGAAGATTCTCACCAATGGCAGGATTTATAAATAATTTCGGCAGCGGCTTGTCACTCATTAAAAATCTTTTTTGAATTGGTATCAATCTGTCCTCGGTAAAGACTTCAACATCACGAGTGCCATTGCTTATACTTAAAGTGAGTATCAGATGCTCAACCATATGCTGCGGGGACATCTTACCCCAAAGTGGTTTTGCATCAACTTTTAAATGGTTTAGTGCAGTATTAATTTCTTCTAATGTCAGAATCATTTATTCTTCATTTATTTTTGATATATAAATTACTGAAGTTGACTGCTTCGAAATGTTTGGCCTAAAAACCGTTGAAACGGTTATAATATCAATGTTGGGATTCAGTAACCCACGACTTAAGTCGTGGGTTACTCAGAAAAAAAAATAAATTATTAACCGTTTTAACGGTTTACAAACGCTAGAGGTCAACTTGAGTAAATTATTACTTCTATTTAACCATTCAACCATTCAACCATTCAACCATTCAACCATTCAACCATTCAACCATTCAACCAATCAAGCAATCAATCATTCATTCATTCAATCATTCATTCATTCAATCGAAAAAGTTTTACCTGAAACTTCTTTTCTTACTTTTCTTTTTATCAACATTGCCCCTGAATTTCGTTGAACGGTCGTCCTTACGGAATTTATCAGAACCTTTCCTCTCATCGCCGGATCGTTTTGCTCTATCGTTACCCCTTCGTTTCTCAGCGACCTCAACACTTATTTCACGCTTCTTTAATCGCTGACCTTTAAAGCCTTCAATAACTTCCGATTGATAATTAACATCTGCTTCAAAGAAAGAAAAGTTTTTCATAATATCAATTTCACCTATATCAATATTTCTGATACCGGTAAAATCATTTATCATTCCGATTAATTGAGCAGGCTTCAGTCCATCAGTTGTACCAAGGTTAATAAAGTACCTTGTATAGTTTTTTCGTCTGGAAGATCTTGTCCCTTCTTTGGAAAATGATTTGCCATCAGCCGGACTGCTTATATCCGGAAGATTTCTGTAATAATCCAGGAAGCGGTTAAACTCAACTGAAACAAATCTTTGTATCAATTCATTTCTGTCCATCCATTCCAGCTTATTATAAATCTGGGGTAAAAAAGATTCGATTTGTGTATGATCAATTTCAACTTTTTCAACTCTGTCAATTAAATGGAACAACTGTTTTTCGCAAATGTCTCTTCCTCCCGGAATAGGAAGCACACTAAATTTTTTATTTAACTGTTTTTCAATCTGATTCAGTTTATGTTTTTCTTTAAGGTGGGCGATGGCAATAGAAATACCTTTTTTACCTGCTCTGCCGGTCCTTCCGCTGCGGTGTGTATAAATTTCCAGTTCATCCGGAAGATCATAGTTTATAATATGTGTAAGGTCATCAACATCGAGACCACGTGCCGCAACATCTGTTGCAACAAGTAATCTTAAGTTCCTTGTTCTGAATTTATTCATCACATATTCACGCTGCGGCTGCGAAAGATCACCATGCAGCGCATCTGCATTATATCCATCCTGCATCAGTTTTTCTGAAACTTCTTTTGTTTCCTGCCGCGTTCTGCAGAATACAATTCCATATATGTTCGGATGAAAATCCACAATTCTTTTTAAAGCAAGGTATCTGTCCTTTGCCTGAACAAAGTAAGCAAGATGCTCAACATTTTCGGCACCGGCGTTTCGCAAACCAATAGTTATCTCAACCGGATTGAACATATACTTGTTTGCAATTGAAAGAAGCGGTTTAGGCATAGTAGCAGAAAACAAAAATGTATTCCGGTCTTCAGGTGTTTTTTCTAGAATAGCTTCAAGCTCTTCCTTAAAACCCATATTAAGCATCTCGTCAGCTTCATCAAGCACAACAGCTTTCACCTTGCTCAGATCAACAACTTTTCTGTTTATCAGATCATTAAGTCTTCCCGGTGTTGCTGAAATAATCTGAGCTCCTTGTTTAATTTTCTGAATCTGCCTCTCCATACTCGAACCGCCGAATACAGCCGCAACGATTATGTCCTTCTCATTTACAGAATAATCTTTAAGATCATCTGCGATCTGAAGGCATAATTCACGAGTTGGACAAATAATAAGGTATTGTATTTTTTTTAATCTGGTATCAATCTTTTGAATAATCGGCAGTCCGAACGCTGCCGTTTTACCTGTACCGGTTTGAGCTAATGCAATTATGTCATCTGTTTCTTCTTGCAGGAGCAGGGGAATGATCTTTTGCTGAATGGGCATAGGATCAACAAATCCCAATTTTTGAACCGCATCTACAAGACTATTTTTTAATCCTAATTCTTCAAACGAACTCATTAATTTTCCTTTAACTGATTTTGATTCTTTTATTATGATTTTACTCTTACTACTTTTCAAACCGGCTGGCACATAAAAGAAAGGTTATGCAAGTCAAATTTTTATTTTATACGGAATGAGTAAAAATGTACCGGCAAAGATAAGTAAAATTATAGTAGGATTTTTGGCTGATTGTAATTTAGGAAGGGGATTGTTATCCTGTTAATATCGCTAATAATTCCTTCGACGACTTAATCTAATAAAATTCATAACTTTTTAACGAATACTCAAAATCCTTATAATGTTGACCATCGCTATCTATAAAGTAGTATTCTTTCTTAACCTTTCCGGTTCCGTAAGCAACATAATCTAAACTATAACCTCGATACCTGATGATAGGATAATCAACTAAATCAAGCATATTGTTTTTATACACAATACTTTTAAATGTACCTGCTTCACAATCGACTATGGTATCTGTAGATATCACATAAGTCGTATCCTTTATAAATTCACCATTCAAGTAATATTCACCCTTCACAACGGGATACTTATACTTAAGGTAATCTTCACCAAAGTATCTGCCGCCAGGCGAAGCTAATACAAGATACAATCCGTAAAGCTTATTTTGTAAATACAACATATCATTATGGACAAACCAGAAAGGAGTGTTGAACTCATAAATGAACCTTTTGTCCCATATATATTGCGCAGGAAGGTGTTCAGTAAATCCTCCCTGACTGATTATTGCTCCTGTTGAATCGTATTGTATAGAATTATATGTCCATTTATTGCCAAGATTTAAAGGATAAAATGAATTATCTGTTAATGAATCAACAAGGTTATCTTTGCAGCCGTTTAATAGTAAGATAAACAGCAGAAGGATTGTAATAACTGATGAGAAATTCATTTTAGTATTCCTGTGTTTAAGAAACTTTTTTTTTAGAATTACATAGAACAAGACAGCAGACGGAACCTGTATTTTGACAGTTAGATGCGAAAAAGTAAACGGGTTGATGAGCTTTATATATTGCATCTATCATAATAATGATATAATTTTGACATTAACAAACAAAGGTAGCAAGATGCCAATAATAAAACCTATATCTGATTTGAGAAATAAATCAAATGAAATTTCAGAGCTGGCAAATAACTCTAATGAGCCAATATTTATTACTAAAAACGGAGAAGGCGATTTAGTAGTAATGTCAATGGCTCACTATTCCCGGTTGCAATTGAAGATTGATTTACTGAGCAAACTTTCGGTTGCACAGAATCAGAAAGCAGATGGAGACAAAGGACGAACTCTAAAACAGGTTATGTCTGATATTCGGAATTCGATTAATGCCAACAGATAAATACCAGATTCGACTGCTTAAAGCTGCAGAAGAAGATTTAACCGAAATTATATCTTTTATTGCAGCCGATAATCCAATTGCGGCTAATACAATCGCTGACAAAATTGAAAAGAACATTGAACTTTTATCCGAGAATCCGCTGATTGGTAGAATTCCCAGAGACGAAGACATTAAGAATCTTGGATACAGATATATAATTGTTCAAAATTATATCGTATTCTATGCCATTGAAGAGCGAACGATTCTTATTCACAGAATTCTACACGGTGCCAGAAACTACAAATCACTTCTCTAACCACTAAGCCGCATAACAGCGTGACAACTAACAAGCAGATGCACCGTTTTTAATGTTTATGCCTGCCCGCCTCTGACGGGTTTTGTTTTATCCGTTGACTTCGTCTAGGGGACGAAATTAACGAGACGAGCTGACAATGTCTTCCTGCCGACTGGAATTAATTGATTTAATGAACCACAATATTATGCATAAACGAAATTTTTGCAAGTGGTTCATAAGCAGGTTTTGGTTATACAGTTTTTTACTTCGTATAACCCACCAATATAACCGGCTTATTTTCTTTACCTAATCATATAACTATAGTAAATAAATCTTTATTTAAAAATAAATATCATCGCTTAGGTTTAGTTTGTGACCAGTGAGAACTTATTAGTTTCCAATCACCTTCAATCAGTTTGTATACTTCAGTTGTATTAAAATATTCTTTGCTGCCGTCCTCCATAAATCCAATAAAGTTGAAAGTAAGAATACCAACATCACCGTGCATCTGAACCTGCGGTTCATACAATTCATAAGCGGGAAAGCTGAATGTCCCGTTAAAAGAATCAATCCATTTATGAAAATCTTCTTTACCCGTACAACGCTTTTCCAGGCCGGGATCAAAATAAGTTATTTCTTCCGCGGCAGCTTCAATGAATCCGAATGTATCGCCGGTTATCCATCGGTCCAGTATTGCTTTTTCTTTTGCAATTATTATTTCTTGTGGTGTCATTTGTATTGAATCTCCTTTGGAATAATAAAGTTCAGAATTATTTGCTATAATTATTGTTGATGCGATTACGACTATAAAAATTATTAAAGACAATTTTTTAATAAGCATAATACCTCACTGTATTCAAAAGAATGGATAATTAATCTCCTTATATATTATTTACTTACTAAAAACTTTTAATATAACAGGACAGTAATAACCAGCAAATGCCAAGCCTTGAATGTAATTACCCCGGCGTGTTGAGTTGCTAGTTATATAGCTTCTTACATATCTATAGCTAACTTTTTTATAAGATCTTTTTTTTCTTCAGATAGTTCAGAAATATCTTCTTCATTTAAATATCCATTCCTTAGTAATCTGCCAAAAACAATAATGAGTTGTGAATATCTGTAATCATATTTTGAATCAATAACTTTTCTTTTTGACGATAAGAAATCCTCAATCGCCCAAATATCTTTATTGGTTTTAATCTGTGATACTTTATCAAGTAATAAAGACTTTATTTCATCCATTTCTCTTTTGTAAGCATTATCAAATGCTTTCCTTGCAGATTTTTTCTCATCAAATGACCACTTCAAATCATAAATACTCATAATGTTCTCATTGTTTATTGTATAGTAATTGTTGTATCTAAATAACTTGAATCATTTTGCCAAAATCTTAAAGTCTTAGTACCACTTCCAACAAACAGAACTGTTTCTTCGTGATTGAATGATCCGGTAACTTGAATACACATTTCGCCATCGTACTTGGCATAAACTTTAGAAATAAAAGTATCTCCAAAATTATGAGTTTCTGTTTTATAATAATACCAGCAGGGAGTTGGAGTTCCGTAAGAAGTAGTAACTTTAACTTGATTACCATTTATCTGAATGTTTTCAATCTTACCGGCGCTAACTGGTTTGATTTCGGAGTGATTATTTTCAGTAGTATCACAAGAAGTGAAAATCATAAAAGAAATTGCCAGAATAAATAGATATTTCATAATATCACCTATTAAATTTGTTTGCAATATAATGCCGTGGCAACTAACAAGCGGCTGAACCGTTTTTTTTTTGATAATGTTTATTTAACAGTTTCGGCAAACTATTTTTTATTTGCATATTGAGTTTTTAGTTACCTGTCCGCCGCAGCGGATTAAATAGGTTATACCAATTTATAATAATATTATTAATACAATAAACTTATTTAAGTAATAAACTTAGATGTAACTAATAATAATGTGAACAAATATAGAAACTATTCCACCCAAAGCAGCACCGGTCAAATGCTTTGTAAACCTATAATCATTAGGTTTTGGTTGAACTATTTTCTGTGCAGGAAATAATGAAACAAACAATAAGAAAAACGAAATGCCAAGCGAAATAGATTCGTTCAAGAACGTAGCTAAATATTCATTAGCTAAAACAAATATTGAAGTTCCTATTATAAAAGAAAAAACAATAATGGAAATATTTTTTAAACTCATAATTATTAAAGTTTATTGTTGCAACGACGTGGCAACTAACAATCAACTGCACCGTTTTTAATGTTAATATTTTGTTTTACTGTGTCGAGCCGGAAAACTATTTATTCAATGTGCCTACTGATTTTTTACTTATTAAAGAGTTTAGGCTATGAACTTACTTATGAAATAATATCTAATAATTTTCGCACTCGTATTTTTAGATTTCGTCAATAAATTCATTATCAACAATTAGTGGTTCATTCAGCAATTGCTTTTGGATAGTTTTTTTTAAGAACCAAATTAATGCTTCATTAGTCTTCCAACTGCCCGGACAATCAATACGATCAGCGACCATAAAAATACAGAGCAATTTCATATTAATTGTGGAAGTCAATTTACGCCAGGCTTTATCTGAAGGAATCTGGCCTTTCTGAGTAGCAATAAACCAAGGCAAATTTGTGTCGTGATATTTGACGAGATTAACTAATTTATCATCAACGATGCCATATCGACTTAGCATCTCAACAGATTTTGCGGGGTTGGCTGTACCGCTAATTTTTCCTATATCGTGAACTCTTGCCAAGTTTGAGAGGATTTCTTTTTCTTCTGAAGTGCAGTCATTCTGCTCTGCAAGTTCAATCACTCTTTTTAGTACCATTTCTGAATGCTCATAAGCATTTTCCGCGGTGTGATTAACTGGATTGAGCGAAATAGACCTCATCTTTTCATAGTCATTACGAAATATTTCATTATCTAAAATATCCATCTAGATTTTCTTTTTTAAATTAGCCTAACGACGTTGTGCCTAAGCCGAAGCCCCGCACAACAATGATTAATAAACTATATACATTGAACAATGAGAACAAACTTTTTAGAAGTATAACCTTTAACAAGAAAGATTACACGGAACGACTACCTTTCCAACCGTACAAAAGCCAATTGCGAAAACGCTTTCGATTTGCGGCACTTGTTATAGTGCATTAACTGTGTTACCAGCATAGTCCAGGTGTTGAATAAATATAATTTTTATCTTCAATTTGGTTTAACATAAAATCTGCAACATCTTCACGAGAAATCCTAACAGTGTAAATATAATTTCCAACTTTTGAACCGTGGCGATATTTCCCTTTTGCTTTTTTGTTATTCAGTGCTCCAGGTCGAACAATTGTCCAATCTAGAGAACTTGATTTAATTACCGATTCTTGTTTTCTTTTATCCCAGAAGTAAAATGGTAGAATAAATGGTATTACAAATAAAGAATAATAAAGACCCATTTTCCCAATACTTTTCCCAAGCCCAAGTGAGGTTTCGCAGATAAATCGTTTGACTTTATTCTCTTGCATAACCTCAATTATATTATTTGTTCCTTTTGAAAGAATCTTTGTTGGATAAAACCATCTCTTATGACCCAATGCACATAGCACAACATCTTGACCACTAATTGCTTTCTTTAATGATTCAACATCTAGGACATTGCCTTCGATTACTTTCAAGTTGGGATGAGTAATTAGAATTTTTGAAGAATTACGAGCAAATGCAGTAACATAATGACCACGTTCAAGAGATTTTTTAACCAATTGCTTTCCAGTTCCCCCGGTTGAACCTATGATTAATATATTCATTTGACTCCTTTATCTTGCACTATAACGGCGTTGCCGATAAGTGGCGCCTCAACACAGAAACGCCGAACAATACCAACAACTTTTTATTTATTAAAAATATTATCTAACAGAATAACTTTACACAAAAGGCTTGCACGGATTAACCACGCCAATAATTCCACAAATGCCGAGTGCGAATACGGCGTCCGCTTGATTGGCTGGTTATAAGTGTGTACTTAAGAAAGGTTTTTAACTAATAGAAATATTCAACCTTTTCTTCAGACCAAGTTCTATTATTCTATAAAAAGTAGAAATCTGTATATCACTTTTACCGGCTTCTATTCTTGAGATATAACTTTTCTTAGTCCCGGTTTTTTCTGCAAGTTGTTCTTGTGTCAACTTTGCTTTTTTTCTTTCTTCTCTGAGCATTTCACCCAAACGAAAAGATATTGAATCTGCTTCGAATTTATCCCTACGTTCACTTCCTTTTTTACCGTATTGCTTATCTAAATGCTTTTCGAATGTAGTTATCTTTTTCATTTCATTTTCCTTTGTGACTTTTCTAAAAAATATTCCTCTTTCAATTTTATTCCAAGTTCCAATTCATTCTTAGGTGTTTTATCAGTTTTCTTAATAAAGCCATTTATTAGAATTATCAGATTACCCTCATCAAAGAAACTGAAAATTCGAATATTACTTTTGTGTGTTAGTACTCTGACTTCATACAAAGAATCAGTACCTTCCAAATACTTCAAAAATTTGATTGGAACTCTCTCGACATTTCTAATTAGATCGAGAACAAAGTCAATTTTTTCTTTTGTTTTTAGATCTTGCTTAGAATAGAAATCTAGAAAGTAATCACCGTAGAATAAAATATTTCTTTTCACACTTAAAGATAACTAATTAGTGAACTATTTCAAAACCATTTTTCAAAGAACGAACACTTATAACGGCGTTGCAACTAACAAGCGGCTGCACCGTTATTAATGTTAATGTATTAGTAAACTGTTTCGAGCCTGAGAACTATTTATTTTGTTTGCCTATTGACTCGTACCTTTGAAATAACGGCTTGAATGGCTGGTTATATTTGCATTCGATTACATTAAATCAAAGACTGATTTCAATGCTCGATCTATTTCAATAATTTTGTTTTCTGATAATTGTCCACGGATTTTAACTAATCTATATTGATAATCTATTGGTCTTGTTTGAAGGCAATCAGCGATGGATTTCTTGGTGAGTCCGTTTTCTTTTGAGGGTTCTAAAAAAACGTTAGTATGAATTTGAGCTTTTTTCTCGTTCCAACTAGTTATTGGAACAACTTGAATTACCGGAACACTTTGATTGTAAATATCATTGGTAACAACAACACAGGGTCTTATCTTTCCAGTTTCAGAACCTTTTACTGGATTTAAATCTATATCAATAACCATCCCCCTTTTAATTGATTTCATTTAGGCCAATCCTCAATTGCCGAGTTTGTTAAATCTCTTAGTTCCGAATCTTCTTTATAAATCTCGGCATACAGTTTAGCTGACTTTACCAACTTTTGTTTTTCTACAGATTTAATAAAATCATCAATAGCTGAACGAACCAATGAACTTTTATCTTTGAAGCCGAGTTCTTGATATTTGTTCAATATTTTTATGTGGTTTTCATCAAAACTTATTTTAGCTTGTTGCATCTTAACCTCTGATAGTTCCTATATTAGTCCTTATTTACAGCCCCAATATAAGAACCTTAATTTAAACTTTCAACCCATTCTATAGCAAATATAACGGCGTTGTGCCTAAGCTGCTGCCCATAACAGCAATGCAAAATAGAACAC
>CAZXCP010000020.1:0-10700 GCA_964639355.1 uncultured Ignavibacteriaceae bacterium
ATTGTTGAAGGTGCTTTGCGTGTTCTCGATATTATTTCCAGATCAACTGAAAGACGCGACAAGCTTGAAGAAAATTCAACTTTTTGGAGAAAAGGTTTAACTGATGCAGGATTTATCATTAAAGAGGGTGAAACAGCAATTGTTCCTGTTATGCTTTTCAATGCAAAACTTTCTCAGTATATTGCACGTGATCTTTATGACGAAGGAATTTATGCAATCGGTTTCTTCTTCCCGGTAGTCCCAAAAGGACAGGCGAGAATTAGAACACAGTTATCCGCTGCTCACGAAAGACATCATCTTGAAAAAGCTCTTGCTGCTTTTATTAAAGTGGGAAAGAAGTACGACATCCTCGGAAAGACAAAGCAGGAAATTATTGATAAGTACGGGATGTGATTAGTAAGTTAATCTTTAAGTCAGAAGTGCTAATCAACACTTCTGACTTTCGTTATGAAGTAAATTTTTGATTATCAAATAATTCCCATTATATCCAAGAAATTTTTTTACTAATTACTCCCATTTAAGCTGCTTACCATTTAGTTTATACAAAAGAATTACTATTTTAGCATATGTTTATATAGACTATGAATAACACAAACAAAATATTATATACAATTGGACATTCCAGGCACGATATAGATTATTTCATTAATCTATTAAAGAAACATAAAATAAACTGCCTGATTGATGTAAGAAGTTCACCCTATAGTAGAATTGCACCGCAATTCAATAAAGAAACTCTTGCTGGTTCTTTAAAAGTGAATAACATTATTTATCTTCATTTTGAAAAAGAATTTGGAGCGAGAAAAACTGATACTTCATTGATTGATCTTGAAAATAAGGTGGATTACAGCAGGGTAAGAGAAACTGAAGAATTTAAAGAAGGTGTTAAACGGGTATTCGAAGGTTTGGAAAAGGGATACAACATTGCTCTGATGTGTTCTGAAGCTAATCCGTTTGACTGTCACAGGTTTGTAATGATTGCTTATCATTTCGTAAGAGAAGGTGTGAAAGTTAATCATATATTAAAGAATGGTAACACAATTGATAATAACGAACTAGAAAAAGAATTATTGAAAAAGTATTCAAAGGTTCTGCCAGTAAATGATTTATTTACCAATAATATAACAGAGAAATTAAGACTGGAACTTGCCTATCGTTTAAGAAACAGAGATATCGCGTTTACGGCTGCGGAAACTGATTTACTTCAACCTGTTGAAATCACTGCTTAAGAATCAAATATGTCTGTAATCTATACAATCGGTTTTACCAAAAAAACTGCTGAGAAATTTTTTAATTCTTTGATCCAGCATAAAGTTAGAAAAGTAATTGATACCAGGATAAATAATGAATCACAACTTGCTGGTTTTGCAAAGAATAAAGATTTGAAATATTTTCTGAAGCAAATTGGAAATATTGAGTATAACCATGAGGTAAAGTATGCACCTACAAAGGAACTCTTAGACAAATATAGAAAAAAGGATATTAGCTGGGGGGATTATACAAAAGAGTATTTAGCAATAATTGAAGAGCGTAGAATAACCGATAATCTTTCAGTTGAAGATATTGATGGTTGTTGTATGCTTTGCAGTGAAGATAAACCAGATAAATGTCATCGAAGACTCTTAGCAGAGTATTTACAAAAACGTTTTCCTTCTCTCGAAATTGTTCATATAACCTGAAAATGAAAAAATATTTCCTTTGTCTGGCAAATTCTTACAAGTATAATGAAAGATGCATCGCGGGTGTTGAGTTAATTAAAAAAGATCAAGGCACTTTTACATTAAAAAAGTCAGGTGGTAGTGTAAAATGGATCCGACCTGTGTCAAAGCGAGAGCATGGTGAAATTTCATCCAGAGTAACAAACCAAATGAAAGTGCTTGACATTTATGAGGTCGAAATACTTGAAGATTGTCCAAATGGTTTTCAATCAGAAAATGTTTTCATTAATGAAAACAGCTTTAAGTTTATTAAATCGGTAGCACCAGATGAGAAGAAATTAGACAATATTATTGATGACCAGCTCGAATTTGTCTTTATAAATAACGAAAAGGCTGTTTTTAAGGACAGCATCAACGAAGTCAACAATTCTTTGATTTTTATTAAACCTGAAAATTTTAAATTTATTAGAGTTAGTAATCAATATGTGCAAAATCAATTACGTGTAGAATTCTCATATAAAGATATTAATTACAATTTACCAGTTACTGATGTCAGTTTCTTGAAGGAGTATGGGAATAAACCTGAAATTACTTCAGGGATTCATACAATTTATCTAACAATTTCACTAGGCTTAGAATTTAAAGCATGGCATTATAAATTAATTGCTGGGATCATTCCTTTATAATTTGAATTTTAAAAAATCATATAATTAAATAATTAGATAATAGTAACTATGTACCGTAGAACAAAATACGACTTAAAGCAGGAGCTTGACTCAATAAAGCAGGCAAACCTTTACAAGGATGAGAGAATAATTCTATCTGACCAAAAAGCAAAAATAAAGGTCTCATACCCGGCAGATTCAAAACCAATGGAAGTTCTCAACTTCTGTTCAAATAATTATCTTGGACTGGCAAACCATCCCGACGTAATTAAAGCTGCACAGAAAATTCTCGACACACACGGATTTGGTTTGTCTTCCGTTAGATTTATTTGCGGTACACAGGACATTCACAAAGAGCTTGAGAAGCGTATTGCTGATTTTTATCAGATGGATGATGCAATTCTATATTCATCCTGCTTTGATGCCAACGCCGGATTGTTTGAAAGCATTCTCAGCCAGGATGATGTGATAATTACAGATCAGTTAAACCATGCAAGCATAATTGATGGAATAAGATTGTGTAAAGCAAGAAGATTGATTTACGAACATTCTGATATGAAATCTCTCGAGCAGAAATTAATTCTGGCAAGAGAAGGCGCTGACATTTGGGATCATACAGGATTAGCACAGGAACCTCATCCGGCAAAAAATATTATTATAGCTACAGACGGTGTATTCTCAATGGATGGAGATATTGCAAAAATAGACGAGATAATACAACTTGCAGACAAGTACGATGCTCTTGTTATGGTAGATGACTCTCATGCCACTGGTTTCTTTGGGAAAACCGGAAGAGGTGCAGTCGAATACTGCAATGCACTCGGTAAAGTTGATATCATAACCTCAACATTGGGTAAAGCAATGGGCGGTGCTTCAGGCGGATTTACTGCTTCCAAAAAAGAAATTGTTGAAATGCTTCGTCAACGTTCAAGACCATATCTTTTTTCAAATACTCTTGCACCTGCGATTGTTGGTGCATCAATAGCCGCATTTGATCTTCTTGAGAAATCAAATGATCTTCGGGATAAATTAATGGAAAACACAAAACACTTCCGCGAAAAGATGAAAGCACTCGGTTTCGATTTAATAGAAAGTATTCATCCTATAGTTCCAATACTTTTTAGAAAGTTTGATAACGACGCTCAGCTTGCACAGCAAATTTCAAAAGAACTTTATGATGAAGGAATTTATGTGGTTGGATTTTCATACCCTGTAGTTCCGAAAGGACAAGCAAGAATTCGTGTGCAGATTTCTGCAGCACATTCAAAAGAAAATATTGATGCGTGTATAAGTGCGTTTGAAAAAGTTGGGCGAAAGCACAAAGTTATCGCTTGATACCGGATACCTGATCCCGGATACCAGATTAAAGCACAATTTTAATTAGGAGTTTAAAATGAATTATAAAGATTTAGAAGTATGGCAAATAGCTAGAGAACTTTCAATTGAAATTCATAAAATGACTATAACTCTTCCGAAGTTTGAGATGTATGAAGAAGGAAGTCAAATCAGAAGATCATCAAAATCTGTTCGTTCAAATATTGTAGAAGGATATGGCAGAAGAAGGTATAAAAACGAGTTTATCAAGTTCATTGTTTATGCAATATCATCAACAGATGAAACTATCGATCATTTAGAAACACTGTTCGAGACCGAATAATTAAAAGATGAAATACTTTTTACAAACCTACTTGATAAATCTAATCTTCTTGGAAAAAAACTAATCAAATTCTTAGATGCAGTTGAAAAACAACACCTCAGCGAAAAATAATCCAAGCGGTATCAGAAATCCCATTTTCAGTATCTTACATCCGGCATCAGGTATCCGGAATCTGGCATCTGGGAACTATTCCCAATCAAGAATAACTTTCCCCGAGTTTCCTGACTTCATAATCTCAAATCCTTCAAGGTAATCATCAATTTTATAGCGATGAGTGATGATTGGAGTTATCGGCAATCCGCTTTGGACCATTGCTTGCATCTTGAACCAGGTTTCAAACATCATTCTACCGTAAATTCCGCGAATGGTTAGTCCGTTGAAAATCACCTTGCCCCAGTTTATTCCTGCTTGCTCAGGAAGAATACCAAGTAAAGCTATTTTACCGCCGTGATACATTACATCAATCATATCGTTAAAAGCGTGTATGCTTCCACTCATTTCAAGTCCTACATCAAAGCCACCGACCATTACGAGTTCTTTAACTACATCGGGGAGTTTTTCTTTTTTAACATTAACTGCACGTGTAACTCCAAGTTTCTTTGCAAGTTCAAGTCTATACTCATTCATGTCAGTAATGACAACATTTCGTGCACCTGAATGTTTTACAATTACGGCAGCCATTATTCCAATCGGACCGGCACCTGTTATCAAGACATCTTCTCCAAGAAAATCAAATGATAGCGCAGTATGAACAGCGTTTCCTAGTGGGTCAAAAATTGAAAAAAGTTCTTTTGGAATTTTAGGATCGCAATGCCAGATGTTTGAAACAGGAATGACAAGATATTCAGCAAAACAGCCGGGACGATTTACTCCGACTCCTTTTGTATTTGGACAAAGATGTCCTCTACCTTCGCGGCAGTTTCTGCATGTACCGCAAACAATATGACCTTCACCGCTGACAAGTTCACCAATCTTTACATCGTGAACATTATCGCCGAATGCTTCTACAACTCCAACATACTCGTGTCCTACGTGCATTGGAACCGGAATTGTTTTTTGTGCCCATTCATCCCAGTTATAAATGTGAATATCTGTGCCGCAGATAGAAGTTTTGTGAATTTTAATCAGAACATCATTAGGACCATATTCAGGTACAGGAACTTCATCCATCCATATACCGGGTTTAGCGTATTTTTTAACGAGAGCTTTCATTTTTTTCATGACAGGATCCTTTTTAAGAAAAGTGAATCAATGAGTAAAAATAATTTGAAAATCACTGTTCAAAATTAGAGATAAGGCGGTAAAGGACAAAGAAAAATTGGTATGGTGAAACAATCTGTGGTAAAAATGTATTTACCACAGATTATAGTAAGAAATCTGAATCAGATTATTGAATACAAAGCAAATTCTGTATTTCTTAGTAAAACAGGGGAATCTTTATAAGAAGTAATTTTATTCTGCACAAAATTTTCGTTAATCGAATTTATTCTTGCGGTTTCTTTAAGCCAGTTCATTTCTGCCTCGGAAATGCTGCCGTCTGAATAAGCGAGTTTAACAGCATCAGATAAAAAAGATTCCGCTATCTTCTTATCCGAAAATTTTATCGGTTCATCGCTTATGTATTGATTGGATAATAACCCTCTGATGATTTCATTATAAAAATCGGTTGCAAAGCCTAACTTATCGGATATCCCCTTAATGATTTCCTTCTCCTTATCGGAGAGCTGTTTATCTAGTTTTGCTGTAATGAGTAACCCCTTCAGGTAGTGGCTCCGGTCTAACACAGGTATATTCATTAGCTACCCTTTCAATTGATGATTAGTACAAATACTTAGAAAAAATTGTACCAATAAAAACTTATGTTTATCTCCTTTCTGAAATAATTTTTAATTCTGATTCAAAGATATAAAAAACAAAATGAGATACTATTCAATTATACGTCCCAATATAAAACGTAACAGTTAATTAATATGTGATTTCAATAGCATCAAATATTAAAGTCTCAGCTTCTTTAAGAATTATCGCATCAAAAGGATCGAATATCAGTTCTACAGGCTCTTTATCGAATGTAAAGTAATAATTTTCTGCACGCTTAGTGTTTAGAATATTTTTAATCTCATTTGTTCCGTCTGAAAAAATAATTTTCAAAATGACAGGCATTTCATAAACAACTTCACTTTCGTGGACCTGGTTTATTGTTAAATCAATCCGCCATTCACTATCAAATTCACTTATAACATAAAAGTTCTGATAAACAGGGTGATCAGGAAATTTTAGCCACTGATCAAAGAATGCTGTGTAATCTTTTCCGGTAATTTTGTTTACTAATGATATAAAATCATCTGTTCCTGCATTACCAAACCTAAAATTTTCATCATTTGTATAAGCTTTTAGAATTTTGAAAAATGCTTCATCGCCAGCAGCATTTCTGAACATATCCAGAACACAAGCACCTTTCGAATATACTATCGCACCATTGTATAAAATACTTGAGGGGGGAGTTTCATAATTCCAGTTTTCATTGTGAATTGCAAAGCCGGGATTTTCCCTGAAATATCTTTCAGCTTCCATTCTTATGAATTTTTTATATAAATCCTTGTTGCGTGTATGCTCTATCCATAATCCCTCACAGTAATTTGCAAAACTCTCGTTAAGCCATACATCAGACCAGTTTTTATGAGTTATCATATTGCCAAACCAGGAATGAGCAAACTCATGTACAATTAATATTTCTCTCCACGAGTCAAATCCGATTGATGTTAAAGTTTGATTTTCCATTCCACCATAAACAAAATGTTCGTTAAGTGATGCATAACCGTTTTTCTCGAAAGGATAAGTACAAAACAGTTCTGAAAAGTAATCCATCATTTCACTATTTATTGATTTGATGTAATTGAGATTAGTAATGTTTTCACCAACCTGCCAGTAAAATCTTGTCGGAATTATTTCATTCGTCTCCGGATTCTTCCATTCAACAATATCCAGATTGTAATTTACTTTTGCAGAAATAACCATCAGGTATGTTGCAACCGGATCGCGGCTTTTCCAGTGATAGTAAATAGTATCAGCAATCATAGTAGAATCGATAAGCGATCCGTTTGAACCAAGCAAAACATTTGCGGGAGTTTTTGCGATCAGTTCAAACGTTGCTTTGTCGGATGGATGATCATAACACGGAAACCAATTTCTTGCACCTTCGGGAGCGTTGTTTGTGAATACCATTCCGTTATCTGAAAAGAATGCGCCGTCTCTCACTTCCTTATGTGTGTAATAAATTGTAAAGCTGATGGAATCATTCGCAGTAATCGGGTTTCTAAATGCAAGATTAAGCTCGTCGCTTGAATGGTTGAATGATTGAATGTTGTTGGAAGCGGAATCAATTGTAATTGAATAGCTGCTTCCATTTAGAATAATATTCTTTAACTCTGTATCAGCTTTTATTTTTATTTCCACATAACCGCTGAATGTGTGGGGAAATGGGTCAATGAAACATTTGTATAAATCCAGGTTTAATTTGTAGTGAAGTATGTCGAATCCTTTTTCACTTTGCTGTGCATTTATAAGAATTAATGGTAACAACATTAATAATATGAGTTTTCTAACAGTTGACATTTTAATCCAAGTTAAAAATAAATTCATATTGAATTTATAGACCAGTATGCATAAACAAAAGACTTTTTGATGTGACGTCGCTAAAACTTTTTATAATTTGCGTTATCAATTGAATAAAATATGCGGATAAATTATGAAAACCATTTTAATCACTGTTCTGCTGTCCTCAACTTTTCTTTTCCCACAATCATCAGACCAATGGCAAACTAAATTTGAAAAATCAGGTTTTATTTCAACTGCTGATTATGCAGAAACAATGGAATACTTTCAAAACCTTGCTGATAATTCTGATCACGCTGAACTTTTTTCTTTCGGAATTTCACCGCAGGGAAGGGAATTGAAATGTATTGTTGTTTCTAAAGATAAAGTATTCAATCCCAAAGAAATTATACGAACAAACAAACCAATCGTTTTTATAATAAACGGAATTCATTCGGGCGAGATTGAAGGTAAAGATGCAAGCAAAATACTTCTTCGTGAAATACTGATAACAAAAGAAAAAGAATATTTGATTGACAACGTTGTTTTAATGGTCGTTCCGATTTTCAGTGTGGATGGACACGAAAGAAAAAGTAAATATAACAGGATAAATCAGGATGGTCCCGAAGAAATGGGCTGGAGAACAACTGCGCAGGGTTATAATCTTAATCGTGAGTGGATGAAAGCAGATGCACCCGAAATGCAATATATGTTAAAGTTGATTTCAGAATGGGATCCGGATTTTATAATTGATAATCACACAACCAACGGCGCAGATTATCAATATACTGTTACTTACCAGGTTGAAAGATTTGCTAATATATATCCTGAAACCGCTGAGTGGTTAAAGAAAAAATTTGTTCCGCATCTTATTAAAAATGTTGAAGAACAGGGATACCTGATGTTTCCTTATGTTGCACTGCGCAACTGGCGTGAAGGTCTTGATGCCGGAATATCTGATTGGGCATCGCTGCCAAGACTATCAACCGGGTATTTTGCACTTCAGAATCGTCCTTCACTTCTTGTTGAAACTCATATGATTAAACCATACAAAGAAAGAGTTTATTCAACTTTGAAAGTACTTGAAACTACTTTAGACTTTGTAAATAAAAATTCAACTGAACTGATCAATCTGAATAAAGAGGCAGATGAAAAAACAATCAAGCAATTTCATATCAATAGGGGATTTCTGCCTGTATCTTTCAATACGAGCGATAAGTTTGATGAAGTTAAGTTTAAGGGCATAGAGTATTTTTATGAGGATTCAGAAATATCCGGCAGTAAAAAAATAGTCTATACGGGCAAACCAAAAAATATGATCGTAAAATTTTATAATGATGTTTATGTTCAGGACTCTGTTAAAACAGCAAAAGGTTATTACATCCCCGCTGAATGGAAAATAATTGTTGAGAGATTAAAACTTCACGGAGTTGAAGTCAGTGTCGTTACAGATCCAGTAAAATCAGAAGTAACAAGATATAAGTTTAAGAATGTAAGAATGAACAATGTTTCAAACGAAGGAAGACAAAGAGTCAGCTTTGAATACGATACATACAAAGAAAAAGTCATAATTCCCTCAGGTACATATTTCGTATCAACCAATCAAAGAACTGTAAGAATAATAACACACCTGCTTGAGCCCAAATCACCGGATTCATTTGTTCAATGGGGATTTATGAATCAGATATTTGAGCAGAAAGAATATTTTGAAAATTATGTTATGGAACCAATGGCAGAACAAATGTTAGCGAATGATCCGGATTTAAAAAAGGAATTTGAACAAAAGCTTGCTGAAAATGAGTCATTCAGAAACAATCCTTATGAAAGACTGAATTTCTTTTACAAACGCTCTCCTTACTGGGATCAGCAGTTAAATCTCTATCCTATTATGAAGTATGAATAAGAACAGTGAAACTTACCAGTAAGTAATTATTACGAAATAAGTAATACTTATTTACATCAATATAAACCTTACTGATTTTTTGTTAGAGAAAATCATTTGCAAATCGCATTATTTCTATAAAATAATTATCTGAAATTATTTTTATTAATTGATCATCGTTGGTTTGATATTTGAATTCAATTGAATAGGTTTCAACCGTAAATAATTTTATTATTTACTTCGATTGAACAATAAACAATTCCAAAAAATAAAATCATCAACACAAAGAGGTTATTTATGAAAAATTTCTTCATTGCCCTGTTTTTGAGTATTGTCATGGCATTCATCGCCGGATGTTCTAAAGATGATAATCCCGTTACTCCGCCTGAAGAATTTCAGATTGGTCAATTAGTAATTAATCCTTCGGCAATTATAGCCGGTACTCCATCGGAAGTGCTGGTAAGACTAACTGCAAATCCCGGTTTGAACCTGGTGGATTCAACCGTAAAACTTGTTCGGCTGGACGATAATAATAATATCGCTGAAGAACTCGGTTTACTTTTCGATAATGGTGACCTTGATAATGGGGATGAAATATTAGGTGATAATGTATTCAGTGGTTTTGTAACACTTAACCGACCAGCCGGTGAATTAAAATTGAGAATTGTTGCTAAAGTGCAGCGGACAAACGATCAGATTGACGGGGTTTCAACAATTCTTACAATGTCTGTGTTCTCCGATTTCACCTCACAGGAATTAAATGTTGTTCTTAATACACAACAGAATGCATTTAACAAGTTGAATGAATTTATGGGAGGAAACGTTAACAATCTTGAATCTGCAATCGGACAGGTGGTAACCTGGCTTCAGACACAGCAAGGAGTAGCCCAGGTTTTCTCAGACGGAACATCAAATATTGAAATCCGTTATACTTCAAATGTTTATGGTGGACTTGTTTTTGCACAGGAAGACGAAACAGGCTCGATTATTACAAGAGGAGGAATTCTAACAAAGGAAGATCGAAGGAAAAATTACAGGCCAATTCCAGTCAGATCACAAACTGTTGGTACTATAGATGAAAGTAAAATTCCATACCGTGTATCAAAACCTTCCGATCTTGATCCTAAAATAATCGGCAACAGGAATGTTTTGATTTATGCCCCGTTCGAAGCAGCATTCGCACCTCAGAATGAAGGTCAAAAAATAGTCAGTATTCTTAATTCTTCTGATTTCGAATTTGAAATAAC
>CAZXCP010000020.1:10800-18051 GCA_964639355.1 uncultured Ignavibacteriaceae bacterium
GCAGTTCGTTTTCCCTTCATATCTGATCTGCCGGGTACCTTTTCAAATAGTGTGATATTAAATAATTCCTGTGAAAGTACAATGAATGCTGATCTTGAAAATGCTTTTATCGGAAAAGGTGCAAAAACTTATTATGGTTACAGCAAAATTGTCAGCAGCAGATTCTGTGTTGAGAATGCTGACTCATTAACACGCAGACTTGCTAAAGAACTTAAAACAACCGGTGAATCCTTCATAGCCGGAAACGATCCTTATTCAACTCATAATGCTGCTTTCCAGCTAAAAGGTGCTAACGATGTTCGTTACTCCGAGGATCTTATCAATGGTGATTTTGAATTTGGTAAACTTGACGGATGGACAAAAGCCGGTGATGGACGAGTTATAAGCCGATTGGGATTTTTAAATCCTACTCAAGGTAATTTTATGGGAATTATTTCAACAGGACTCGGATTTACTGAAGCCACCGGCTCAATCTTTCAGTCATTCAGAGTTCGTGATAACCAATCAACATTAACTGTTAAGTGGAATTTCCTTTCAGAGGAATTTCTTGAGTTTATTAATTCACAATTTCAGGACTATTTTAGAATTATAATACGAAAAGCAGACGGTACCGAAGATGTTCTGTTAAGTAAAACAATTGATGAGCTTGCTGCTGATTTCGGTGCAACTCCCGAAAATCCGGGGAATCTGATATTAGTATCACCTGATATTGTTTTCGATATTGGAGATGTGTACATGACGAATTGGCAGACGTCATCTTTCAATATAGTTCAGTACCGAGGACAGAGAATTACAATAATTTTTGAGGCTGGAGATGTCGGAGATAGTATCTACGATACAGCTATTCTTCTTGACGAAATATCCGCTCAATAATTATGTATTTACAAGACCGGCAAACAGCCGGTCTTGTTTTTTTTGGAATAAAAATGAATCAAATAAGCAAAATCCTATTAATAACAATATCCTTGTTGTTAAATAATTGTAAAGCTGAAGATAACCCAATGAAAATCATAACTTATAAGAATGGTCAGACGTCCGAGGTTAAAATTAGTAATGATGAAGGTGATAAAGTTAAAACTATCCTGTCTGATTTATTAGCAAAAACTGATGATATGCTGCGCGTGCATTTTGATGAAGATAGAATTAATGGATTGAAACTTCAGGAAAATTGCATCGAAATTGTTTTGGACAGCACTCAGAAATTCACCACCGGATTTTTAGGAGATGTAGTTATTAAAAAAGTGCTGCTCCCGTTAAGCGGTGATTATCAGGCATCAGAAAAGATTGATATAGTAACTATTATTATCGGCGAGGATGAGTATTCTTCCGGTCCGCTGACTGCTTCAGGAGGATTTAAACTATTAGAAGAATTGAAAGGAATTGTTTTTAATAAAAATTAGAGTTTTTTCTGCTGGTTTTTTTCTTTATTCAACACAATTTATTATTACACAAAAGTCATTCATATCTCTTTAAAATTATTGTAAATTTCCTGCAGTAATTCTTTCAATTTTTTAACAAATCTTTCAGGGAGAACTGCCATGAGCTACCGCATTGAAAAAGATACAATGGGTGAAATTCAAGTTCCATCAGATAAATACTACGGCGCACAGACAGCCAGATCATTAATGAATTTTAAAATCGGAGGGGACCGATTTCCCCGAGAACTTATCAGAGCACTTGGTGTATTGAAAAAAGCTGCCGCTCTCACCAACAAAGAATTAGGAACGTTACAAGCAGAAAAAGCCGATCTCATTATTAAAGCTGCTGATGAAGTTATAGAAGGAAAGCTCGATGAACATTTTCCTCTTGTTGTGTGGCAGACAGGAAGCGGCACCCAGACAAATATGAATGCAAATGAAGTGATTTCAAATCGTGCGATTGAAATGACTGGCGGAGAGATGGGAAGCAAAAAACCAATTCATCCGAATGATGATGTTAATAAAGCACAATCATCGAATGATACTTTCCCTACAGCCATGCATATTGCTGCGGTTGAAGAAGTTCATCGAAGATTAATTCCAATGGTAACAAAACTCCGTGATGCGCTTGCAGTTAAAGAGAAAGAATTTAAAGACATTATTAAAATCGGCAGAACTCATTTAATGGATGCTGTCCCGCTTACGCTTGGTCAGGAGTTCGGCGGATATGTTCAGATGCTTACAAACGGACTTGCAAGAATTGATGCTGCACTTCCAAGATTGTATGAATTAGCTCTTGGCGGAACTGCAGTTGGAACCGGATTAAATACACATCCTCAGTTTGCAGTAAAATCTGCAGACCACATTGCTAAAATAACAGGACTGCCTTTTGTCACTGCGCCAAATAAATTTGAAGCACTTGCTAACCACGATGCACTTGTTGAATTCAGCGGTGTACTTAAAACTCTTGCTGCGTCATTAATGAAAATTGCAAATGATGTGCGTTGGCTTGGTTCCGGTCCACGATGCGGATTGGGAGAACTTAACCTTCCTGAAAACGAACCCGGCAGTTCAATTATGCCCGGAAAAGTTAATCCTACTCAAAGTGAGGCGATGACTATGGTTTGTGCTCAGGTTTTCGGCAATGATGTAGCCGTCAACTTTGGCGGTGCAAGCGGTAACTTTGAGCTGAATGTTTTTAAGCCTGTAATAATATTTAATGTACTGAACTCAATAAGACTGATTTCCGACGCCTGTGAAAGCTTTACTGACCATTGTGTAGTTGGAATTGAAGCGAATAAAACAAATATCAAAAAACATCTTGAAAATTCTTTGATGCTCGTTACTTCTCTTAATCCACATATTGGCTATGATAATGCGGCAAAGGTTGCCAAGAAAGCTCATAAAGAAAACACAACACTTAAACAGGCAGCAATGGATCTGGGATTATTGACATCTGAAAAATTTGATGAAGTAGTAAGACCAGAAAAAATGGTTGGGCCTAAAACATAAATAATTATTGTCATTTCGGGTAGTGAAACGACGAAGCAATCTGCAGTTTAAGATTGCTTCGCTTCACTCGCAATGACAGTTCTTCAAAAATAAGTATGAACTGGAACGGAATTATATCGCTGTTTATTGCCTGCATTGAGTTATTGTTAATCATAAACCTTCTCTCATTCACTGAGAAGAACAAATTCAATGTAACTGCAATTATTATTGTTGCCTTACTCTTCTCATATCAGTTTATGGAGTTTCTGATATGTATGATGGGGTTCGATGGTTCGCTGTTCGTTTATTTAGCATTCATTGTCATAAGCTACTTGCCGCCACTGGGAGTTATTCTTGCTGCATCATTAAACAAAGTCAGAAGTAAATTTCTATATCTTTTTTTTCTGCCGCCGCTTTTCTTCACAATTTATTACATCATCATAATTGATAAATTTATACTTAAAAGATGCGCGGTTCTTTATGCATCATATCATTATCCGCTCGGCGATCTTTACGGCGCATTTTATTATCTTCCGATAATTGTAACTATAATCTGGCTGATAAACACGATAAAAAAGACAACTGACCCGAAAATAAAAACTATTTCATCCGTTATATTATTTGGATATATTTTTACTGCCATTCCTGTAATAATTGCATTTGTACTAATGGCATATAATAATTATGGACTGCTTTCAATGATCGAAAGTATAATGTGTAAGTTTGCACTCATACTTGCTTTATGCTTAAGTTTTGCAGCAATTTATAACTCAAGAAAAAAGAATGAACGAAATAATACTTAATATTTATCTTGTTATAGTTAACGATTTGGTAACAGAATTCCGTGCTATCTCTTATGAACTAGAAGGCGGCGATGATAATAAAATTAAATTTCTTAAAAGCCGTGTAAGGGAAGATTTTGAAAAAGCGTATAGATTTGATGCACCAACAGATAAGAATGGAAATTTTATGAGCTATAAAAAATTTCACAAACTGGAAAAAAGAGGAATGCAGTTTCAATTGTTTGAAGAAATCTTTGAACGGTTTGATGTTCCCGAAAATCCGCTTGTTTGTGTAACTCCGGTTGTTGATGGCGAATTTTATGCTGAAGAAATCAGCGATGATTAAAATAATGATATCTGATTATGAATTATATTTTTGTGAAAATCCCAAAACGAAAATTTGATTATTCTTGATACTAAATTCTGATAATATGCAGTAAGAATTGTTTATTTTGCTTCATTCTTAAACAGAAAAATAACCTTATTTATGGTATGATATATGAAAAATTTTATCCGGATATCGATAATAGTATTACTATTTTTAATAATTACAGGTAGCACATTGTACATAACCGATAAAACCAAAACGCAGCTCTCAGAAAAAAAACAGGCTTTTATATTAAAACAGAAAGAACTTGATAAATACTATTCTGATAAAAAGCTTGGTGCTTTTGTTGAAAATAACAAAACGGTTTTCAGACTGTTTACACCAAATGCTGAAAATGTAAGTCTTGTTTTGTTCGACAAAGTTGAAGATGAAAAAGGTAAAGAATATGAGATGACAAAAGATGAAAATGCAGTATGGGAAGCAGAACTCGATGGTGAATTGTACGGCAAGTATTATGGATTCAACGTTAAACATAAAAACAAAAAGCCAGTTCTTTGTCTGGATCCCTACGCTAAAGCTGTAGCAGGTTATAACACGTACTTCACTCCCCGTAAAGGAATAATTGTAAAAGAAAATGATTACTACTGGGAAGATGATCAATGGATTCAAATGGATTGGCGTGATCTTATCATTTATGAAATGCATATTCGTGATATGACGGAACACTTATCATCCGGCGTAAAAGAAAGAGGGACGTACAAGGGACTTACTGAAAAAGGAAAACGCGGCGGAATAGACTACATTAAATCTCTTGGTATCAATGCGGTTGAGCTTTTACCCGCACAGGAGTTTGCTAATACTGAAATTCCTTTCAATAAAGAAATGAAAGGTAGAAAGAATACCTGGAATCCTTATGAAAGAAATCACTGGGGATATATGACCGCTGCATTCTTTGCACCGGAATCTTACTATAGTGAAAATACCCGCGAACTTAAATGGGATCAATGGTACGGCACAGATGCAAGATCAATTAATGAATTCAAGGATATGGTCAAAGCTTTCCACAAAGAAGGAATAGCAGTAATTATGGATGTTGTTTACAATCATCTTTCGGAGTATGAATATGGAAATCTGAAAGAGATTGATAAAGAATATTATTTCAGATTGGATGAGGATGGTAATTTTATTGCTGAAAGCTACTGCGGCAATGATCTGAAAACCGAACGTCCTATGATGCGAAGACTGATTGTTGAAAGTGTGCTTTACTGGATGAAAGAATATCACATAGATGGTTTTCGTTTTGATCTTGGAAAACTAATAGACTGGGAAACTATCGAAACAATTATTTATGAAGCAAGAAAGATAAATCCCGATGTTGTATTTGTATGCGAACCGTGGGGCGGGGGATATGATCCTGCCGGATTTTCCTTACGTGGCTGGGGTTCGTGGAATGATCAGATAAGAAATGGCATTAAAGGTGAAAATCCAGTCAACGGACACGGATGGATTTTCGGCAAATGGTATGGAAATAATTCTCCACAGAGAATAAAAAGTTACGTTAACGGAACTCTAGTTAAAGATCAATATGGATTATTTCAAAAACCCGAACACGCTGTTAATTATCTTGAATCCCACGACGGCTATACATTCGGTGATTTCATAAGAATTGGGCTTGGTGATGTTAAACCTGATGAAGTAATAAAGGATGTTGACAAAAACGCAAAACTTACTTCAGCACAGTTAAAACTTAACAAACTTGGTGCATTATTTTTATTTACCGCACGGGGAATAACAATGATTCACAGCGGACAGGAATTTGCGCGCAGCAAAGTTATTCCACACAGTATTGAAGTTGATGATAAGCATAAGGGAATGCTTGATCATAATACTTACGATAAGGATAATGAGGTCAATTATATCAATTACAAGCACGCTGAAATGAACAGTGATCTTGTTGATTATTATAAAGGATTAATTGAACTCAGAAAAACATTCGAAGCATTCCGGCGAGCTAAATACGATGATGTAACATTTTACAATATTAATGATAATCCTTTCGCAATTGGATATTCTGTTAATCATAAATCAGAAAATTTTATTGTGCTGATGAATGCACACATGAAGAATAATGAGGAATTTAATCTTCCCGATGGAGAATGGGATATACTTGTAAGTCCTGATAAAGCAGGAACAAAATCATTAGGCACAATAAAAAGCAATGTGATTGTTAAGCCATCTTCGGGATATGTACTGAAGAAGAGATAGTTCTTTTTAGTGCTATTTAGTGTCTTTGTGCTTTAGTGGCAATTGTTATTATTTAAAATCAATACTATTATGAACAGACTTTATTTTTATCTGATCATTTGTTTACTAAGCATTGCTGCAAATGCACAAACCACATATAAACATAATTCACCGGAGTGGCTTGTCAATCAGTTCTTCACAGCTCCGGTCTTTTCAAACAAAGCAGAATATTTCATTGATGAAATGCTTAAGCAAATTAATTATCCTACCATTGGAGAAGAGCTAAAAGGGCAGGCGAGCGTTACTATCAGAGGAATTCAAAAAAACAATGATGAATCTGTTTTCGCTACCAAGATCAAATCGAAGGATGATAAAAAGGATTTTTATTGTTACCTGAAAAATCAGAATGGGTGGAAGATATCGGCTATACGCACCGTTATTATTCCGGCTTATTATCATCAATTAGCTGATTCAATATTAAATGATGCAGGATTACCCGACTCCTCAAAGTCAATTGCACATTCAATACGATTGCTAGCAGGAAGTGATGAAAATTTGAAAAATCACATGAAGCTGAAATTCAATGAATTTAAGAAACTGCTGGAACTATTCAGGAATGAAGATAACGAAGAAGCCCACAATTTGCTGTATCGACTTTATCTTTCATCTGTTTATAAACCTGATCAGTTAATTGAATGTGTCTTTTTCACAATACTCGAAATAAATTACATTGAAGCTGGTTATATTTACTGTAATGATAAAATACACCTCCCTAAAATCAGTCCGAATGATTTTATATTAGTAGATGAGGTTGTTAAAGACTGGTACTTATATCGCAGGAATTAATTATTTGTAAAACTTTTCCGTAAGGATTTTTCCACAGCCTGTTTGAAATGTCCAAGATTAACAGGTTTATGAAAGACGAATTCTATTCCTATCCCGTTATAATCGTTAATAGCATTTCTGTCAATATCACTGCTCAGAACAA
>CAZXCP010000020.1:18061-39877 GCA_964639355.1 uncultured Ignavibacteriaceae bacterium
GGTTTGCCTTTCATTTCAAGTTTTTGAAGTTCCAAAACGAATTCATATCCATTCATAACCGGCATGGAGTGATCGGTTATTACAAGAGCAGGATGGGAAGATTTGATTTTATCCAGAGCTTCTTTTCCATTTGAAGCAACATCAATTTCATAATCCGGGGTAATATTCTTTAATATTTTGGAGTAGAGTAATCTGTCTGTTTTGTTATCATCAACAATAAGAATTTTAGCGGAGGCAATAGGTAATGTAAACCTGAAATCACTGCCTTCACCAATCTTGCTTTTTACCCAGATTTTACCTCCGTGTTTTTCAATTATTTCACGAACAAGGGAAAGTCCGAGTCCGCTTCCTTTTTCACCGGCAGTGCCTTCAGAAGTAAATTTTGACTCGATGCTAAATAGCTTATCAATGTTTTCAGGTTTAATTCCAACGCCTGTATCTTTAACAGAAAACTCCAGAAAACGAGGGTTCTCTGCCGATGTAACCGAAATAAAAATCTTACCGCCGCCTCCGGTAAATTTAATTGCATTTGAAATAAGATTACTGAATACCTGGTGTATAAGGCTTTTATCGGCGAAAATTAATCTTTCCTCTTTGACAAGATTGATGATATCAATTCCTTTCTGGATAGATACCCCAGCAAGATTATTTATTGCATCTTTAATAATCTGAACTGAATCAATCTTTTGTGGTTCAAATTTTATTCTTCCTGTTTGCAGTCTTGTCCAGTCCAGAAGTGAATTAACAAGTGCAAGCATTGAGTAAGAGGATTCCTGTATATACCTGACATATTGTTTCTTTTCTTCTTCGGAAAGATCTCTGTCATTAATAAGCAGATCGGTAAAGCCGATAATTGAACTGAAAGGTGTTCTTAGATCGTGAGAAATTATCGAAATGAATCTGTCTTTTGTTTCGTTGAGTTTAATTAGATTCTGCGTAGATTTTTTTAGCTCTTCTTCAGCACGTTTACGAAAAGTAACATCGCTTACAAGTCCGTAAACTTTCTGAATCCGTCCCGCACCAATTCTTACCAGATTAAGTTTTGTCCTTACCCAGACAATATTACCGTGTTTATTGATGATTCTGAATTCAAACTCGCTCGAGTTTTGAATTCTGCTTTTAAGCAGATTCATCAATTTTGGTTTAAAGCCCTGAAAATCATCGGGATGAATAATTTTGAAGAATAGTTTCCCGTCTGCTAAAAAATCCGTTTGTGTATATCCGGTTATTTTCTGAACAGACGTAGTGCAGAAAACAGGCCTCAGGTTCTGATTCATTCGTTCAAATGTAAAAAGAAAGTCATCAATGTTCTCCGTGATGTTCCGGTATTTTTCCTCAGATTCTCTTATTGCTCTTTGAGCCCGGATTCTTTCGGATACATCGCGGACAATTAAAACGATATAGGATTTATTATCAATTGAAAAAGTGCCGGCTGAAATTTCTGCATGAAAAAATGTTGCATCCTTTTTCTTTCCCAGAAAATCAAATTTTGACGGTGTACCTTTCTTCCTTTCAAGTAGTCTGAAATATTCTGCTACTTTCAGTATATCGTCGTTCGAAACAAAATCGAGAAGATCCTTGCCGGATAATTCTTCACCGTTATCAAAATTAAATATTTCGGCAAAAGCTTTATTAGCAAAATTAATTTTACCATCGAGGCTTAAAGCAATACCATCATTGGATGCATTGAGCATTGAAAAATATAATTTAACTTCCTTTTCTTTTAATTTCTGATCCTCAATATCCCTGAGGTAGCAATCATAGTTATTACCGTTTCCATTTTGCTGTTCCGGCACTATCGTTATGGATAAATTCAGAAGCTTGCCTTTTTGAGTCCTGAAAGGAAGATCAGCCTTTATCGGTTCGTTAAACTCAGCAGATCGTATGTCAAATACATTCCTTTCAAAATAATGCTGCTCGATCAGATCGTATAACCTCTTTTGTTTAAGCTGATCGATTGAATATTCAAAAGTATTACAAAAGTTTTTGTTTGCATAAATGATCTTACCGTTTTCATCAACTTTACCGATAAGGAAATCAGCGTTTGACAATAACTGAGCTAAATGGTTTATTGTTCTATTCAAATCCTCTGACGTTCGGGTTGCATCGGAGATATCATTACATAATACCACAAGCCGGGACTTATCATCACCGTTTACAGTAAACTGGCATTCAATAAACTTTTCAGTGTTCCGTTTAACAGAAATTATTTTTTTTACAGAGTTAGTTGATTGAAGTTCTGATTTAATTTCCGAGATTGAAAAGTTGTTTAAATCAGGAATCAGCCCACCCAGATAATTTCCGAGTACCTCATTCGCCGGGTAATCAAAAAGCAATTCACAGTTTTTATCCCAATGAAGCAGTTTATTATCTTCATCGATTATAAATATAGCCTGCCCGGTTACTTCATTTACATGTTTATAAATTTCAGCTTTATCTAATTTTTTCTGAATTAATTTTAAATCAGAATCGGCTGAAGAAATGTCTTTTAAAAGCAGATAAATAAATAAAACATTTTGTTTATTATCCAATTGAGGAAATAATAAAACCTGGAAAGTTTTTGGGATATCCTGAAAACTCAGATCAATATTTTCGATAGTGTTTTGTTTATTCTGAATTACAATATCAATCAAGTGTTTTAGTTTACCTGAAACTTCATCATTCAAATATTTAGTTAGTGATACTCCGAGCAGAGATTCGCCGGATTTGAAGAATGAGGTAACTTCCCCGGAAACATGTTTTATAAATTGATTTTGATCAATTACCACGAAGAGATTGCAGACTGAATTCAGTGCATATTCCAGGAAATCACTCTGGAGAATGAAATCCCGCTTTGCTTTTTGTGTGACTTTTAAATCTTCAATTAAAAGAACTCCGCCAGAGAATTCAGATTCTTCGTAAATAGGGGAACCTTTTATTATCAACCGTAGATTTGATTTTCCAGTCGAAATATCTTTAATTTCAGATTCGAATGGATATCCCTGTTTCAGTTCAATTAATTCGACATCAATAGATTTGTTAATCTTTAATTTTTCTTTGAAAACATTTCTTCCCGATAGATTTTCTGAAAATATCTCGGGATATAAAATTTCAAATCCACGAAAAGCCCTGTTTACAAAATAAATTTCTCCGCTGGAATCAAATAAAACGATTCCAATCGGGATTGTATCAAGCAGACTTTCAGGTATATTTTTAACTAAATCTAACACTGTTGTCAATTATAATATTTTCATATGGCACTCTGTGGTATCAACTATAATGCTATTCAATGCCATTCCTTAGTCAATAAAATATTGTATTACTGTTAAATATTCGCACATTATTTGACGATAGTAAAGCTTTATAATCTCAATATCAAACCAATAGATATTTGTGTCTCGTTTTGAAATGATCAATAATGTGCTTTTCACATAATATATTTTTAATCTGACAATCCGAACGGGCTTGTCTAAAGTATTAATCTTAATTTAATTAAATTTGACAATAACAAAATGAAGTTAAACCTATTGTTAAAATTAATGCAAAAATTAGGAAGAGGAACCTTAGAATTCTTCAGAGAATTCGGACAGGTATCTAATCTCTTTTTTGGTATTGTCAGAAACTTCACTCAGATTCCGAGAAGCAGAAAACTTATACTTTTTCAGATGGAGCATATCGGTGTTAATTCACTTCCACTGGTTTTGATTATTGCAGTATTTACCGGCGCCGTGGCTGCCTGGCAGGCGGCATATCAATTAAAAGGAATTGCACCACTTTCTTTTTTAGGTGGTGCCACAAGCAGGGCAATTATAACAGAATTAGGACCGGTTTTAACAGGTATAGTTATTGCCGGAAGAGTCGGGGCATCAATAGCTGCTGAACTTGGCACTATGAAGGTTACTGAACAAATTGATGCACTTGAAACTATGGCAATCAGTCCGGTAAGGTATCTTGCAATGCCAAGATTTTTAGCTGCAATTATCATGATGCCTATCCTTGTTGTGTTTGCCAATGTAATTGCAGTTATAGGCGCTTACATAGTTTCAGATTATTTCCTCGGTGTTTCGTTTGCAGTTTTTTTTAACTCTGTAAAAAGATTTTTTGCTTTTTCGGATTTGATCGCTGGATTAATCAAAACAATTTTTTTTGGAGGAGTAACTTCATTATTAGGTTGTCATATTGGTTTCAGAACACAGGGCGGAGCTGAGGGTGTCGGGCTGGCAACAATCCGGTCGTTCGTTATATCAGCAGCTTTAATACTAATACTTGATTATTTATTGTGGATATTTTTATTCGGGGTTTAAATTATCAAACTAACGTCAATAGTTGTCTTTTGACAAATTGATTACATCGTTTTAACTTTAAAATGTGCCCGATTTTCGTTAAATATGCATTAACTTAATTTTAAAATAAGGGCTTCAATAATGGAAAAAATAAATTACGTTATAAAAGAAAGAAACGAAAAAATCGTACTTCCCGAGAAGTTAGGTTTCGGACAATTCTTTACAGATCACATGTTTCAAATGGATTACACACCTGATAAAGGATGGTATCATCCTCAAATTCTTCCTGTTAATAATTTAATGACTCATCCGGCATCATCATTTATTCATTATGGGCAAACAATTTTCGAGGGTTTAAAAGCCTTTAAAACAATTGATGGAGAAGTGGTTATTTTCCGGCCAGATGTACATATTGAACGATTGAATAATTCTGCCAGAAGAATTTGTATGCCACAGGTAAACGTTGATTTTATTTTGGAAGCATTAAAAGAGCTTGTTGCAATTGATAGCGATTGGATACCAACAAAAAGAGGTGAATCACTTTACATCAGGCCATTTATGTATGGAACGGATCCGGCACTTGGGGTGAGACCATCACGTAATTATAGGCTTGTAATTTTGCTGTCACCGGTCGGAGCATATTATCCTGAGGGATTTAAACCGGTTAAAATTCTTGTACAGGATGATTATGTGAGAGCAGTTAGAAAAGGTTTAGGTGAGTGTAAAACCGCAGCTAATTATGCGGCAAGCCTTCTGGCAGCTGAAGAAGCTTCCAAAAAAGGATTTACTCAGGTTTTATGGTTAGATGGTGTTCATCAGAAATATGTTGAAGAAGTCGGCACTATGAATATATTTATAAACTTTAAGAATGAAATTGCAACACCTAAACTCAATGGTTCAATTTTACCAGGTGTTACTAGAAGATCTGTTATTCAGCTGCTTAAAGAATGGGGAATGAATATTACAGAAAGAGAGATTTCTATTGATGAAATGATTGATGAATATGATAATGGAAATCTGCTTGGTGTATTCGGATCAGGTACTGCGGCAATAATTTCTTCTGTTGGATGGCTGACATATAAAAATAAAAATATGACATTCAATAACGGTGAGCCAGGTGAACTGGATGTAAAACTTTTTGATGCACTTACCTCAATTCATTATGGTGAAAAGCAGGATACACATAACTGGCTGGTCCATGTTGAGAAAAAAGGAGTTGAAGTGAGTTGACCTTTTTCAGGTCTTTGTTAGTTACAGTTTTATTTTTACAAATTTCTGCATTCAGCCAGGACTTACCTAAGAATATTATCTTTCTTATCGGAGATGGAATGGGCGTCAACTATGTTGCCGCCTCTTTTTTTGATGATGAGAATAATCCATACCGTCAATTTAAAACAATAGGACTTGCAAACACAGCTTCACTTGACAGACTCATTACTGATTCAGGTGCCGGTGCAACGGTACTTGCTACCGGATATAGAACAATTAACAGATATATTTCGGTTGATTCTTCCGGTAAACCAATAAAAACTCTATTCCAGATTGCTAAGGAAAAAGGTAAAGCTATAGGGCTTATTTCCACAAGTTCTGTAACACATGCAACTCCGGCAGCTTTTTATGCACACATCGATGACAGGGGACGTGAAACTGATATTGCACTTCAATTAAATGAATGTGATATTGATGTTATCATTGGCGGGGGGATAAAATTCTTTCTTCCTGATGTTTTAGGTGGTAGCAGAAAAGATGATTTAAACGTTATTGAAATGATGCAAACTAAAGGATATAAGTGGTTAAATCATTTTGATCATCAATCAATTAGCAATACAGCTAAGGTGCTATGTTTATTGGAAAAAAACGGTCTTAAACATTCTTCTGATAGAAACTTCACTTTAGGAGACTTTACAAAAGCAGCAATCAATAGTCTGAAGTCCAATGAAAACGGATTCGTAATAATGATTGAAGGTTCTCAAATTGACTGGGCCGGACATGACAATATTCAGGAATATCTGCTTAATGAAATGCGGGATTTTAATACTGCAATAACTGAATCTCTTCAATTTGCCAGGGAAAGTGGTAATACACTAGTGGTTGTAACTGCTGATCACGAGACAGGCGGAATGGCAATTACAGGAGGTGATGTTGATGGAAAAAACCTTAAATTAAGTTTTGTTGGTAAAGGTCATACAGCCGGATTTGTTCCTGTGTTCTCATATGGACCCTCTGAAGAGAATTTTCAAGGCATACTTGAAAATTATGAAATCGGCAGAAATTTGATACTTTTAATAGACCCCACCATCGTTTTCGAATAATCCTAAAAAAAACTACTACTAACACTTGACACGTGTACATCTGCACACTATATTAGCAGTGAACAATTGAACACTATATTTATGAAAAAAGAACTTACAGATAGACAGGAAGATATACTCAATTTTATTAAAGAGTTTCTTCTGGAGTATGGATATCCTCCAACTCTTCGTCAAATTGGTAAACAATTTAGTATCACTTCTACCTTCGGTGTTAAAAGACATCTTGATGCACTTGAAAAGAAGGGTTATTTAAATGTTGAAAGTAACGCAAGTCGTGGAATATCAATCATTAGAGATGATAACACATTTCCGCTGCCAACTTTTACAGTATATGAAAATGATTATCAGAATAGAATTCCGATAATTGGACGTGTAGCAGCAGGTTCTCCTATACTTGCTGAAGAGAATAGGGAGGGAACCATTGTTATCGATTCATCATTTCTTAATAAGTCAAAAGATTGTTTTGCTCTCAAAGTAAAGGGCGATAGTATGATGAACGCCGGAATATTTGAAGGGGATCTTGTAATAGTTGCTCCCCAAAGCACAGCTAAGATGGATGATATAGTTGTTGCAAGAATCGATGATGAAGTGACTGTAAAGCGCTATTATAAAAATGGAAATGAAATCAAACTTATGCCTGAAAACAATAAGTACAATCCGATTCTGGTAAATGAAAAAAATGAATTTATTATAATTGGAAAAGTTAAGGGTGTAGTAAGATGGTTAAATTGAAAGGAGTTATATAATGAAAAGTGAAATATTTAAAAGAGCAATCGTAACAAGAAGCAAACTTCAATTTTTATATGAGCTTAATAAGTTCTCTATTGAGCCATACTATATTGGAATTGAAAGAAATGGAAAGAAGGTCATTTACGGAAAACTCGATAATTCAAGTGAAATTAAAAAATTCAGCTTCAATAGAATAGCTAACATCAAAGTTTTAAGAACAAAAAGATTTTCACCTATTATTCCAATAATACCAATGGCTTCATAAAGATGGAGGTGAGTTATGACTGACAGAAGAAAAGACATAGATCTATTAGTTGAGCAGTTCTGGAAAAGAGGCTATCTGACTCTTAGCAGAAAGTTTGGTACTTATCTGCCGGAGCCATCTAGCATTGGTGGATTTGAAGTTGATATAATTGCAAGACAAAGAGATAATTATGCTATTGGTTTAACATTAAATCAAAATGATCTATTTGATAATACTCTTATAAACAGACTCCGATACCTTGCTACAAGACAAACCAAAAATTCCAATAAAAAAGTTTTATTATTTATCGGGGTAACAAAAGCAGATTTTACAACAGCAAAAAAACTTCTTAATAGTATCGAAGAAGATATCAGAAAAAATATTCGCTTATTCATCATTGAAGAGAAGACAGAGCAAAAATCAATTCGCAAACAGGAAAAAGTACTTTTTTCGTAAACAAACTTTGGGGGTACTTTTTTCTCAAACCATATCTTTTTTTGCCTTTCAAACTTATTTATCCCTGTCTAATATTGAATTGAAGAAGTAATTTCATTTCTGACTGAAGTGAAAAATCCTTGATTTTCAGTCAATGCTGGTTTAATTTTACACGCTTAATCAAACATTAGGATTTTAAGTTGAGTAAGAAAATAAAGGCGTCTGATGAAGCACAGCAAAGTGAACTAATTAAATCAGGTGTCATCCCTTCGCACATCGCAATTATTATGGATGGAAATGGCAGATGGGCAAAGAAAAAGGGGCTTCCAAGAGTAGCCGGTCATAAAAGAGGTGTTGATACAGTTCGCGAAATTGTTGAGGCTTGTGCTCAGATTGGTGTAAAATACCTTACACTATACACTTTCTCCACTGAGAATTGGAAAAGACCGAAGGACGAAGTTTCAACATTAATGCGATTACTTCTCAAAAGTCTTAAAGATAGAGTCAAGGAACTAAATAAAAACGATATTCGACTAACGACCATTGGTGAAATTACTAAACTTCCATTTGAAGTTCAGAAACAGCTCCATTCTGATATTGAAAGAACCAAGAATAATAAAAAGATGGTATTAAATCTTGCCCTGAGTTATAGCGGAAGATGGGAATTGCTTGAAGCGATGAAATCAATTGCCAGGGAGGTTGAGCTTGGAAGACTTAATTCTCAAAAAATAAATGAAGAAACTATTTCAAATCACTTAACAACAAATCAAATACCCGATCCTGAACTTCTCATAAGAACCAGTGGTGAATTCAGAGTAAGTAACTTTTTACTTTGGCAAATTGCTTACACTGAATTTGTTATTACAGACGTTTTCTGGCCTGATTTTACAAGAGAGCATCTTTATGATGCAATTCGCCAGTTTCAGAATAGAGAAAGAAGATTTGGCAAAGTTAGTGAACAAATAAAACAGAATAATAAAGGCTTTAAGGATGTACAACACTCCTAATAAGAAATTGTATAGGATCTTATTTTTTATATTTTTAATCTCATTATCATTTCAAATTTACCCACAAGGTCAAAGAACTGCTTTCAAGATTCTTGGCGTTACGGTTGAAGGGAATAAATTTGCCGATGCTCCAACAATTATTGCCAGTGCCGGTATCAGGGTTGGAGATGAGATTCAGGTTCCGGGTGATCAAACTCTTAATGCCATTAGAAACCTGTGGTCACTTGGAATATTTTCAGATGTTCAAATAGTTGTTGATAAACAGGTTGGCGATGGTGTTTTCCTGATTATTAAAGTTGCTGAGTATCCAAAACTGGAAAAAGTAATTTATGAAGGTAATGATGATGTTAGTAACAGCGATATCGATAAAGAAATTACTTTCATAAGAGGACAAACTATTAAACCACAGGATATTTCTAAACTTGAACAGCGAATATTAAAACTTTATAGTGATGAAGGTTTTTTAAATGCTGAAATTACTTCCCGCTATTACATCTATTCAAGTGCCGATACCGTTGATGGTAATATCTTTGTCATCTGGATGAACCAAAAAGATTTTTCGGACGAATACGAAATGGAGTACCCGTCAGGTGACCAGAGGTACACTGATTTAATTAGTAGAATACGCGACAGGGTTTTAATAAGAATGCAAATAACCGAAGGTGATAAGGTTACTGTAAGAAAAATTGAATTCACCGGTAATGAAGCTTTTGATGATGGTGATCTTAGAGGTGAAATGGACGGTACATCGGAAAAGAAATGGTGGAAGTTCTGGAGCGGGGCAAAATTCAATCCCGAAGAATATAAAAAGGATAAAGAACTAATCGTTAAGTATTTCAGGAAAAACGGATATCTTGACGCTGAAATAATTTCCGATTCTCTTATTTATTATAATAATAACAGAGATTTACATATTATAGTGAAGGTTTATGAAGGTCCCCAATATCGAATAAGAAATATTACCTGGGAAGGAAATACCGTTTATCCATCTGAAGTTTTAACCGAACGACTTGAATTTGCTAAAGGTGATGTATTTAATTATGAAAAGTTTGAGCAAAATCTGCGGGGAAATGAGAAACAAACTGATGTATCTGCTTTATACCTAGATAATGGTTATCTTACATTCAATGTTCAGCCGAGGGAAACAAGAGTTCCTGGTGATTCAATAGATATCAACATAAGAGTTGAAGAAAGAAACCAGTTCAGAATAGGTAGGGTTGACATTACCGGTAATGATAAAACCAAAGAGAAAATTATTCGCAGAGAACTCTTTACCATTCCGGGAGATTATTTTAACCGTGCTCTGCTTTTCAGAAGCGTTCAGCAGCTGGCAAATCTTCAATACTTCAACATGGAAAAATTATACGGTCCCGGTGGTATAGATACAAAGTTAGCCAGTGACAGTACTGTTGATGTTACTTTTAATGTTGAAGAAAAGTCCAGCGACTATTTGAATGCTTCTGTCGGATACAGCGGCGCATTCGGTTTTAGCGGTGCTGTTGGTATTACACTAACCAATTTTTCTATTGCTGAACCTTTTAGTCTTGGTGGAGGACAAATACTCAGCTTTAATTGGCAGTTTGGTGTTGGTAGTATATATAGAACTTTCACCTTAGGATTTACAGAACCCTGGTTGTTTGACACTCCTACATCTGTGGGTGCAGAACTTTTTGATACCAGGCAGCAGTACATTTATGACCTTAGACAGTCAGGAGTTACGGTCAGAGTCGGCAGGAGGTTAAAATGGCCTGATGATTTCTTCTTCATTCAGGGAAGGGCAAGATATCAGTACAATAATGTAATTGAGGGAAGAAGTTTTTATGCTGAAGGAAGAACTCATCAGTATACATTAGGTGCGCTAATCAGCCGAAGAAATATTGATAATCCGATATTTCCATCCAGAGGTTCTTCATTTTCGCTTGATATGGAATTGACAGGTGGACCGATACTGCCCGGTGACGTTGATTACTTAAAAATTGGTTTTACCACTGAATGGTATAGAAGACTATTCAACAGTAATCGTATAGCTCTCTATACATCTGCGGAACTTGGGTATATTGATGAGATAGTAAAAGGTACAAATATCCAGCCTTTTGAGTTTTATTATATGGGAGGTAATGGCTTAATAATTGCCACAACATCTCTTCGTGGATATGATGACAGAACAGTCGGACCCAGAAATGTATTTGGTGACGTAATAGGAGGAAGAGTGATGGCTAAAGTGAGTACAGAACTCAGATTAGCTGTTACACTCGAACCTATTCCTCTTTATATCCTTGCATTTGCGGAAGCAGGAAATGTTTTTGAAAGCTTCCAGAAAACAGATATTTTTGACCTTCGAAGATCTGTTGGTTTTGGCGCCCGACTTCTAATAAATCCTATAGGTCTAATCGGATTCGATATTGGTTACGGGTTTGATAGAAAATTAACTAATAATCAAGATCCTGCATGGCTGTTTCACTTCCAGTTTGGCAGGGGTTTTTAGTATTTATATTTCATAAAAAGAAAGAGGAAAAAAGTGAAGAAGTATCTTTTAATTATTTTATTGGTGTTGATAAGTTTTTCAGCATTTGCACAATCATCTTTGAAAATTGGCTACGTCGATTCAGAGACAATTCTAACCCAATATCCTGAAGCAATTAAAGCTCAGGGAGATCTTGATGCGCTTACTAATAAATGGAGCGGGCAGGTCGATTCTATGACTTTAGCTTATCAGCAGGCAATTTCGGATTATCAGAAACAGCAGGAAATGATGACTGATGATAAGAAACTTGAAGCTCAGCAGCGCATTGTCGGAATGGAACAGCAAATAATGGATTTCCGCAGGCAAAAATTCTCTCAGGGCACCGGCGAAATTTTCAGGGAGCAGGAAAAAATATTTGCACCAATTAAAGCAAAAATTTATGATGCTATTGAAAAGGTAGCAAAAGAAGAGGGCATGCAATTCATTTTTGATAAAAGCGGTGATATACTGCTTTTATATGCCGACGCTGCTTTTGATGTAACATTCAAGGTACTTGACAGACTCAAAAGAGGCAGCTAGATTTGTGATAGGTCACTTTATAAGTTCTCTCTTATTTTAGGAGAGAACTTTTTCTTTTTTGTTCCTATTTTAAGTTTAATATTTTTAGAAATCGAAAGATCACACTATGAAACATCTTGTTTTATTCTTTGTCGTTTTAATTTCACTTTCAACCTTTTCATCAGCGCAGTTAAAAATCGGGTATATTGATTCTGATACTATCATGGATAAACTGCCGGATGTACAGGATGCCCGTCAGAAGATTGATGCACTGATTCAGGAGTGGCAAACTGAATTAAGGCAGCTTGAAAATCAATGGAAGTCTAAGTTTGATGATTATGAGAAAAGAAAACTCATTATGACCGATCAAACCAGAACTGAAGTTGAAGCTGAACTGGTTAAGCTTGAGAATGATATTGCACAGTTCCGTGATAAGAAATTCGGAACAAACGGTGAACTGTTTCAAAAGCAGGATGAATTGATGAAACCAGTTCAGAACAGAATTTTCAATGCAATTAAATTGGTTGCTGAAGAAGAGAATCTCGATTTTGTTTTTGATCGGAGCGGCGATATAATGATTCTTTTCGCTAAAGAGCAATATGATATTTCGCAGAAAGTTCTCGATAAATTAAGAATCGATTAATCTATGTCAATTCCTGTCAAAGAGATAGCAGTCCTTGTCGGCGGCGAAATAATTGGAAATGAAAATCTTAATGTTATCAACGTAGCAAAAGTTGACGAAGCCAAATCTGGTGATATAACATTTATATATCTTCCTGCATATGAAAAATATTTTGATACAACCAACGCATCTGTTGTATTAGTCAAACCTGACTTTAACAAGAGCCGGGATGGAATTACTCTGATTAAAGTTGATGCTCCCGATAAAGCTTTTCTTAAAATTATACTTAAATATTTTTCTCCTGAAACCGATCTCAAAGGAATTGATTCTACTGCTTACGTTCATCCTTCGGCTGTTCTTGGAAAAAATGTCGCACTTGGCAAAAATGTCGTAGTCTCAGCCGGATGCAAGATTGGCAATAACACAAAAATATTTCATAATACCGTCCTTTATACTGATGTTGAAATAGGCAGTGATTGTCTATTCTATTCCAATATAAGTATCAGGGAAAAATGCAGAACAGGAAACAGAGTTATTCTGCATTCAGGGGTGGTAATCGGCAGTGACGGTTTTGGTTTTAATCCGGATGAAAATGGAGTTTATCAGAAAGTACCTCAAATTGGAAATGTAGTAATTGAAGATGATGTTGAAATCGGTTCGAATGTATCGGTTGACAGAGCTGCATTAGGATCAACGATAATTAAGAGAGGTACAAAGATTGATAACCTGGTGCAGATTGCCCACAATGTTGTTGTTGGAGAAGATACAGTTATATCATCGCAGACCGGAATTTCGGGCAGTACCAGGATCGGTAACAATTGTGTAATTGCCGGACAAGTAGGAGTTGTCGGGCACATTGAGATTGGAAATAAAGTAGTACTGATGGCTCAATCCGGTGTTTCAAAATCCATCACAAAACCAGGTTACTATTTCGGATACCCTGCTAAGGAAATAAAGCAAGCCAGAGTTCTGGAAGCTCATATCAGAAATTTGCCGGACTATTCTCAAAGAATAAAGCAGCTTGAAGATGAGATAAACAAACTAAAAGAGGTAATAAAAGAAAACTCAGTGGTAAAGTAGTTTCCTTTCACCTATAGAATAGACATCAATTGTATTTCTTTCCTCAACTCACTATTTTGACAACGATTTTTTTATTCAAAATTTAAATTGGACACTCATGTTAGAACAACAAAGAACTATAGCTAAATCGGTTTCAATGGAGGGCATAGGTCTTCATACCGGAACAACCTGCACAATGACTTTCAAACCAGCTCCCGAAAATTATGGGATAAGATTCGTCAGAACTGATCTTGGTGGTAACCCTGAAATACCGGCCTTAGCAGATAATGTTGTTGATGTTTCCCGTGGTACGACAATTGGAATTGGTGAAGCTAAAGTTCACACAGTGGAACATGTTCTCGCTGCAATTGTAGGCCTTCAAATTGATAATATTATAATAGAACTCGATGGTATAGAACCACCAATTGGTGATGGAAGCGCTATGCCGTATGTTCAGGTACTGCAGAAAGCAGGCTTTGTCCAGCAGGATGCCCCTAAAGATTACTTAATAATTGATGAAGCCGTTACCTATCAGAATTCGGAAAATCAGATCGACATAGTCGCATTACCTCTTGATAGATATAGAATTTCAGTAATGGTGGATTATCAGAATCCCGCTCTCGGTAGTCAGCATACAGGGCTATTCGATCTTGAAGAGGAGTTCGTAAGGGAGTTTGCTCCTGCAAGAACTTTTTGCTTTTTAAGCGAAGTAGAAATGCTCGCTAACCAGGGATTAATAAAAGGAGGAGACCTGGACAATGCTGTAGTTATTGTTGATCATAAAATCAATCAGGATGAGTTAAATAAACTCGCCCGGAAAATTGGTATAACTGAAAAAATTGATATTGGTACAAACGGAATTCTAAATAACAAAGAACCGAGATTCAGAAATGAGCCGGTGCGGCATAAATTACTTGATCTGCTCGGTGACCTGGCCTTAATAGGTGCACCTATAAAGGCTCAAATTCTGGCTGCACGTCCCGGTCATAAAGCAAATGTAGAATTTGCTAAGATGATAAGAAAACTGTATCAGCAGAAAAAACTTGTCAAGAAATTCCAGTTTGTAAAAAAAGAGGGAGTAGTATTCGACACGAATGCTATTGAAAGAATATTACCCCACAGATATCCTTTCCTCCTGGTTGATAAAATTATTCAGCTTGACCTGGATAAAAAGGTTATCGGTGTAAAATCAGTAACTGTTAACGAACCATTTTTTCCGGGACATTTTCCGGGTCAACCAATAATGCCCGGTGTATTGATAATTGAAGCTATGGCGCAAACCGGAGGTGTTCTGCTTCTAAATTCATTTCCCAATCCGGAAGAAAAATTAGTTTATTTTATGCAGATCAATAATGCTAAATTCAGAAAACCGGTGGTCCCCGGTGATCAGTTATTTATGGAAGTTGAATTGACTCAGAAGAAAAGTAAAGTAGTATTGATGCAGGGAAAATCCTACGTGAATGACGTTTTGGTTGCTGAAGCGGAATTTATGGCTGGTATTGTCGATCGTCCGAAACAAATACAAGAATAATTTATGAATAATATCCATCCAACTGCACTTGTTAGCCCTAAAGCAAAGATAGGAAATAATATTATTGTCGGACCTTACTCAATCATTCAAGATGATGTGGAAATAGGCAATGACTGCCAGGTTGGTCCTCAAGCTGTTATATATGATGGCGCAAGAATAGGAGATAGAGTAAAAATTAAACAGGCCGCATCTGTGGCGCACGTTCCTCAGGATTTAAAATTCAGTCAGGAGCCGAGCCTGTTTATCATCGGAGATGATACAGTTATTCATGAGTTTGTTACACTGCACAGAGGTACAAAAGAAACTGGCAAGTCTGAAGTCGGAAAAAAATGTTTGTTGATGGCGTATGCTCACGTAGCACATGATTGTGTAATCGGTGATAATGTTATTCTTGCAAACGGCGTTCAGATTGCCGGTCATGTTTTAGTTGAAGATTTTGCTATTATCGGTGGAATGACACCGGTTCATCAGTTTTGCAAGGTCGGCCAACATTGCATGATAGGTGGAGGATTCCGGGCTGTTCAGGACGTTCCGCCTTATATCCTTTGCGGTGAAATGCCGCTCCGATATGCCGGATTGAATTTAGTAGGGTTAAGACGAAGAGGTTTTGCTGCTTCTGATATTGAAGCATTGAAAAAAACTTACAGTTATATCTACGACCACTCAATGAATGTAACCCAGGCATTAAAAAGAATTGAAGAAGAACTCGGTGATAATAAACTGGTTCAAAATGTAATCAATTTTGTAAGGACGAGCAAGCGCGGAATTATCGGTAAGAAATGGTCTGGAAGTTCATAGATACTGGTTTCGGCACAGGCAGGTTTAATATGGACTTCGATTTAGAACTTGCTAAAAATTGCTCTCCCTCCGAAGCGATCTTTCGTGTCTACAGGTGGCATCCTTCCTGCATTTCACTCGGTGCCAACCAGAAGATAGAAGATATCAATATAGATAAAACTGCATCAGATAATATTGATGTTATAAAACGACCAACCGGTGGCAGAGCAATACTGCATTCCGAGGAACTTACATACTCCGTTATTTATCCCATTGATTATAATACTTCCGCACATAATCTTTACAACCAGATTAATTATGCCCTGAAAAGAGGGCTCAATATTTATGACGGCCGGTTAAGCCCGATTAAACTGGAAAACAAGCAGCCGGATTTTAAAAACTTTTATCAGCAGGATAAAAGTTCTGTTTGTTTTGCAGTATCAGCAAAAAGTGAGATTAATTTTGATAATAAAAAACTAGTCGGAAGTGCACAACGAAAATTGGGCAAAGTTATACTTCAACATGGTTCAATACTCTGCGGCGATTACCATCTGAAGATTACCGACTATCTTAATCTGGATGACGAGCGTAAATCGTATGTTAAAAATGAACTTATGAATTCAACAATCGATTTGAGGTGCATTCTGAAAAAAGAAATCGATTTTCTTAAACTCACAGAATCATTAAAAAAAGGTTTTGAAAAACATTTTAAAATCGAATTTCAGTCTTTACAAAAATCGATAATACTATAATTACTTAATGACAATAAACTATTTGAAGCAGTTATATTTTTATTTACTACTGATCTTTTTAATTAATACGTCATCGTATTCACAGATCGAGTCAGAGATATTCCTTGAAGGGGCATCTGTAGTCGATATTAAAATTGATGGTAATTACCTTTGGATTGCAACTTATGGACAGGGAATCTACCGATATTCATTTACCGAAAAGAAATGGTTTAATTATTCTACTGCAAATAATAATCTCGACAATGATCTTTTTTTTACTCTCGAAGTAAGTCCTAACTTCGTCTGGGCAGGAACAACAGAAGGGTTGTTTACATTAGACCGAAAAACAAACAGATGGACAAAAAGAAAATTTGCTTTGGGCGGTGAATTTGGAAATTGGATAAGATCCTTAAAGTATGATAAAATAAGAGACGTGCTGTGGATTGGCAGATTCAGAAATATTACACACTTTGATGTAAAGCGACGACGATATACTGATATTGACAGAATACAGGGTGCCGATCAGAAAAGCAATAACTTTAAATCTATTGCTATCGATGGCGATAGTCTGGTCTGGTTCGGAAGTGAATCCGGTGTGCATAAGTTTAACTTAAAGAAAAATATTACAGAGGCTTCGGCATGGACATATATCAACAATAAGAATAGAAATTTTCTTGGTGAAGGAGATGCCGTTTCTGTTTCGGAGTTTTTGTTTGAAGGGAAAAATATCTGGTTTGGTACCGATGAATTTGTTACCAGAGAAAATCCAAGGTTTAATCTTGGCGGTATTTACATTCATAATAGAAATTTTAACTGGGAAAGAATATCCCGTACTGAAGGATTAGGTGGTAACGGAATTTATGCAATGGCAAGAACAGGAAATTATATTTGGACAGGAGTATATGAATTCGACAGGAGAGACAAAAAGGAATTTGGTAAGGGCTTATATCTTATAAACAGATTAACTTACGAAATCATTCCTGTTGATCTTAATGAGATAAAAATAAATTCTTCTACCATCCGCGCATTACTTTTTGTAAATGATGATCTCTGGATAGGAACGGATAGGGGATTGGTGAGAATTAAAATTTCGAATAAACTTGCAACCTGGGGAAGTAAATAAAAACCTTTCTTTAAATCAATTTGATGTCATTTTTACAATGTCATTTATTTCTTATACTTCATTTTAACCACTTTATAAGCGGATTTTTTATAGTTATCTTAACCCATTCAATTTCTACAATTCAGGTATCAGAATGATAAAAATATCCGAAAACAGATTATTAGAGCTAAAAAATAATTTCGTTGGTAAAAGAATCGCTGTAATTGGCGATATGATGCTTGATATATATTTCCGCGGAGACGTTAAAAGAATTTCACCTGAAGCTCCCGTTCCGGTTGTTGAGGTGGAAAATGAATTTTTTAGGTTTGGAGGTGCCGCAAATTGTGCATTAAATATTGCATCTCTTTCCGGAACTCCTGAACCAATAGGAGTAATTGGCTATGATAATTTCGGTACAATCTTTACATCTCTGCTTTCGGAATCAAATATCTCATCTAAAGGAATTATTGTTGACGAATCAAGACCAACAACAGCTAAAACAAGAGTTATTGCAGATAAACAGCACGTTGTAAGAATTGATAAGGAAAGCAAGCAAAGTTTAAATTCTGATCTTAATAAGAAAATGCTTCAGCATCTTGATGGCATTATCGATACTCTTGACGGGATAATTCTTCAGGATTATAACAAAGGTGTTTTATCTGAACTGCTTATAGAGAAAATTATTAATCTGGCTCATAATAAAAAGAAACTTGTAACAGTTGACCCTAAGTTCAACAATTTCTTTTCATATAAAAATGTTACTGTGTTTAAACCCAACAGGAAAGAAGCCGAAGACGTACTTGGAATAAAAATAAAATCCGATGAAGATGTATCAATAGCTGGAAAAATATTGATCGAGAGATTGGAAGCACAGAATGTATTATTAACTCTTGGTGCCGAAGGTATTGCTGTTTTTGAAAAAGGTAAAACTGAAAGAAGAATGTCTACCAAAGCAAGAAAAGTTGCTGACGTGTCCGGTGCAGGCGATACAGTAATTTCGACTTTAACTATGGCGTTGTCTGCAGGTGCAGATATTATTGAAGCATCATATCTGGCTAATTATGCCGCGGGTATTGTTTGTGAGGAAGTCGGTATAGTTCCAATTGAATCCGAGAAACTTTTTAACACTATTATTCAGGAAAATAAATGACTAATATTAAGCAGCTTGAAGAATTGAAAATTATTCGTCAGCAACTTAAAGCTGAAGGCAAAATAGTTGTTTTTACGAATGGTGTTTTTGATATTATTCATGCCGGTCACATTGATTATTTGAAAAAAGCTAAATCACTCGGTGATGTTCTTATGCTTGGTCTCAACAGTGATGAATCGGTCAAAATGATCAAGGGTGATAAGAGACCTATTTTAAAGGAATTGGAACGTGCATTCATTGTAGCCAACTTAAAACCAGTTGATTATGTAGTATTGTTTGATGAAGATACTCCGGCAAGAGTAATAGACAAACTAATTCCGGATGTACTTGTTAAAGGTGCTGACTGGACTCTTGAAAATATTGTTGGCAGAGAAGTAGTTGAAGAACACGGAGGTGTGGTTAAGTCCATCGAATTTGTCAATGACCAATCAACTTCCAAAATTATTGAGTCAATAGTTTCGAAATATTGTAAGTGAAAGAAGAAACAGAGAAAATAAAAAAGAAACTAACCGGAAGAAGAATACTTCGGATAGGAGTGAATTCATTTATTTATTTCGTATTAGGTATTTTATTAATACTGCTGATTGCATTCAGTTTGACACAAACATCTGTCTTCCGCGACTGGCTTAAGGATACTATTGTTGAAGAACTCAACAGTTCAATGAACGGCGAAATTGCAATCAGAAAACTTGAAGGCACAATTTTCACATCTTTAGTATTAAAAAATACATTAATTACGCAAAATGATGATACTATTTTATCTGCTGAACATATTGAAATTAAAACCAGCCCTTTAAAACTTTTATTTAAAATCATTTATCTGAGAAAATTTGAGATACGTAATGCAGCTATTTACTTGAAGGAAGACAGTGACGGCACACTTAATGTTGCTAAGCTTTTTCCTCCGGAAGATAAGGAGGTTGAAGATACTTCCAAATCTGAGTTTCCTTTTTCATTTCAGGTTGCTGATCTCTATCTCAATAACATCAGCTTTACGTTACAGGAGTATTCAAAGGTAAATAGCACCGCTGATTATGAATCAATAAATATGTCTGATTTAAGAATTAATGATCTCTACTTGAAACTAAGTGCATTCGCAGATATAAATAATTTTTCTTTTCAACTGGGTATAAATGAATTCTCTTTTTCACCAAACTTTAAATTTTTTAACCTAAGATCATTAACCGGTGATTTTTTCGCCACTAAAAAGGGAATTCTTGTAAGCGATCTTAATATTTCTACCGAAGAATCAGAAATTTCAATTAATGCTGGCATCAATCAGATAAATTTTTTTGATGATTATACATCAGAAGAGCTTGGTAATGCACCGCTCAGGTTACAAGTCAGGTCCGACCAATTTAGTTTTTATGATGTTTCCACTTTCATTCCTGATCTAAATACAATTAATGGGAAAATATCACTAGACCTTTCAGCTGATGGCTCACTGAATGATCTGTCAATTGAAAGATTTGCTTTAGCTTTTTATAATACCAGTATTATGCTGAAGGGTCAACTAAAGAATGCGCTTGACTTTGATAATTTTTTCATCGACTCTGATTTAAGCGGCTCTATCATCGATCCTTCTGATCCTTCGAACCTTCTGCCGGCTTCGGGAATTCCAAAATTCGCGGATTTTGGAATTGTTACTTTTGATACTCTGACATTAAAAGGTAATCCCCTTGATTTCAGTTCGAAACTTTCAATCAGAACTGATAAAGGTGCAGTTATTAACGGATTTACTAATCTGAACTTTATGACTGAAAAAGCTCAGTATGATATTGAATTTGAAACAAGAAATTTAGACTTGTTCGCTTTTACTTCACTTCGTACAAATCTTAATAGTAGCATTAAACTTAAAGGTGAGGGCTTTTCGCCATCTGACGTAAATTCTGATATTGTTATATCGGCTCAGAGATCTTCTGTTGGTAATTCATATCTGGAGGATTTAAAACTTTTTACCAGGGCTGAAACAGGAATCATTGAAACTAATATTGAATTGTCTCTGGATACTGCAACCACGGTAAATATCATATCAAACTTTATTTTTTCGGATATTGAAGATCCTTCTTACACTCTGGAAATGTTTTCAAAAAACTTAAACATAGGAAAATTAATTAGCAGCGAAGAACTAGAATCAAGGTTTAACTTTGAACTTCAGGCGGAAGGAAAAGGTTTTGATCCGGATAGTCTCGACTTATTCCTTGTTATGAATCTGCATGATAGTTTCATTTATGAATTTGAAATTGACAGCACAGCACTTATAGTGGATATAAGAAGAAATGACAATGGTAAAAAAATCATAAACGTTATTTCTGATATAGCAGATTTAACTGTATCCGGACAATATTCAGTATCAACACTGGCTGATGTAATAAGTGCGGAGATCGAATTGTTACAGATTTCACTTATTGATAAGTATTCATTTCTATTACCATCGGAACAGCAATCAGAAATAGTATTGTCAGAGAAAAGCAAATCTCTTCTTGAACTTGAAGAAATTTCTCTCGAATATCTTGTGGATTTCAAAGATTTTCTTACAATTAAATTTAATTCTTCTGAAATTGAAATCGACGGCAGTATTAGCGGTAATCTTCTTGCACTTGAGGATAGTATCGCTTTTTCCTCAACAATTGATATTAATTATTTTAAATACTGGAACAATGTTGACCTTTTTTTCCTGACAAAAACCAGACTTGATATTGACCTCTGGAATAAAATTCAGGAGGGTACTCTTGAAGATTTCTCAGTATATATGTTTTTCCGCACTAATCGTTTATATGCCGGAAGTAATATTTACGATATCGGACTTAAAACGGAAATTGAAAATGACTCT
>CAZXCP010000021.1:0-38257 GCA_964639355.1 uncultured Ignavibacteriaceae bacterium
GAGCAAACTTACCCGGTGAATCTCGAATTGTATTAATATGAAGCAGCACAATTTGGTAGAATTGACAAAAATCTGCCCCTGTTTAATCACCTAAAAAACACCATTTAAACACCATTAAAACCCCCCTAAACTCTGTTAAAAATCTATAGCTTTTTTATCTTCATCCTACTATCATTCCATCTATTTCGGTGATTCCATCTTTATATAATTTGCGTACCCTTACCGGTTGATAGATCTTACCCATAAACCGGGGATTTCTGATTATAGAATGGTTCAATCCCAGGGCTACAATCGGATCAATCCTACTGTTGGTTATCCTTCCACGGTACTTGAACCAAAAATCTGCAGATACCTTGCCTGCAGGTACATAACTTAAATCATCAAAATTGTACCAGTCAGATGAAGTTTTTGTGTACTCAATTCCCGGGTCCTTAAATGCAAATGTAAAATATACCCTGTTTGGATCTGTTCTGGATACAAGAATGTTGGTTGCCCGGATAAGTCCAGTCCACAATGGAGGGCCTGTAAAACCATTAGGCATAGTGTGAACAGCTACAAGAGAATCTCTGTCTATATACGTGTTCTCAAGTTGTGTAAAAGCGTTTTCATCTGGTGCATGAAAAGCCCATTCATAGGAAAAGCCTAAAGTTGTACTTACCCATCTTGAAAGGATTCTAACATATTTAACCAGGTGAAGTCTATATGCTTTTCTGCGCTCGATATAACTTTCTTCATCAAGATCATAAACATCAAAAGTACTTTGAGAAAATAATTTTTTAAAAAATGGTTTTTTGTTTCCCAGCATTCCTGTAAAACAGCCGAAATCAATTGCAAGTTTTCTTAATACATCTCCCAGGTTATTTAAACCATAATCTGGTCTGAAAAATAATTGTGTAGTGGATAATCTTGCCTCTTCCAAAGGTATTTCAAAATCAAACTGTTTGTCACCTTCAATATCAACATAGTAACCTGCCATCAACCAATCGTGAAAAAAGAATAAATCATTTTCTGTAATTGAATTATCCACTTTCTTATAAATATCGGTTATAATTTCTTTTAAACGTTTGTAGTATTCAGTAGGATAACTGATTGGATTTGTTGAGTAATTAATAGGATCTTCATATCCAAGTGGATTCAACCTAACCTTTTCCCCTGGTCTATCGGCAATGTCATTTAGGCCATATAACATTGTCCTGTTAAGTATCTCAGTATCGGGTGCAGCTTCAAATCTTAGCTTAGTTGTTTCAGGGTCATAGTCAATACTATCTTCAATTACATTAGCAGTAATTTCGTTTTGGAATATATCACTTCCATCATATTTTATATCGAGAACAACCTGAAAATTTTTTTCTGCGGATCTGTAAGGTTCATCATCATCATTGAAAAGATGCTTTTCAAATTCACTACCTTCAGGCACTGATAATGTAGGTGAATAAAAAGCAACAGATAACAATAAGTTTTCTAAATCAAACTCTTCTTCATAGTAACCGGCATCACTCAGGTAAATATCTTCATCTTCAGAAATGATTGTTATATCTTCACCTTCGCTGTTGATCTTAAAAATAATTCTGAGTCTCAGATCATCGCCGGTACCTAAATGTTTATCCCGGAACTGATATTTTCTGTAGTGAGGATTTGCCATTACATATATCTTTTACGATAATCATTCTCTTTTTTTTGAACTAAATAAATATCTCTTCCACGCAATTTGGTTTCCATAGCAATGGGTTTAGAATTTACATTTACATTAATTGCATTATAATTGGCACCTGGTGTAGGTGCTACACTGGATTTAAATAAACCACCACCACCACCAGCTGCACCAGCCTCAATTGCTTCAGCTGCGCTTCCGCCACCACCACCGCTAATTATACTAGGACCTCCAAACAATAAATTAAAAAATGCCATTACTCCTCTAAGAGCGAGTGCCTGAACTGTAGCACGTATTAATTCGTTAATAAAAATTTGTAGCATTGAATTTGCCTGTTTAAATGCAATTGCACTTTGTGACATTGCACCTGCCAAAGCACTTCCAGCACTGCGATAACCCTCTGTAAGTGAATCGGTTAAAGCCAACTGCAATTCAAGCTCTGCAGTGCTTTCTTTAAAAGGTTTTGGTTTCTCTACCGGGTCATACATTTTCAAGAAAGGTCTCCAACTATCTTTATCTTTCTGAATGAATAATTCAGAGAAACCTTTTGCATCCATTTTTATGTATTCACTAAGGTAGTTAGTTAGTTCCTTTACCAGCTCTCTCTGCCGTTCCAGATAAATTATTCTGTCTCTCAGATGCAGATTTCCTTGAAGCATCTTGTCTATGTATAACAGTTCTTGTTTTAGTTTAGCAGTATTTGCTTCAAATGAATCTTTCTCTGCTTTTGTTTTACCCAGTATTGTAGAAAGCAATTCTTGCTGCTGCGCTATTTGTTTATTTACCAGGTCAATTTCTTCTTGATCAATCAGACCTTCCCTTAATTCCTCAAGTTCTCTTATTTTATTCTTAATCTGTCTTGGTAATCCTAGTTCATTCGTATACTTTTGAACGAGTCTGATTTGATCTTCAAGCAGTTTAATTTGGTTCTTAGTTTCCTCTGTCGCAGAAAAGCTGTCTCTGCTTCGCATAACGTTGGGACGATTAACCATATTTTCATTGTATGCATCAGTAATTTCTTTTTCAGCTTTAGCTTTAGCTTGTAGTAATTCAACCATAAGCTGAACTTCTCGTTTGCGAAGTGTTTCAAGAGATGCTTTCTCAAGTTCCGATCGAAGTGAACTCAGTGATGCTTCATATTCCCTGGTAGCCTGTGCAGCATCTTTCTTTGATCTTATAACTGTTGCTATTACAGTACTTAGAAGAGTAATACCAGATATTATTCCCAGTGGTCCTACAATCTGCGTCCCAACTGCACTAAGCATTGCTTTGAACCCTTGACCTCTTACAGATGCTGTATTAAATCCGTGTATCATCGGATTAAGCGCACTTACTGCAGAACCTAACGCCGGGTTGATTTCCCGGAGTGCATAAGTGCTTTGTGTTACCGCTGTTCTGAATGCGCCGGTCTGAACTCTGCTTGTATTAACAATAGCATTGGTTTGATTCAGTTGATCTTTAGCTTTTCGCAGTTCGTTCTCAACAACCTTAATTTCATTACTCCACCTGTGCCAGGCTTCGCCGCCGATCGGAGCTTCCTGAAACTTAACCTTTAAATCTTCCAATCGTTCTAGAAGATCCTTAACAGTTACATTTATTCCGTCAAAATCTTCACCAAGGTTTTTACCAAACTCTGTTTTGCCTGCTTGCGCTAGTTGATCTTTTATTTCAGAAGTGCTGCGCTTAAACTCAGCACCAAACTGTTTTACATTCTCAAGAGCTTCGGCTGTATCAACCGACATCCCTAACTGAAGTTCATTTTCGTTTGCCATTAAGCTATTCCTTTTTTTTAATTCATCTCAAAAGGGAGATCAATAATTTTCAATCCGTAAGAAGAAATTATTTGGTTAAAAGCCTCCATGCAAATAATTTGTTTCTCTATAATATTTAGCTGATTCTTTATCAAGGTTTCTAACTCAGCGGCGTCCTCAAAATTAAAAATTTTTCCTTCCTCAACTAGTGTATAAGATAGAGCTTGATCCAATTTACCAGATTGAACCAGGTCGTAGCCTATTTGCGTGAACGATCCCTGGTTTTTACCTGGTTCAATTAACGAAGCAAATGTATCTATCTGAAGTTCATTCATTTGCACCAAATAAGTTTTACCTTTTATAACAAATTTTGAAGTCATTTCATCTCTGCTTTCCAGGCGTATATAGTTCGGGAGTCCAGTCCTACAATGCGAGCAAGCTTATCAGGGTTTTCCTCAGGTCTATTTAATACATACAATTTTTTCAATTCGGCAATGGGTTTCTTTATGAACTTAATTTGACATCCTTGAAAACCTTCATATACAGAGATAAATAGATTGAGCGAACCTTCTTTTAAAATCAGTAACATTAAGTCACGTAACAAATCGTTACCATTAAAGTCGATTCGCTCAATCAGCTCCTCAGCGTCAGGTATTTCTTTTATGAAAGATAAGTTCTCCAAAGCATTAAACCCTTGTATGAAGTAGTTTTGAGATTATCTCAGATTCACCCAAATATTTTAGTGTATCGAGTATTCGTAATATTTCAGGCAGCCGACTTCGATTAAATTTTGAAAGTTCACTCCCAAGATCACCGGTTAAATTAGATTTCTTAATCAGTAGATCACGAACAGAATTTGCTTCAACGAGTAATTTATCAACTGTTTTAACTAACTCTGCTTTTATCGGAGCTAATTCAACATCGATACTATCAAGAGCTTCACTCAATGCTTTTGATCGTGCTGCAACAAGGTCCCGGTTTAAAATTTCCAAAGCCTGTAAAGCAGATTTCAGATTATTTGTTTGAACTTCAATGTCCTTTTCAACTTCAACAATTTTAAAGTCCAGTTTTTGTCTCAGAGTGTCATTTTCCTTTTCTGAAATTTTACCTGCCAACAAAGCAGCATTAACAGAAATCAATTCCGTTTTAAAATAAGCGAGATTTTTCTTTCGTTGTTCCAACTCGGATTTGATTGATTCTATTTTTGCTTCAACAGATTGTTTTTTTGTTAAGACATCTGCAACTGCAGGAGTCAGATCCAGAGCTTCTATTTCACGTGAGTTAAATTTTGTTTCCATTACAGTAACCTTTCTTAATATTTTTAAAATTGTGATAACAGTTCTTTCTTTAATTTGTAGAATGAGTTTTCAAGTGCACGGACTAAATGCCACAATGAATCAACTTCATCCTTATAATTTTTTTTAGAATCAACAGCTGGGAATGTATTTAACGATTCCAATAATTTTTTTGAGTCAGACAACACTTCATTTGAAAGTTTATTTAACCCTTCCAAGCTCTTAGACCTAATTCCAGAGATAGCAGTGCGCATTGAAACGATGCTATTAGACAAACCATTAAGTACAGATTTTTCATACCGTGCCCGCTTTGTTTGTTCATCTTCACCTGGAAATTTCGACAATAATTGATCCATCTTCTGCTGAATTGGTTGAAGCAAATTACTAAGCGAATTAAAAAATGATGTTGATTTAAAATCCATTTCAGAAAAGGAATATACTACTTCATTATTTTTAATGAGACTTTCAACCCGTGCAACATCGTTCTCAATTTCAGATTGTAATTCCTTTAGCTTTAAATCTGTTTTAAGATGCTTTTCAATATTTGAAAATACTTCTAAAACTTTGATCTTCTTTTTAACAACAGTTAGCCAGTCCTTCGCTCACTGGTTTGCCCGTTTGTTCCATAATTTTACTGCCGCTTCCTTTTCAAAAGTTTGGAACCCGTGGATTAAACAGTTTGGGCATAGTATTTCAAAACTTGCTTCCTTTTTGTTTATTATCGCCTGTTCCCCACAAAATGGGCAAGGAAGGAGTTCGCTCGGCTGGCTAACTTCCGGCTTAACCGGACTGCTAAATTTTCTATATTCTTTTAAGCATTGTATAAAAGCCCATCTCTCCCCTTCCATACCGGGATTAAGCGCTTCACAACCTTCAATTTTATTTTCTAAGAATTTTATGTAATTATCCATTTTAATTTCCTTTCTGTTAATTGCCGGTTAGCCGGCATCCCGCTAGCAGAGATTGCGCTTGACTGTTGCGGTTTTTAAAATCAGTCATAATAAAAAAAATAATATGTTACTTGTGTTCAGGCTTAATGCCTGTTAATTGATTGGCGTTTTGAGAAAGTTTTTATTTCAGTAAAGACTGAAACAAATCAATGGAAGTTATGAGATGAGATTTATATTTTATTTTCCTTTCTTTTCTTCACAGCAAAAATATAATTTCAAGACGGCATTGTCAATATGCCGTCTTGGATTAATCGTTTAAGCAGCTATACCACTCTTGAAAATTGTAAAACTGGGTCTTCTACTATTCTACTTAGATAATTATTTATTGTATAGTTTTTCAAATTAATTAATTTTGAGTTACTAAGGTAACTATGATTAACCGGGGCGTTGTACCCTTTCTCAAGCACAAGAATTGCCTTTTCTAATAATTCCACAAATTCATTAAGCAACTTTCCTACTTCTATAGCAATATTTTCTCTCTGTTTCCAAAAAGAGCTACCTACATTTTTTTTTCGAAGCAGACATTTGTTTGCTTTTAAACTCTCTTTAATCCTGGGTAAAAGCAAACCTAACTCATTCATAAGATTTGACTTATCTATTCGCTTCATAAAGTAATCTTTAAACGAATTTTCAATTTTCGCTTTTATTACATACCCACGTAAAGGACCAACAATTTTTTTGCATTTATTATCGACTAATCCGTTCGTGCAAGGAACATGGCGCAAATAACCTTCATCCGGATTGTCAATAAGGAATTGGTTTTCAATAATTTTAAGTTGGATCACAACACACATCAATCTTTTGTGTAAGTACATTATTTGAAAAGACAGATCACCTGGAATTATCATATTGCTTTTCATGCTACAACTCCTTCCTCAACAGCAGCAGTAATTTTCTCTTCTTTGCTATCATATATTTCTGAGATAGCATCTTCTAATTCATAAACTTTTTCAAAATCCATTAAGTCATAAATCATACTAGCTACAACAGGTATATCTGCCACTCTATGAAGTTTGGCTGCTATTGCATCCGTGTTGTTGATAACACGATTAAACTTATCGATAACAAATTCTTTAAGAAATGAAACCATATGACCAAGGTCCGAATGAGCAGAGTATAATTCAGCCCATTCTTTTTGAATTATATTTAATTCGCTATCAGAAATAATTCGAGCCAAAGTTTTATCAACAGCTTCAACTGCCTGCTTAACTGTTCTTGATGCAATAGATAAGATGAGCTCATCGGAGTTTATATCATCGTATTCCGTAGGCTGTGAATCCAATCGATGCAAAGCCAATAACAAAACCCCGATCATGCTATCAATATTGACTAATGTCCCCCTGAAATCTGTAAGAGCTGGCCTTACTTCTTGTTTTTTTGTTGTTGCTTCCTTCATAACGGTTCTCCTTTATTATTTATTTAGAAAATAACAGCCCGGCTAGAAGGTTTATCTCTGCACCTCACCTATTGTGAACAAGTGCAACCGGGCTAAGTAATTGATTGTAGACATATAAAAAATTATTACCCGGGTGAGCGAATACAGACAGGACTCGAATCTGTCTGAGTTACATCTGGGAGAGTGGAAACCAGGTAACTATCACCCGGGGGAATTAATTAGCCTGGAGTGTGAGCGTGGAAATGACATGGCACGTACTCACATTACTGATACGTAACTCCAGGCAAAACAAAATTTTTCAAGTTATCAAAGAACTTTTTTTTTAACATTGGCCCGGTTCCAATCATAAGTACCGGCACGGTTACTTAATTACGATCTTCCCCGGGCACAATAAAGCAGAGCAGAGTTCTCTTGGTGCCAATACCAAGCCATTTAGCGGGGAATGGCACTCTACTCATGCTCCAGCTTCCTTCAGTGGATTTTTTAATTCCACTTTCCTTTTGCTTGCAGGCTGGGGATCAAAACAAAATCTTTACTCATTTTTTCGCACCAACCTGCAAAGTTTTACTCAACTACCCCCCGGAACCCCGTTTAAAAACGTTTAAACCCCGTTTAAAAACTCATAAAACTCTTCAAAGGTACTCAGATACCCCTGAATTCAACCTGGCGCATCTGTGTGCGAAATACGTGCATTTTCATTAATCCGGATTTTGAGGTCATTTCATCAGTTACCGAAATTATCAAAGTCCTTTAATGAACTAAGTTTATAAGCTTCAAAAATTATATCTTTATCCAACTCTAAATTTTTATCTTCATTCCCAGCAAAATACTCTCGAGCATTCCGAATTATGTTAGATAACATTCTCATCGAGCCTTCGGAATATTTTATAAAATCATTGATTAAATCATCACTCAATCCGAACCAATTCAAATTTACAACATTAAAAAAATCTTCTTTTGTTGGCTCATTTAACCGGTAAAAAATATTGATCCGATCTCTCAACTGAATAATTTCAGGCTTATTACTATTTCTTAATTTGTCTATAAGATTTGGTAAACCGAGTAAACACAAACTTATTCCGGACTGTTCGGATATTGTACGAACTACATCTAAAGCATCAAGGTTTAAGTTATCGCCTTGGTCTAAAATCAAAACCCGATAATTAGAAAAGGCATCTATTAAACTTTTAAGACGCTGAACATTATCTCTGTTGGAGTAATTTGAAAATTTATCAGCCATTTGTTTTAAAAATCCAGTACGGGATTTGCACTCCGGATTCAGCTCAAAGTATGCGGAACCCTCTATTTCCTGACTCACTATCCTTGCAGCCGTTGATTTACCATAACCAGGTCCACCGGCAATGAAAGCAATGAGTGGTTGACCATAAGCATTATAATCGAAATAAATACACTTCCGCAAAAATTCCCGGATTATTCGTGAATTTTGTGTCTCACAAAACAATAAGTTTTTAGGCAATGCAAATAGGTATCGTTCTTCAGAATTTAAAAATGCTTTTACCTTTTCATCAATTTCTTTTTTATTAACTACCGATTTATCTGCTAGGTAGTATCTTAAAATATTTTCGTTAATAGCAATTCGTCTAACTATTGAGTTCCAGCTCTTCCCGGACTCACGCTGAAAATCAATTAATCTTTTAGCAAGTGGATTTTTTATTTGACTGATTTTACCAACATCAATAACAATAGTTGTTTCTTCAGAAGTAAAGCTATCTGACTCAACTTCATTACTTACAATTTTTAAGTTAGCTAATCTCATAATCTATTTTCCTTTTCTTCCAGGTACATAGCTGTTTTTAAATCGGTTATTTCCTGGTTAAGAAGATCAATATAATTTTTTAGTTCGGCTGTTCTCTCTCGTGGATCTCTCAAGGTCCATTCAATTTTACTTACCCAATTACTATTCTTTAATGCTAATTCGGAAAACTCTTTGGGACTAAACCAGAATTCCATTCCAAAACGCCTTCCATACAGAAATAGATTTAATTCTCTAGCTTTGTTAATTAATTCGATAAATTTACTCTCAATAACATTCGTTTCATTATCGATTCTGCTATTTATAGCCAAGTCAAGCTCCCTTCTAAATAATTATAGTTAAACTACTTTTCTAATTTTGCAGTAAGCCAATTTTTTGATGAACTATTCTTAGATCCGGTAATAAAAGTCTCATCTTCTCGGTCTGGTATAATGATGTCATCAGTTCCTGTTTTCCTACCCTTTAAGGTATATTCTTCGGTAATAACAGCTTCCGCTATTTCTTTCGTTTTATTTATTGCACCAGGTAAACTCTTATAATACTCTAACTGCGGTCTTATTACATACGGCAAAGTATATTCGTTAAAAAGTGTAACAGCATCAATCTCAGTTTGTTTAGCTAATAGTTGTTGCAGATAATAGATATGCCTGAAGTGTTGTTTATCTGATTCAGTACCCATCAATTCAGCGAAAGGATGCACTAAGCCAATTCTGTAACAACTACAGAAAAATTTTGATGTTTTTGTATCCCATACAAATATTTCATTTGGATCAAGGAAGTTTTGACGAATCGTAAATAATCTGTTCCTAATATCCTTTAGCTGATTGTTCCAATAATAATTCCCATTGAATCGTATACCCTCTGCAGTAATTGTCCGGGTCCTTTTTTTCGGCATGCATCTTAAAAATTCTTTAAACAACTGCAACACATTAAGATTACCATAGTCATTTAACAAATTTCGCTCACTTAAAAATACCTGCTCTGGACTATAACCTTTATAATGACCTGATTTGGCAACGGTTTTATTCTTTTTTGTAATACGATCAATGCCAAGTTTACTGCTTGAGATATAATCATTCGTTATCGCATCAATATCACGTCTCATTTTTTTCAAAACTTTTTCACCAGGCAAACTTGAGGGAGTTTTGTCATAAACAGAATTTCCTTTCCAGGTTATTTCAGATCTATCTTGTTGAGCAACATCCCTGAATGTTCGTTCGATTGATTTCGCCCTGGAGTTGTAAGGTTTTGCCGTTTTTACTTTTATACCGAGCCTCTGATATAATCCAACGATTCCCTTTTCCTTATTACCTACAAACACCTCAGCCTGAAATGCTTTGCCATTATCTAATACGACTATCTTAGGTTTCTTTCCATTTATTATAATACTGTGAAAGACGGTATTCAATATGGCAGGTACACTTTCAGTACCTTCTGGACTAGCAAAAGCAAATAATATTTTTTTAGTTTTTTGATCCATTCCATACACTCTGTTCGCACGAGAATCTTCACCACTAACCGGATCATAGGTTGAATTGCGGTCCACTCTACCATCAAACTGCAAAGCTTCACCGGCTTTTATTCTAGTGTTATCTTGTGGAATTGAAAATACAGTCTCATTCTGAACTCCTCTATTCCCTTTATGATAGTAAGTGTCTATTGAATAATTAGAATTTTTCCAATCCTTTACAGCTTTTTTAATGGTAGGCAATGAAGGGGCACTCAAACCATCTGCTATCAAAAAATTTCTAACTTGTTCTGCTATAGAGGTAACAGGTTGACTGTGCCCTAATCCTAATACTCTTATTATATAAGAATTATTTTTCGGATTCCATTTTCTCAAAGCAGGCTTTTCACGTTTATAATTTCTACACAACGAAGCCCTGTCTTTTCCACTGCTAACATATTTACTAACTAAACTATAAAATCTTTTTTGTGATAACATTTTTATTCCAATAGCAGCCCTTAGTTCAGGTCTGAAATTATTGTAATAAAAATTAGTGTGAATGATTTGGGTAGCCTTGCTTAAACTTAATTTATCAACACTCTTCAGATTTAAAATATCTATGCAGAGTACTTCTAGCGCAATCGAACGTAGATCTTCTTTCGGAATTATAGTTTTATCATCAAGCGGGTGATTTTGATTAAGAGTCGATAAGTCTTTATTTACCAGGGCAACAGCTTCAGGATTTATTACTTCTGATGTTTGAGATTTTTTTAATTGTAAATATTTTTGTTTCGTATCAGGATAATTTTCAAATAGAGATGCTAGCTGTATATGTTTAGCTTCATTCCCGCCATTGCTTTCTTTTTTAATTACAAAAATCAAGTCACCTTTTTTACATTTTTCCCTTAACGTTCGGTCTGAAATTCCATAACTAAGAGAACACTCTCTGATAGAAACATAAACACTTTTAAAATCTTCCACTTGATTCAGCATAATTTAATCAAAGTCTATAATTGGTTGAGTCAGGTTTTGACTTTTGATAATCCTGGTAGCAGCTCTCTCTGCATCCGGGTGTGATCTATACTCTTTTGCTTTAATTCTAAAGAAACTCCAACCCTTACCGGTCCAGTAAGCCTTTTTCTTTTCGATATTTTCAGTTTCAATAGATAAAAAGTACATTTTGCAATTCACTTTATTTTGACAATGAAATTTTCAATCTTTAACTTTAACCAGTAAAAGGAGAACCGTTAAGCAGCTTTCAAAAATTCATTAGTTTCTTTCTTGATAAGCGTTCTGATTTTTTTTTCTAATTTTGGATTTTTCCAGACGCCATTAAGAATTTTATTTACATAGCTAGGATGTATACCCAATTTCTTCGCTATTTGGCTCTGATTAAATATTGAATTTTTCATTTTAGCTCCTTCACAATTCTAAGAATTAACATTACTAAGGGTAATTTACTATTAGTTAATTTTATTGTCAATAAGTGAATTAAAATTATTTTATAAGCAATATGTCTATCGGAAACCGTTTAAGAGAATTCGGATTAAAGAAATTCGGTAAGTTAAAACTACTTGCTGAAGCTTTAGATATATCCCCTTCTAACCTTCAAAAGTATCTTAATGATGAAAGGGAATTAACTACCTCTCATTTGCAAAAGCTTCATGAATTAGAATGTAATGTTTCCTGGTTATTGTTAGGTAAGTACGAATCTTTTAAACAAGATGATGATCTTAAAAGTAGAATTGAAAAGACAATTATTATTTTGGCAAAAAAATTTGGAATATTAATTAAGGATTTATCTGAGGAAATTTCTGAATACTCTAATAGAAGTGATGTTGATGATCCAGAGCGTATGCGGGCTGTTTTTATTATTGATAATTGGTATAGTAATGCTAACCTTAAATTGATAGAAATAGCTGAATTATCTAGACTTGCAGAAGTGCCTCTTTTTTGGTTGATGACAGGTGAATATTCATTACAAGGCAATTATCTTGAAGGGTTATATCTTTCATACCCTGAAATTCAACTATTAGTAATGTTAAAAAACGATCCGGCACTATTTGAAGAGATTAAAAATTATGTTTATTCAAAGCGCTTAAAGAGAATTGAAAAAGATATAATAGAACATTCATCAATAGTATTACATCATACAGTATCACCCAGGGTAGAGAATGAAAGTTCAAAACAAGGAATTCCCGATCAAAAAAAATAGCTATTCTCTTTTGTCATTCTGTCTACCCCTCAAATCTGTTTCTTATTAATACATTTTTAAAAGGTCGGCAATGTAATTTCCATTCTGTTTACCAATTTCACTAAATAACCGTTAATTCAGTAAGTTTTCAAACTATTTTAAAAGGTCGGCAATATTTTTCGTTTGCCGACCTTTATTGCCGACCTTTGCACCAATTAAAATTTAACAAAAACGCAACATCTCAAACTTCGTGCAATTAATATTTTCTTAAATATTAGCTTTTAAACACTTTTTCGCATTTTTAAACGTTTTAGGAGTGCAGCATCAATTCAGCAAGAATAAAGTAAAATAATAATTCAAATTCGGCTTGTTTTCGATAGGTGATTTTTCGCTCTCAATTTCACTGCCAAATCATAAACGCTCTTTTTTGTTTGTTTTTGTGGCTTTTAAATGGTATTTAAACAGTAGCTAAATATGATTCCAACAGCATTCTAATAGCTCTGTTTTTTTGCAATAAATGGAAGTAAACGGCAATTTTGCTCAAAGTTAAATCTCAGAGAAAAATTCCTGTATCTCTTTATAACTCAATCACTTACGAGCATCTAAATTACTTTTATATCTTGCTCATACTTCCAATTATTAAATATCAAATATGGAAGAATTTTCCTTCAAAAAACATCTGCTGCTTATTGATTACTCCTACAGATTTACCGGTAAGTAATTTTTTGTCAAACGGTGTGTTAATCGACTTGCTGTAAAACTTTGATTTATCGACTGTCCAGATAGTGTTGATATCTAAAATGGTAAGATTTGCATTTTCACCTTTTTTAATCTGAGGTAAAGCAAGATTGAGGATTTTTCGTGGATTGATTGCCAGCTTTTCAATCAATTGTTCAAGGGTTAAGATTTTTTTATGATACAATTCCGTGAAGGCTAAACCGATTTGTGTTTCCAATCCAATTATTCCATTAGGAGCATATTCAAACTCAACTTCTTTTTCTTCGATTGTGTGCGGTGCATGATCTGAAGCTATGCAATCCAATGTTCCATCTTTTAATCCTTCAAGGATTGCATCCACATCTGTTTTTGTTCTGAGCGGAGGATTCATTTTTACATTAGTATCATAAGTTTTAACTGCATCATCAGTAAGTGAAAAATGATGTGGTGTTACTTCCGCAGTTACCTTAATACCTCTTGCTTTTGCCTCTCTTACCATTTCAACCGAACGTTTTGAACTGATATGTGCAATATGAATCTTTGCACCTGTATACTCTGCGACCAGAATATCTCTGATTACTATAATATCTTCAGCTATTGATGGAATTGGCGGCAACCCGAGTATTGTTGAGTTTATACTTTCATTCATTGCACCGCCAGCCAGAGACTCATCTTCACAGTGCTCAATAATCGGAAGATCATACATATTAGCGTATTCCATTGCACGCTTTAAGATTGATGCAGTTTTAATAGCTGTTCCATCATCCGAAAATCCAACAGCTCCCGCTTCATACAATTCTGCCATTGGTGAAAGAACTTCGCCTTTTCTGCCGACAGTTGCAGCAGCAATTGGATATACATCTACCAGATGATTTGCTGATTGTTTTTTTATAAATGAAACAACTTCTGCAGAATCAATTGCCGGTTCTGTATTAGGCATACATGCAACACCTGTAAAACCTCCATTAGCTGCGCTATCACAGCCGCTTTTCACTGTCTCTTTATCTTCTCTGCCAGGCTCTCTTAAATGAACGTGCATATCAAAAAAACCCGGAGTAACTAGTTTACCGGATAATTCAAATTTCCTGAATTCGCTTAACTCAGCCTCATTTAATTTGCCTAACTCAATGATTAATCCATTCTCAATCAGGATATCAATTTCATCTTCTTTTAAATTTTGTGCAGGATTATTAACCGCAACATCTTTTAGTAAAATCTTCATTGTAAATTCCGTTTAGTTTAGTGTTCCAAGTAAATATAAAACTGCCATTCTTATTGCGACACCATTTGTTACCTGGTCAAGAATGATTTGATAAGGACCGTCAGCCACATCGGATGAAATTTCCACACCACGGTTTATCGGACCGGGATGAAGTATTACAATATCTTTACCATTTTTTTCAAGTCGTTCTCTTGTGATCCCGAAATATTTTGCATACTCCCTAATAGATGGGAAATATTCACGTGCTTTTCTTTCAAGCTGAATTCTGAGGATATTAAGTACATCATTCTCCTGTATAGCTTCATCAATATCTGTAATTACATCTACACCGATATCCTGAATATAACGGGGAATCATTGTTGATGGTCCACAAAGAGAAACCTTAGCACCCATAGTTCTTAATCCGTAAATATTAGATAGCGCTACCCTGCTATGTGCAATATCGCCAACTATGCAGACTTTTAATCCCTCAAGTCTTCCGAGCCTTTCCTTTATTGAATACATATCAAGCAAAGCTTGAGTAGGATGTTCATGAATTCCGTCACCGGCATTGATGATATTTGAATTACATACTTTTGTAAGGAATAGCGGAGTGCCTGCTGCGGAATGACGTACAACAACCATGTCCACCTTCATAGCTTCGATATTCTTAATTGTGTCCTTAAGAGTCTCACCTTTGCTTACACTGCTGGTAGAAACAGAAAAGTTTATCGAATCGGCAGATAATCTTTTTTCCGCAAGTTCAAATGAAATTCTGGTTCGAGTTGAGTTTTCATAGAAGAGGTTAACAACTGTTTTACCCTGCAGCGTAGGTACTTTTTTTATTGGTCTTTCGAGCACTTCTCTGAAAGTAACAGCAGTATCAAGTATTAATTGTATATCTTCTCTGGGAACTCCCTGTAATCCAAGTAAATGTCTGCTTGATAATGGCATTTAATTATTCTCTCAATTTATTTTTTTTCTGCTTCAACGAGATAGATTGCATCTTCACCGTCGAATTCTTCCATTTTAACTTTTATTTCTTCGTCTAACGATGTTGGAATATTCTTACCGACATAATCAGCCCGGATGGGCAGTTCACGATGACCCCTGTCTATAAGGATGCAAAGCTGTATTGATCTTGGTCTTCCTAAATCCATTAGTGCATTCAGAGCAGATCTGACAGTTCGTCCGGTATAAAGCACATCATCGATAAGAATGATATCTTTTTCATTTACGTCAAAAGTTATATCAGAAACGGAAACCTGCGGCTGCTTTAACCGTGTTCTGAAATCATCGCGATAAAGAGTAACATCCAGCACACCGAATGGCAATTCAACACTGTCGATTTCTTTTATCTTCTCTCTTATTCTTTTTGCAAGGAACTCACCTCTTGTCCGCATTCCAATAAGCACAAGATTTTGAGAACCTTTATTCTGCTCGAGTATTTCGTGCGAGATACGGGTTATTATTCGGTTAAACCCTTCTTTATCTATTATGTTTGATTTTATTTTCATATACAAAAAAGCCTCCTTGGACTATCGTCCGCAGAGGTTACGTTTAATTGATAAAAAATATTTTCAGTTCCAATTTTTGTTTCCTTTTCCATCTCTCCGGATAGAGTTAAAGGTTAATAAATAAACCTTCCAAACTTAAGTGATTGATGTTTTAAAGTAAAGCGATGCCAGACAATTTTTATTAACCTGAAATAGAAAGTAAATTTATTCAAATGAATTAATAAACTTTATGTATGAAGTATTATTTATCCATTCATTATGAACATACTTCCATTTTTGTGTATAAGAGCCGACGTTCTCGCCTGCTTTAGGATGATATAACGGAAGCAATTGATAAAATCTGTTATTGATTTTTATAATCTGAAATTGCCCATATTTTTCAAAGTTTGAAAGGTTTCTTATTTCCGGCTCAAATAACCTTATAAAATGAAAAAGTGGTAAATCACCTAATGTAATTATCACATCAGCTTTCGATTCTTCCAATTCGCCTATCAATTCATTGATTCTGTTTTCATCTACCAGGGATGATTTTATATTGGAAGGCTTTATGTTAGAGCCGGGAAGATTTAAATCAGCAGCAATGCGTGAATAACGGTGTATCGCTTTTCTCTGCCCTTTATTTGCAACTGCATACGGAATAAGCAAGGTAAGCCATACATCATTACGGGAGAGATTAAGCGGTGTTAAAATTTCCAGATTCAATAACCTTCCAATGCCGCCGTTAACCCACTTACCTGCCTGTGACAATCTGCCTGCTTCAGGAGGAATGTGCAGGTGTCTTATTATTTCACCGGATTCAGAAGGTCTACCTGTCCACATTATTTCCGGTTCATTGGCAACGGGCAGCGCTTTAGATACTACTTTATCGTCAGCAGAACGCCACGTTGCATGCACAGCCGATGCATAACTGCCGATTATAAAGTATTTCTTATGTGTCCGATCTTTCTGTTCGATTCGCCGGACATTTTCACCAAACGGAAATGTCCCATATGATTCCATACATCCCCTCTCAAAAATTAAATGATGATATCTATACTACATTATAGTAAGAAAAGTGCCTCCTTCGGAAAATCATTCAAAAAATTTAACTATTTAAGTTTACTGTTTAAATTATTTATAGTCAACAAGCCGTTGAAAAGGTTGAATAAAAATATTTTTCAATTATTACTAATCCAGTTGTGTCCTAAATATTTATGATTTCCAAATTAAATTTGGAATACAGTGAAAATTCCTTTTGTTTTGAGTAACTAGAAAATGGCCCGAACCCCGTTGAATATAATGGTGAAATCTTTTTAGCCTGATTTTTTGCCTCTGCAAAACTATCTCCTGCACCAGATTAAGTTAATAAAGGGAAAAGCAATTGTTTATTCAGCAAGGCTTAGCATATGTACGATGCCTTCAGCATCGCGGAATACGCATTCTGCATTTATATGCTATATACTTGTGATGGCTTTGCCATTAACTAAAACTGCCTGTTTAGAAATCGATGGTTTTCTATTGCGGCAAAATATTCCTGATAAGGCAAGAAGCGTTCTACATCCTGAAAGGATGAAACGTTTATAAGCAATGCTTCGAGCAAAGAAATATCTATGCCGAAGGCATCGAACGTTATTTGCTCCAATATATTACTGGAATTGGACCTTGAAATATTCCACCAATAATATTTGGGATAGAAATGAGCCGACTGTTATTCTCCGGGTAATGAAAATAAGCTCAAAAATTCAAAACTATTTTACTAATTAGGTCTTAAAGCGATTAACCTTATTTAATCATCTAATTCCGAAATCAGATGTTCAATTTTTATTATATATCTCTTTCTTTATTTTTTCGATAGTTAGAGGAGCACTCCCCTCAAAATGATTATTAACATTTACATATACATCAACTTTTTTTGAATCGAGATATTTTATCAATTCGGAGATTTTGTCAATCTCTTCATCTTTAGGTTCAACAATTTGATTCCAGATACTGCCGGTTTTCCCTTCAATACCTTTTCTGTCCGGTCCGTGTAATCTAACAACCGCAAAATTCCCGATGAACTCTGTATAGTTTTTAAATACTTCCCATACCGGGGGCATGTAATATCCCTGCAGAAAAACCATTACCAGATTATTCCTGTATAAAAATTCAAAAAAGTTTTTATTTAAATAGTTCGGGTTGCGGATTTCAATTCCAATATTCAAAGGAGTTTTAATGTTTTCCAAGAAAGATTCAAACATCTCAATAAATTGAAGTTGAGAACTCATTTTTTGCTTGTTAAGATATTCGAATTGGAACATAAGCACTCCGGTTTTGGAGTGCATTGGACTTAAAATATCTATGAATGAATTAAAAATGTCCTTACTTAAAAAATGCGGATTTGGAATAAGCGGATCTGACTTTTTCTTCTGATAAAAATGAGTAAGTGTAATACTATTAGGAACTTTGATTGTGAATTTAAAATCGTCCGGCACTGAAGCAGTATATAGTTTTACATCTTTTGCTTTAGGAAGTGTTATTTTATCAACTGCGTGTAATGACCAGAACCATTGATCAATTTCAACAGTATTGTAATGCTTTGAGTATTCCTCAAGATAATTTATGTCTGTTCTTTCTGGATAAATAATTCCTTTCCAGGAATCATATTTCCAACTGCATGTACCTAAATAAATCATTCTTGCACCTGATCTCAGTTCTTTTTGATAAAATAAAACCCCGACATTATACTGCCGGGGTAAATTAAATAAAAATATTATTTAATGATTTTGATTTTTATCTAATCAGAATCATTTTTCTTGTGCTTGAAAAATTACCTGCATCAATTTTATAGAAGTAAACGCCACTTGATAAATTTACAGCATCGAATGTAACTTCGTGTAAACCAGCGGCTTTTTCTTCATTAATGAGAACTGCCACTTCGCTCCCAAGTAAATCATAAATTTTAAGTTGCACAAATTCATTTTGCGGCAAAGTAAAATTAATACTTGTTGAAGGATTGAAAGGATTAGGGTAGTTCTGTGACAACTCAAATGATGATGGAACTAAATCAACTGGTTGAACATCTGTAAGGTTCTCATTATAACGTGCAAAATTAAAAGATGGTTTGCCGCCTGCAAGATTAAATAAACCGCCTACAAACAGATCATCTCCGCTCCATAACATTTCGTAGGCAAAACCTCCTATAAGTCCCGTACCTCCAACTGCAGACCAGGTGGAACCGTTCCATTTAGCGATATTGTTGACATTTAAAATACCGACACTATTAAACAATCCGCCAATGTAAATATCAGATCCTTTTTTTGCAATATCTACAACAATGCCACCCGTATTAACACCACTGCCTACTGCTGACCATGTGGTTCCATTCCAGCGGGCAATTCCGTTAACAGTTACACCACCGGCAGTTGTAAATCCGCCTCCGACATAAATTGAAGTTCCATCGACAAAAATTGCATAGGCTACATTATCTAATCCGGTTCCAAGAGCGGACCAGGTTGTACCGTTCCAGCGGGCGATACGATTAACAGTAGTCCCTCCGGCTGTTGTAAACTGCCCCACGGCATAAAGATCAGATCCTAATATAGCCAATCTTATAACGGTATTATTCATCCCAGTACTAAGTGCAGACCAGGTAGTGCCATTCCATCTGGCAATCCTGGAGGCTGCTACTGTTCCCGCCGAATCTAATGATCCTCCCACAAAAACATTTGAACCGGCTATGGCTATGGAATAAGCTATACCATTAACACCTGCTCCTAAAGCTGACCACGCTGATCCGTTCCACCTTGCAATGTTACGTGCTGCTATTCCCCCCATAGAAGTAAACGACCCGCACACGTACATATTAGTGCCATCTACAACTATATCATATATAATTGTTCCGGGTAAAGTATTACCAAATGCCGTCCAGTTTGTTCCATTCCAGATTGCCAGACCATTAGCTTCAATATTCCCGACTCTGCTGAAACCACCGCCTACGTAAAGCGCGTTATCGTAAGCAGCAAGTGCTAAAACTTGTGAATTAACACCATTAAAAACACCTGAAGCAATTGCAGTCCAGGTTGTTCCATTCCATATGGCTAATCCTGTCGCTGAGATACTTCCGATACTATTGAAACTACCACCTGCATAAATATCTGAGGCACCAACCTGAACAATTGTATTTACGGTACTATTAGCTCCATCTCCCATTGCTGACCAGGTTGTTCCATTCCAGCGTGCAACCCGGTTGATAGTTAAAATTCCTGAACTAGTAAAAGAGCCACCGGCATACACAGTAGATCCGGCTACAAAAAGAGAATAAACAACACCGTTTCCGAATCCATTTCCGAGTGCTGCGAAAGAAGTTCCGTTCCAGCGCGCTATTCGATTAGCCGAAACACCTCCAATCTGAGTGAACCAACCTCCGGTATATAGAAGAGTACCGGATACGTGCATACTCATAACCCAATCATTAGCACCTCCGGCTAAAGCACTCCATGTTGATCCATTCCATCTGGCAATATAATTTACAGTAGTACCGCCAGCAGTAGTAAATGCTCCGCCGGCAAAAAGATCTGAACCAATGACCGCTAAACTGTAAACAGTTGAATTCATGCCCGTACCAAGAGTAAACCAGGCAGTTCCGCTCCAGCGTGCAATACGGTTGGCAGTAGCCCCTCCAGCTTGAGTAAATGAACCTCCGACAAATAGATTAGAACCAACCATAACCATTGCACGTACTGCATCGTTGGTTCCGCTTCCTAATACTGACCAGGTTGTACCGTTCCATCTGGCAATATTATTCACCGAAATATTTCCAGCCATTGAGAATGAACCACCTACAAAGACATTTGCACCATCAACCACTATAGATAGCACAGATCCGTTTGTTCCATCACCTAACGAGGACCAGGAAGTGCCATTCCACCTTGCAATATTGTTAACGACAAGATTTCCAATATTCCTGAAACTCCCTCCGATATAAAGGTCAGTTCCGCTATACACAGCTACTGCAACAGAACCTGTAACACCGGGTATTCCAAATTGTCCATCCCAGTGTTCATCACCCGGTTCAAGTGTTTGTTTGGAAAAATCAGGAATGAATCTTGGTTGTCCGGATTCATCGGTTGTAAATTGCCACCCGCTTAAATCAAGATTACCATCAAAATTAATATTCGGCAGCAGGTAACCATTCTGGTCTATGATTTCACTTACATTTCTTTTACTCTCCGTAAGGTCGGACTCCTGAGCAATCATCTGAAAATTCAGAAGTAATAGCAGACAGGGAATTAAACCCCACAATCTAAAACCAGTTATTAAATAATTCATTGTTGACTCCTTATAATTAGTTGTTGTTGATGATTCATTAATGCAATAATCAAAATCCTGATAATAAACTTTAATTATCTATACTAAACGAGTCTTGCGTTATATTATTTCTATTTTACTGGAACTACCCCGGGTTTTTAAACCCTGAAACTGGTAAATGAGCTTGAGGAATGATTTGTAATAAACTCATTTGTATTTGTACATACTAAGCTACGTCAATAGTATTTTATTATCAATACTCAGCTCGAAGTTATTATTTGCGAAATGTAAACAAATTATTTTATCCGATTGGTGGATTTAATTAATAATTTGTGATGAAGTTTTATTTACTAAATGTAAATTAAAATGTTGTTTGCTGAATCATTTTCAACAGATTTTTTAGTATTTCGCTCTGGAGTGTTTATAAATCACAAATCCCTCACTAATATAGTTTTTTTACCCGAGCTGGCTATGGGACTCTTCCAAAGGAATCTCTTTGGGAGAACCTGCGACCTGCGTAGTATCCCGACTTATCGGGACGCTGCTCTACCCACTTCTTTCTTTTATATTAATGAAATAATTTTGAAATTAAAAAACCCCAGACTATTATCCGGGGTTTCTTTCTGAGCTGGCTATGGGACTCTTCCAATGGAATCCCTTTGGGAGAACCCGCGACCTGCGCATTATCCCGACTTCTCGGGACGCTCCTCTACCAACTTCTTATCTTTTTGTTCTATTGGAAAATTTAAAAACTAAAAACCCCAGAATATCTTTCGGGGTTTATTTCCGAGCTGGCTATGGGACTCTTCCAAAGGAATCTCTTTGGGAGAACCTGCGACCTGCGTAGTATCCCGACTTATCGGGACGCTGCTCTACCCACTTCTTTCTTTTATATTAATGAAATAATTTTGAAATTAAAAAACCCCAGACTATTATCCGGGGTTTCTTTCTGAGCTGGCTATGGGACTCGAACCCGCGACCTGCGCATTACAAGTGCGCTGCTCTACCAACTGAGCTAAGCCAGCATTTCAGGGCACAAAAATAACACTTTTAGATTTACCCTGCAAGGTTTTTTCAATGTACTTATGGTCTTCAATTATAAAATCGTCACATCTTCTACCCAAAACAATTCACAGGATCCGCCGCCAGTATCATCTCTTCTTAATGAACTTATCCATCGCCAGCCATCATCCGTTTTCACTTCAACCAGATAACCTTTCATTTCAACAAGGCTGCCTTTGTAAACATTGTTGAAAATCTTTTCAACAATTTTATCTTTCGGTATAATATGAACATTTGCACTGTTAAGCATGATTTCATTTCTCGAAATTGGATAAGAATCCGTTTTCCAGTGATACCACCTGTTGCTTTGAGTGATTTGAATTCTGTCGATTACTGATTGATCTGACATATGTCCCCATCCTAAAGCTAGATCGAGCGGAGATATTTTACTCTCTTTACCAACTGAAAAGTTGTTCCTGCTTAAAATCCTTGCTTTGATTTTATATTCTGCCAGGGCTTTGAACATAAATTCATCGACCTGCCAAACCTTATTCTCGTTAAGATTAATCTGAACTGGTTGATCCGGAGCCAATACTCCTGCCGGATAAGTAATCACTTTTTCAGGCCAGAAGAAATAAACTCCTGCTGCAGCTAATATTAATAATACTAATACTGATTTTTTCATAACCGGATTACGACTTAACTATCTTTTACCCATTTCCTTTAATAAACCATCTCTTGAATAAACTTTAAATTGAACCATCTTCTGACGTATTTTTTTCATAAGTTCAAATACTAATCCTTCATAATCGAATTCTTCACCGGCATTTAGAATTTTACCGGACTTATCAGCAACGAATCCGGCAATGGTGCTGTACTCATCAGACTCAGGTAATTCGTAATTAAATGTTTCATTAAACTCATCTATATGCATTGTGCCGAGCACATAATACTTTCCATCAGGCAAAACAGAGTATTGATGAATTTCACCATGTGAATTATCCTTAATCTTTCCGACAATTTCTTCGAGAATATCTTCCATCATAATAACACCTTCTGTACCGCCGTACTCATCTGTAACAATTGCAAGTCGTTCACCCTGGTTTTGCATATCCCGCAGAATTTCTGAAATCAGTTTCGTTTCAGGAACAAAGTAAACCGGTCTTATTAGTTTTCTTAACGGCTCATCTCTTTTTTCAATAATATTTTTAACAAAATCTTTTGTGTGTAAAACACCTATAATATTGTCAGGATTATCTTCATAACATGGTACAAGTGAATGTCCTGATTTGATTATTTCCGCTATATTGTTTACATCACTTTCAAGGATGTCAATTGCAACCATCTCAGTTCTTGGAACCATCACTTCGTTAGCCCGTAAATCCGTAAACTCAAATATATTTTCTATAATCTCCTGCTCCGATTCATCGAGCGTTCCGGATTTTACACCTTCGGAAATAATATCGAGTATTTCATCTTCCGATGGTCTCATCTGCGAAAAATTAGTTTTCTCTTTAAGCGGAGTTAAGAGAATATTACTAAGATAAGTTATTGAAGCAGGAATAAAACCCAGTACTTTCGAAAGTAAAATTATGACCCCGACAGATCTTTTAGCGATTGATTCGGAATATTTAAAAGAAATTGCTTTAGGAATTAAAACGTTAAACACCAAGAAAATAATTGTTAATAAAATCGCAGATAAAAGAGTGATTGGTAGAAACGATACCTCAGAAGAAAACGCAGGAGGTAAAAAATTATATGATAGAATGTAGCCTATCACTGCCCAAAGAATGGTTAAAAAAGTATAAATGAACTGAATGGTACCGTAAACATTTTCCTGTTTGAGTAAAAACTGTTCAAACATTTCCGCGGTACTATCACCTTCATCCTTCATTTCCTGAATTTTATTTTCACCGAAGGATGAAATTGCAATCTCGGATGCAGCCAGAAGTCCGTTGAGAATCAGTATAATAAAAAAGATTATTATGAAAATTGTCATTTTTTTTGTTTGTTGAATAAATCTTCTGTACAAAAATAGTGCTGATCAGGTAAAGATGCATTAAAATGGTGTGAACAAATCTTTATATTTGAGATGTTGATAAGATAATAACATTATGAATTGAACCGATTTAATACATTTCGAGTTTATTGTTCATAGAAAATTAACCTATTTTAAATATTAGGTAACTATGCAGCCAAAACAAATAAAAATTAAAGAAAAAGAGAACCTATTAATAAAGTGGGATGATGACTCAGAAACCATCCTCTCTTTAAAATATATGAGAGATGAATGTCCCTGTGCCGGTTGCAAAGGTGAAACTATTCTTTTACGCACTTATCGACCGCCAAAACCCCAGATACTTTCTCCGGATATGTATAAAGTGAAAAGTATCAATGTAGTCGGTGGTTATGCAATACAAATTGCCTGGCAGGATGGTCACGAAACAGGGATTTACAGCTGGGAATACATTAAACAGCTTGAAACTGATCAGTCAGAAAATAAAAGCCAGAATTACAAACCTTTAATATGATTACAAAGAACGAATTAAAATATTTTGCCTCCTTGAATCAGAAAAAGAACCGGCGAGTTGAAAAGAAATTTCTTGCAGAAGGTGAAAAAATTGTTCTTGAAGGAATTAATGCAAAATATCCGTGTCAGGTAGTGCTGATGACCGGTGAGTTTTTCAACAATAATGAAGATGTGCTGAATCTGATCAAGAAGAGACAGATACGTCTTGAAATTATCAAGACTCTTGAATTTGAAAAATTATCCGACACTAAATCACCTCAAGGCATTATTGCTGTTTTTGAAATGCGAAACGAAAAATTTGATAGTAGTCTGGTTTCAAAGCAATCGCTTATTGTTTACCTGGATAATATTTCAGATCCCGGGAATACCGGAACTATTCTAAGAACATGTGACTGGTTTGGAGTAAAAACCGCTTTGATAAGTTCAACCTCTGCCGAGTATCTCAATCCTAAAGTGATAAGATCCTCAATGGGATCGGTATTTCATTTAAATATTCTTGAGAATGGTGAAAAATACCTGAAAGAACTGAAAACGAATGGATATAAGATTATAAGCAGTGATTTAAATGGAAAAAATGTATTCGATTTTAAAATTCCGGAAAAAGCTGTACTGGTTCTTTCAAATGAATCTACCGGTCCATCAAGAAATATTTCTGAGATGAATGATGAAAAAATAACAATTCCCGGTCAGGGAAAAGCTGAATCACTTAACGTTGCATCAGCCGCAGCAATTATGATTGCAGAATTAACACAAACCAGACAAAATTATAAAACTGACACCAACTGAACTTGTTAAAAGCGATTACATCTTATCTTACCAGCATCATCTTCTTAGTATCAACAAAATTTTCTGACTCCACTCTATAAAAATATATTCCGCTTGATACATCGTATTCACTATCATTTTTACCATTCCATTCTACGCGATAGATTCCATTACCCTGATTTTCATTAACGAGTGTACGGATTTTTCTTCCCAGCACATCATAAATGTTCAGGTTTACAAAACCAGGATCTAATATTCTGTATTCAATAACTGTTGTAGGATTAAAGGGATTCGGATAATTCTGTTCAAGGAGGTAATCAGTTACCATCCCGCTCTCAATTGTTTCAACTTCCGATAATATACCTGGTTCTGGTGTTGGAAGCTGCTCGGTTGAGAAAATATGAAACTCACCAGCTTCGAGTAAAAATGGAGTATTTAGTTCAGCAACATTAATACTGTCCCCGCTGAAGAAATTATACCAGGTACCTGTCTGTGTAAAGTTAGCAGTTACAGTTAGCGGACTAACCAAGAAGTTTCCGATTATCACTACATCCATTGTAGGATGGCGCAATGTTATCTTCTTTCCGAAACCACCGACATCCAGACTGAAATCATTTGTGTTGAAAACTTCGAAGTTTGTTTTAAGATTGATTAATGCCTGAAATACTTTGTACACATTGGTCCTGCGCGCATCATTAAGGTAATCCCATCTGATAGGTTTTGGATTTGTACGGCATGCATCAGTCATACAGGGATAATTGATAGAGTAATCATACCCAATCTCGCCGAATTGCCATAATAATTTCGGACCTGGTATGGTAAAGAAAAATGCTGCAGCCAGTTTAACTCTGTTTAATGCCACTGAAAGGTTTTTAATATTGTAGCTGCCTGAAGAATTTCCGAACTGAAGATTTTTATACATCATCCTTTCTTCATCATGACTTTCCATATACGCAACAAGGTGCGGAACATTCCATCCTCTCTGTTTATAAGATGTACCGGAAAGATTTGAAGTATATCCCATCGATGCTTCAAGATATTCATGATTCATATTCCCCCAAAGCAACATCCCGTAATTAGCTAGAACTGTTTCTTCATTGTTATTAGCAAAGTGTTCAAGTATTACATAAGCCGTAGAATCAAACTCCCAGATTTTATCAGCCATTCTTTTTAGAAGATTAATTCTTGATTGATCATACTGGCTCCATAATCCGACATTGCCTCCGCTGTTGGTTTGGGTAAAGCCTTTTGAAAGGTCGAACCTGTATCCGTCGAATTTGAATTCTTCAAGCCAGTAACGGTTAACACGATCTACAAAATATTTTGTTGCAGAACTTTCATGGTTAAAGTCATTGAACACACTGAATGGATGTGTTGCCTGTATATTGAAATAAGGACTGTTCGATGCAGGTCTGTTATTCTGCTCATCCCACCAAAGCATTGCGAACGGTGAGAGATTATCTGCATGATTGAGTACCATATCAAGAATAACAGCAATCCCGTTCTGATGGCAAAGATCTATAAAAGCTTTCAGTGTGTTTTCAGGTCCATATGCTTTATCAACTGCTGTATGATAAATGGGATTATATCCCCAGCTATTGTTACCTGAAAATTCCATTATGGGCATAAGTTCAATTGCATTAACACCAAGACTTTTTAAGTATGAAAGTGTATCCTGCAATCGCTGGAAAGTAGGCGGATTAATAAAGTCTCTTAAAAGCAATTCATATATAACAAGATTTTCTTTCGGAGGTCTCTGAAAATTTTGAACAACCCATGGATATTGTGATTGTGCAGTTCTTAATATGCTGACAATACTTGCTGTCTTTCCTGCCGGATATGCTTTAAGTCCGGGATAGATAACCGGACCAATGGAGCCATCATTCCATGGGTCAAGAATTTTTTCAGAATATGGATCGCCGGTTCTTATTTTTCCATCAACATAATACTGGAATGCATATTCAAATCCGGAACTGAGATTTGAGAGATTTATCCACCACACAACACTATCAGGATTAACTTCGTGCCTTTTCATATAGTACGCTGTATCAACTTTCCAATCATTAAAATCGCCGATAACATAAATGTACTCTTTCAAAGGTGCAAATAATGCTAAAGTAGCGGTAGTTGGTCCGGTATAAGTAATACCATGTTCAATACCGGGTTGAAGAGGAATATTCTGTACAACGGGATTAACAAACATTATAAAAGATGTTGAATCAGCCTGACCCGCAGTATCTACGGCAACCGCAAGTAAATTATGTGAACCAATCGAATAATTTGAATGCACAAAATCAAATGAAAGCTGATTGGTTACCGACTGCGCAACCTGATTACCATCAACAGATAAAGTTAAAGAAGATATAAGAGTATTTACCTGAACAACAAATATTTCGATCGGAACAGTTTCCCCGGGTTTAACAAATCCTGGTGAACGAAGAGGATCACCGAATTGAACACTTACATTCGGATTCTGAATAACTGTGTTAAGTCCTTCCTGGAAAATATCGATAAATATATCCGGCCTGGTTTGTTTGGATGCATCCGCACTTCTGAAAACCACTGCTAACTTTAATATTATTTCATCCGGATTTGTCATACTATAAAATTGCCGTGGATATCCAATAGTTAATTTATACAGATTTGGACCTAACCTCGTTAATGCAGGCTGATTTGAATTATTAGCCCATGACCCGATAACATATCGCCAATTACCAAGGTTTGTGTTAACCCCGGTGTGAGCGTACACAGTACCGGTATAATTTAATAATTCTTCTGCACCGGGTTGAGTAGCATCAAGAAAAACTACTATGCTATCCATTTCAGTTGGATACTCTGGTTGAGTTGTAACTACCTGTGAAAATCCTGATCCAGTAACTAATAAGGCGATTGTTAGGAGTATTTTAAATTTCATATTTCAAGCCGTATTCTGATTTATTTTTTACCTATTATTTGAACAACTATTTTTCTTGTACGCGACCTGTTATCAAAGTCAACAAAAATTACCTGCTGCCAGGTTCCCAAAATCATTAGACCATTAGTAAATGGAACAGTCAGTGAAGTTCCCTGTAGAGAAGAACGCAGATGAGAATGCCCGTTTCCATCGTGCCAGGTCTGATCATGGTGGTATGAAATGTTGGAAGGAATTATTTTTTCCATAAAGGCCGGATAATCTTTTTGAAGCCCGGGTTCATACTCAATTGTTGTTATTCCTGTTGTTGAACCGACAGCGAAAATATTTACATTGCCTTCAGTAAAATTATTATCCTCAATTACAGACTGCACTTTTTCCGTAATGTCTGTAATATGACAATTACCAGGAGTTTTTATTTCAAATGAGTAAGTCTCAAGTTCAATCATTTTTAAATTATTTGTTTAATGTGCGTGTCAAATTAATGTTGAAGTGCCCAAATAACAAGGTAAATTAATGCTATAAGAGTGTGATGGTTACTCTAAAATTAAATCTATCAACTGACTGAAAATAATATCGATGCTGAAGGCATTGCACAATAATACACCTTAGTAAGTAAAACGAAAAAGAATTTGAATTAAACTTAAAATACCGTTTAGACCATCTAAATCCGGTTTGTTTATTCAGGGCAGTCTGACTAATTTTAGTAACCAAATAACTGTTTTTTCTTAATAATATTAATGGAAACCAATATGAAATCAAAAGATTATATTGAATTAGAACATGAATACGGTGCTCATAATTATCATCCTCTCGACGTTGTAATTGCAAAAGGAGAAGGTGTTTGGGTATGGGATGTTGAAGGGAAAAAATATCTTGATTTCCTTTCAGCTTACTCTGCTGTTAACCAGGGACATTGCCATCCAAAAATTGTTAATGCAATGGTAGAACAGGCTAAAACTTTAACATTAACCTCCCGCGCTTTTTATAATAACGTATTGGGTGAATATGAAAAATTTATCACAGGCTTATTCGGATATGATAAAGTACTTCCGATGAATACCGGTGTTGAAGGCGGTGAAACTGCAGTTAAACTTTCACGCAGATGGGGTTATGATGTGAAGGGAATTAAAAAGAATGAAGCAAAAATTATTGTTGCATATGAAAACTTTCACGGCAGAACAATGATGGCTGTATCAGCCTCAACTGATCCGGATTCTTATGAAGGATACGGACCATTTCTTCCCGGTTTTATTAAAATACCTTATAATGATATTCCGGCTCTTGAAAAAGCTCTTGAAGATCCGAATGTGTGTGCATTTATGGTTGAACCGATTCAGGGTGAAGCCGGTGTATTTGTTCCCGATGCCGGATATCTTAAAAAAGCTCAGGAATTATCTAAAGCTAAAAACGTTCTGCTAGTTTGTGATGAAGTTCAGACAGGACTTGCCCGAACCGGTAAAATGCTTGCATCCGATCATGAAAATGTAAAACCGGACATTTTGATACTCGGTAAAGCTTTATCAGGCGGAACAATGCCGGTATCGGCTATTCTGGCAAATGATGAAATAATGTTAACAATTAAACCCGGTCAGCATGGTTCAACATTCGGTGGTAATCCGCTAGCGTGCAAAGTCGCAATCGCATCACTTGAAGTATTAGTCGATGAGAAACTTGCAGAGAATGCTGATGCAATGGGTAAATATTTCCGTGCGGAAATTCAGAAAATGGTTGATGAGTATGATCACCTTGTACTTGTTAGAGGAAAAGGACTTCTCAATGCTGTAGTTATTAAACCATCTGATAACGGTAAAACAGCATGGGATGTTTGTGTTGAACTGAAGAACAATGGTGTACTTGCAAAACCAACTCACGGAGATATAATAAGATTTGCACCTCCACTTGTAATTACAAAAGATGAAGTTGATTTTGCACTTGGTGTGATAAGAAAAGTTCTTTCAGAATTCTGATATTAAATTCATAATTCCCCGCGGTTTAAACCCCCGGGGAATTTATAAATATTAAACCCCTGCTCACATTTTACCGTTAATATAAATAACAATTTCTTCTTCGGTTTTCATTATGATGTCTTTCAACTGACCAATTCGAATTCGGCAGCTATCAACATCATTATTTTTTGCGGAAAGTTCTATACCCAATGATTCATCACCAACCTTAACTGCCCCGACAGTATAGCTTGAACCCTTGAGGGTATGTGCAAGTTCACTAAGTTTTTTCATATTGTTCTGCTCAAAAACTTTTTGCATTTGTTCATATTTTGATTTAGCATCATATACATAGTCATTCAGCAATTCAACTTCAAAGGATTTTTCGCCGAGACTTACTTTATTCAGCCTTTCAAAATCAAGGTTAAGATTATCAGATACTGGCATTGTTTCCACCTTTTGCTTTGCATCGATTGAATCAACTTTCAAAAGTTTATCTATCATTTTAAGAAGCTCAAAACTTTTAATTGGTTTGGAGATGTATTCGTTCATCCCGGCTTTTAAACACTTTTCCCTGTCACCGATAAGAGCGTGAGCAGTGATAGCTATTATCGGGACATCCTGCTTCGGTTTATTCATTTTTCTTATGTTTGCTGTAACTTCAAGACCATCCATTTCAGGCATCTGAATATCCATTAATATCAGGTCAAAATCATTCTGGGTGTATTTTGCAAGAGCTTCGCTGCCATTGATAACCGGTGTAGCATTGAATCCCGCTGATGATAAAATCTTAAGTATTACTTTCTGATTAATAGGATTATCCTCCGCCAGCAAAAGTTTAAAGTGCTTTCGCTTATCAAAATTTTGTTTGATGATAGTATTATCTTCACTTACGGTCTTATCCTGTATATAAGTGGATTTCTGCGAAGCATCTAATTGGATACCGGGTAAATCAAATGTACGGTAAACAAAAATTTCAAATGAGAATCTGCTGCCATGACCTTCTACACTTTCACACCTGATATCACCTCCCATCATTGTTACAAATTCTTTACAAATTACAAGACCTAAACCGGTACCACCAAGTTTGCCACTTTCAGATCCATCAACCTGAGAGAACGGTTTAAATAATTCATTTATTTTATGGGCAGGAATACCAACACCGGTATCAATTATTGATGCCAGTATCTTAACCCTATTTAGTGTGGATTGTTCTGCTTTGATCTCAATTGTTATGTTCCCCTCGGTGGTGAACTTGACAGCATTGCTTAGAAGATTTATGAAAATTTGTCTTATCCTTGTCGGATCCCCTATAAAGTTTAATTCATCGCCAACCGGATATTTAGTAACAATGTTAAGACCTTTTTCCGAAGCTTTTGCCTGCACAACTGAAATTGACTGTTCAACGATCTTCTTAAAATTAAAATTCAATCTTTCCAGTTCAATTCTACCAGATTCTATTTTACTGAGATCAAGTATCGAATTTATGATTTCCAATAACGCTTCAGCAGATTGCCTTGCAGTGCCTATATATTGTTTGAGTTCATCCTTGCTTTCATAAATATCATTTTCTATTAATGATAGGTAACCGATAATTCCATTCATGGGTGTTCTTATTTCATGACTCATATTCGCAAGAAATTTTGTCTTCAACCCACTCAATTTCAGAGCTTCCTGTGCAAGTCTGTCAGATTTTTCTTTTTCCTTTCTAAGACTATTTTCGGCACGTTTTCTTTCCTGTTCGGCTGCAAGTTGTTTGGAAACATCCGTAACATTGGCTTCAAAATAGTGTCTTTTCTTGGTCTCGTCATACAGTTTTACAACATTCAGACTTGTAACTATTTCTTCACCGTTTTTCTTAATAAATGTTAACCTGAAATCAGATGCCCGCCCTCGCTCATTAAGAATATTTACCAGTCTGTCCCTTTCAACAAGATTGGTCACTATGAGTTTCATATTCTTCTTCATTAAATCAGGAATATGGCTGTAGCCAAGCATTTTTGCAAATGCAGGGTTGATGGTTAGAAAATTTCCATCAGTTGAAACCTGAAATATTCCTTCAGAGATGTTATTGAATATCAGTCTGAATTTTTGTTCGGATTGTTCAATGGAAATAGTTTTCTCAGCAAGTTGAAGTCTAAGTCTGAAATTAATTGCACTTCCGATAACAGAGATTAAACTCAGAAACAGAACGAACAATACCGACTCAAACATATTAGGCAGAAAATAAATCCGTTGATCATTAAAAAGTATAGCTACTGCAAATACTATGTTATAATAAATTGCAACAAGTATCTGATTTTTAACTTCCCAGTTTAGAAACATGGCGGATGTAAATATCATCAATCCGACAATATGCGAATTAAAAACAAGTGTGGCGGGTAGAAGTAAAATCATTATTCCCGACGATATAATGATAGTAAGCAGTAAGATATGTACAAATACTATGGAGGCTTTTGCGGCCAATTTTGTGAACATCATTGCAAAGATTAAAAATGCTACCAGAGTGGCAGATAGCCTGGTAATATAAACCTCAATAGCATACTGTTCGTGGTAACGAACTTCAAATAACATTGCGAACAAACCCGATATTATTACCAGAAAGGCTATAACTTTAAGCGGAGTTATAAGATGCAGATTTGATTCTTTCACTATCTTATCATATCTCTCATCACTAAACGGAAGATTTGGTCTGAAAAGAAAGTCAAATATGGAATTGCGTTCGCTCATTATTTTTATAAACTATTTTAAGTATAAAAATCCGAAAATTTTTAATCAAATAATAGTGTTACAATTGGTCTTTTTACATAGATTTGCTGCAGGTAATAATTCCAGATTTATAACTATGATAGAATTTTTATATTCAATAGATCTGAGCATACTTTATTTCGTTAATCATACTCTTTCCTCCGGATTGCTCGACAGATTCTTTTCAACTATTACAAACGTTAATAACTGGTACATAGCTTACATAATTTTATTAGGCATCTGCTGGACCAAAGGCGGACAAGTGGGTAAAATTGCAGTAATAGGTGTACTGCTTCTGATCCTGGCGGGAGATCAGTTGGGACATCGTGTTATCAAGGAAATTTTTCAGAGAGAAAGACCCTGTAATGTGCTTTCAGATATTATAACTCCTCTTGGTTGCACAGGCAGCTATTCCTTTCCATCCAATCATGCACTTAACAACTTCGCCACCGCAACATTCTTTTACCGAATTTTTCCTAAACTGAAATGGATTCTCTTTATTACTGCATTTCTTGTCGCACTGTCCAGGTTATACCTGGGGCTTCATTATCCATCTGACATGCTTGGTGGTGCGGTAATCGGAATATTTTTCGGATATATTTTTGCCGAAGGCGTTTTAAGAGTTAACACATGGCTTGACTTAAGAAAGAAATTAAAGAACACTTTAAAAATCTCCTCGGAGGATTAAGATGAGTAAGTATATAATTTTAGTTGTCATCGGTTGTATGTTTCTGGTCAATGCCAAAGCAGAGTCAATTAATTCAGTTAAATCACCGTTCGATTCTGTTTACATAAGGGCCTTAGATTATTATGATGAATCTGAAGACAGCTCAACGATTGTGGAAATCACATATCCAAAATTATTCGGACTTCAGAATAAATTGGTTGAGGATAAGATTAACATTTTTTTTGAAGAAGAGTTCTTTAAATCTCTGGAATTTTTTGAAGAGTTTGTAGCAATGCTTGATTCTTTTCCAACTATAGAATATGAATACGGAATGTATTTCAGTTTCGAAACCGGGTTTGATGTGAAACTTATAAATGAATCGTTTTTAAGTATTGTTTTAAATCACTATGAATTCACCGGAGGGGCTCATGGTAATTTCTATTCAGTTGGTTATACGATAGACTTTAAATCTGGAAATCTGCTTACACTGGAGGATGTTCTTAATGCCTCTTCAATAGATGAAATAAGCAGACTATGTGAAAAGAAAATTCTTCAAACATACGATGCCGAAACTTTAACCGATGCCGGACTATTCGAGGACAATATAGAATTAAACTCAGAACAGGATTTCTACTTACTGAACGATGCATTGGTACTTCAATTTGATCCTTATGAAATTGCTCCGTTTTCAATGGGCAATATCGATATAATATTGCCTTTTTCTGAAATCAAAGAGCATATTCTTCTAAGTGAACTGATTCAAAACTAATACATGAAAGACAGTTTAAATATCAGGAAAGCATTATCTGCGGATGCTGAGATTATCCATAAGATGATTTTGGAACTTGCTGAGTATGAAAAACTTATTGAAGAGGTATCAGTGTCTGTAAGCGACTTAAAAATTATACTTGAATCAACCAATTCATTTGTTGATATACTCATCGCAGAATTTGAAAATTCTCCGGTTGGATATGCTTTATACTTTCACAATTATTCAACATTCCTTGGCAAAGCAGGTATTTATCTTGAAGATCTCTTTGTAAAACCGGAGTTTCGGGGAAAAGAAATCGGCAAGTCGTTATTGGAGTTCATAATAAAGCTCGCAAAAGAACGAAATTGCGGAAGGGTTGAATGGTCAGTATTAGATTGGAATGAACCGGCAATTGAATTCTATAAAAACCGCGGTGCCCATCCTTTAGAAAACTGGAAGATTTTCAGACTTACTGAAGATAAGTTTTAACATTAAATACGTTGAATACAAGCAAATATCCGCATATAAAGACTTATTAAATTCCAACTGATTTAGTTATCTTTACCCCTAAATTTTCAAGAAGTCTGTTTATTTAAAACAATCAAGAAAGGCAAATAATGGCGTTAGAGAATAGACGGGTGGTAGTAACTGGTTTAGGCGCACTGACACCAATTGGGCTAAGTGTTGAAGATTTTTGGAATGCAATGATGGAGAGTAAAAGCGGAGCAGCACTCATTACTTCTTTTGATACATCCAGAGTAGAAACAAAATTCGCCTGTGAACTTAAAGGTTTTGAGGTTGGAAATTTTCTTGACAAAAAAACGGCACGCCGTCTTGATCCTTTCGCCCAATATGCACTTGTATCAACTCAACAGGCTATCAAAGACAGTTCATTAAATCCTGAAACATTAACTGATGAAGAAAGATCAAAAATAGGAGTTATATATGGCAGCGGTATTGGCGGTATCCAGACCTTTTATCTTCAGTCAGTAACAAATCATACTCAAGGTCCTGAAAGAATTTCACCATTTTTCATTCCTATGTTGATTCCGGATATTGCTGCCGGTCATATTTCTATGCAATATGGTTTCCGCGGGCCGAATTACTGTACTGTTTCCGCCTGTGCAACCGGAAATAATAACATGATCGACAGTTATCTATTAATAAAAAACGGTATTGCAGATGTAATGATATGCGGCGGATCCGAAGCCTCAATTAATGAAATTGGTATGGGTGGATTTAATGCAAACCGGGCTCTTTCAACAAGAAATGATTCTCCCGAAACTGCAAGCAGACCTTTCGATATAACCCGCGATGGTTTTGTAATGGGTGAAGGTGCGGGAACTCTCGTATTGGAAGAATTTGAAAGAGCTGTTAGTAGAGGAGCAAAAATTTATGGTGAGATTGTCGGTATTGGGTTATCTGCAGATGCACATCATATCACTGCACCGCATCCTGATGGCGCAGGAGCTATACTTGCAATGGAAATGGCAATAAGAATGGCAGATATAAATCCCTCCGATATCAATTATGTAAATATGCATGGAACCGCTACTCCTCTTGGAGATATCGGTGAAACAAAAGCAATAAAAAAAGTATTCGGTGAACACGCATACAAAATGAACCTATCATCCACTAAAAGTATGACAGGTCATTTACTTGGAGCTGCCGGTGCCGTTGAAGCGATTGCAACCATACTGGCGATTGTTAATGACAGGATACCCCCAACTATCAACTTCGAAAATCCTGATCCGGAATGTGATCTGAATTATACTTTTAATAAGCCGCAGGATAAAAAAGTAATCTATGCATTAAGCAATGCTTTTGGGTTCGGCGGACATAATACCTCTGTAATCTTCAAAAAGTATATTAGCTGATTTATGCTGTTAAATTTGATCGTTCTTTGTTTGTTAGCAATTTCTAATGTACCGGGAGTACATCAGAATTCTGAAGATTCTAAAGGCACTTTGATCATTAATTTTGAAGGATTAAGTTCGGATAACGGTACTGTAAAAGTTGCACTTACAAATTCCAAAGAAAATTATAAAGATCACAAAAACCCTTTTATTGGTCTGACAATCCCGATTTCCAACAAGAAAGCTGTGGCAGTTATTGAAGATCTTCCTTTTGGTAATTATGCTGTTAAGGCTTTTCACGATGAGGATGGTAATGATATGCTGAATACAAATTTTCTTGGAATACCAACTGAGGATTACGGCTTTTCAAATGATGCCCGCGGAATGTTCGGACCGCCATCCTGGGATGCAGCTAGGTTCAGACTGAATAAAGAAGAACTTGCAATCAGTATTACGATCAAATGAAGATCCTGATTCTCTTATTTTTATCGTTTATTTTCTTTAACGGCTGTGAAAGTTATAAAAAACACAGTTACCTCGGTGAACTTCCATCTATTGCTGATAAATTCTATATAGAGATTGACAAACTTCATCAAGACCTTCTTAAAACCACTGATGCAGAAAAAGGAAGTAAAATTTTGAATCAGATTGCCGCATTTAAAAAGGAAGCTGATGAAGAACTAAAAAATCATTTCAGTTCGTTAGATTTACCAATAAACATACCATTCTCCCAGGACATACAAAAAGAATTTTTCGATATTCAAAGTATTGAAGTTGAACAAATCAGATTCAATGAGATTGAAGTTAAAGCTGTTATAACAGCCGTGGTTGATTCAAAGAATCCGGTTTTCACATACCTGAGATTCACAGATGAACAGGGAAAAGAACTTCCCGGCTGGATTTTATTGCTCTCCCCTTTTGATGTAATAAAGGATAAGGTTTACACTGCTACAGGAACTTATAAGGGATTACATCATTTGCATAATGCCGACAGGCTGGTTGTTAAATCTGCTGAGGATTTTGATAACAACATAACTTTTAACCCCTGATTTTTCCACGACAGGAACTTCAACTCATTCTGAACTGACTTTCCTGAATTTAAAAAACAATATATTATTGCACCAGATTCAGCCGAAGCAGTTGCAATTGCCTCCAGCAACAAAATGATTGTGTTCTCTCCTGATCAGAGCTTCGGCTGATTTTATTTATTATCCTCATCAAAAAATGAATCAGGTATGCCGCTGTTAACTTTATAATCAGAATAATCAACGTAAACCTTACCCTTTGTAAGCGAGTCATCCGGTTTTTTCTGCTGTCTTTTCCTCGTATCGGTGCTTCCCATCATTGACGAGGGAAAATTCATTTTATCTATATTGAATGAAAACACCATCTTTGAGGGTAACGGATATTTAAGTTTTTCATCATAACTAAAATCAATTATGAATGTTCCGTTGATCTTGGTCGTCGATTCAATTTTTTTTATAGCATTTATTTCTTCATCTATCCATAATGTAGAAAGAATAACCTCGGATGTTGTACCAAGAGGAATAACTTTTATGAGAGTTAACTTTCTTCCATCAATGATTTCCTCTTTCTCGTAAATAGCTGTGTATTCCTCTTTAAGCAGGGTGGACGGTGCAAAGTTAAACCCGTTTTTGGGAAGCATTGCAAAGCCATCACTTTTTAGTGAGATTTTATCAGGCTGTTTGAAATAAATTTTGGCCTGTGATTCCGGGGCTTTCAGAAATTCCACGTCAACTTTTATGTTTACATTTACTTCATAGTCCTGAACTCTGTTAAAATTATTGACAACATTATTCAGAATTTGTTTTGGGTCTTTATTCTGAGTAAATACCATAGTGCTCAGAACTAAAAACAGAAATATTATTTTCATCATTTCAGGTTTTCTCATGTTAAAAT
>CAZXCP010000022.1:0-34941 GCA_964639355.1 uncultured Ignavibacteriaceae bacterium
TGATTTTATTTACTTGAAATTAATTTGTTTATGAATCTAAAAATTGTCCGATACTTTATAATCTTGCTTTCTGTTCTCTGAATCAACTTTGAATTTCAAACACTTATAAAATAAAGATTAAGAGATCAAGTAATTTGTGTTTGCTAATTGTTAACAATCAGAAATTGATGATTTAGAATAAATTTTTTAAGTTTGTATCAGGATTACTAAATCAATGCAAAAACGGAATCTGTTTAACGATTCAATACAAAATTTTATATTTTGTAAGGAGGTAAGATGAAGAGAGTATTAGTGCTCGTTATAGTAATAGTTATTTCATTAGTACTTAATGTTATAGCTCAAGTTACTGAAATCATTCCGCATCAATCCGAAAGAATTTATGCGGATCAGGACCTTACCACATCAATTCATCATAGTTATGAATTTCACTCGAATACTTCTGTAAACTGGATTCTAGTAGATACATTACCGAACGCATTCGGACCAAATTTATGGTTAATTAATCCTATAGCTTACGAGGCAGTTTCAAATACTGCAGGTTTTGTTCATCGTGGACACACAACCTATGCTGCCGGAACTGGTGAATTGTGGTATAATCTTTCAACTGATGCAGGTGAAAGCTGGTTTAGAGTTACTTCTGTTAACAGTTCTCTTCCTCTGAATGCTCGTTATCCAAGTATGGCATTATCAAATCCATATAATGGAGGTATTGGATTGGTTCGAGGAATTTTTACCTGGGGAGAATTATTGGGAGGACTTGGTTATGGATATGCAAACCCTATAGTTTGGGGAACCACAAGTGCATATGTAAACAGCAATTATAGCGAAGGTGCTTTTTGCTGGGCTGAAGGAGACTGGATGTTTTGGAGCAACGGTAATGTTTTATTCAGAACCTTGGATTTTAATACCATTGAGATAATAGATGTTTTAGATTCTTCTACTAACTTTCTAAGTCTTGGAGGGGTTTCATTAAATAGTAATGTATACATAGGTTATCTAGGCACTTTTGATCATCCTGATCCAAATGATCCAATATATTCGGGTTGGTATCCTGCTTATATTAAATCATCTGATAATGGTTTAACCTGGCAGCAAGTTCAAGTTTTAGATTTCAGAACTATAGAAGGTCTTGAAGAATATGACCGCCTATTTGATTTCATAAAAAGTGACAACTTCGTTTCTTTCGCTGGCGATATCAATGTTGATAAGGACGGATATGTTCATTTGATAATATCTGTAACCGATACAACTACAAACAGTACCACAGGAATAAATTCACTCGTTGAAATTTATGAAACCTCAAGTGGTTGGAAGGGCAAAGTTATTTATGAAGGTATTAACGATATGATTTTCACTACAAGAGAAGGTCCGGCATTTGGGCAGATGGGTCCCTCAGGTTATCTTGCTTTCGATAAAGAAAGAGAAGTTATGGTTTGTGTTTGGGTCATGGATAATAAAAACTCGGCAATGCAGCTTTGTGATGTATATATCTCTTACAGAACACTTAACTCAGAGTGGTCAGCTCCTATAAATCTTACAGAGACTAATAATATGAATGAGAATGGTGCTCATCTTGCACCAACACTCAAAAAAAATACTGATGGCAGTTATACCGCCTTTGTAGGCTATTTTTATCAACTGGATTATTTCGGACCTGATCCGATTAATACTGCTTCAACCGGTTTCTGGATTGCTCCAGTTACATTTTCTGTAACAGACATTCATGAAGGTCATTGGCTTGTTGAAAGATTCTCATTAAATCAAAACTACCCCAACCCTTTTAATCCAAGTACAAAAATCAGTTGGCAGTCGCCTGTAGGCAGTCATCAATCAATTAAAGTTTTTGATATGCTGGGGCGGGAAGTTGCAACGTTAGTTGATGAATATAGAAATGTAGGTAGTTATGAGATAAACTTTGATGCAAGTAAACTTTCAAGCGGAGTTTACTATTACCAGTTGAAGGCAGGCGATTTTGTTGAAACAAAAAAGATGATACTGCTCAGATAAATTAAGCAAACATATCTGCTCAGGACTCCGGTCCTGAGCTCTCTTTATTTAACCTGCTCGTGTGTTAAACAATGAATAGTCCCCAATCCCCAAACCAGATCAACAGCGTGGATCCCTATCACTGGTCTATCTGTAAAAAGTTCACCTAGAATTCCTAATGCAATTCTGTCATTCGGATCATTAAATGTCGGGACAAGCACTGCATAATTTGAAATGTAAAAATTTGCATAACTTGCCGGAAGTCTTTCTCCCTTAAATATTACCGGAGAAGGCATTGGTATTTCGATCACTTCAATTTTCTTTCCATCTTCAAGCACTGCATCTTCAAGTATTTCCCTGTTCTCCATAAGCGGAAGGTAGTTAGGATCATTAGGACGGGTCTCCATTACAGTAACAACTGTTGTTCGGTTTACAAATCTTGTTATATCATCAATGTGTCCGTGTGTATCATCACCAGCAATACCTTTGTTTAACCAGATGGTATTTGTAATACCAAGATATTTTCTAAAAACTTCTTCATAATCTTTCTTACTAAAACCAGGATTACGAACCTGCACTTCATTATCCATCAGACATTCCTCTGTGGTTATCAAGGTTCCCAACCCGTTATAGTCAATGCTTCCGCCTTCCAGTACCACTTCCCTGTTTTTATGTTCGGCAATAACTTTAGGTAATCCAAGTTTGTCCGAAATCATCTTCGGGATTTTTTTGTCTTTCTTATAATTATCATACTTTGCCCAGGCATTAAACTTAAAGTTTATGAGAACGGTATTGCCATTATTATCTTTAACGAATTGAGGACCGGAATCTCTTAGCCAGTTTCTATCTGTTTCAAGTTTGAAAAACTCAATATTGGATAACTCCGCCTGCACTGCTTTCAAAATACTCTCAGCTTTTTTCTGATGTGATTTTGATTCAACGATGATCCTCACTTTTTCAGCACGAGAGATATATCGAACAATTTCGCCGTAAACCCAGGGAATCGGCTGAAATTTTCCTGGCCAGTCTTCTTTATTGTTTGGCCAGCCGATCCAGGTTGCTTCGTGATTTTCCCATTCTGCGGGAAGTTGATAGAACTGTTTTATTTTATTCATTAAAAATTATGCATCGTTTTTTGAAAGAAAGTCAAAAGTCAAAATTCAAAGGTCAAAAAGGAGTATATCGGATTTGGTCTACTTTGAATCAGAATTTTTGTATAAATCATTTAAACTAAGTATTGAATTTTCCAGTAAATCTGTTCCATACCTGACATATTTTTCTTTGATAACATTGGCTTTAGTTTCTTTTAATTTAATTACAATTGAAGCAATGATATTGGAAATTTCTATTACCTCATTTAATGCAATATTTAATTCATCCTTATTCAAATCCAAACCATCTCTAAGCAGACAAATCCAATATTTATTTTCGTTAGAAGATTTCAGGGCTATTTCATAAAATTTTATAAAATCTTTTTTCGAATGAGCCGATTTTGCTTCAATAATATTAGCTCCTATCGAAGTTGCGGAACGAAGAAGTTGATCAACAAGTGAATAAAAAATACGTTTTATTTCTATCGAATCAACAAGTTTAATAATTTGAATAGAATAATTATAGCAACGTTTTTTAACATCCTGAAATTGCTTCTCTGACATAACACCTCCATATTTAATTATTAAATGAACTTGATTTTTTGACTTTTGACTTTTGACTTTTTTTAGTCATCAAACCGCTTGGTAATATCACCATAAGCATCAATTCTTCTATCACGAAGAAAGGGCCAATTACGCCGGATGTATTCTATTCTATTCAAATCAACTTCGGCAGTTATAACTTCTTCTTTATCCTGAGATGCTTCAGCTAAAATAATTCCCTGCGGGTCACAAATAAATGATCTGCCCCAGAATTCTATTCCCGCCGAATCTGGAGTTTGTTTTTCGAGACCGATTCTATTTGCAGCTGCAACATAAATTCCATTCGATATTTCATGACCGAGTTGAATGGTTTGCCAGATTTCAAATTGAGCCTTTCCGTGCTCAGTTTTTTCATATGGATGCCATCCAATCGCTGTCGGGTAAAATAAAATACTTGCTCCCTGTAGAGCAGTCAGTCTTGCACCTTCGGGATACCACTGATCCCAGCAAATTAACGTCCCGATTTTACCAAATTTTGTATCGAATGTTTTAAAGCCCAGATCTCCGGGAGTAAAGTAAAACTTCTCATAATAAGCCGGATCATCCGGAATATGCATTTTACGATATAACCCTAAAACTTTTCCATCTCCATCAATAACAGCAGCACTGTTGTGATAAACACCCATTGTACGTTTTTCAAAGAAAGGTGCTACCACAACAACTTTATATTTTACAGCAGCTTTTCTGATAGCTGATATTGAAGGACCATCGACAGGTTCAGCAAGATCATAATAATCAATATTTTCGGATTGACAGAAATATTGTGAAGTAAATAATTCAGGCAGGCAAATTACCTTCGCTTTTTGTTTAGCAGCTTTTTCAATCCAATTAACTGCATTATTTACATTTTCTTTAGGCTTCTTACTGAATGCCATTTGAACGAGTGCAACATTAAACTTTTCAGGTAAAGACTTTTTCATAACACAATAAGATATGTTTGGTTTAAAAAGTAACTAAGAGATTATTTTTTTAAGAATTTCAATTAATCGTAACCCGTAGTTGAAACAAGTTCACCTCTGCGATTAAAATCCTTACTGCGTTCAACTACTCCATTTCTATAATACTCTTCCCGCATCAATGTACCATCATCAAAGTAAGTTTTAGTCCATCCATCAGGTTTTCCATTAATGTAGTTCTCCACCTTTTCCAGAGCTCCATTCCGGTAATAAGTATTGCGTCTGCCGGAAATGATTCCATTCTGAATGAACTCAGTAGATTTGATAAGTCCGTTTTCATAAAAATGCTTAACTTCACCGACAATTTCATCATTCTGGTATGTTAACTGTGACTGCAGATTACCATTTGGATGATAGCTCAGAAAAGTACCGTTCCTTCTGCCGTTTTCGTATATAGCTTCTTCTTTTAACACGCCAGACTCATAATAGGTTTTTTCAATACCGCGTTTAATTCCATCAATATAATCAGAAGATTTTTTAAGCACTCCGTTTTCATGAAAAGTTAATGATAAACCATGAAGAGAATTTTTCTGGTAATTCCATTCTTCTTTTAAAAATCCGCTCTCATAATAGGTTCTTGTTACACCATCTCTTAAACCATCAACCAGGAAGGTTTCCTGCTTTATCGAATTGCTTGAATAAAAATCTCTTTCAACTTTTTCGACGGATTCAAGCTTACCCATAAAATCATATCTGGTTCTATTTATCATTTCATCGTTAATATACTCATCAAGAACCCTGACTTTACCTCCGAGATCAAAGATCTTTACATTCCCTTGCAACTTATCATTAATGAAAAATGCTTCAAGAGCTACGCGGTCTTTATGATCATGGAATATTCGGGTTGTACCGTGCTGTTTGCCATCTACGAATTTCCTTTCAATTTCCACATTACCCGATGTATAATAAGTTCTTGAGATACCCTGAAGTACTCCATCAACATAGTTCCATTCACCCTGAAGTTCACCGGTTTTGTAGTATGTTCGTGTTATGCCCTGGAGTAATCCGTCAACAAAATTTTGTTCTGCCCACAGTTCACCGGTTTCATAATACCATTTAGCAGGTCCATCTCTCAATCCATTTATATAATTCCATTCAATGCTTACTTTACCATCTTCGAAATACCAAATTGAAATTCCGTTTTCTTTTCCGTATACGAAATTCCATTCCTTCCAGAGATTTCCGGATGGATAATACTCAAGATACTTGCCATGGAGTTGATCATATAAGTACTCGCCTCTGGTTTTAATTGCTCCATCAGAGTAATAAGTTGTTTTAATTTCACTTCCCGAATTTATTTGCGAGTGCAAAAAAGTCGCAGAAAAAAATGAGAATATTAAAATTATAATTATGTGTCTAATCATCTTTACCAATAATATCTTGAAAAAATCGCTCAAAGTTATAATAAATAACCGTTAAGTAAAATTCATTTACATACATGGTACTGATTTATGTATCAGGTTATTTTCATCCGGATCCTGAAATATTTTATTTCAGTATCTTAATACAAATTATTATGAATATATACTTTATATTATCTGATTATTTGATATTTTTGGAAGAGAGGTTGCCGGATGCTTAACTTATACATAACACAATTTCTTAAATGACACTTCATTAATAATCTTTAGAGTAGATTATGGCGAGAATACTGGTTGCAGACGATTCCGAACTAATTAAAAGTACATTAAAGCTTTACCTGTCAAAAGAAAAACATTTAGTTTATTCTGCTGATGATGGTGCACAGGCAATTGAGACTTTTAAGAGAGAGAGACCGGATCTGGTGATAACGGATATTATCATGCCGGAAGCCGATGGTTTCCAGGTGATGAAATATATTAAGGAAAATGATGCTAATATTCCTGTGATAATGATAACCGGTGTTGACGATACCGAATCCACGATAAAAGCCATTCAGGAAGGTGCATATGACTATATTGAGAAACCCATCGATGTAACAAGATTCAACCAGGTAGTTAAAAACGCTCTCCGCAGCAAAGAGTTAAGTGAACAACTGGCAGTTTCACTTTCGAAAGAAGAAGAAGAGGAATTCAGAGGCAAAACTACGTTGGTCGGAAGCACACCGATAATGAAAGAAATTTATAAAAGTATCGGAAGAATATCTTCTTCAAGAATTACAGTTCTGATACAGGGCGAAAGCGGAACCGGAAAAGAAGTAATTGCACGAATGATACACAATTCAGGTATAACTAAAGGGCATCCGTTTATTGCTGTAAATTGCTCGGCTCTTTCCGAATCACTTCTTGAAAGTGAATTGTTTGGTCATGTGAAAGGTGCATTTACAGGAGCGGTAAGAAATAAAAAAGGTAAATTTGAACTTGCAGGAATGGGAACAATTTTCCTTGATGAAATTTCAGAAATATCATATGATCTTCAGGTAAAATTATTGCGTGTTATTCAGGAAAAGGAGTTTGAACGGGTAGGAGGTGAATCAACAGTCCCGCTTGAAGCACGAATAATTGCTGCCACTAACAAGAATCTTTCAAAGCTTGTAGAAGATGGAAAATTCAGAGAAGATCTTTATTTCCGGTTAAAGGTGTTTACTATAGTGGCACCTCCACTAAGAGATAGAAAAGAGGATATCCCGGCTCTGGTAATACACTTTGTAAAAAAGATAAATAAAGAACTCCACAAAGATGTTCGTAAAGTCCCTTACGAAGTAATGGAAATGCTTCAGGAACACGACTGGATTGGCAATGTCCGTGAATTGGAAAATACCTTAATGCAGGCAATACTGCTTTCTAAATCAGATGTAATTGAGCCTGACAATATCCTCCTGAAAAAATCAGATATAAAAAAATCTTCTGAAGGTCCTGATATGTTTCAGTATAATCCAAACTGGAGTGTGGCGGAACTGGAAAAATTCCATATTGAAAATGTGCTCAACGAAGTTAAAGGAAATAAACAGAAAGCATGCAAAGTTCTTGGAATATCAAAACCAACTCTATATAATAAACTTGATTTATACGGAATATCGATCAGAGCTGGTAAAGAATCACAAAAGGATTAAATAATTTAATCAATAACCAATTATTATTTTTTTCGCGTAAGATCAGGTCATTTAATTTTTTAAGTATTATATTAGCGAAGGCAATCATTCATCTCAAGGCAGAATGATTGCAGTACTTGTTAGTGAGGACAAAATTTCCAACCATAATATTATTTATAAATGAACAACCTTAAAGGTTTACTCGTTTTTTATTTAGGCGATCTTGAGTTTTGTGCTGATGTGAGAGATATCAGTTCAACAATTCGTGTTGATAAATTAGGGACTGATTTCCCTATTGAACGAATGGATCATTTAAAGCTGTTAATTAATAAGGAAGATGTTCAGATTATAAATCTTCACAAGCTTTTTGGTATTACCCTCACAAAGTTTGATGAGAATACCAGGATATTCCTGTACGAAAAGGATGATAACCGGTTCGGGTTTTTTGTAGATAGTGTTTCCGAGCTTCTTACAATCGATAGAAAAATAACCAAGTATCTCGAGTTTATTCCTCCGCAGAACAGTGAGTATTTACTATCAATTATTAAATTTGAGGGCCGACATCTCTACCTGCCTGACTATTACTCAATATCCAGGAATCTGGTAGCAAAAAAATCGTAGCGGGAATTTAATTAACCTGCGGCTCCATTGATTTCTCACCAATTTTCCGTCCGATGATTTCAGATATCTGTTTTAACTGAATCATAAGAGCTGCAAATTGATCAGGCAGCAATGCCTGAGGACCATCTGACAATGCATTTACAGGATCATGATGAACCTCAATCATCAATCCATCGGCATCTGCAGCAACAGCTGCACGCGCCATAGGTATCACTTTATCTCTCATTCCTGTTGCATGAGAAGGATCGGCAATAACAGGCAAATGACTTTTTTGATGAACCACAGGAATTGCCGAGAGATCAAATGTGTTTCGTGTTGCGGTTTCAAAAGTTCTTATTCCGCGCTCACATAAAATCACGTTTTCATTTCCATTAGAGAGAACATATTCAGCAGACATCAGCCATTCGTCAATAGTTGCAGAGAAGCCTCTTTTAATGAGGACAGGTTTGCTGGATTTTCCAAGCTCACGAAGCAGCGGAAAGTTTTGCATATTTCTGGAACCAACCTGAAAAATATCTGCATAGCGATCTATCAGTTCTATATTTTTTATTTCGGTTACTTCTGTAATTACCGGCAGATTGAACTCCTGTCCTGCTTCATTAAGCAATTTCAAACCTTTTTCACCCATTCCCTGAAAAGCATATGGAGAGGTACGAGGTTTAAATGCACCCCCGCGAAGAATTTTTGCTCCGCTTGATTTAACATCTTTTGCAATTCTGAATATCTGATCTTCACTTTCAACCGAGCAAGGACCTGCAATCACCACTATTTCATTCCCGCCGATGATAACATCTCTTACTTTAATTATGGTATTTTCCTTTTTCGTTCTTCGGCTAGATAAATTTAACTGATCAGTTACACGAAAGACAGATATAACTCCATCAAGGAGTTGTATTTTACGTATATCAAAATTTGGTTTAACGCCAATTGCACCTAAAACTGTATAATCATCACCACTCGATTGATGAACATCGAAGCCAAAATACTCCAGCTGTTTAATTACATTCTCAATTTGCTCACTGCTGGCTGATTTATCTACAATAACTATCACTTAATAACTCCAAACATTAATGAAAATTTTTCTCTCCTGCTTTAATTGCAAATTTCAGATGGTCTTCTTCTGTTGGTATCGGACACGTAAATAATTCACTATAAGCACAATAGGGATTGTACGCTCTGTTAAAATCAATTATGTATATAAAATCCTCATCAAGTGAATATCTGAAATCCAGGTATCTGCCAATTTTATATGTTTCCGTACCGGTCGTCAGGTCAGTGAACCATATGCTGTAATATGGCTGTCCCTGAGGTCCGAAACTTTTATAAACATTCAAGTTGTGCTGCTCACCATTATAATCGAGAACTACATACCCTTCTTTAACTGCCTTACGCTGCTCACCTCTTGTACCCATAATTATAATTGTATCTGCTGTATCGTACCTGTAAAGTTTTGAAGCAAAAATAAAAGTAGTATCCGGTTCAAAATATTTTAATTTATCATATTTTGCATCAGGATCTCTGTTAAACGGAGAATGGGGATCATTTTTGAGATTAAAATCTTTTTCCGCTCTCTCAATCATCAATGCACCGTTATATCCTTCAACCACAATTTCATTATTTCCGTTTTCAGAACAAGCTGTAAAAACCAATAATACTGAAACTAACAAAAATAAAATAAAAATTGTTTCCTTCCTCATAAAGTTTTATCCTCTTTCATCTTCTTTTTTATCTCACTTAATTTATTCAAAGCTTCAATAGGTGTCAGGTTATTCAATTCAATATTATCAATTTCACTTCTGAGTTTATCATCACGGAATTCGAACAAACCAATCTGATTATCATTTTCCTGCTTGAGTTTTTTAAGTCTTTCCTTCTTAATTTCATATGGAGTCAGCTCTTTACTTTCGAGATTATTCAAAACTTCCTTAGCACGGTTGGTAACAAATAACGGAAGTCCGGCCATCTGCGCTACCTGTATACCATAAGAATGGTCTGCTCTGCCCGGATTTACTTTATGCAGGAAAATAACTTTATCATCATACTCGCGTACTTCAACTTTGTAATTTCTGATTTTTGGAAACAAATCTGCCATTTCATTCAGTTCGTGGTAGTGAGTTGCAAATAATGTTTTAGCAGCTACCTCCGGATTTTCGTGAAGGTATTCTGTCAAAGCCCATGCAATGGATATTCCGTCAAATGTACTTGTCCCCCTTCCTATCTCATCTAAAAGTACAAGACTTTTTGAAGTTGCGTTGTTAAGAATGTTAGCTGCCTCCTGCATTTCAACAAGAAAAGTACTTTCTCCGGCTGTAATATTATCACTTGCACCAACCCGTGTAAATATTCTGTCCACTATTCCTATTCTGGCTTTCTTGGCAGGGACAAAGGATCCTATTTGCGCAAGCAGAACAATTAGTCCAACCTGCCGAAGATAAACTGATTTGCCGGCCATGTTGGGTCCGGTAAGAATAATTATCTGATGATCGGTATTGTTAAGCTTACAATTATTGGGTGTAAATTTTTCTCCGGGCGGAAGTATCCTTTCAACTACAGGATGACGGCAGTCACTAATTTCAATTTCATCACTAAGACTTAACTCTGGTTTTACATAATTATATTGGCTCGCACACTCTGCAAATGAAACGAAGCAATCGAGCATAGCGATTAATTTTGCATTGTTCTGAACTATTTCTGTTTCCTGTGCAACTATCGAACGAACCTCATTGAACAATTGATATTCTAAATCACTGATCTTCTCTTCTGCATTCAGAATCTTATCTTCATATGTTTTCAATTCAGGTGTAATATATCTTTCAGAATTTACCAGCGTTTGTTTTCGTATATAATTTTCAGGAATTTTATTTTTATGTGCGTTGCTTATATCTATGTAATAACCGAACACTTTATTAAAATTCACCTTAAGTGATGAGATGCCAGTCTTTTCTCTTTCACTTTTCTGAAGATTGGCGATCCATTCTTTTCCGTGGATTGAAATATCTCGGAGTTCATCCAGCTCCATGCTAAATCCGCTTTTCATTATACCGCCATCAGTAATCTGGTTCGGTGGATTGTCAACTATCGCTTCTTCAATTTTTTCAACAAGTTTTGATAATGGGTCTAATGATGTTTGAATCTGTCTTAATGCACTTACTTTGAAGTTAGAAAGTAAACTCTTTATGACAGGCAATTTCTTTAAAGAAGATTTTATAGCTATCAGTTCGCGTGGAGTTGCCCGACCTGTACTAACACGTGCTATCAATCTTTCCAAATCACCTATTTCTTTTAAGTGTTCAATAATATCTTTTCTGTATTTCTTTTCCTTAAACAGCTCTTCAACACTTTCCTGCCTTTTCAAAATTGGTTCAAGATTTCTTAAAGGCGCTGAGACCCATTTCTTAAGCAGTCTACCTCCCATTGCGGTTTCGGTTTTATCCAGAATGGATATTAGAGAGCCTTCTCTGGCACCTTCATGCATTGTATAAGTAATTTCAAGGTTTCTTTTTGTTGAATGATCCAGAATCATATATTCCGATGGATTATAAACAGAAAGCTTGTTAAGATGAGATAAATTAGATTTTTGTGTGTCCTGTAAATAATTCAGCACTGCACCGGCAGCAACTAATCCAGAAGAAAGATTTTCAACACCAAAACCTTTGAGTGTTACAGTTTTAAAATGGTTAAGCAAAAGTTCTTTTGTATAATCAAAGTTAAAAATCCAGTCTTCCATCCTTGAAATACGAATAGATGAATTTATTTTATTTACAACGGGAAAAAGAATTTCTTTATCTTTTCGCGAAACAAGAATTTCGGAAGGAGAAATTAATTCTATTTGTTCACCCAATCTGTTCGATGCAACCTCGTAAGTGTGAAAATCCCCGGTTGAGATGTCACAAAAAGCAACTCCGGCAAGGTTTTCATTGATGCAAAGTGCCATCAGGTAATTGTTTTTTTTATTATCCAGTAACTTATCGGATAGTGTTACCCCGGGTGTAACAACCTCTATCACTTCACGCTTTACCAAACCTTTAGCAAATTTAGGATTTTCCACTTGCTCACAAACCGCCACTCTATACCCTGCCCGTACAAGCTTCGGCAGATAGGTATCAATAGCATGAAAGGGAAATCCTGCTAAAGGCACATCTTCGGCAGCTCCATTGGCACGTTTGGTTAAAGTAATGCCAAGCACCTTTGAAGTTGTTTTAGCATCCTCTTCAAAGGTTTCAAAAAAATCGCCAACCCTGAAAAGTAAAATTGTATCCGGGTTAGCTTTTTTAATTTTGAAATACTGTGCCATTAAAGGCGTTTGCTGATTTTCAGTTTTCATAATCGAAAAACAAAAATACCCTCTAAATTGAAGAATTTCAATTTATTTGTATTATTATAACCCGACTGTTAATAATTGCCTTACAGGGTACAGTAATTCTTGAAAAGAGTACTATTTTTTATATATTTGCCCCCGAATAACCTCTCATTTGAGAGGTATTTTTGTAAAATTCCATTCACTAATAAATTCCGGAATTTTTTGAAAGAAGAATATAATAAGTGGCATTCACAATATTTGAACAGTGAATTTGAAATGCTTGTATTTGGGCATTCAGGTTACCCTGTAATTGTATTCCCCACCTCCGGGGGAAGATATTATGAAGCTAAGGACAGAGGATTAATCGAATCGGCAAAAGACCTCATTGATGCCGGTAAAATAAAAATTTTTTGTCCGGATAGTATTAATGCCGTTAGCTGGTATAATAATAATATTCATCCGGCTGATAGGGTAAAAACACATATAGCTTACGAAAATTTAATTCTTAACGAAGTAATCGAGTTTGCAAAATACGATACCGGATTTAACAAGATAGCTGTATGTGGATGCAGTTTCGGAGGTTATCATTCAGCAAATATTGCTTTCCGTCATCCTGATAAAGTTGGTTATCTTTTTTCAATGGGCGGTGCATTTGATATTAAAAGATTTATTTTCGGATATTATGATAATAATTGTTATTTCAACAATCCTCCGGATTATCTATCAGAATTGAACGATGAATGGTACTTAAAAAATCTGAGTCAAATGGGAATAATTCTCGGTACAGGTGAGCATGATTTTTGTCTAAGTGAGAATCTCAGAATTTCAGACCTGCTGCATAATAAATGGATACCTCACTGGCTTGATATAAGGCAGGGAGCAGGACACGATTGGAATTGGTGGAAGGAAATGTTTCCACAATATTTAGGTAAAATTGAAGGCTAAAGTCAGTAATCAATTTTTAATAACTTTAAGATACATCTAATTCAGAGAGAGAAGTCAAATGAAAAAAATCGGAATATTATTCGGCCAGGAAAATACTTTCCCCCAGGCATTTGTAGATAGAGTAAACTCAAAAAATGAGACGGGTATTACTGCTGAACTCGCCCACATAAATAAGGTTGTTCAGGGTGAGCCAATTGGTTACGATGTCTTAATCGATCGTATTTCTCAGGATGTACCATTCTACAGAGCAATGCTCAAGAACGCCGCTATTAGCGGAACAGCTGTTATAAATAACCCCTTCTGGTGGAGCGCTGATGACAAATTTTTCAATAATGCTCTGGCTACGAAAATCGGAGTTGCTGTTCCTAAAACCGTAATACTTCCTTCTAATCAGCATCCTGATGATACAAATGAAAGATCATTTCGTAATCTCGCTTATCCATTAGATTGGGAGGGAATATTCAACTATATAGGTTTTCCTGCTTACTTTAAACCATTTGCGGGAGGTGGCTGGAAAAATGTTTATAAGCTTAACAATGCTGATGAATTCTTTAAAGCATACAATGAAACCGGTCAGCTTGTAATGATGCTGCAGGAAGAAATAGTGTTTTCGGAATATTTCCGCTGCTACTGCCTTGACCGACAGGACGTCCATATAATGCAGTATGACCCAAAACAGCCTCATCATTTACGGTATGTAAGAAATCCAAAACCTGTAGAGAAAAAAATTATGGATAAAGTTCACGAGGGAGTCATTGCATTAAATAAAGCTCTTGGGTATGATTTTAATACTGTTGAATTTGCGGTAAGAGACGGAGTACCATACGCAATAGATTTCTGTAACCCGGCACCTGATGCCGATGTCAAGTCAGTCGGGCAGGAAAATTTTGAATGGATAGTTGAAGCTGCTTCAAATATGGCAATCCGAAGAGCTAAAGCTCATCAACCCGGACAGAATAATCTTACCTGGGGCGGATTCGTTAATTCCTTTGTTAATAATAAACCATTAAAGTAATTAACTCCGGAATTTTTTATGTCAAATAAAGATTTATATACGCTTGGTGTTGAAGAGGAATTTCAGATAGTTGATCCGGTTTCGAGAGAATTAAGATCTCACATTCAGCAGATTCTGGAAGATGGTAAGATTATTCTTGCTGAAAATGTAAAAGCTGAAATGCATCAATCGGTAGTGGAAATGGGAACCGATATCTGCCGCGATGTTAAAGATGCCCGGCAGCAGGTTACCAGGCTGAGAACTGAACTTGCCAAACTTGCAGTGAAAAATAATTTACGTATTGCAGCTTCAGGCACTCATCCGTTTTCTCACTGGCAGGATCAGCAAATAACTGTTCACCCCCGGTACAAAGAAATTGTTGATGATATGCAGCAGGTCGCCCGTGCTAATTTGATTTTCGGACTTCATGTGCATGTCGGGGTTGAAGACAGGGAAACAGCTATTCATATAATGAATGCGGCAAGATATTTTCTGCCTCATATTTTTGCTCTTTCTACAAATTCACCTTTCTGGCTTGGTAAGAATACAGGCTTTAAATCCTACAGAAGCAAAGTATTCGACAGATTTCCGCGGACAGGAATACCTGATTATTTCGGCAGTCTTGCCGAGTACGATAACTATATCAATCTGCTTGTCAAAACAAAATGTATCGATAACGCTAAAAAGATATGGTGGGATATCAGGGTTCATCCAATGTTTAAAACTCTTGAGTTCCGTATTTGCGATGTACCGATGCGTGTGGATGAGACTATAGCAATCACAGCAGTTATTCAGGCTGTTGTTGCTAAACTTCATAAGCTGATTAAACAAAATCTCGGATTCAGACTTTACAGACGAGCATTGATTGCTGAAAATAAATGGCGTGCTGCTCGTTATGGAATTCACGGTAAACTTATAGATTTTGGCAAGAAGGAAGAAGTTCCTTTTAAACAACTGGCAAATGAACTTCTTGAGTTTGTTGATGATGTTGTAGATGAACTTAATTCGAGGGAAGAACTGGAATATGTGAGAAAAATCCTGGAAGCCGGTACAGGTGCCGACAGACAGCTTACCATCTGGGAGCAATCACAGGATACAAGAAAAGTTACTGATTATATCATTGAAGAAACTCATTATGGATTGGATGTAAAAAGATAAATGCAGAAACAAAAAATTAAAATCACAACAATTGATTTATATAATAATGAGCGTAATGAGGGAATGCGTTGTATCCGTGAAATTGTTAGTGATGCTATAAATTCCAACAGCGGGCTGGATATTACTTATGATGTATTCGAAACAAGATATAAAGGTGAACTTCCGGATTTGAGTTACGATATCTTTATATCATCAGGCGGACCAGGAAGTCCTTTTGAAGATCAGGATAAAAAGTGGGATAAAGATTACTTCAATCTGCTAGATAAAATCTGGACACACAATCAAAACAATATTGAGCAGAAAAAATTTATGTTCTTTGTCTGTCATTCATTCCAGATGATGGCAAGATATTTTCAATTTGGAAATGTTAATAAACGTTTCATCAATTCTTTCGGTGTAATGCCGTTCGAAAAAACTTCTGATGGAAGTGATGATGTTATCCTAAAAAGTTTAACAAATCCTTTCTATGCCGCCGATATCAGACACTGGCAGGTTACCGAACCAAACCGGAAAATGATTGATGAGTATGGCGCAAAAATTCTTTCATGGGAAATTCCTGAAGAAGAAAACGTGAATAATCCAGCCATTACGGCTATAAGGATATCGGATGAAATTGTCGGAACCCAGTTTCATCCAGAAGCTGATCCTGAAAGTATGCTGTACCATTTTAAGCAGGATGAAAGAAAAGATTTTATTATAAAAAGATATAACGAAGAAAAGTATAATGAGATGATAGAGTGGCTTCAGCATCCTGAAAAGATTAAACTGACTAGGAAAACTGTAATACCTTCGTTTCTGAACAACGCAATTCAATCATTAGTAAAAGTTACTGCGTAGAGTGTTTAAGATATGATACCTGAACTAAGAAAGCAGTTCAATAATAATTTTACTGAAAATATTTATAACGAATTTTTAACAGATCTCAATACAGGATTAAAATATCCAACTGATTTTCGCGTATGTGAAACTCCCCTTTTTATTTCGGAACAATTAAATAATGATTTGATTAATGCTTGCAGCGATATTGTGAATCAAATTCAGACTGATGACTTCATTAAAAGATCCGGTGATGCTGTGCCGGCAAATCTTGAGATACCGAATGAAACAAAAATTCCTCATTTCCTGCAGATAGATTTTGCAATTGCAACTGAAAATGGAAAACTTATTCCAAAACTTATTGAACTTCAGGCATTTCCTTCATTATATGGCTATCAGTGGTATTTCGATAAAGTATTAAGAAAACATTTTCAAATGCCGTCTGACTTTACTGCATACTTCAATGGATTTGAGGAGAATAGTTACAATGAACTTCTCAGAAAAGTTATAGTTGGCAGTTCTGATCCTGAAAATGTTATTCTGCTGGAAATCCATCCGGAAGAGCAAAAAACCCGAATTGATTTTGCTGCAACTGAAAGACTGATTGGAATTAAGACCGTATGCTTAACAAAAGTTTTTAAAAAAGGATCAAAACTCTTTTATAAGGAAGCGGGAAAGGAAATTCCTATCGATCGCATTTACAACAGAGTAATATTTGATGAACTTGATAGGAAGGGATTATCCTACAATTTCGATTTCAGAGATGATATTGATGTTTACTGGACATCTCATCCGAACTGGTTTTTTAAGATATCCAAATTTTCACTGCCGCAATTAAAAGGAAAGAACGTACCTGAATGTTATTTTCTTAGTGAATTAAAAGATTATCCGAATGATCTTCATAACTTTGTACTGAAACCACTGTTCTCATTTGCCGGATTAGGAGTAGATATATCTGTTACAAAAGAAAAACTGGATGCTATTAAAAATAAAGAGAATTATATACTCCAGAGAAAGATCGAATATGCTCCGCTTCTAGAAACACCGGATGGATACTCAAAAGTCGAGATAAGAATGATGTTTCTCTGGCCGGAAGAAAGATATTCAAATAACACTGACGGAAATGGACCTATACTTGTCAATAATCTGATCAGAACCAGTAAAGGTAAAATGATGGGCGTGGATTTTAATAAGAATAAAACCTGGGTGGGTTCAAGTATTGCTTATCATCCGCTTTGATTAATTATTTATATTTGATCGAAGCAAATTTATTATTCCATTTGAGGTTTATTAAGTAAATGTTAACCTACTATTTTCACGTCTCTAAAGAATCAAGAATAAAATATGAATTCGAAGATACTCTGTTTTCATTAACCGGAGATCTGATAATTTCCAATGCTCACACTGCCCGTCAGCTTACTGAAAAGATAAACAAAAAAAGAAGAGACGATGGCAGGCAGAATGAACTGATTTCAGTCGGTCAATTGAACGCACTCGGTTTAATTCACGAACTTTTTCACCTTCTGCTAAGAAAATATGAAGAAACCGAAAATCCCGGAGTATTCGGCAGAAACCTTGAATTTCTAGATGGTACCTTATCCAGTGAAGAAGTTGATAAAACTCTGCTTGCCTTTGTTGAAGAATTCCCTCCTCTTCCTGTTTATAAAAATAAAATCAAACCAATTGAATATCTTGAAGGTAAAACAGCAAATAAGACTAATCGTGAAATAATTCTTGAAGAATTAATTTTGTTGAATCTTGAAAATCTGAATCCTGCTACGAATCAGCTTAAAGAATTATATTCTGATGAAAAATTACAGAGGAATACAAAGTATAGTGAACTTCTCAATACCAGCGAAAAGTTTTTTGAGAAAGAAAAACCAGTTGGCAAAGCCGGATTAAATCTCTTCACATTTCTGCGAAAACCCATTACGGCCAGTCCTTACAATATTCATGAACAATTGGAGTTCATAAGATCAAACTGGACAGAGATACTGAATGCAGAAATGCTGAACAAGCTTTTACTTGGTAAAGATCTTATACAGGAAGATTTCAAACTTTTTATCCAGCATGGAGGTGGTGAAAAAGGAACTCCTCCTGTACCATCATACGAATTTGATCGTGCTTACTTTGAAAGTCTGAAGGAAAGATTTGAATCAGGTAAAAAACTAACCGAAACTGAATACCAGTATTACCAGCTTGAACTTGAAAAATTTACAGAAGATATAGACTGGATGCCAGAAGTAGTTATGATTGCTAAGAATGCATATGTATGGCTCTTCCAGCTTTCACAGAAATATCATCGTGAAATAAAAAAACTTGATCAGATTCCGGATGAAGAACTTGACCGGATAGCTTCCTGGAATTTTACTTCATTGTGGCTGATAGGTATCTGGGAAAGAAGTAGTGCTTCAAAAAAAATAAAACAGATAATGGGAAATCCAGAAGCAGCTTCCTCAGCTTATTCTCTATACGATTATGTAATCGCAAAAGATCTCGGCGGAGAAGACGCTTTTAACAATCTGAAGGACCGTGCCTGGATGAGAGGAATAAGACTTGCGAGTGATATGGTTCCTAATCATACCGGAATTTATTCAAAATGGGTTGTCGAGAAACCAGATTATTTTCTGCAATCTGATTATCCCCCATATCCCGGCTATCGATTTACCGGACCAAATCTTTCGGATGATGAACGGGTCGAAGTGAGGATTGAAGATCAGTACTACTCCAGATCTGATGCGGCCGTTGTTTTTGAAAGACTTGACCGGTATACGGGAGACAGAAAGTATATTTATCATGGCAATGACGGAACTAATATGCCCTGGAATGATACTGCTCAGTTAAATTTAATGCTTCCCGAAGTGCGTGAATCATTAATTCAAACGATAATGCATGTTGCAAGAAAAACTCCTATTATTCGCTTTGATGCGGCAATGACGCTTGCGAAAAAGCATTATCAGAGATTATGGTTTCCAATTCCGGGATCGGGAGGTGCCATTCCATCGCGTTCCGATTATGCAATGACACGATCGCATTTTGATGAGGCAATGCCTCAGGAATTCTGGCGTGAAGTTGTAGACAGAATTAATTCGGAAATGCCGAACACTTTGCTGCTGGCAGAGGCGTTCTGGCTGATGGAAGGTTATTTTGTCCGTACACTGGGAATGCATCGTGTTTACAACAGCGCATTTATGCATATGCTTATGAAAGAGGAAAATGAAAAATATAAGCAATTGATAAAGAACACTTTGAATTTTAATCCCGAAATATTAAAGCGTTATGTAAATTTTATGAGTAATCCCGATGAAGAAACTGCTGTCAATCAATTCGGAAAAGGAGATAAATATTTCGGTGTTGCTGCTTTAATGGTAACGCTGCCCGGATTACCAATGTTTGCACATGGACAAATCCAGGGTTTTTCAGAAAAGTATGGAATGGAGTATCAGCGTTCATACTATAATGAATTTGAGGATGAACATTTGATTCGACGACATGAACAGGAGATATTTCCTTTAACAAGTAAACGCCATTTATTCAGCCAGGTAGAAAATTTTGAACTTTATGATTTTATATCTTCAACCGGTGATATTAACGAAAATGTTTTTGCCTATTCTAATAAGAGCGGTAATGAATATGCTCTGGTATTATACAATAATTCATACAGTGAAGCTTTTGGGAAAATCAGACATTCGAGTGATAAGGTTCAGAAAAATAATTCGTTATCAACTACAAATATAGCCAATGCATTAGGATTGAATAATTCCAAAATATTTTATTACTCTTATAAAGATTATATATCCGGAAAGTACTTTCTCCTTTCCGGAGAACAAGTTCATCATGAAGGAATGCATTTTCATCTTAAGGGATATCAGTATAAAGTTTTGCTTAACTTCAAAGAGTTGTATGATTCGGATGGAAAGTATAAACAGCTTTACCTATATCTGAACGAACGAGGGGTTGATTCAATCGACAATGCCTTAAGAGAATTAAAACTGACACCTCTTCACAATAGTATAATTGATTTCTTCTCATCGAAGCATGTTAAGGAAATATATGATTATATAGCAGCAGACTCGGATAAACTTGATGATAAATTAAATATTGCGTACCAGCAGATTACGAAGCAGGTCACAATCCTTACCGCACATCAGAAAACGGATCAGATAAAAATGGATGCTGAACTTCTTCGGGAAATTGAGCTGCTCAAAATCTATAAAGATACAATAGATTCAGTTTCAAAATTGAAGAGAAAACCTAAGTGGTTTGATGATTTCGCAGCAGACCTGAAGATATTTATCGGCGAGGATCCTGAAAAGGAAGTTTATTTTCTGATCCTCTACCGACTTATCAGTTTGTTATTTAAGGAAGAGATTCAGTCCGAGGGCTCATTTAATACATTTAATAATCTTATGCTGTGGAAACCGCTGTTCGAAATTTTTAGTTACAATGGATTATCAGTTAACAGCGATATTTATTACAACTTGATGTTCGTCCTGAATGAATGTCCTGAAATACCGTTAGAGCGAAAAGAAGTCAGCAAAAAATCTGTCATATCGAAATCAAATGATGCAAAATCAAAATCCGATATCAATAATGAACTCACAGAATATTTTACAGGTTTATTTAATAACACTGTAATTAATAATTTTTTAATTATTAATGAGTATGAAGGCATCAGGTACTTTAATAAAGAAAGATTTGGCGAACTGATTAAATGGTTGATTATTAATTCAGCAATCAATAGCTTGATAGTACAAGATCAGAGAAAAAACAGATCAATTCTTAAAAGTGCAAATGAACTCTTCTCTTTACTACAGAATGCAGCAGTCAGTTTAGATTTTAAGATTGAAGAATTTTTAAAGAGTTTACAAATTAAATCTATTAAATCATCAACAACCAAAAGAGGCAGCAATGTACTATAAAAAATTTCCTCTATTACTTTTACTGATAATTATTTTCATAAGTTCTCTTAATGCTCAGTATACTTTTCAGCAAGCCTTTCCGAATCTTCCTAACCTTAGTGAACCTGTCGATCTGAGAAATGCAGGTGACTGTACAGACAGATTGTTTGTTGTCGAACAAAACGGAATAATTCGGGTTTTTGAAAACAGAAATAATGTTACATCATACAAGACTTTTCTTGATATTACAGACAGGGTTTCAAGCGGCGGTGAAATGGGATTGTTAGGACTGGATTTTCATCCTGATTATAAAACCAACGGCTATTTTTATGTGAACTATACAGCGGAAAGCCCAAGGCGAACTATAATTTCAAGATTCCAGGTATCTTCAGCTAATCCTGATTCAGCTGATAAAAATTCCGAACTTCAACTATTAACTTTCACACAGCCTTACTCAAACCATAATGGTGGATGGATAGGATTCGGACCTGATGACGGATACTTATACATTGCAACAGGTGATGGAGGTTCCGGCGGCGATCCGCAAAATAATTCTCAAACCATTACTAATCTTCTAGGAAAGATATTAAGAATTGATGTTAACAATCAGGATCCCGGATTAAATTATTCTATTCCCTCAACTAATCCATTTATTGATAGTACAGGTTCTGTTAGAAAAGAAATTTATGCATGGGGATTGAGAAATCCATGGCGATGCAGTTTCGACCCGGTTACAGGATGGCTTTGGGCAGCAGACGTCGGTCAGTCAGCAAGAGAAGAAATCGATATCATCACAAATGGCGGCAACTATGGCTGGCGGTGTTATGAAGGAAACCTTGCGTATAATACTTCCGGATGCTTACCACCGGAGAATTATATTTTTCCTGTTTGGGATTATCCAAGAACTGAAGGTTATTCAGTTACAGGAGGTTATGTATACCGTGGGCCTAATCAGCCTGGCCTTGATGGTAAATATATTTATGCTGATTACGGAACAAGAAGAGTTTGGGCAATTGATTATGACGGTGTGAATCCTGCAACAAATCAGTTACTTTTTACCTTGCCTGGTTCACCAATTTCTTATAATCCAACAGCATTTGGAATTGATGAGGCTGGAGAACTTTATATATGCACTTTCGGAAATGGCAGAATTTACAAAATAGTACCGACTGCACAGATCGTTGCACCAAACAGTCTCACTGCTGATGCAACTGATCCTTCTCTTGTTGAGTTAAACTGGATGGATAATTCAGATAACGAAGATGGATTCAGAATTGAAAGAGCGGATGAAGGTGGAAGTTTTCAGCTGGTAGCAACTTTACCTGCCAATACAAATGCTTACGTGGATACACTTCTAACTGTGGGCGAATATGAATATAAGGTTCAGGCTTTCAACTCATTACACCAATCAGGATATTCAAACATTGCCTGCGTATCGGTTTTAGTTGTACCGGTTGAGATGAGTTTATTTACAGTTCAAATTAATTCTACCGGTGATTACGTTACATTGAGATGGGAAACAGCATCTGAGTTAAATAACCGGGGATTTGAGATTGAAAGACAGGTTAGCAATATTCAATACTCTGCCGGAAGTGAATGGGAAATGATCGGTTTTATTGATGGTAAGGGAACAACAACTGAAAAATCTGTTTACTCATTCTTAGATAATTTTAATAATGCCGGATTTTCCGGTACTCTGTATTACAGATTAAAACAGATTGACTTTGATGGTACTTTCTCATACTCCGGAACCGTTTCAGTGGATGTTGAATTATTAGCAAAGGATTATTTCATCGAACAAAATTTTCCAAATCCATTTAATCCTATAACTTCTGTAAGATTTAATATCCCCGAAGAAAGTCGTATAACCATACAGATTGTGAATTCAATTGGTGAAGTAGTAGCTGAACTTGTTAATGAAACAAAACAATCAGGTATTTACAGTCAGGTATGGGATGCTTCTGATCTGGCTTCAGGAATATATCTTATCAGGAAGATAGCACAGTCTACGATATCAAATAGAAGTTATTCTCAGACTATTAAAACAGTACTGATAAAATAATAAAACATTGAAGGAACACAGTCTCTGCTAAGGCTGTGTTTCTTATTAATTTTATTTTTAGCAATTCAGGGGATTGTAAATTCGTATTACAAAATTAAAGAGAGAGGTAAGAAATGTTTTTTAAACATTTTTTCAACATCTTGTCTATAGTGCTTATCCAGAATCTCCAGTTTTTTGCACAGTATAATTTTCAAGAAGCTTTTCCTAATCTTCCAGATTTTACATTTCCAGTTGATCTGCAAAATGCAGGCGATTGCTCTGACCGAATTTTTATCGTTGAGAAAGAAGGCATAATAAAAGTATTCGAAAATCGAGCTGATGTATCTGAACTGAAAATATTTCTTGACATTACGGATAGAGTTTTCATTGAAGATATTGAAATGGGTCTGCTCGGTTTGGTCTTTCATCCGGAATATAATAATAACGGATATTTTTATGTTAACTACACTGCAGGCGACCCGAGAAGAACAGTAGTCTCAAGATTTCAGGTTTCATCATCAAATCCTGATTCTGCTGACAGTGATAGTGAACATGAAATAATTTCATATGATCAGCCTTTTCATAATCATAATGGAGGATGGTTGGGATTCGGACCTGAGGATGGATATCTATATATATCATCAGGAGATGGCGGACCTCATCCAAACGGACAGTTGAATGATATTTTGCTTGGGAAAATTTTAAGAATAAATGTTAATGAAAATGACCCGGGATTGAATTATTCAATACCGCCTGACAATCCATTTGTAGACAGTTCAGGAAATGAAAAAAAAGAAATTTATGCAACCGGCTTGCGTAATCCCTGGCGCTGCAGTTTCGATATAGTATCCGGTCAGCTGTGGTGTGGCGATGTGGGAAATGCAGAAAGAGAAGAAATCGATATAATTGTAAATGGCGGAAATTATGGTTGGGCTTGCTACGAAGGCAATTTACCCTGGGTACCTCATGAATGTCCGGATTCTACTTTATTAATTTTTCCCGTTTATGATTATCCGCATACTGAAGGTGTTTCAATCACCGGAGGGTATGTTTACAGAGGACCGAATCAACCCGGATTATTAGGTAAATATATTTATGCAGACTGGTATTCAAGAAAGGTATGGGCTTTGGAATATGACAGTTTAAATCCGCCACAGAACCAATTATTATTTACATTACCGGCCGGAGCTTTTATTAATTCATTCGGCGTAGATGAAGCAAATGAACTTTACATTTGTGCTATGTCAAGAATTTATAAAATTGAACCTACTGCCGCGGTAATTTCTCCAACTAATCTCATCGCAACATCAGATGAACCTTCAGTTATTAAATTGAACTGGGTTGATAACTCAGAAAATGAACTAGGTTTCTTAATTGAAAGAATGGATCCGGGAGATGATTTTCAAGTTATCGATTCAGTAAATCCTAATACAATTTTTTACAGTGATACAGTAAATTCAATTGGAGATTATAAGTACAGAGTTAAAGCTTTCGATATGAATTCTCATTCCGGATATAGTAATATAGCATGTATTTCGGTATTAGTGGTTTCAGTAGATGAATATTTATTTGCAATGGATTATTTCATCGAACAGAATTTCCCTAATCCTTTTAATCCTGTTACATCCATAAGATTTATTATACCTGAAGAAAGCAATGTTAGTATAGAGGCTGTTAATGCACTTGGTGAAAGGGTTGCAGAACTGGTTAATGAAATAAAACCTTCCGGTAACTATAGCCAAATTTGGAATGCAGGTAATTTAGCCTCCGGAGTTTATTTTATTAAAATGAATGCACAGTCAGTAGTTTCAAACAAAAATTATTTTAAAACTATTAAGACAATACTGTTGAAATAAAACCTAAATATGCAGCACTGATTAATTCTGTGTTACATATTTTTCCACTGCATTGGCACAATTCTCACCATCAATTGCTGCTGAAACTATTCCACCGGCATAACCGGCACCTTCTCCACAAGGAAATAAACCTTTTACTTCCGGATGCATAAAATTTTCCTTCTCTCTGGGAATACGCACAGGTGAACTTGTTCGGGATTCGACTCCAACCAAAATTGCTTCTTCGGTATAATATCCCTTCATTTTCTTTTCGAAAAGACTTAGAGCTTTTTTTAATCTTGAAGTTATAAATTCCGGCAGTTCTGAATGAAGCGGTGCTGTCGTTAATCCCGGTATATAAGATGATCGTGGAAGCGTTGAAGAAACTTTACCTGATACAAAATCAGTAACCCGTTGCGCCGGTGCACTTTGAGTTTCATTTGCAAGTTGATATGCTCTCTGTTCCAACTCCTTCTGAAGCATCAAACCACCGAAAGGATAATACTCGTTGTGTCTATTCCATTCCTTTTCAGTTATTTCGACAACGAAACCTGAATTTGCAAAAGGAGAGTTTCGTTTTGAGAGTGACATTCCGTTTACAACAATTTCACCAGGTGAAGTTGCTGCCGGAACTATAATTCCACCCGGGCACATACAAAAGGAATAAACTCCTCTTTCGTTAACATTGCATGAAAGCTGGTAAATAGCCGAAGGCAGACTTTCCGGTTTATTATTTGTATGATACTGTATTTCGTTTATTAACGACTGCGGATGTTCAATTCTTACACCCATTGAGAATGGTTTTGGCTCTATTAATATTTTCTTGTTGTGAAGTAAATAATAAATATCTCTTGCCGAGTGACCGGTGGCAAGAATAACTGAATCCCCAAAAAATTCTTCAGTAACATTTACTTTTACACCAGTTATTTTGTTTTCCTTAAAAATAAAATCCGTTACCCGCGAGTTAAAATGAATTTCACCTCCGCAGTTTAAAATAGTAGTCCTCATTTCTGCTATTATTTTAGGCAATTTGTTTGAACCGATATGAGGATGCGAGTCTATTCTTATGTCTTCAACTGCACCATGTTGAATAAGAATATCAAGAACTTTTTTTATATCACCGCGTTTTGTTGCTCGGGTGTATAATTTACCATCACTATAAGTGCCTGCACCGCCTTCACCAAAGCAATAATTAGAATCGGGGTTAACTATATGTTTCTGCTGAATATTTCTGATGTCTCTGCGTCTGGTCTGAACATCTTTACCACGTTCGATTATAATTGGTTTTATACCAAGCTCTATTAGTCGTAAAGCTGCAAACAATCCAGCCGGACCTGAGCCGACTATAATAATTTTTTTGTTTTTATTGACCGGCTTATAGCCGATAATTCTTGAAGGGCTTGATGGTTTTTCATCTATATAAACATCAACAAGATACCTGAAAATCACGTTCCTGCTTCTGGCATCAATCGACCGCCTTAAAGGAATGACAGCTGAGATTTTTTGTTTATCTGTATTTAAAAACTGTGCAGATTTAATCAGAAGAATTTCCGGAAGTTCAATTTCTTCCGGTTGAAGAATGATTTCTATTTGTTTAATCATTATGTCCTCTGCCTATGAGGAAAAATTAATTAGGAATTAGGAATTAGGAATTAGGAATTAAAAATTAAGATTAAGTTAAATATTTTATTTAGTCTTTATCAGAGCAAAATTTTTTATTCCAAATTAGAATAACGCTCTGGTGGACCCGCCATCAACTTGTATTGTTGTACCGGTAATATAACTTGCTTTGTTTGATGCAAGAAAAACAATAAGTGAGGCTATTTCCTCTGGTCCTCCGAGCCGGCTCATAGGAATGTCTTTTGACATATCTGCTAATATTTCTTCGTGTGATTTACCGGAAATTTTTGCACGGTTTACTGCCAGCTCGTATAATCTGTTTGTTAATGTATAACCCGGAGCAACATTATTAACTGTAATATTTTTACTGCCAACCTCATTACTTAATGATTTTGCAAATCCTGTTACACCTGCTCTTAAAGAATTGGAGAGCATAAGATTATGGACAGGCTGTTTAACAGCTACTGAAGTTATATTAACTATTCTCCCCCACTCTTGTTTGATCATTTCCGGTAAAACCAGATGACTTAATCTTACTACACTCATTAATACCTGTGTAAATGCATTACTCCAATCCAGCTCGGATAAATCGCTGAAGAAACCGGGAACAGGTCCGCCGCAATTATTTATAAGGATATCTATTTTACCGAATTGCTTATAAACTGCATCATGTAAATTTTCGATGTCTTTCAGATTGTTAAGATCACAAACACCCCAAAAAGGCTCAATTTTAAATTTGTTTCTTATCTCTTTTGAAGTTTCAATAAGTGATTCTTTGTTTCTGGAACAAATTGCAATGTTGCAGCCTTCGGAAGCAAATCCTTCTGCAACAGCCTTACCTATACCTTTGCTGGATGCAGTTATGAGAACTGTTTTGTCTTTAATTCCAAGGTCCATAACTAACCTTTATTATTCATTTCAGTTACGATTCTCGCTGTATCGAGTGCAATCACTAATTCTTCATTAGTGGGAATTCTGAAAACCTTTACTTTAGATTTGTCCTTTGAAATTATCTCTTCGTTATTCTGATTTTTAAACTCGTCAAGTTCAATTCCAATGAAATTCATGTCTCTGCAAACATGATCCCGGACTTCCAAAGCATTCTCACCGATTCCCCCGGTAAATACCAATGCATCAAGTCCACCCATTGCAGCTGCATAAGAACCAACATACTTCTTAATTCTATAGCAGAATAATTCAAAAGCATATTCGGACCTTTTCTGCTTGTCTTTAACTGCAGCAAGAATTTCACGCATGTCACTGCTTTCACCGCTTATTCCTATCAAACCGCTGTGTTTGTTAAGCAGAGTACCGGCTTCACTTACTGTCAATCCTTCTTTACTCATTATGTAGAGTATCAGTGAAGGATCAAGATCGCCGCTTCTGGTACCCATCAGCAGTCCTTCGAGCGGAGTAAATCCCATAGTAGTATCGACAGAAATCCCGCGATCGACAGCAGCCATACTGCATCCGTTTCCGAGATGAGCGGTTATTATTTTTAATTCTTCCGCCTTCTTTCCCATCATTTCAGCAGCACGTTGCGATACATACAGATGCGATGTACCATGAAAACCATATCTTCGTATTTTATGCTTTTTATACAACTCAAACGGTATTCCATAAAGATAAGCTTTAGGAGGCATATGTGAATGAAATGCTGTATCAAACACACCGCATTGAGGTGTATCGGTTAAAATTCTCTGGCAGGCCTGAATACCTTTTATATTCGGGGGATTGTGTAAAGGTGCAAGTTCAATATTTTCTGTAAGTGCATTTACAACTTCGTCAGTTATGAATACAGAGCCGGAAAAAGTTTCACCACCGTGTACAACCCGATGTCCGACTGCCTCAATATCCTTTTTATCATCTATAACGCCATGATTTTTACTAAGCATTACTCCTAGTACATATTCAATTGCAATCTGGTGATCTAAAATTTCACCTGCAATTTTAATTTTATCGCCATCATATCTTTGATGACTTAAAACCGCACCTGTCATTCCGATTCTGTCAACCAACCCCTTTGCCAGTGCAGTTTTGGTTTCTGTATCTATGAATTGATATTTAATTGAGGAGCTTCCGCAGTTTAAAACTAATACTTTCATTTTTTGTTCCATGTTTGATTAAATAATTTCCCCGTCAAGATTATGATAGTTTATTACCGTGTTCATCGTACTTGTAGATACCTTCACCGGTTTTTTTCCCCAGCTTTCTTTCACGAACAAGCTTTCTTAACATTGGGTTGGGTCTATACCTCGGTTCTCCGAGGGTTCCCCATAAAGTTTCCATCCAGGTAAGCACTTCATCAAGGCCCATCATATCAGCCATTTCAAGCGGACCATACTGAAAACTGTATCCAAGTTTCATTGCTGTATCAATATCCTTTGCCGTTGCTACACCTTCAAGAAGTATATGCATTGCTTCATTAATTAATGGGACTATGGATCTTGTCGTGATAAATCCCGGATATTCATAAACCTCAACAGGTGTTTTACCAATCCTTGAAACAAACTCCTTAACGAATGCTACCGTTTCATTAGAAGTATTTAAACACTTTACAATTTCCACGAGTGGAATTTTCGGAACCGGATTAAGAAAATGTAGTCCTATCATCTTATCTGGTCTGCTAGTCTTTTCAGAAATTTTTGTAAGACTAAGTGTTGAAGTGTTTGAAACAAAGATGGCTTCTTTTTTTACAAGTTTATCAAGTTCCTGAAAAACCTGCACCTTTATATCAAAATCTTCTTCTACTGCTTCAATGATTAAATCATATTCATTTATGTTACTTAGATCAGTCTGCCATTTGATTCTACTGAGAATTGCCTTCTTATCAGAATTTGTCATTGCCCATCGCTTGATTTCATAGTCAATTCCATCTGACAGATTTGTTTTTGATTTTTCAAGATGATTGATGTCTTTTTCAACCATAAGAACTTCAAATCCGGAAGCCGCTATAGTCTGTCCTATTCCCTGACCCATAACACCTGCACCGATAATCGCTACAGTATTGATTCCGGCTTTAGGATCCAGGGAAGCCGATGCGCTTAACAGATCTTCTAATCTTAATTTTTCTTCCTGCATAATTTTTCCTTGATGCTTAAATATTTTTCTAATGTAAATATTTTGTTTCGGTTTGTGCTGAACATGAAGCGGAACGGTTTGATAATCTCAAAACGGTGTTCCCCTTTTTGTAAAACAATAAATCTATTTTAATCGAACCAGACAAAACAAAACCTTGATACTTATTTCACTTTTTCGGAACAAAATTACGAATAAAAAATAATATTAATAAGGCTTAATTATTTAATTCGTCATACAGACTGCCTGCATCACAGATTTGAGAATGATTGCTGAATGTTAATTGTAGCTATGATGAGAGTGTTGAAAATGAGAAAATATATAGCTAAGTTTTTTTTGTGTTTATTTCCATTGCTGTTGTATTAAATTTACTGCCCTCTTTTCGATTTGAATCAGGCGGCGGGACTGATTATATGAGTTAGATGCTGAAGCGACTTTCACTAAGCAATTTAATTATAATCCATAAATGTATGAGGAGGTTGTGATGTCTTACCTGAAACTTACCAATATTTTCCTTCTATTTGCTATTCTGATTTTGGTCAACGGCTGTGCAACCGTATTAAGCAGTTATGAATATACAATTGACCTTTTAAATGCTCTGGAAGACATAAGAGTGTATGATAAAAATGGAGTTGATATCCCTGTTAGTTCCAGAGCTGAAAGTCATTATTCAATAGAAACGAAGCAACTTGAATGGTCAACCATTAAAATGATCTCCCTAAGAAAAAACAAAGAGCACACTCTAGTGTTAAAGTCAGGGGATGCAGAAAAAAGAATTACGGTATATCCGAAAATCGGTGCCGGATGGCTGATAATAGATATGGTTACCGGTTTATTTCCTGTTTTCATTGATGCTTATACCGGCAACTGGCATTACTTTGATGATATTAATGCAGCATTTTAGAATTTATAAGTCAGTAAGAAGATTGATTCATACTTTTAATAAAGGGTTTGAAATATTTTGTTCGCTTGATTAGAATCGCAATAAAAGATTTTTAATTATCATCATATTATTGTAAGAACGGATAAATGAAACACTTATTTTTCCTTTGCCTAACAATGCTCTTTACTGTATCAGGATGTGATCTTCTTACAAATTCTAAAGAGGATACCTCATCAACCATTAATAAAATTATTGTAAGTGGAATAGAATATTCTGTTTCTGTACCAACAAATAACTTTACTTTAAGGGATACTCTCACTGTAACTTTTTATGTTAAGAATAATTCTACTTCCCCGAAATCATATCACTTCGCGAATGTTCAGCAGCTTGGTTTTAACATTATAGACCGCTTAAACAGAATCGTAATATTTTATCCGATGATAGTTTCACCTGCGCTAAGTAGTTTTACAGTTAATCCCGGTGAAAGAAAAACACTGACGGTTAGAAGTTTATTCAAGGATCATGAAGGAAAATATATTTCGACAGGGACATATATTTTGACTGCCTATTTGCTTGATAGAAATTCACCTCACTTATCTCTGAGACTCTCAGTAAAATAAAAAAAGCGGCTCATACAAGCCGCTTTTAATGTGTTTCTTTAGGTTAAGTTTATGGAATGTTAGTTACTTAAGTAACATCATCTTCTTTGTTGATGTGAAATTAGCAGTCCGCAATTGATAGATGTATAAACCACTGGCTAATCCGCTGCCATCAAATGTAACTTCATACCTTCCTGCTCCACGGTATTCATCAACCAGTGTTGCTACTTCATTTCCAAGGACATCAAAGATCTTAAGGACTTGATGACTGCCGACTGGCAATTGCCAACTGATCGTTGTAACAGGATTGAACGGGTTCGGGTAATTCTGCGACAGATCAAACGTTTCAGGAATATTTATTTCGACTTCAACAATCTGTGAATATTCAAATGTTCCATCAAAATCAATCTGCTTTAGCCTGTAGCTGTAATTACCGTTCCGAAGATCGTTATCAATAAACGAATATGACTGAGCTTCTGTTGTTGTACCATTACCAGCGATGAAGCCAATCTTTTCCCATTGAGTGTTGATATCTTTTCTCTCAATATCAAATCCGAGATTGTTAATTTCACTTGCAGTTGACCAGTTAAGTGCTACAGATGAACCGGTAAGAGAAGCAGTAAAGGTCATAAGTTCAACAGGGATGACCAGATCAATCCAGTTAGTGCTCACTCTAAGTCCATCCAGTTGAACAGAATATGCATTACTACCCTGGCGAAGAGCAATAGCATCGATTACATCCTGTCCGCTTGTTGTAGTATTATGAACTTCCGGCACACCAGCACTAAGTTCATCTGCAGGAACTCCGGAACTGAACACCCATAATTTTGTCTCATCAGCGCCGGATGTATTTATGGTATATTTAACAATAACCAGATAAGTTGTTCCATAATTGAAATTGGTTGTTCCCATTGTTGCTGTAGATGTATTACTTAACCCGAATCGGAGTGCACCAGCAACATCCTGAACGAAAACGCGGGCAGAAAATGTAGTAAATGCTGTTGGTGAAACTCTGTCACCGAGGTGAATGAAATAGTCTGCAGTAGCACTGGCAGACGCAACATTGACTAAAAATGAGAAGTATATATCATCGTCATTACTGTTTTGCTCAACAAATCCTGCGTTCACATCTTCACGTGATCCGGATCCTCCTTCAATAACAACATGATTTCCAATACCGGAAGAAGGATAACCTGTATATGTAAGACTTCCGGCTGCATGAGTAATGAAACTTCCTGTACCGCTGTGATTTGTCCAGCCATGGTCTGTTATTAAATTGCCAACAGGATTATTGAACTCCTCAACAAATGGAAGAGCATATACTGCTGTAAATGCACCATTCATTCCGGGGTGCAACAAACATTCATAATTATATCTTCCGGGAACAGTTACTTCATATGTATAGCTATCACCAACGTTTGCAAAAGTATAATCCCAGGAAGCAGCACCGGGAGGAATAATATTAGAAGAAGTTGTATGCATTCCCTCCATGAGAGTCCATTTTACAAATTTTCCAACCTCGATTGTAAAATCAGCCGGATCAAAAAAATTGTTATATACATTCACAAAAACTGTATCTGAGGGGACAGCACCTGCTGGTACACCATCAAATTCATCAGCGCCTATATCCGGAGCAGTTGCACCACCATTAACTGAACCTGCCGGACCGGGGCGAACATCGCCATCAATATCTGTATCAATGCCTGCTATAGACGCACCGCCTGATTCAAGAGGCGTTGGCGTTAATCCTGAATTTATATGTAAATCAGTGCTGCTTGTAAACATTGGATCAACATTATGTGAATTCACATCCTGACCTACAGCAGTTTGCCATCCGCTAAAATCTGCAATATCGGTTCCGAAGTAACCGAAGATATTGCCGGAAGTCCAGTAGTTATTGTGATCTATACCGGAAAAAGTTGTGGTATTGGGAGAAAAGACCGCATAGTTTTTAGGATCATTCCCGGTTCTTGTATTGAGGAAAATATTATTTCTTACATCTATATCTGTAGTTGCAGTAGAAATAAAAAGACAGGAAGATACCAGACCGGTTGCAGAATTTCCGATTACATCATTTATACTAATTGAATTGAAGTATACTTTATAGCCGGAACCACCTGCTATTCGAATTCCAACCAGATACATTGATGTATTTCCATAAGTACTGAGGTCATAAATCATATTATTATCTATCGTATTATCAAAGCATCCGGTTGCTGACCAGAAAACAATTCCTACTGAATTGTAACCTAACGTACCCGGTTGTTTAATTGAATGAATTTTATTCTTGCTGACCTTCGCATTGTTTACATTGCTTGTAAAGTAGATACCCCACTTACTGACTTCATAGATCATATTATAAATTTCATTTTGTGTTACCTGCGGAGCAGTTGCATAACCGATGTATGTACCATATTCTGTAACATACTCATCAGGTAAATCAGAGCCGATTGTATTACCGGAAACGATCAGACCATTCATCTGAACAGCAGTTGTGCCGCGGGCAAATATTCCTAAACGGCACTTCGATATATTATTTTCAATAATTGAAATATTGTTATGATCGGCACCGCCGGCACTTCCTGTAGTTAAAGTGGTACCGGCAACCATAATTCCGAATACGTTTGACAGCGTGTTTGTACCAGCTTTAATATTTGAGTTTCTGATGACAACATCGTTACAACCTTCGCCTGCTCCAAGACTTATCAAATGAATAGTTGCAGTGTTTGAAACGGCATTAGTGTTTTCGAATGTTAAATAATTACCCGAACCACTAAATCGGCCGTCTATCTCAACCCGGTCTGCGCCATTCAGTCTGAATAATCCTCCTGCATAAGAACCTGAAAGAGTTCTGTTCTCCGCAGCATCAGGCTGTATAGTAAGAGTATAATTGCCTGCGCCCTGTTCAATCCATTGATTGAGAGCGACTGTTCCCGGTTCAATGGTATTACTTATGATTTGTGCAACCACATTGCCGTTTACTATATTCTCATTGAATAGAGTGAACAAACCTGTTTCACCAGTTAAATCAGGATAGTCACCTCCTGTTCCAACAGTTATTGTACCATTAAGGAGAATAATTATTCTGTAAAAGTTAATATTTCCTGACAGCGGGAATGCCGCAGCAGTCAGCTCAACAGATGAAGGCTGAGAAGCAAATGTGCCATCAGAGATACCAACATTTGCCGGATTAGCAAGATCCTGAGCAACAACGAAATACTGAATTGTATCTCCCATCTGAACACCCGTACCTCCGAAGAGCAGACTATAATCAATTAAAAATTCGAAAGGCGAACTGGCACTGCTTGTCTGAGTAAACTTCCATCCATTCGTTGAGGAGGTATTATCAACAAAGGTATTGTTGTCAGAACCTCTTTTATAATATATTCTTGGTGCTGTACCCGGAGCCACATTTATTCCGCTCAAATCGAGTATTGTTACATCAGAAAGTGTTCTGTTTGATGTAGATAGTGTATGATCTAAAAGTGCATAACTAATTGAAGG
>CAZXCP010000023.1:0-34663 GCA_964639355.1 uncultured Ignavibacteriaceae bacterium
ATTTGTAAATTGCTTTAATATGCGCACATATCACCTTGTTTACATAGTGATTGATAGATTTATTTCAGAATCACGAATTTCCCTGAAACCATCTTTGCTGCATTGTAAATTAGAACAATCCTAAAAAAAATAAAAGAGAAATATTATCTGATACAGATAAGAGTCTAATTATTCAATTGGTCAGGACTAAAAATCCTGATCTTTTCAGATCTGTATCTGTCAGTATTCAATGTAACTATATTTAATTTATTTATTTCTGCCGTTACAATAAAAAGTACATCTCGCAATCCCTTATTTCCGGGAGTGAGAGTGTTAACATTTAAACAGTATCGTGCGTGTATGCCAAGTACACTCACAGCTGAAAGCAAAGTTCTGATACTTTTTTCTTTTCCTTCGTCAGTACCTTTTAACATTAATTCAGCAGCATTCAACACAGTGGTAAAGCAGAGTCCTTTTTTCATTAGTTGGATAAGGAATGAATTACCTTCCACAGGATTTTTTGTTAGGTGCTCAAACAGAACATCAGTATCAACAAGGTACTCAATTTTAGTTTTCTTTTCTAACATTATCAACCTTATATGTACCCTGAACCTTTAAAAACCCGATTACAACTTCTTCAGGAAGTGATTGTTTCTGCATAATTAATTTTACTAAAGCTTTATCTAACTTTAATTCATTGTTATGTTCAGACGACGAATAGCGCAGGTTTTTACTATTATCATTCATTCAAAAAACTATTTCCTTTTAGTTGATTACTGATACTAAAAAAATCCGCGGCAGTCTTTGCAGCATCAGAAAATGTTTTTCTAGTGCCAAGATTATTTGAAGGCTTATTCTTACCATAATAAATCAGGGGAACAAATTCGCGACTGTGATCAGTACTTGGAGTTGTAGGATCATTTCCATGATCAGAAGTTATTATCAATCTGTCATCATCTTTTAGAGAGTTTATAAATGCAGGGATAAATTCATCAAATTCTTTTAAGGCTTTGGCAAAACCTTCGGGATCATTCCGGTGACCAAACTCAACATCAAAATCGACTAGGTTAGTAAATATGAAATTATTACCCGATGCTTTAGTATAATCGAGCAGTTTTTGACATCCTTCAAAATTTGATTTGCTTTTTTCTACAATGTTTATCCCTTTATAATTAAAAAGGTCGGCAACTTTACCGATTGAGACTGTTTCAATTCCATTCTTCTGTAAGATATCGAGTATTGTTTCTTCCGGAGGATCTAAAGAATAATCTTTTCTGTTAGTTGTTCGTAAGTAACTTCCGCTTTTACCAATAAAAGGACGTGCTATCACTCTTCCTATCATCAGGGGAGAAGTTAGTACATTGTACCTCGCAATTTCACAAATTTCATATAATCTATTGAGTCCGAATATATGCTCATGTGCTGCTATCTGAAAAACCGAATCTGCTGATGTATAAACAATAGGAAAACCTGTTCTGATATGTTCGTCGCCGAGTTCTTTTATTATTTCAGTACCGGATGCTGCTTTATTACCAAGTATTCCCTCCAAATGCGCTTTCTCAACAAAATCATTGATAATCTCTTCAGGAAATCCGTTGGGAAAATAAGAAAAATCGGTATTGACAAACAGACCGCCAATTTCCCAGTGTCCGGTGGTAGAATCTTTACCTCTGGATATTTCCTGCATTTTACCGAAAGAAGAAATGGGATCCTCAACTTTCTTAATACCTTTTATATCTGTTATGTTTCCCAGTCCCATACTTTCAAAATTCGGTAATGATAGTCCTCCTACCGATTTTGCAATATTTGCCAATGTATTACTTCCCTCATCCTTATAAAAAGCAGCATCAGGAAGTTCACCGACTCCTACTCCATCCAGTACGATTAGGAAAAAATTACTCATTAAAATTCAGAAGGTTAATTAATGTTCCGAACTGTGTTTCCACCTTTTTCAAGCGCCTTTTGCAATGCCAGTTCAGCATTGTATAAAACTTCCTCAATATCCAGTTTACCTGTTGTGGATGCCACGCCTATTGAGACAGTATAGGTGGTTTGTTTGGAGACAATAGCTATAGGTTTACGCGCAATTTTTACTCGTATTTTTTCAGCCCATATGAAAACATTTTTGGGTGTTGTATTAAAGAAATGTACTGCAAAAATTCTATTCTCCAGTCTTCCGAATAAATTCATAGCAGTCATCTCTTTGGCAATAGTTTCCGAAACAACTTTAAGCACCTTTGGGAACGGGTCGCTTTCGAACAAAGATTCCTGTTCGAGAAAATCGTCAATTTTAATTAAAGCAAGCGCCCCTTCTGAATTAACCGACTGCATTTTGATGAGGTCCGAACTTAGTCTTTCCTTAAATGCTTCAACGCTTAATGCTCTTGTTTCCAGATCCACTGCTAAAAGACTTTTTAATAAGGAATGCGAAGAATGAGAATAGATCACAAATGAAATGAGGTTTACTGCATTCTTTAAAAACTTAACATCGGAATTTGTATATGCATTTTTTTTCAGACTCTCGAAACATAAGACACCGTAAATCTGATTAGAAAAGATCAAAGGAATCCCAAGGAATGAACCATCGAAACTTAAATCTTCAATCTTTGAATAGCGTAGATATTTATCAGCGCCTGTATCATCTATCTTCACCGGTATTCCACTCACAATAGCTTTGCCTACAAGAGTTCCGTTCAGTTCTACTTCCAGACCCTGTCCTATGTACTTAAGAGAGGTTTTATTAATGATTCTTGAGGTTTCAAATTTTTGTTCTACAGGTTTGAAGTACACAAAAGTAAAAGCATCCCATTCAAGAAGATCGTTAACGGATTCTGTTAAAGTGTTCAGTACTGTATCCTGTGATTCGAAATTATTATCCGAATCGATCAGACGCAACAATCCTTTCAGCCTTGCCTGCGAAATAGAATCTGAATGTTTCTGCTCGAATATCTGGATAATCATTGTTATCACCCGAACAAATCTTCCGATGGAGTATATGGTTTCAATGCCGAACTGATCGCCGACCTTGGAGTCAATAGCCAGAATTGCTATAAGAGAATTATCATAATATAAAGGAGCCCCCACAAAGCTTCTAATACCCTGGGGAGCATCATAATATCTTATAACATCGGCTTCTGCGGCCGGTGATATTTCAGTTAATAATTCAGGCTCACTTCTCTGAACTATCTTGCTGAGAATGTCGTCTTCAACATCGAGTTTGCTTCTGGTAATCTGATCGCAGGATGATACGAATCTTTCAACTGTAAGCTTTTCTTTCTTCTTGTTATACCAGAAAAATAATGCAGAGTGAGCTCCATAAGATTCTTTAATCACAGTTAACATCTTTTCAATTACAAACCCAAACTGTCCGTTATGTCCAAGCTCTGGCGGTAATGATTCATTTGCAATTTCTTCAAATTTTTCTTTTAGGTCGGGCGGTTTCAGGGTTGTTTTAGAAAGTTTGAATTCGGGCTGGTAGTTATCGGCAGTGATAACATCAAGACTTTTAGGTTTGGAAATAATTTTGAATGATTCATCACTATCAGATACAGAAGCAGGGCTAAACTGATCATCAATATCTTCATCATCTTCACCGATAGAATACTTACCGTCAAATCTTATTGAGTCTCTTAAGAAAATAATGAAAGCAACATATATTATCATTAGTATAATAGTTATTATACGTATCACTACATCATCTGTGATGAACAGAATTGTAGCAAGTATAGGAACCAGAAGAAATATTAAAAGTCGTTTTCTTTGTCGGCGGTTCATTGAATAAAAAGAATCATATAAAATTGTGATTCAATATAAACTTACCATAAAAGAATATCAATCTGTATTACTCAGTGCAAGAAATTAAAATAACTCGGAATCCAATAACCCGAGTAATTGTTTTTTCCCCTGTCCTTTGGTGGAAGAATAAAAAAGCACATTAGTTTCAGCATCCGTACCGGGAAAAACATCAAGCAGGTTTTTTAAGGCTAATTTCTTTTCAGATTGTTTAATTTTGTCCGTCTTACTGAAAATAAATATATAGGGAAGCTGGTTTTGAATAAGCATCAGATTTAATTTTTTATCCAGATCAGTTGGTTTATGCCTGCTGTCTATGAGATGAAATACAAGCTTTATATTTCCAGAAGTACTAAAAAATTCAGAAATGAGTTTTGCCCAAAATTCTCTTTCTTTCCTGCTGGTTTTCGCATAGCCGAATCCGGGTAAATCTACAATGTAATACTTTTGATTTATTTCATAGTAATTGATTGAACGTGTTTTACCGGGTGTACTGCTTGTTTTTGCTAAATCCTTTCTATTAAAAAGGGAGTTGATGAGAGATGACTTACCCACGTTGGATCTTCCGCACAATACAACTTCAGGTAGCTGTTTGCGTGGTAGGTCCTTAACGCTGTATACTGAAGTTACAAAAATTTGTTTATCAAACATTTGAATTCGCGAATAAAAAAAGAGTAACCGGAAATTCCGGTTACTCTTCAATTTTCATTAATTTCAAAGATATTACTCTTTAGCTTTTTTTTCTTCCTTTTCCTCAACAACGGTTGCTTCTTCAACAACTTCTTCCTGCTTAGCTTCTGCTTTTTCCTGAGACTTAAGCTCTTTTCTTTCCTTACGTTCTTCAGCTTTTTTATTAGCAATGTCATTATAGTCAACAAGCTCCAAAATGGCCATAGCAGCTGCATCTCCTGACCTGTGTCCAAGTTTTACAACTCTTGTATAACCGCCGGGACGTTCACCTATTTTAGGAAGTATTTCTGCAAATAATTCTTTTACAACACCTTTATCATTCACTACACTCATAACCTGTCGCATTGAATGAAGATCATTCTTTTTTGCTTTGGTAATAAGTTTCTCAATAAATGTTCTGGCTTCTTTTGCCTTAGCTTCTGTTGTTTTTATTCTTTTATGTTTTAGCAGTGATGTCGTGAGTGAATTCATCAGTGCATTTCGATGACTGGCTGTTCTGCCAAGTTTTCTGCCTTTTACTCTGTGTCTCATTGTAAACCTTAAAATTCAATTAGTGAGTTTCTACTTCATCTTTAATGTATTTGTCTACGTCCATTCCGAACTCAAGACCAAGATTTTCAACTATTTCCATCAACTCTGCAAGAGATTTTCTTCCAAAGTTTCTGAATTTCAGCATTTCCTGTTCATCTTTTCTGACAAGTTCAGCTAAATTTTTAATATTTGCTGCTTTTAAACAATTGTGTGATCTTACGCTTAATTCGAGATCATCAACGCTTGTTAATAGTATTTTCTTTATACGTTCAGATTCGCTGTCTTTCTGAGTAACAGCCTGTTCCTCTTCCTGTTCCATATCAAAATTAATGAATAGCTGAATATGATCTCTCATTATTTTGGCAGCCTGGGTTAATGCATCATCAGGAGTTATCGAACCATCTGTAGTTATCTCTAAAGTAAGCTTTTCATAATCATTTTTATCACCAATACGAACATTCTCGATATCATATTTTGCATTTCTAATTGGTGTGAAGATGGAATCCATAGGAATAACGCCAATTGTTTGATCGGGAGATACATTTTCAGAGGCTGTAACATAGCCAACACCTTTACCGACTCTTATTTCAACATCGAATTTAGCTTTGCTGTTAAGAGTTGCTATATGCAATTCCGGGTTTAATATTTCCACTTCATTACTGGCTTTCTGAATATCTGCTGCGGTCCAATCACCTTCACCATTAAAAGATAGGTCAATTTTATTTGGTTTTTTGGAAAGCAATTTCATTCTTACCTGTTTTAAGTTAAGAATGATTTCAGATACATCTTCAACAACTCCTTCAATAGTTGTAAATTCATGAAGAACACCGCTGAATTTCACGGAGACTATTGCTGCTCCCGGGAGTGAAGATAGCAGGACCCTTCTGAGAGAATTACCTAAAGTTGTTCCGTAGCCTCTTTCAAGTGGCTGGAGGATAAATCTTCCAAACGTATTCGAAAAACTTGATTCATCAAGAACAACTGCTTCCGGCATCTTTATTTGTGTAACACTCATTTAATATCCTCTGAATTTATCTTTAAAATTTTTACTTAGAGTAAAGCTCAACAACTAACTGTTCATTAGCATTTAACGGAACTTCTTCTCTCTCGGGAATTTGTATAAATGTTCCGGTGAGTGAAGCTTTATCTACTGAAAGCCAGCTGTATGTATTATCCTTCACTCGTTTAAGAGAATTATGTATAGCATCCAATTTTTTGCTTTTTTCTTTAACATGAATCACATCACCTGGATTGACCAGATAAGAAGGAATGTCAACAAGCTGATTATTTATCACTATGTGTCTGTGACGGATAAGCTGCCTTGCCTGTTTTCGGGAAGATGCAAAACCCAGTCTGTAAACAACATTATCCAGTCTTCTTTCAAGCAACTTAACAAGGTTAGCGCCTGTTTTGCCTTTTTGTTTTATAGCTTTATAAAAATAATTCCTGAATTGTGTTTCAAGCAGCCCATAAGATCTTTTTATCTTCTGCTTCTCACGAAGCTGAACACCATATTCAGAAACCTTTGACCTTCTTGAAAGTCCATGCTGACCCGGAGGGTAATTTCTGGATTCAATAGGACATTTTTCCGAATAACATTTCTGTCCTTTTAAAAATAATTTTTGTCTTTCTCTTCTGCACAGTTTACAAACTGAATCAGTGTATCTTGCCATTTAGTTCATTCTCCGAAATATTAAACTCTTCTTTTCTTTGGTGGTCTGCAACCGTTATGTGGAATCGGGGTTACATCCTTTATTGATGAAATTTCTAATCCGGCTGTATGAAGAGCACGAATAGCTGCTTCCCTGCCGGAGCCAGGACCTTTAACGAAAACATCAACTCTTCGTAAACCGAGATCGTAAGCTTCTTTAGCTGCTGCTTCTGCTGAAACCTGCGCAGCAAAAGGTGTATTTTTTCTTGATCCTTTAAAACCGTTTTTGCCTGCTGAAGACCAGGAAATAGTATTCCCATAAATATCGGTAATGGTAACCAACACGTTATTAAATGTTGCTTTAATATGTGCAACACCGTTTGAATCAACGTGTGTTTTCTTCTTTGCTTTTTTTACTGCTTTAGCCAAAACTTATTCTCCATTAAATCATTGTAAAATCACGGATTGATCAGGTTAATTAATCATCCTTAATTGTTTGTCAACTATTTCTTAGATGGTGCTTTTTTCTTACCGGCAACAGTTCTTCGCTTGCCCTTTCTGGTTCTGGAATTCGTACGGGTTCTCTGACCGCGAACAGGCAGACCTTTTCTGTGCCTCAATCCGCGATAAGCACCTATATCCATTAATCTTTTAATATTCTGCTGTACTTCAGAACGAAGTGCACCTTCAACTTTAAAGTCTGCAGTGATAACAGAACGAATTTCTGCAACTTCTTCCTCTGTTAAATCTGCTACTTTTTTATTCGGATCAATTTTTGCTTTTTCCAGAATCTCAGCTGATGCTGAATGACCTATCCCGAAAATATATTGTAACCCGAATAATGTCTTTTTGTTTTTCGGTAAATCTACTCCAGATATACGAGCCAATTAGCTTCTCCTTAAATTAAATTAACCTTGACGCTGTTTATGCTTGGGGTTTTTACAAATTACTCTGACAACACCCTTGCGTTTTATAATTTTACATTTGTCACATATTTTTTTTACAGACGATCTAACTTTCATGTAAACTCCGCTATTTATACCTGTAGGTTATCCTACCTTTTGAAAGATCATAAGGAGATAGTTCGATTGAAACTTTATCTCCGACTAAAATTTTTATAAAATGCATTCTCATCTTTCCGGAAATATGCGCAAGAATCTCGTGACCATTATCCAATTTAACCTTGAACGTCGCATTGGGAAGTGTTTCTGTAATAATACCATCAACCTTTATTGGACCTTGCTTAGCCATTAACAAACAGACAAAATTTCCGGAGAATTATTATTTATTAATATTGTATGCTCAAAATGAGCTGATGGAGAACTATCCTCGGTTATAACAGTCCATCCATCTTGTTTAGTTTTTACAAAATACTTACCTAGATTTACCATCGGTTCAATTGCCAGGGTCATTCCATTCTTCAGTTTTGCACCGGTACCTTTCTTTCCAAAATTCGGAACTGAAGGATCTTCGTGCAAAAACTTACCTACTCCATGTCCGCACAACTCTCTAACCACAGAAAATCCATTGCTCTCAACATATTCCTGAACAGCGCTTGAAATATCATGTATTCTATTACCAGCAATCGCCTGCTCTATTCCCAGATATAAGGATTTTTCTGTTACCTCTAAAAGTTTCACCTTTTCAGAACTAATATTGCCAACAGGAACAGATAAGGCTGCGTCACCGAAATAATTGTTTTTTAATACTCCTACATCTATTGCAATTATTTCGCCTTCTTTTAGTACCCGATTCCCCGGAATTCCGTGAACCACTTCATCATCAATCGAAGCACAAATAGAACCGGGAAAAGGAACTAAAGGTCCCTGTCTGTAACCTTTGAATGCAGGCACTGCATCATTGCTCCTGATATAATCTTCAGCAATTTTATCAAGTTCAAAAGTTGTAACCCCAGGTTTAATATTACTTTTAACAAGCTGTAAAGTTTCTGCAACTATTTTACAACTTGTCCTGATTAAATCAATTTCTTTTTTTGTTTTTATATAAATCACCTAATATCAACGTCTGCCTTTTATTTTACCGGATTTCATGAAACCATCATAATGTCTCATCAACAAATGAGATTCAATTTGTTGCAACGTATCCAGCGCAACACCTACGCAAATCAATAAACTTGTACCACCAAAGAATTGTGCAAACTCACCGGTTACTCCCATTGCTGAAACAAATGCCGGAAGTATTGCAATAATTGCCAGGAATATCGACCCGGGTAAAGTAATTTTTGTGAGTATGTTGTCAATAAAGTCAGATGTCTGCTTGCCGGGTCTTATACCAGGAATAAAACCGCCCTGCTTTTTCATATTATCAGCTACGTCTTTAGGATTAAAAGCAATAGCGGTATAGAAATACGTGAAGAAAATAATCATCAATGCATAAATTGTAGAGTACACCGGCGATGTAAAATGAAACCATCCGGATAATGTCTGTAAGAACTCGTTGTCCGGGAAAAATGATAAAACGGTATTAGGAATAAACATTATTGATTGAGCAAAAATAATAGGCATTACTCCTGCAGTATTAACTCTTAACGGAATATACTGCGTTACTCCACCATAAATTTTTCGCCCAACAACTCTTTTAGCATATTGAACAGGAATTCTTCGGGTACCCTGAGTAACTAATACTACTCCTGCTATAATAAAGAACATAAACACAAAAATTATTATTTCAATAATTATTGGTCTTTGACCAGCTTCGATCAGCCTATATTCATTCAATATTGCAACAGGAAATCTTGCTATAATACCGATAAAAATTATAAGTGAAATACCATTTCCGATTCCCTTATCGGTAATCTGCTCACCCATCCACATCATAAAAATTGTTCCGGACGTAAGTATGATGATAGTAGTAAGTATCCAGCCAATTCCCTGCACTGCTTCAGGAACTACTGGAAGGTTCTGAACTTCCATATTAAGCAATCTTACAGTAACTCCCCAGGCCTGCATTGCAGAAATTAATACTGTACCGTACCGCGTTAATTGTGTGATTTTCTTTCTGCCTTCTTCGCCTTCGCGCTGAAGTTTCTGGAAATAAGGAACTACAGCTCCCATCAACTGAATTATGATTGATGCGGAAATGTAAGGCATTATTCCTAATGCAAAAATTGCTGCATTAGAGAAAGCCCCGCCCACGAATAAATCATATAACCCAAAGAGGTCATCGGTAGATCTATTGCTCATTGCTTCGCTTAATAAAGCTGAATCAACACCGGGAATAGTTAAATGAGATCCAAGTCTTACAAGAAAAAGAACACCAAGAGTATAAAGTATTCTTTGCCTTAGCTCGTGGATCTTAAAAATATTTCTAAAGGTATCAGTAAATCTTGACATTTAATTCCGGATTATAACTTAGTGATTTTTCCACCTGCTGCTTCAATTTTTTCCTGAGCAGATTTGCTGAATGAGTTCACTTCCAGCTGAACTCTGGTTTTTAATTCTCCTTTTCCTAAAACCTTTACCGGTTTTTTTAAAGAAGATATTAATCCAAGTTTTTTTAGTTCTGCGGGATTAAGTACATTATCGCCCAGTTTTTTTTCATCTGCCAATCTTTGAAGAGCATTCAGGTTAATTAACTGATACTCAATTTTGAAGATATTTGTGAATCCAAATTTTGGCACTCTTCTTTGCAACGGCATCTGGCCGCCTTCAAACCACGCTTTATGCTTTGCCCCTGAACGAGACTTTTGCCCATTCATACCTCTGGTTGATTGACCACCATGACCGGAGCCTTCACCACGTCCTACCCTCTTACGGTTTTTCCGAGAACCTTTTGCAAATTTAAGATTACTTAATATATCCATTATAAAACCTATTAATCTTTAATTTCTTCAACTTTAACTAAGTGACTAACTTTTTTCAGCATACCTCTTATCTGGGGTGTATCGTTGTGTATTCGTTCCCAGTTCGGACGACCTAACCCTAATGCTTCAATGGTTGCTTTCTGATCTTTTGGTCGGTCGATAATACTTCTAATCTGAATAACTTTTATTTTTTCCATAATATCCTCTGTTAGGAAGCGAACAATTCTTTTACTTGCATTTTCCTTTTAGCAGCCATCTTCCTGGCATCAATCTGTGTTACCAATGCATTAAGTGTTGCCTTAACCTGGTTGTGAGGATTACTTGAACCAAGAGACTTGGTTAACACATCCTGTACACCAGCTGCTTCAAGTACTGCACGAACACCACCACCGGCAATTAATCCTGTTCCGGGAGAAGCAGGTTTAAGCAACACTCGTCCTGCACCGTACTTACCAATAATTTCGTGTGCAACAGTACCTTTAATAACCGAAACTGTAATAAGGTTCTTCTTTGCATCATCAATACCTTTTGAAATAGCATCAGTAACTTCATTGGCTTTTCCAAGCCCAACACCAACAGTACCCTGACCATTACCAACAACAACAATAGCATTAAAACTAAATCGTCGTCCACCTTTCACAACTTTCGCAACGCGATTGATGTGAACAACTTTTTCTTTTAAACCATCGGTTTCATTTGATTTAACTGCTTTCAATTACAACTCCGACTAATCTTGAAATAAACTTTAATTAAATGACCGGCAAATTTTTGCTGCCGGGAGAGGACTCGAACCTCTACAGACGCCTCCAAAGGGCGTAGTCCTGCCATTAGACGACCCGGCAAAAAGTATCTAGTACGAGCATCAGAATTTAAGACCCCCTTCTCTGGCACCGTCAGCAATAGCTTGAATACGACCATGGTATCTGTAACCATTACGATCGAAAATTACATCTGTTACATTTTTTTCAATAGCTTTTTTTGCAAGCAGACTGCCCACCAGCTTACCCTTAGCAATTTTTCCTTTCGCTTCCTTTAAGCTATCAGTAAGTTCTTTAGACAGCGAAGAGGCTGAAGCCAATGTTACTCCTGATGAATCATCTATTACCTGAGCATAAACATGATTTAAGCTTCGATATACTGTTAAGCGTGGTTTTGTAACAGTACCAAAAACTTTTTTTCTTATTCTCGTTTTTGATCTTTCTCTGGGTTTTAAATTTCTTTTCATAACTTATAAAATCTCCGACTAAAAATTATTTGCCTGCTGTTTTTCCTGCTTTGCGTACAATGAATTCATCAGAATACTTAATGCCTTTGCCTTTATATGGTTCAGGTTTTCTTATCGATCTTATTTTAGCAGCTACCTGACCAACCAGTTGTTTATCTATTCCGTTTATTACTATCTGTGTTGGCAGCGGGACCTGCAAAGTAATATCCTTCGGAGGTAAAAAATAAATCGGATGCGAATAACCAATATTCAGCAACAGATTTGTTCCTTTCATTTCCGCCTTATATCCCACACCAACAATATTTAAGGTTTTGGTGTAGCTATCGGTTACACCAACTACCATATTCTGTATCAAAGCACGGGTTAACCCATGTAAAGATCTGTTCTCTTTCTGATCATCCGATCTTTTAACCTGAACAATATTACTTTCAACATCAACAGCAATATTAGGATGAATACTAACTTCAAGTTCACCTTTCGGACCTTTAACTTTAAGAGCGTTTCCATTTTTTGTAATTGTGACGCCCTTTGGAATTTCTATTTGTTTTTTACCGATTCTCGACACTTTATTACTCCATCTAAAAAATTACCAGATGTAACATATAACTTCGCCACCGACAGATTGCTTACGAGCTTCTTTATCTGTAAGCAGTCCTTTCGACGTTGAGATGACTGCTGTACCAAGACCATTTAAAACACGCGGCAGTTCATCCTTGCCTTTATAAATTCTAAGACCCGGTGAGCTTATTCTTCTCATTCCACTGATTGCAGGCATACCCTGAGTATACTTGAGATGCAATCTTATAATATTCTGTTTATTATCTTCAACAACAGTATAATCATGAATGAAGTTTTCCTTCTTCATTATCTCAGCCAGTTCTTTTTTTATTCCAGAAGCAGGAATTTCAACACGAACCTTTTTAGCTTTTGATGCGTTTCTTACTCTGGTTAAAAAATCTGCAATCGGATCTGTAACTCCCATATAGTATCTCCTTTTACCAACTTGATTTCTTTAGTCCGGGAATCTCACCTCTGAGAGCCATCTCTCTGAGGACAAGTCTTGATACTCCGAATTTTCTATAAAATGATCTTCCTCTGCCAGTAAACATACAGCGGTTTTTGAGTCTAACCGGTGATGAATTTCTGGGTAGTTTCTGCAAAGCATCCCAATCACCTTTTTCTTTAATCTCATCACGAACCTTCTTGTATTTTGCTACAAGTCGTCTTCTCTTTTCATCTCTGGCTATAATACTCTTTCGCGCCATTGAAGCTCCTATTCTCCTGTTTTAATTTCTTTTTTTCTAAAAGGGAATCCGAAAGACTTAAGTAATTCATAAGCCTCATTATCTGTTGGTGCAGTAGTAACAAAAGTAATATCCATTCCAAGCACTTTGGTAACTTTATCAACATTTATTTCGGGAAAGATTATCTGTTCTTTAATGCCCATTGTGTAATTACCTCTTCCGTCAAATGATTTATCGGATAAACCTCTGAAGTCTCTAACCCGTGGTAAAGCAATATTGATAAATCTGTCAAGGAACTCGTACATCTTTTCTTTTCGAAGAGTAACCATAGCACCAATATTCATTCCTTCACGCAGCTTAAAATTAGAAATTGCTTTCTTTGATTTTCGGACACTTGCTTTCTGCCCGGTAATCGTTTCAAGATCCCTTACGGCTTCCTCTAAAATTTTTGAATCAGCCACTGCAGCACCAAGACCCATATTAACGACTATTTTTTCAAGTTTGGGTACTTGCATTATATTCTTATAGCTGAAAGTTTTCATCAAACCGGGAACAATTTCTTTTTTATAAACATCAACTAAACGCGGTTTAATTTTTATTTCTTTTTCAGTTGAAACCTTACTTACTTCTTTTGAAGACTTTTTAGGACCAGCTGATTTTTTATCTTTTACTGTTGTTTTTTCTTTTGCCATTTTTAATTAAAACCTTAACTGAATTAAATAACTAAGGAATCATTTCTCCGCTAATTTTACTGACACGGGCAATCTTCTTTTTACCTGTTTTATCATCCAGAATAATTCTTGCTCCAATTCTTGTTGGCTCGTTGGTTTTCGGATCAAGAATCATAACATTAGAAGCATTGATTGGCGCTTCCTTCTCAATAATACCACCCTGTGGTTTTTTCTGAGTAGGCTTTGTATGCCTTTTACGAATGTTAATTCCTTCAATAATAATTTTTAAATCTTTTGGATAAACTTTAAGTACTTTTCCGGATTTGCCTCTGTCGTTACCGGAGATAACCATAACCATATCATTTTTTCTGATCTTCATTAAACTAAATCCTTATAAAACTTCTGGTGCTAATGAAACAATTTTCATGAACTGTTTTTCTCTGAGTTCTCTGGCAACCGGACCAAAGATACGCGTACCCCTTGGTTCGTTCTGCGGATTAATTAATACTGCAGCATTTTCATCAAACCGTATATATGAACCGTCTTTTCTTCTTACTTCCTTTTTTGTTCTAACAATTACCGCACGGGATACTTCGCCTTTTTTAACAGTTCCGTTTGGAATAGCCGACTTTACAGAAACCACGATTGTATCACCAACAGAAGCGTATCTTCTGTTACTACCGCCAAGTACCCGGATGCACCGAACTTTTTTGGCGCCTGAATTATCAGCAACTACCAGGTTAGTTTCTTCCTGAATCATTTTTTAATTTCTCCTTATGCTCTACTTGGCTTTTTCAACTATTTCGACTAAACGCCATCTTTTTCTTTTACTCAAAGGTCTTGTTTCCATAATCTTAACTTTATCACCTAAACTGCATTGACCTTTTTCATCGTGTGCCATCAGTTTTGTCGTTTTCTTAAAATACTTTCTGTATATAGGATGCGGAACTCGTCTTTCAATAGATACAGTAATTGTTTTATCCATTTTGTTGCTTACCACAATACCGATTCTTGTTTTTCTCAATGCACGCTGTTCCATTTTTAAGCTTTCACTCCTTCTTTATTAACTGAGGCGGCACCCTTTTCAATCTGCAATTCCCTCTGTTTAAGAACCGTTTTCATTCTGGCAACATCTTTTTTTACAAGGTTTAACTTTGCAGTGTTGGTTAACTGTTTAAGTTGATGAGCAAAACGGAGATCGACAAGATTTTTTTCCTCTTCGGCAATTCTCTTTATGAGCTCATCATTGGTCATTTCTTTTATTTCATAAATTTTCATAATACTGTCCTTGAATCCTATTCATAATCCGGTCTGGTAACAACCTTTGTTTTAATAGGAAGTTTATGTGAACATAACTTCAATGCATCATTAGCAATTTCCCTGGAAACTCCTGAAACTTCAAACATAATTCTGCCCGGCTTAACCACAGCAACCCAGAACTCAGGAGCGCCTTTTCCTTTACCCATTCTTGTTTCAAGTGGTTTTTTGGAAACAGGCTTATCCGGAAAAATTCTAATCCAAACTTTACCGTCTCTTTTCATTTTCCTGGACAGGGCAACACGACAAGCTTCAATCTGTCGGCTGGTAATCCAGGCTGGTTCCAAAGCTTTCAGACCGAAATCGCCAAACGATACTGCACTGCCGCGATAGGCTTTGCCTTTACGTCTACCCCTCTGCGCTTTTCTGAACTTTACTCTTTTAGGCATTAACATAATTAAAAACTCCTGCCAAATTAATCAGTTACTCTTTTACCAAGGATTTCACCGCGGCAAATCCATACTTTAATTCCGATTGAGCCATAAATAGTTTCTGCCCGGCCCGAGGCATAATCAATATCTGCACGAATAGTATGCAGAGGAATTCTTCCCTCCTTATACTGTTCAGTTCTTGCCATTTCGGCCCCGCCCAATCTGCCTGAACACATGATTCTTATACCTTCAGCACCCATTCTCATTGCAGCAGTAATAGCCATCTTCATTGCTCTTCTAAAAGAAATTCTTCCCTGAAGTTGTTGAGCAATATTTTCTGCAACCAGGTAAGCATCCAATTCAGGTCTTTTTATTTCGGATATCTGAACTTTAACATCCTTGTCTGTTACTTTTTTTAATTCTTCTTCAAGCTGAGTAATTTCTTTTCCGCTCTTTCCTATAACTACACCTGGTCTTGATGTATGAATAGTAAGAATAATATTCTTTGAAGTTCTATCAATTACAATTCTTGAAATTCCGGCTTTCTCTAACCTATTTCTAACGTATTGACGAAGTCTGTCATCTTCTTTCAATTTAGAAGCATAAGATTTATTTTCATACCAATTAGAGTCCCAACCTCTTATTACTCCAACTCTTAAACCTATAGGATTAGTTTTCTGTCCCAAAATACCTCCTGATATTATGCTTTACTTGCTACAATAATGGTTAGATGACAAGACCTTTTTCTTATTCTGTAAGCTCTGCCCATAGGAGCAGGCGAAATTCTTTTAATAGTTGGTCCCTGATTAACAAATGCTTCTTTAACGAATAAATCAGATGGCTCAACTCTCCCTGAATCTTCATTATTCATAAGATTAGCAACTGCAGACCTTAAAGTTTTTTCAGCATCTTTGGATGCAGCCTTAGTTGAAAAATGCAATATTTCGATTGCTTTATCCACAGATAACCCGCGAATAAGGTCAACAACCAGTCTCATTTTTCTAGGTGATGAACCAATATATCTATTTACAGCTCTTGCTTCCATTTTCTATAATTACCTTCGATTATTTACCTTTTGCAGCCTTCTCAGCTTTTGTTCCCGGATGTCCTCTGAAAATTCTTGTTGGAGCAAATTCACCAAGTTTATGACCCACCATATTTTCAGTGATATAAATTGGTATCATTTGCTTTCCATTGTGAACAGCAATAGTATGACCGACAAAATCGGGAATAATTGTAGAAGTCCGTGACCAGGTTTTAATAATTTTTTTCTGATTCGTTTCGTTAAGCTTTTTAATTTTTTCAGCTAACTTGTAATGAATAAAAGGTCCTTTTTTAACCGATCTTGGCATAAATTACTCTCTACTTCTTACGTCGTTTAATAATGAATTTATTCGATTCTTTTTTTCGCTTACGAGTTTTCAATCCTTTTGATTTCTGACCCCAGGGTGAAACGGGATGTCCACCTCCGGAAGTTTTTCCTTCACCGCCGCCCATCGGATGATCAACAGGATTCATAACCACTCCCCTAACGTGAGGTCTTCTTCCGAGCCATCTACTACGTCCAGCTTTTCCTAAACTAATATTTTCCTGCTCAGCATTGCCTACCGAACCGTAAGTAGCCATACAATCAATTCGCACCTGTCTTATTTCTCCGGAAGGCATTTTGAGTTGTGCAAAATTTCCTTCTTTAGCCATTAATTGAATTGCAGCACCTGCACTCCTGGCAAGCTGACCACCTTTCCCTGGCTTCATCTCCACGTTATGAACAAAACTACCAAGTGGCATTTCCTTCAATGGAAGTGCATTACCAATCTGGATATCACTACCCGTACCAGACACGACAGTATTACCTACCTTTAAACCATCTGGTGCGAGTATATATCGCTTATCACCATCCGCATAATGAAGTAGTGCAATTCTGCATGATCTGTTCGGATCATATTCAATAGAAAATACTTTTGCAGGAACACCGTGTTTATCTCTTTTAAAGTCAATTAATCTATAACGTCTTTTATGTCCACCGCCTCTGAATCTTGTTGTAATTCTACCAAGATTATTTCTGCCGCCGGACTTTTTCAGAGAAACTGTTAACGACTTTTCAGGAGTAGTTTTTGTGATCTCCTCAAAAGTAGCATTTGACCTGAAGCGTGTTCCCGGAGTAACTGGTTTTAGTTTTTTTATTGCCATTATATTATCCTGTTACAATCTCTAAACCTGTTCAAACAACTCTATTGTTTCACCTTTTTTCAAGGTAACAACAGCTTTTTTATATTTAGCAGTTTTTCCGACAAACCTACCACTCTTTCTGAATTGAGTTTTTGTTTTGCCGTCATAATTAATAGTTCTTACATTAACCACGTTAACATTAAATTTGTTTTCTATGGCTTTTTTGATTTCAATTTTATTTGCCTTTGTATTAACAATAAATCCATACTTATTACTCTGATCAGCAGTTAGATTCGTCATTTTTTCAGTAATAAGTGGTCTTATAAGTACCTGGTGCATATTAGTTCACCGCCTCTCCATTTGATCCAAAAGTATTTTCAATAACTTTAACTGCACTTCTTTGTAAAACAAGCACCTGGTTGTTGAGAATATCATATGTAGATGCCTTACCTGCTTCAAGCACTTTAATTTTTTGAATATTTCGTCCGGACTTGAATATGTTTTGGTTAAAATCGGCTGTTAATAACAAAACTTTTTTACCAGATATTTTAAGAGCATCCAGCATGCTTACAAAATCTTTTGTCTTTGGGGATTCAAGTGAAAAATCTTCAACTACAATTAATTGAGAATCTTTTACTTTGTAACTGAGAGCAGATTTTCTTGCAAGTCGCTTAACTTTTTTCGGCAGATCCTGTCTATAATCTCTAGGTCTAGGTCCGAAAATAGTTCCACCGCCAACCCACAATGGAGAACGTGTTGTACCAGCCCTAGCACCTCCACGACCTTTCTGTTTCCAAGGTTTTTTACCACCACCGCTTACTTCGCTTCTTTCTTTTGCTTTATGAGTACCCTGCCTTTGATTAGCGAGATAAGATTTTACTGATAGATAGATAGCGTGATCATTAGGCTCGATAGAAAATACCTTATCGGATAATTCTACTGTCTCACCTGATTTATTGCCATCCATTTTATATACATCTAAAGTCATTTTAATTACCAATTACTTCTTAATCAATTCAACAATTGAGTTTATTGGTCCGGGTACATTACCCTTAACCATAATCAGATTCTGTTCAGTAACTACCTTAACAACTTTTAAGTTTGATGCAGTTACATATTCATTTCCTGTTCTCCCAGCCATTCTTTGTCCTTTAAAAACTCTTGAAGGATATGAACTGGCTCCTATAGAACCTGGTGCTCTAAGTCTATCACTTTGTCCATGAGAAGTACCACCAACGCCACCGAAACCATGTCTTCGCATCACACCTTGAAAACCTTTGCCTTTACTTTTTCCGCGAACTTTGATTATTTCACCTTCAGTAAAGAAATCCGCTTTTAATTCGTCACCAACCTTGTAGTCAGATATATTAAATTTCCTGAATTCTTTAAGAACGTTACCGGGTGTAAGATCATTCTTTTTATATTGACCTAAAACAGGTTTGCTGACATTCTTTTCTTTTTTAATACCAAAACCTAGCTGGAGGGCTTCGTAACCATCTTTTTCTTTTGTTCTGATGTTTACAACCTTACACGGTCCTGCCTGAATAACAGTAACCGGTATAATTTCTCCATCAGGATGAAAAATACTTGTCATTCCTATTTTTTTTCCAATTAAACCAGACATTTCAACTCCACTATTCCTTAAAGCTTAATCTCAATATCAACACCCGCCGGTATATCTAATTTACTTAAGGAGTCGACGGTTTTGTTATTAGAATTATGAATATCAATTATTCTTTTGTGTGCCCTGGTTTCAAACTGCTCTCTTGATTTTTTATCAACGTGAGGAGAACGTAAAACGGTATAGATAGTCTTCCTTGTTGGTAAAGGAATAGGACCTGATACTACTGCACCAGTGCTTCTAACTGTTTTGATGATTTTCTCAGTTGATTTATCAATCAAAATATGATCGTACGATTTCAGTTTTATTCTAATCTTTTGTCCGGGCACGGAACATACTCCTTAATTTTATATTACAAACTAAAAGGGAGTTTTACCTCCCTTTCGGTTTTATTACACTTAATTATTCAATGATCTTTGTAACGACACCTGCACCAACAGTTCTTCCGCCTTCACGTATAGCGAAACGGAGACCTTCTTCCATTGCGATCTCGGTTATAAGATCTACTTTTAGTTTTACGTTATCGCCAGGCATAACCATTTCAGTGCCTTCAGGTAAAGTAGCAACACCGGTTACGTCAGTAGTTCTAAAGTAAAACTGAGGTCTGTAACCATTAAAGAACGGTGTATGACGTCCGCCTTCCTCCTTTGACAGAATGTACACTTCACCTTCAAATACTTTGTGCGGAGTTATGGAACCAGTTTTTGCGAGAACCATTCCTCTTTCAATTTCATTTTTATCAACGCCTCTTAATAAAATACCTGCATTATCTCCAGCCATAGCTGAATCAAGTTCTTTTCTGAACATCTCAATTCCGGTAACGACTGTTTTCTTGTGCAAACCAAGACCAATCAATTCAACTTCTTCCTGAATCTTAACAGTACCTCTTTCAACTCTGCCTGTTGCTACAGTACCACGGCCTGTAATTGAAAATACGTCCTCTACCGGCATTAGGAAAGGCTTATCAGTACTTCTTTCAGGTATTGGGATATAGCTATCTACCGCATCCATAAGTTCCCAGATACAATTATATCTCTCATCACTTGGATCAGCACCTGAGACACCGGCTTCTAATGCATGAAGAGCAGAGCCTTTTATAATCGGTATTTCATCACCGGGGAATTCATACTGGGTTAAAAGATCTCTTAATTCAACTTCAACTAGTTCTATAAGTTCAGCATCGTCAACCATATCAACTTTGTTCATAAACACAACTATTTTAGGAACACCTACCTGTCGTGCAAGAAGAATGTGCTCTCTTGTTTGAGGCATTGGTCCATCAGTTGCAGCTACTACCAGAATAGCACCATCCATCTGTGCAGCACCTGTGATCATGTTTTTAACATAGTCAGCGTGACCCGGACAGTCGACGTGAGCGTAATGTCTGTTAGCTGTTGCATACTCTACGTGAGCAGTTGCAATGGTAATACCTCTTTCTCTTTCTTCAGGTGCATTATCAATCGAATCAAAAGTTCTGACCTGTGATAAGCCCTTCTTAGCGAGAGCCATTGTGATGGCAGCCGTTAAGGTAGTTTTGCCATGATCTACGTGACCGATAGTACCTACGTTAACGTGAGGTTTACTCCTATCAAATTTTTCTTTTGCCATCGGATTCTCCTTTTATATTATTATTCTTTTGTTTTTTGTTTACTAACTGGTTGCTGCCGATTTTTTTCCTGTTGATTTTTCTGAAATTTCCTCTGCGATCGACTTAGGAACTTCATCATAATATTCAAACTGCATTGTGTAAATAGCTCTGCCCTGGGTCATAGATCTCAGTACGGTTGCATAACCGAACATTTCAGATAGCGGTACTTTAGCTTTAATAACCTGAGCATCTTTTCTTGCTGTAAACCCTTCAATCTTTCCTCTTCGTGAATTTATGTCACCCATAACATCACCAAGGTAGTCTTCAGGTGTTACAACTTCAACTGCCATAATTGGTTCAAGCAGAACAGGCTTTGCTTTTCTTGCGCCTGCCTGGAATGCCATTGACCCGGCAACTTTAAATGAAATCTCATCTGAGTCAACATCGTGATAAGAACCATCATAAATTTTTGCTTTAATGTCAACGACTGGAAAGCCAGCAATTATTCCATTTCTCATAGCTTCCTGAATTCCTTGTGAAACTGCCGGGATATATTCTTTTGGAACAACTCCACCGACAATACCATTAGTGAATTCAAATCCTTTACCGGGTTCATTTGGTCCAAGTTCAATCCAAACGTGTCCGAATTTGCCGCGGCCACCAGACTGTTTAACAAACTTTCCTTCAGCCTGAACAGTATCACGAATAGTTTCTCTGTAAGCAACTTGAGGTTTACCAACATTCGCTTCAACTTTAAATTCGCGCTTCATTCTGTCAACAAGAATTTCCAGATGCAATTCACCCATTCCACTTATTAGAGTCTGTCCTGTTTCATCATCTACGTTAATTCTAAAAGTCGGGTCTTCATCGGCTAATCTTACTAATGAATCCGAAAGTTTATCCTGATCAGCTTTTGTTTTTGGTTCAATAGCTATCTGAATAACAGGTTCCGGGAAGACAATTCTTTCAAGTACAACAGGATCCTTCTCATCACATAGCGTATCTCCGGTTCTTGTAAATTTCAAACCCACAGCAGCTGCTATATCACCGGCTTTTACTTCTTCTACTTCAGATCTGGAATTTGCGTGCATCTGAAGTAAACGGCTGATTCGTTCCTTCTTTCCGCTGACTGAATTAAAAATATATGAGCCAGCTTTCAAGGTACCAGAGTATACTCTGAAGTAAGTTAATTTACCGACAAACGGATCATTCATAAGTTTAAAAGCTAAAGCAGTAAACTTTTCTTTTTCATCAATTTTTCTTTTAACAACATCGTTCACCCCGACATGATGAGCTTCTATTTCAGCGAAGTCAGCCGGGCATGGTAGAAAATCGATTACGGAATCAAGAAGTTTCTGAACTCCTTTATTCTTAAATGATGATCCACATAAAACAGGAATAATCTTTAATTCAATTGTTGCTCGCCTAAGAACATTTCTAACTTCATTGGGACTAATCTCTTCTCCATTAAGATATTTTTCAAGCAGAGAGTCATCAACATCAGAAACGGCTTCGAGCATTTCAGTTCTATATCTATTTGCCAACTCCAACAAATCCTGAGGAATATCTATAATATCAAAGGTCTGACCAAAAGTTTCGTCATGATACATTCTACATTTGAAATCTATCAAATCGATTATACCGGCAAACAAATCACCTTCGCCAATTGGAAGGGTTACCGGTATAGCATTAGCAGCCAGTCGTTCTCTCATCATTTGAACGGCATTGAAAAAATCCGCACCGGTTCTGTCCATCTTGTTGATGAAAGCAATTCTTGGTACTCCATATTTATCAGCCTGACGCCAGACAGTTTCAGATTGAGGTTCAACACCGCCGACTGCGCAGAATAAAGCAACGGCTCCATCAAGAACACGCAAGGATCTTTCAACCTCGACAGTAAAATCAACGTGTCCAGGTGTATCTATTATATTTATCTGATGATCTTTCCAATAACAAGTAGTTGCAGCACTTGTAATGGTAATTCCTCGCTCCTTTTCCTGTTCCATCCAATCCATAGTTGCAGCACCGTCATGCACTTCACCAAGTCGATGAAGTTTACCGGTATAAAACAGAATTCTTTCTGTTGTAGTTGTTTTGCCGGCATCTATATGAGCCATTATGCCTATGTTGCGAACCTTATCTATTTTAATCTTAGCTGACATTTAATTTAATCGTTTCAATTTTTACCACTTGAAGTGTGCAAAAGCTTTATTAGCTTCTGCCATTTTATGAGTATCCTCTTTTTTCTTAACCGCTGAGCCCTCACCGTTTGAAGCAGCAATCAACTCATTAGCAAGTTTGATTGACATCGATTTTTCACTTCTGGATCTTGAATAATTTTTTATCCACCTCATAGCAAGTGCAGTTCTTCTTTCAGGACGAACTTCAGTTGGTACCTGATAGGTAGCTCCGCCAACTCTTCTGCTTCTGACTTCGATAAGCGGTTGAACATTTGCGATAGCTTTCTTGAATACTTCCAATCCGGATTTTTTAGTTTTATCTTCAATAAAGTCAAAGGCGTTATAAACCATTCTTCTGGTAACAGATTTTTTGCCGTCGTACATGAGACTGTTGATGAATTTTGAGACCAGTATATCGTTGTACTTTGGGTCTGGTTTAATATATCTTTTTTCTGCTCTTTTCTTTCTCATAAACTATTTAGCCTTTGGTTTTTTAGCTCCGTATTTTGAACGTCCTTTTTTCCTGTCTTCAACACCACTTGTGTCCAACGTTCCTCTAATTATATGGTACCTAACTCCCGGTAAATCTTTAACTCTTCCACCTCTGATCATCACTATTGAGTGTTCCTGTAAATTATGACCTTCACCAGGAATGTAAGCCGTAACTTCAATATTATTGGTAAGTCTGACTCTGGCTACCTTTCTGAGTGCGGAATTCGGTTTTTTGGGTGTTGTTGTATAAACCCTGGTACAAACTCCTCGCTTCTGAGGGCAACCGGCAAGAGCTGGAGCAGTATTCTTTGCTAGAATGACTACTCTGCCTTTTCTAACCAATTGATTTATTGTTGGCACAAAACTCTCCTATAATACGTTTTCTAAAAAAATTCAGATTTCAAATATACCTTTTGACCTAAATTTTGTCAAGAAATTAGGTATTTATTTTATCATTTATAGTATCTATCTACAATCGACAGCGGCTGTAATCACATTTTAAGGTACATTAGCTGCTGATTGTCAACTATTAGCTCGATTGAATCTGCTCTTCCGTAAGTTTTTCAATCTCCTGTTCGACAACCGGCTCTGTTTTCATCACTATCTTCCTATACTTCTTTAAACCTGTACCAGCCGGAATCAAATGACCCATAACAACGTTTTCTTTCAAACCTAATAGATTATCAATTTTCGCCTCTATTGCTGCATTCGCCAGAACCTTTGTCGTCTCCTGGAATGAGGCTGCAGAAATGAAGCTTTCGGTTGAAAGCGCAGCTTGTGTTATACCGAGCAATATATTTTCGAAAGTTGCCGGTTCGGCATCTCTCACGATTGCTTCCTTTTTCCCTTTTTTCTTAAGATCTGCATTGACTTCTCTGATTCTTGATTTTGTTACCAGTTGAGCCTCTTTAAATTTTGATTCTCCCTTATCTGTAACAAATACCAGATTTTCTATTTTGTTGTTCTCTTCAATAAATTCAACCTTGTCAACAACATCCTCTTCCAGAAACTTCGTATCACCAGGTGACACTATTTTTACTTTCTGAAGCATTTGGCGAACGATAACCTCTATATGCTTATCATTAATCTTCACGCCCTGTAATCTATAAACATCCTGAATTTCATTTACCAGATATTCCTGAACAGCGCTTGTACCTTTTATTGCAAGAATATCGTGAGGATTGATTGGTCCATCAGTAATCTTTTCGCCCGCAGGAATTTCATCATTTTCCTGAACAAGAATATGTCTCTGCAATTGAACACTGTACTTCTTTTCATCAGAACCATCAGGTGCAGTTACAATTATCTCTCGAGTTCCCTTTTTCCTGGCACCAAATTTTACAAATCCTTCTATTTCTGCAACAACCGCTGTTTCATGAGGGCTACGAGCCTCGAATAACTCGGTTACCCGGGGCAGACCGCCGGTAATGTCTCGACTCTTGGAAGTCTGTTTTGAAATCTTTGCCAGCACAGTTCCTGCTGCGATATTCTCACCCTCATCAACGGATAAATAAGCTTTAGTAGGAAGGTTGAATGGTTTTGTTTCGCCATCAACTGTTTCTATAACAATACTTGGTGTAAGGTTTTTATCTTTTGATTCAATAACGACTTTCTGCACATGACCAGTTTGTTCATCGGTAACCTGCTGCAGAGTCAAATTATCGATCAGGTCAACGAATTTAACTGTTCCGGGAACATCAGTTAATATTACGGCATTATAAGGATCATGGTTATACAAAGGAGCTCTTCTTTTCACGACATCTCCATCATTAACTACCAGTTCAGCACCGTAAGGAACATCATATTTTTTAATTTGTCTGTTATCATCATCGTATATACCTATTGCACCCCTTCTTCCTGTAACCACTTTAACCGACATATCGGGTCCACCAAACGGATCTCTCTCAATTTTTTCAACATAGGAGATTTTCTCAAATTGAATCTTTCCTTCTACGATGGTTTCGACCTGGGATTGACTTGCAATTCTAGAGGAAGTACCTCCAAGGTGAAATGTTCTAAGTGTAAGCTGCGTACCTGGTTCTCCGATCGACTGAGCTGCAATAATTCCAACAGCCTCTCCAATCTCCACGAGTTTACCGGTAGTTAAGTTTCTTCCATAGCATTTAGCACATACACCACGTTTTGATTCACAAGTAAGTACTGTACGGATATATACTGAATCGATGTTTGCATCCTCAATTTTTTCAGCAATATCCTCAGTAATCATTTCACCTGCTTCAACTATCAATTCATCTGTTCTGGGATGATAAACATCTGACTGAGCAGTACGACCTGTTATTCTTTCAACCAGTGGTTCTCTTTCCTGTTCAACATCTTTCAAGGCCTTGATTTCAATACCAAGAATGGTATTACAATCGATCTCACTTATAATTACATCCTGAGCGACGTCAACCAATCTTCTAGTAAGATATCCTGCATCGGCAGTTTTCAAAGCAGTATCTGCAAGACCTTTTCGGGCACCGTGAGTTGAAATAAAATATTCAAGTACTGATAACCCTTCTTTGAAATTAGCCACAATCGGGTTCTCAATAATTTCACCTGCCTGTCCGGTAAGTGATTTTTGAGGTTTCATCATCAACCCTCTCATTCCGGCTAACTGTCTTACCTGCTCCTGAGATCCTCTAGCACCGGAATCAACCATCATATGCAAAGAATTAAATCCCTGGTTATGAACTCTGATTTTTTCCATAAGAGCACGTGCAACATCATTGGTGGTATGAGTCCATACGTCTATTATCTTATTATATCTTTCAGCATCAGTAATCACACCAACTTCGTGTTCGTTGAGGATACCTTCAACTTTCTTGTTAGCTTTATCAATCAGGGTTACTTTTTCATCAGGTATGATCATATCAGTATAACTTATTGACAAACCACCGGCAGTTGCATATCTGAAACCAATATCTTTAAGATCATCGAGAAATTTTGCTGTAACCTTGTTACCCATCCTGATAAACATTTGACCTATAAATCCGCCAAATGTTTTCTTTATCAGAAGCTGATTAAAGAATCCCATCTCTTTCGGAACAATCGAGTTAAAGATTACTCTGCCTACAGTGGTTTCAATCAGTGTTCCATCAATTCGAACTTTGATTCTTGCATGTAAACCAACTACCCGATTATTGTAAGCTATTATTACTTCCTCGGAAGAGGAGAATATCATCCCTTCGCCCTTATCACCTTCTTTTAATTTGGTGAGATAATAACAGCCGAGAACTATATCCTGAGTCGGAACAACTATCGGACTTCCGTTTTGAGGCGAAAGAATATTATGGCTGCTTAGCATTAAAAGGCTTGCTTCTAACTGGGCTTCATAAGAAAGCGGAACGTGAACTGCCATCTGATCTCCATCGAAGTCAGCATTAAATGCAGTACAAACCATCGGATGGAGCTGAATGGCACGACCATCAATAAGCACAGGCTGGAATGCCTGAATGCCTAATCTATGAAGAGTGGGGGCACGATTCAGTAATACCGGATGTGCTTCAATAATCTTTTCTAAGATATCCCAAATGATAGGGTCTTTACGATCAACAACTTTTCTTGCACTTTTAACAGTTTTATTATGTCCTCTTTCAATAAGCTTTCTTATTACAAACGGCTTGAATAACTCAATTGCCATATCCTTAGGAAGTCCGCATTGATGCAATTTTAATTCAGGACCGACAACGATAACAGAACGTCCCGAATAGTCAACTCTTTTTCCAAGTAAGTTTTGACGGAATCTTCCTTGTTTACCTTTAAGCATATCGCTTAATGATTTAAGAGGTCTGTTATTATCGCTTCTTACTGCACTACCTCTTCTCGAGTTATCAAACAGTGCATCAACAGCTTCCTGAAGCATTCTTTTTTCATTACGAAGTATTACTTCCGGAGCTTTAATATCAATCAATCTTTTTAATCGATTATTCCTAATAATTACTCTTCTATAAAGATCATTAAGATCACTGGTAGCAAATCTGCCGCCTTCAAGAGGTACAAGAGGTCTGAGTTCGGGCGGGATAACCGGGATATAACTCAACACCATCCATTCAGGTCGATTCGGTACTTTACCTTCATCTTCCTTGAATGATTCAATTACTCGCAATCGTTTAAGAAGATCCTGTTTTTTCTGCTGAGAAGTTTCAACTTTTACCTGGTCTCTTAACTCTTTAGAAAGTTTTTCGACATTGGTATTCTTAAGAATATTCTTAACCGCATCGCCGCCAATTCTTGCAACAAACTTTTTAGGATCATCATCCTCCAACTTCTCATTCCCGTCAGGCAGAGAATTCAACACTTCGAAATATTGATCCTCTGAAATCAGATCCAGCCTGCTCAAACCGGTCAAGCCCGGATTAATTACAACATACGATTCATAATAAATTACTTTTTCAAGTTCCTTAAGACTTAAACCAATAATATTACCTATCTTAGAGGGTTGAGCTCTAAAAAACCAAATATGTACAACAGGTACGGCAAGTCCAATGTGTCCCATTCTTTCACGACGCACACTTTTCTGAGTAACCTCAACACCGCATCTATCACATATAATACCTTTATAACGAATTCTTTTGTACTTACCGCAGAAACATTCCCAATCCCGGGTAGGTCCAAAAATTTTTTCACAGAACAAACCATCCTTCTCAGGTCTGAACGATCTATAGTTTATAGTTTCTGGTTTTGTAACTTCACCATAAGATCTGGAAAGAATATCATCGGGACTAGCCAGACTGATAGTAAGAGAATGAATCTCACGCATTGCATTTTCCTGAACTCTAAAAGCCATATTTAAAATCTCCTCATTTCAATGTGAAAAATTTGTTCAACATTAATTAATTTTTACATCCAGACCGAGTCCCTGGAGTTCTTTAATAAGAACGTTGAACGATTCGGGAACATTTGGTTCCGGTAAATTCTCACCCTTAACAACTGCCTCATACACTTTTGCTCTACCCGAGACATCATCACTTTTAACAGTTAATATTTCCTGAAGAATATTAGCAGCACCGTAACCTTCTAATGCCCAAACCTCCATCTCTCCGAATCTCTGACCACCAAACTGTGCTTTTCCGCCAAGCGGCTGCTGAGTAATGAGAGAGTAAGGTCCAATTGACCGAGCGTGAATCTTATCATCTACAAGGTGGCTTAATTTAAGCATGTAGATATAACCACAGGTTACTTTCTGATGGAACATTTCTCCGGTTCTTCCATCTTGAAGAATGGTCTTGCTTCCACTTTCAAGACCGGCTTTTTCCAGCCATTCATCAACGTCTTCAACATTAGCACCGTCGAAAATAGGAGTCGCAAATTTTACTCCAAGTTTTTTACCAACCCAACCCAGTGCGGTTTCATATAGCTGACCAAGATTCATTCGTGAAGGTACGCCTAAAGGATTTAATATTATATCCACAGGTGTACCATCAGGCAGGAATGGCATTTCCTCGACAGGAACGATTTTAGCAACAACACCTTTATTTCCGTGTCTTCCGGCCATTTTATCACCTACTGAGAGTTTACGCTTCTTTGCTACATAAACTTTAGCAAGCTGTACAATTCCAGGAGGAAGTTCATCGCCGCTTTGTATTTTGATTCTTTCCCGTTTAAATTCTTCTTCAAGATCGACGAGAATATCAAAATAGTTTTTATACAGTGCCTGTATCTGATTATTGAATTTCTTAGTTTCAAACCAATCAAGAGTATAGTCTAACTTTGATATATCCTCAAGTGAAGAGAATGTATTATCTTTAATTGTGGTACCACTCCTGAAAACAATACTACCGTCAAGATCACGGATGCCGGTGGTTGTCTGTCCGTTGGTGATCTTGGTAAGCTTCTCCACAAATCTCTCGTAATGATCGGAAACTTTCTTTTTATGAGTACTTTCTATCTGATCAAGAGCATGTTTTTCTGCTTTTTTCGATTCGTTATCTTTTCTTTTTCTGCTGAAAAGTCTGGTTTTAATAACTGTACCTTTTAATCCCGGAGGCGCTTTCAGCGAAGCGTCCTTAACATCACCTGCTTTATCACCGAAAATTGCACGAAGAAGTTTTTCTTCAGGTGTGGGATCTGTTTCTCCCTTAGGAGTAATTTTACCGATAAGAATATCACCTTCCTTAACTTCCGCACCTTCTCTGATAATACCATCTTCATCAAGATTTTTTACAGCTTCTTCGCTAACATTCGGAATTTCCCTGGTTAACTCCTCCTCACCTCTTTTTGTTTCCCTAACCTGAAGTTCAAATTCTTCAATATGCAGAGAAGTGTAAGTATCTTCTGTAACCAATCGTTCACTAATTATTATAGCATCTTCAAAATTGTATCCTCGCCACGGCATAAAAGCAACCAGTACGTTTCTTCCTAAAGCCAATTCGCCCTGATCTGTTGCAGCGCCATCAGCAAGCACATCATATTTTTTAACCCGCTGACCTTCAGAAACTATTGGACGCTGGTTTACAGATGTTTCCTGATTCGTACCGTGAAACTTTGTTAATTTATATTCAACTCTTCTAACGTCATTAAAATTTGTAAGTGCTTCAAAGCTATTTGGATTTATATCATATTTCACAACAACCCTTGTAGCATCAACATACTCAACAATACCATCATCTTCTGCTAATAATAATGCACGTGAATCTCTGGCAACTTTTGCCTCCATCCCTGTACCTACAATCGGAGCTTTTGGACGCAATAACGGAACAGCCTGACGCTGCATATTTGACCCCATCAAAGCTCTGTTAGCATCGTCATGTTCCAGAAAAGGAATTAATGCTGCGGCTGCACTTACCAACTGTGCAGGTGCAACATCCATAAACTGTACTTCTTCCGGATGAACTATCGGGAATTCACCTTTTAATCTTGATTTAACTCTTTCTTTAGCAAACCTGCCTTGTTCATCCAGTGTAGCGTTTGCCTGAGCGATAGTAAACATATCCTCCTGCTCGGCGGTAAGGTATTCAACTTCATGCGAGACTTTTCCCTTACTTACTTTTCTATAAGGTGTTTCGAGAAAACCATAACGATTGACCCTGGCATAAATTGTTAATGATGAAATCAATCCGATATTCGGACCCTCGGGAGTTTCAATCGGACAAAGACGCCCATAGTGAGTATAATGTACGTCTCGAACTTCAAATCCGGCTCTTTCTCTGGTAAGACCACCAGGTCCGAGTGCAGACATTCTTCTCTTATGAGTTAGTTCAGCTAACGGATTTGTTTGGTCCATAAACTGTGAAAGTTGATTAGTACCAAAGAATGCATTAATTACGCTTGTAATTGTTCTTGCATTTACAAGATCCTGCGGTGTAAAATTCTCGGTATCACGCATATTCATTCGTTCTTTAATTGTTCTAGCCATTCTGGCCATACCAATATTGAACTGCTGTCCAAGCTGTTCACCAACTGTACGGATTCTTCTGTTACCTAAGTGATCTATATCATCGACAGGCTGATTACCTTGTTTAAGCCTGATAATATATTTCATAATTTCAATTATATCCTGAGAGGTCAATACCGTTGTTGTTTCAGGAATATCGAGCTTAAGTTTGTGGTTCATTCTATGTCTTCCGACATCACCAAGATCATATCTTTTATCATTGAAGAATAATTTATCTATCAATGCCTCGGCAGTTTCAACGTCCGGTGATTCTCCAGATCTTAACTGCCTGTAAATTGCGTAAAGTGCTTCTTCCTTTGTATGAGATGTATCTTTCCGAAGTGTATTTATAATTAAATCCTGATCGGGCGAAGATTCTGCTTTGAGAAACTTAAGAACTTCAACTTCAGCCTCATCGATTCTCTCCAGATCTTCCTCTGTAAGAAATGTGTCTCTGGTTAAAAAGATTTCACCGGTGGACATATCGAATACATCACTGGCGATCATTCTGCCTATGTAATTTTCAAGCTTAGCTTTTTTTACATTCACAACCTCTACGACGTCAAACAAATCCAATATCTGATCGTCAGATGCGTAGCCAATGGCTCTTAATAATGTAGTTGCCGGAAACTTTTTTCTTCTATCTATATAAACATACATTACATAATTTATATCAGTTGCGAACTCAACCCAGGAACCACGCAATGGAATAATTCTGGCTGAATAAATCGGCGTGCCGTTTGGGTGTGTCGTTTGTGCAAATGCAACACCCGGTGATCGATGCAATTGGGAAACAATTACACGTTCAGCCCCATTTATCACAAATGTACCTTTTTCAGTCATAAAAGGGAGGTTTCCCAAATACACTTCCTGCTCAACAGTATTTACAAACTCTTCAGTTTCCGGATCTTTTGTAGAAAGACGAAGTTTAGCTTTTAAAGGTGCGGCAAAAGACAAACCTCTTTCAAGACATTCATCTACTGAAAATCTAGCTTTCTCAATACTATATTCAAGAAAATCCAGTCTGTAATTTTCTTTATTATCGAAAATCGGGAAATTTGTTGTAAACACTTGCTGTAACCCTTTGTTTTCCCTTTTGTCAGGAGAAGTATTCAACTGCACAAAATCTTCGAAAGTCTCGGTTTGTATGCTTAACAAATCGGGAGCCTGAAGAACCGAAGGTATACGGCCAAATGAGATACGATTATTATTCAATGGAAATTCCTCCTTGAAGTTTTTCAAATTCTATTTTACTTACCTGAAACAACGTTAATCATAAATACAAAAGCGATAAGACGGACTTCACCGCCTTATCACTAAATTATGTAATAAACTAAGTAACTGAAAAGATTACTTTAAATCTACAGTAGCGCCGGCTTCTTCAAGTTCTTTCTTGATTTTTTCGGCTTCGTCTTTAGATGCGCCCTCTTTAACTGGTTTTGGAGCACCGTCAACAAGATCTTTTGCTTCCTTGAGGCCTAAACCTGTATGCGCTCTAACTACTTTAATGACATTGATTTTTTTATCGCCGGCAGAAACCAGGATAACGTCGAACTCAGTTTTTTCTTCAACTGGTGCTGCATCACTGCCAGCAGCGGCTACTCCAGCCATCATCATCGGTGCAGCAGCGGTTACACCAAACTCATCTTCAAGAGCTTTTTTCAACTCTGAAGCTTCAACTAAAGTTAAACCTTTTATTTTCTCTACTAATTCTGCAATTTTTTCTGACATTTTAATTGTTCTCCTAATTTTATTTCAAATTTATTAAGCCGCTTCTCTTTTAGAAATCTGGTCCACAACGCTAACAAGGTCACGAACTACAGCGTTAATTGCACCAACAATTCCAGAAGCTGGTGAGTTTAAACTTCCCATTATACTTGCAATTAAATCGGTTTTACTAGGAAGAGTTGCAAGCTGATCGAGTTTGCTTCCGTCATAGTAATCAGTTTCGATATAACAAGCTTTAAGCGCAAGTTTTTGTGAAGCGTCAAAGTACTTTTTAATTATTTTGGCAGGCGCAACAGGGTTTTCTCCTGCGAATACAAATCCTGTCATTCCTTCCAAGTGATCTGCTAGTTTCTCGAACTTACCGCTTTCCTTCAGGGCTCTTTCAAATAAAGTATTTTTATACACTTTATATTTCACACCCTCCTTACGAAATTGATTGCGAAGTTCACTGATATCAGCAACGTTAATTCCTGAATAATCAGTCAGATAAACAGCAGAAGAATTATCAATCACACCTTTTATTTCGGCAATGATCTCTGCTTTTTCAGTTTTATTCATTTTACTCCCGTAAAACAATTTTTGTTTAAACGAATCGGTTCCGAACTGTTCGGAACAATTTGAAGCATTTTATTGAGTGCGTAAATTCCACAAAAAAAATCAAGCAACGGCTATTTCATCTTTAGATATTCTAAGACCAGGACCCATTGAACTTGATAGATATAAACTTTTCACATATTGCCCTTTAGCAGAGGCAGGCTTAAGCTTAACAATAGTATTGAGAAAAGCTTTAGTATTGTCAACTAATTTATCAGTTTCAAAATTTAATTTACCAATAGAAGTGTGTACTATACCTGTTTTATCAACACGAAATTCTATTTTACCAGCTTTAACTTCTTTAACAGCCTGAGCAACATCCATAGTAACTGTTCCGCTTTTGGGATTAGGCATTAAACCCTTGGGACCTAAAATTTTTCCAAGTTTTCCAAGCTCACCCATAGAATCCGGAGTCGCAATTATTACATCAACCTCAGCCCAACCACCTTTTATTTTTTCAAGATAATCTTCAAACCCGGCATAATCCGCACCTGCATCCAGAGCTTCCTGAGCTTTTGCACCTTTACCAATAACAAGAACTGTTACAGTTTTTCCGGTTCCATGCGGAAGAGAGACAGTTCCTCTGACCATTTGATCAGCATGTCTAGGATCAACTCCAAGACGGATTGCAACATCAACAGACTCAATGAATTTTACTTTTGATGATTTTTTAAGAACATCAATAGCTTCATTGATTAAGTAATCTTTATTCAGATCAACTGATTTAATAATTTCCTTATTTCTTTTTGTTTTTTTCATATCAACACCAAATTTAAAATTCTTTGATAGCTTTATTTGTCATCAACAGTTAAACCCATACTTCTGGCTGTACCAGCAACCATACTCATTGCATGTTCAATATCGAATGCATTAAGATCGGGCATCTTCATTTTTGCTATTTCCTCAACCTGCTGTTTAGTGACCTTTCCCACTTTCGTTCGATGAGATTCAGCCGATCCTTTCTCCACTTTTGCTGCTTTTTTGAGTAAAACGGCTGCAGGAGGTGTTTTGGTAATGAAAGTAAAAGACTTGTCTGAAAATACTGTTATAACAACAGGAATTATTAATCCGTCTTTATCTGAAGTTCTCGCATTAAACTGCTTACAAAACTCCATAATATTAACACCCTTCTGACCCAGAGCCGGACCAACAGGCGGAGAGGGGTTTGCTTTTCCAGCGGGTATCTGAAGTTTTATATAACCATCTATTTTTTTTGCCATAAATTTTACCTATTGAAATTTTATTTACTTCTCTAATTCAGCCTGAACAAAATCTATTTCTACCGGGGTTTTTCTACCAAAGATCGAAACCATGACTTTGATTTTCATTTTTTCTTCATTTACTTCCTGAACAGTTCCGGAAAAATTATTAAACGGTCCATCAATGATTTTAACAAGGTCTCCGTTTCTAAAAATTGTTTCCAGTCTTTCACCACTCTCATCTTGTGTTATTCTGCCAACAATTCTTTTAACTTCCTCCGGCTGAAGAGGATTAGGATTATTAGCCGTTCCTAAAAAACCCATTACTGATTGAGTGCTGAGAATAAAATCTTTTACCTGATTATCCAGATCTGCCTGTATGAGAATGTATCCAGGGAAAAAGTTTTTGGTCTTACTCCTTTT
>CAZXCP010000024.1:0-32103 GCA_964639355.1 uncultured Ignavibacteriaceae bacterium
CGCTTGCCAACGGATTTACAGTCCGCCCCGGCTCTCCAACTCCGGCGTCCGCCCTCTAATTTTTAGACGAGCACCAAAAATAATTCCAATCAGTTAAAAATGCAAATTTTTGGGATATCAAACATAATGAAGGTAAATGAAAATATCAATTAATGCTTCCACAATTCCCTGTCAAGGCTGCGGTATTGGATAGCTTCACTTAAATGCTGGGGTAAAATATTATCCGAATTTTCCAAATCTGCAATAGTTCTGCTAACTTTTAATATTCTGTCATAAGCCCTTGCTGATAAACCTAGTTTTGTCATGGCCATCTTCAATAATTCTTCGCCCGCTGAATCTAGTTTGCAAAAAGTTCTAACTTCTTTAGAGCCCATATCGCCATTATTAAAAATATGCTTCATATTCTCAAATCTCTTTAGTTGAATCTCTCTTGCAGAAATAACTCTTTCTCTGATTAAAGATGACTTTTCACTTTCCCCCTTTGAGCTCAATTCTTTAAATTTTACCGCTGGAACCTCAATATGAATATCAATTCTATCTAACAATGGTCCTGAAATCTTAGCCATGTATTTTTGAATCTGTGTAGATGTACAGGTGCATTCTTTCCCGGGATCGGTAAAATAACCGCAGGGACATGGGTTCATAGCCGCAGCAAGCATAAAATTAGCCGGAAATTCCAGAGAAAGTTTTGATCTGCTGACTGTAACCCTCGCATCCTCTAACGGCTGCCTTAAAACCTCCAGTACATTTTTTTTGAATTCGGGTAATTCATCCAGAAAAAGAACACCATGGTGGGCATAAGACACCTCACCAGGGCGTGGAAAAGAACCACCCCCTACTAAAGCCGCATCTGAAACTGTATGATGTGGACTTCGAAATGGTCTTTCCGTAATAAGCGCAATTTCCTTCTGCAGAATTCCGGCAATTGAATGAATTTTAGTTGTCTCTAATGCTTCATCAAAAGTCATGGGTGGCAGAATTGATGGAAATCTTTTTGCAAGCATCGTTTTACCTGAACCCGGGGGACCTATCATTATAATATTATGCGCACCAGCAGCTGCTACCTCCAATGCTCTTTTAACATTTTCCTGACCTTTTACATCTGAAAAATCAAGATGATATCTATTAATACTTGAAAAGAGTTCTTCTTTGTCCGTAATTGTTCTATTTATTTCAAGTTCACCGCTCAGGAATGCAACGACATCAGTTAAGGATGACAAACCATAAACTTCTATATCATCAACAATAGATGCTTCTTTTGCAGCTTCTATCGGAAGTATAATTCTCTGGATTCCTCTTTTTCTTGCTTCAACTGCTATCGGCAATGCGCCCTTTACATGTCTTAGTTTACCATCAAGTGCCAGTTCACCTAAAAAAATTGAATCTTCGAGAAATTGACTTCGCACATTTTCATTGGCAGATAAAATTCCGATTGCTATAGGCAGATCAAAGGAACTTCCTTCTTTTTTGATGTCAGCGGGAGCCAAATTAACTGTAATTCGTCTGGATGGTAATTCAAATCCACAATTCTTTATTGCAGTTATTACCCTCTCCTTGCTTTCTTTGACAGCATTATCAGGCAGACCGACAATTGTAAAATTGGGAACATTTTTTTCGACGTTGGTTTCTACTTCTATAAGGTAGGCATCAATTCCATAAGTTGCACTCGTAAAAATTTTTGAAAGCATTGTTCCCGCCAATTAGTGAATAATTTATTTTGTTAATAACATCTTCTTTGTTTGAGAATATAAAGGTGACGAAACTTTATATAGATAAACGCCTGAAGGCAAATTTGATGCATCGAATTCAAATTTGTGAACTCCTTTTGTCAGAAAACCTTTTTGAAGAACAGCCAATTCCTGACCTTCCAGATTGTAAATTACTACTTCTATTTCGGTATCTTCGAATAGATCAAACTCAATACTTGTAACAGGATTAAAAGGATTCGGATAGTTCTGGTTTACTTTAAATTGTTCGAAATTACCCATTCCCACTTTTATTTGAGAAGAGTAAACTGATGATCCATCTTTATTAACTTGCTTTACACGGTAGTACACTATTTCATCGGAAGTATTTGATGCATCTAAATAATTTAAAAGCTTTGCTGATTCACTAATCACCGATATGTTTCCAATTTCAAAAAATTCACTGCCTGATAGTGATTTTTCAACAATAAAATGTGATGAATTTTTAGTATCAGGAATATTCCACTCAAGATAGTTGTAAGCACTTAATACCTTTACATTTAAGTTTGGTGTTCTTGAAAAAACTGGAGCATCGGAATTTACAAGTTTAATACCGCTGTATTTAATAATATTGGAAGCGGCGGCATTCAATAACTCATTCATTGAATCAAAATTAATTTGAAGAATTGCTGTAGCCGAACTTGAAGAATGCGATATATATTTCGAATCATCTATAATCGCAGCAATCTCATCTTTAGGGTTAAGAATTCTTAACTGTTCAATTTCAAGGGGAGAAGTTAAGACCCCGCCAAAGGTTATTTTCAAATCAGTTATTTGATCGGAGCCTGAAAGAGTAATAACGCCGACAGGAGCACCGTCCTTATAAAATGTTAATGATCTGCCAGGTGAATCCAATTCAATTCCGATATGACTCCAGGATTTTTTTGAAAAGAAAGGTGCTGATTGATTAACCAAGTCTTTCTGCTCATTAAGCAAATAAATTCTTTGAAACTGATTTATTCCAAATGAAGCAATTACATTATTCATAGAACTTGATATTTGAATAATCTCAATATTATCTCCGGAATGTTTTGACCAAAACCCAATCCATAATTTCCTTCCGGTTATACTACCCAGATCGATACTGAAGTTAGAATTTTTATCCAGTCTTGCTGCATTACGGGTTATTCTGCCGGGCTTATAAGTTTTAATTTCTGCTTTAAGTCTCTTGGAATTATTACCATTTGCCTGATTGATATTGCCTATCTTTGCAACCACACTTTCATTTTTAATGAACTCGCCATAAAAATTAACTGCGATCAGATTATTAGTAAAAGGATTGATGTTAAGAATGACCTGGAGAAATGATTGTAACTTAATGCTATCTCTGTCCAGATTTATTTCAACAAGATAGACTTTGTCAGCAGTTCCGGGTAAGGCTGAAGCCGTGAATATATTATTAAAACTCAAATCTGCAGTTTTAACAACAGCCGAGTTAATTTCAATACCAGATCTTGAAATAACATACAGATTCAGTTTATCAGCATCGACAAGTGAATTATCTGTTATCAGAGAGATATCGAATGAAGTATTAATTGCGATCTGATTGGGAAAAGAAATTTCTGTTACCGGATTATAGTTCTGCGCTACCCCCGCCATACAGAAAACTACAAACCATATATTGAGTAGTCTAAGCATTTTTTATGTAGAATGAGATTTTACAGTAAATTATTTGTACTGTCTTAAGAACTCAATCCTGTCCTGCAATTGATTAACCGGTACTAACAATTTATCCTTGCCGTAAATTGCATCTTCTCTGTTAGTGAACGCCAATTCATAATCTTTACTCATAATAATCGCTTCTTCGGGACAAACTTCCTCACAGAAACCACAAAAAATACAACGAATCATATTAATTTCGAATTTTTCGGGATATCTCTCTTTTTCACGTTCTGTTTCAGCAGCCTGAACTTCGATTGCCAGAGCAGGACATACTCTTGAACATAATCCGCAGGCAACACATCGCTCTTCACCATTTTCTTCAATGGCTAAAACCGGTCTTCCGCGATAAGAAGCAGGCGGAATGAATTTAACCTCGGGATACTCCATTGTAAACTTCGGTTTAAACATAGTACGAAGAGTAAGAGATAGACCTTTAATAATTTCGGGGAAATACGCTTTTTCCCAAAAATTTAAATCCTTCATTCTTTTTTTAGGCGGTTGTGTTGCCCTAGCCATTCAAACTCCGATTAAATCTGTATTTAGACATAATTTCGTTATTAATATAAAGTTCTATTTATTCCGATTCAATGCTTAACTGTGTTAATTTATAAACCAAATATCATAATTAAAGCAGCAACCCATAAAATATTAATTAATGAAAGTGGAAACATTACTTTCCAGCCGTAATTCATCAATTGATCATATCTGAATCGCGGGATGCTCCATCTGACCCAGATGAAGAAAAATAACATCAGCCCCATTTTAACAAAGAAAGAAGCAACTTGCAGAATAGTAACCAAGGTTTCAGAAAGTCCCAGGTTTTCAATAAAAGGAACCTGCCATCCGCCAAGATACATCGTAACAATGAACGCACTCGCAATTATCATATTTGCATATTCAGCTAAAAAGAATCCGGCAAATTTCATTGAACTATATTCTGTATGAAAACCTCCCACAAGTTCAGGTTCAGCTTCAGGTAAGTCAAAAGGTAAGCGATTCGTTTCAGCAAATGCAGATATTAAGAAGGTAAAAAATCCTATTGGTTGGATGAATGCATTCCACATTAATCCTGATTGAGATTCAACAATAGCAATTGGTCTTAATGATTCTGATAATAAAAGCACACCACCAATTGAGAATCCCATTGATATCTCATAGGATATCATTTGTGCCGAAGAACGTATACCGCCAAGTAGTGAATATTTGCTTCCGGATGACCACCCTGCAAAAGTAATTGCATATACACCAATTGAAGTTAGTGCAAGTATATATAATACTCCAATATTTACATCTGCAACTACAAGCGGAAATGTATAACCGAATAAAGTAACCTCGGGACCTATTGGAATTACCGCATAAGTTGTAAATGCAACGAACAAAGCGAGTATAGGTGCCAGAGCATGTATTCTCCGGTTTGCAACTTCAGGTACTACATCCTCCTTTAAAAGCAGTTTCAGCACGTCTGCAAAAGGCTGCAGAACACCCGCCCAGCCTACTCTGTTCGGCCCAATTCTGTTTTGAGCCCAGGCACTAATTTTTCTTTCAAAGTAAACAAGATATGCAACCGTAAGAAACATTAAAGTAACGATTATTACGATTTTGATTAAGGTAATTATGACTAATTCTAAAAGTGTCATTTGAGTAATTTTCTCCGATTAAACTTTAGCAGTTAATTCATTCTTGTTAATTTTAATCAGAACACCAAGCTCCCCAATGTTATCATAATTCAAGCCTTTTAATGCATCTACAGAATTACTGATATCTGAAAATACTTCTTCAGCCATTTGATATTTGTATTTATAACCCATCGATGCAGAGAGACCAGCGAGGATTTTCCAGGTTGAACGGGCATCATACCGTTTTCCATTTGCCCATCGATCGAATTTAGAACCGAACTTGTCTAACCTGCTCATAGCCATTCCTTCGAGTGCCCTGTCAATGTCGACCGTCGAAACAGCCGGTCTGATTCTTTGAACTCTTCCCTGAAAGTTCACAAAGGTACCATTCTTCTCTGCATAAGTAGCAGCTGGAAACACTATATCAGCCAGTGTTGTTGTTTTGTTGAAATTTGAAGGGTGAATTATCAGCAAATCTAATTTTGAAAATGTACTTTCAAGTGAGGGATCAAAACCTACAAGATCATCTTCACATAGATACAGAGCTTTTATTTTTTTCTCGTTTATTGCTTTAATTATCTGCTCAAAGTTTCGGCCATTTTTTGATGGAAACACCCCTGTCAATTCAGCACCAAGCGAGTTTGGAGTAATATCATCCCTGCGCAGGATATCATCGCCAAATTCAGGATCAGAGTGCCGGACAAAATCAATATTCCCGGTGCCAAGAACAGCTTTGGCAAATTTTGAAATCATATAATTATCTTCACAGGTGGCAAATGGTGACCCGATTACAGCGATTTCATCCTTACTAAAAGATTTTAATCTTGAAGCTGCTTCGGCAAATGCTTCATCCCAACTTACTTTAGTTAGAACCCCTTCTTTCCTGATTTGAGCTGAGTCAACACGATCATCAGCATTAATAAATTTGAATGTGTTCAATCTTCCATGATCGCACATCCAGTAACTGTTGACATCTTCATTATGTCTCGGGACCAATCTTAAAACTTCATTGTTTCTGACCCACATTTCAGTATTGCATCCGCGGGCGCAGCCATTACAAACAGTATTTGTGTGAGACATATCCCAAACCCGTGCTTTAAATCTGAAGTCACGATTTGTTAATGCTCCAACCGGACATATATCAACAACATTCATTGAATAAGGATTATCGAGTTCTTCACCGGGGAATGTTGTTATTGTTACTCTGTCACCTCGTTGAACAAATGTGAGTTCCGAGTCTTTTGCTATCTCATCACAGAATCTTATGCAGCGCGAGCAGGATATACAGCGTTCACCATCGAATAAGACTCTTGGACCGAGCGGGACACGCTTATCCTTGTGAACTTTCTCTTCAACAAATCTGCTTTCACCAACGCCATGCTGATAAGCATAATCCTGAAGTTTACATTCACCGGCTTCGTCGCAGATCGGACAATCGAGCGGATGGTTGATCAGAAAAAACTCCATTACTGCATTGACAGCCGCTGTTGATTTTTCTGATTTGGTATGTACTACCATTCCTTCAGATGCAACAGTAGAGCAGGCAATAACAAGTTTGGGCATTTGTTCTACTTCTACAAGACACATTCTGCAGTTACCTGAAACAGATAATTTAGGATGCCAGCAGAAATGAGGTATTGTTATACCATTATCTGCAGCAGCTTCGATTATCGTCTGTCCCTGCTTGAATTCAATTTCACGTCCGTCAATAATTATTTTAGGCATAAGTTAACTCTATAATTTTTTATGCGGCTTTTTTTACCGATTTATCTTTCGATTTTATTGTAATTGTAGTTAATCCTGACTCATCAAATACTTCGTTTGCAATACGCAGAATATCCTGTATTGTAATAGATTCAATTTTCTGCATCATTTCTTCAACGGGAACAAGTCTTCCGTAATTCAGAATTGATGTAGCCATTCTAATCATTCTGTTAGTAGTGCTTTCCAGACTGAGAAGAGTGTGTCCCTTGATATATTCTTTAACCCGAGCCAGTTCTTTAGGCTTTACTTCATTGTTTTTCAATTTATTAAGTTCTCTGAAAACAATTTTATTAACTTTTTCGGAATGTTTTTCATTTGTTGAATAGTAAACACCAAAAGCGGAAACATCCAAATAAGAATTAAGGAATGAATTTATCTGGTAAGTCATTCCCATTTTTTCTCTTACTGCCTGAAATAGTCTTGAACTACTTCCTTCACCTAATAAAGTTGATAGAACATTTAGTTTTATTCTGTCGGGCTGATTGTATCCGTATGCAGGTCTGCCAATAATGCAATGAACCTGCTGAATATCTTTTTCTATCAGTGAATCCGACCTTTCAGTCTGTACAAATGCTTTTCTGTGACCGTTAGATACTGATTTCTGAATATCAAAATACTTCTCTGTCAGTTTCATTATAGTATCGTGATTAACCGAGCCTGAAACAGCAACAACAAGATTTCTAGTGCGATATCTGTTCTGATGAAATTTGTGAAGCAGTGTTGTATTGAAAGATGAAATATTTTTTTCGCTTCCTATGATCGGGTAACTGAGCGTGTTTCCGTTAAAGATAACTTCTTCAAATTTATCAAAAATAAGTTCTTCAGGATTATCCTCAATATCATGAAGCTCATCAATTACAACACCGGCTTCTTTCTGAATATGACTTTCTTTAAATAAGGGATTCTGAATCATATCTGCAAGAACTGTAAATGTCTTCCTAAAATTTTCCGAGAGACCTCTTCCATAGTAGCAGGTATTTTCCTTTGAAGTAAAAGCATTAAGATAACCGCCGACAGACTCAATTTCATCAGAAATCTGTCTTGCAGTTCGTTTGCTGGTACCCTTAAAGAGCATATGTTCAATGAAATGAGATATACCATTATTATGAAGATTCTCATCCCTGGATCCGGTATTGTACCAAAAACCCAATGAAAACGACTTTACATGAGGGATGTATTCTGATACGACTATAATGCCGTTGGAAAGCGAATTCAGATTGTAATTATTCAATATCAATATTTATCAACAATTTCTAAATTTTTGAGGGTGAAATATAGACAATGCCTCTTAGCCAATCAAGATTAGAGTCAATGAGAAATGCATCACTTCATCTAAGTCATTTCACTTCATTCTTTTGGTAGACTTTGAAAAAAGTATAATTTGCACGCAAAGACGCCAAGTTTATTAAGACGCTGATCCTAATCCTTTGCGTTCTTTTCTCCTTTGCGACTTTGCGTGTTGGTTCTTGTTCTTATACTTTGAGAAGTGAACAATCTTTTGCTCGCAAAAACGCTAAGTTTTCGCAAAGATTGCGGAGCTTAAATTATTTAATCAGCTACTAAATCCGGAAATTTGTCCTGGTATTTAACAAAGAAATCGCCAATTGATTTATAAGCCTTTTCAAGGATTTGTTCGTTAGGTAAAAATACAACCCTGAAATGCTTTGTACCCGGCACCTGTCCGAATCCGCTTCCCGGAACTACAACCACACCCGTTTCTTTAATCAACTCAGAAATGAAATGAGCATCAGGCTGCTTCATCTGGAGTTGGGGGAAAGCATAAAACGCACCTTCCGGTTTTACACAGGAAATTCCGGGTATTGCATTTAACATTTCGACCGTGAGATCTCTTCGCCTGGTAAGTTTTTTCATCGCATCGGTAAGATGATCCTGATTACCTTCGAGTGAAATTTTAATTCCATACTGCTCAGGATGATTTGCAGAAAGTCTTGCTCTTAATATTCTGTTTATTGCTTCAATGTATTCGGAAAGGATTTCTTTCCTTCCACTCATTATTCCCCAGCCAATTCGGAAACCGGGAACCATATAATTTTTTGAAAGTCCTCCGAAAGTAATACATGATACATCCTTATTCATCGATGCAATGGAAATGTGTTTCTTACCATCAAATAACAGCTTGTCATAAATTTCATCTGCAAAAATCACGAGATTGTGGTCAAGTGCCAGATCAATAATCTGCTGCAGATTTTCCTGTGTGTATAATGATCCGGTTGGATTGTTAGGATTGATTAATATTATCGCCCTTGTCTCATCATTTATTTTTGATTTAATATCTTCAATATCAGGCAGCCATCCGTTATTTTCATCAAGATAGTACGGATTTTCCATCATCCGCAGTTTACTTGCAATGGCAGTGTAAAGTGGATAACCCGGTGTTGGTGTAAGAACATTCTCACCATCATTAACAAGTGCTGTCAGGCAAATATCAATAGCTTCACTTGCGCCGGTGGTTACAAAAATATCGTGAACATTTGTAATACCTTTTCTTTCTGCTTCTCTTTCTATCGCATCAACAGCTTCCTTTATTCCTGATGATGGTGCATATCCGTTTAAGTTTTTAAGCATAGCTTTATAGGTCTCTTCAACAAGATGACGCGGCGGTTCAAAATCATACAGATTAGGATCACCAATGTTAAGGTATAACATTTCTTTGCCGGTTTTTGCAACCTGATTTGCTAATACTACTATATCTCTTACTGCGTAGGTTATATTGTCGGTTCTTATTGCAGGTTTAATAGGATGAAGACTCATTGCTAACTCCATAAATTGAAAATTATTGCGAAACAAAATTAGTAAAATTTCAAATGATTAGTAACGTTACTAAGAACAGAAAAGGCGGAATGTGATCTTCCGCCTTACTTGAATTTGTTGATGAGAGTGAATGATTAACGAAGGAGCAGCATCTTTTTTGTTTGAACATAGTCACCAGCTCTTAACCGGTAATAATATATTCCACTTGCATACTGCTTATTGCCTATTGCCGACTGAAATTCAACTTCGTGATAACCTGCTACTTTAAATTCATCAACAAGTGCTGCTACTTCCCTGCCAAGTACATCATAAACTTTTAATGTTACATCGACGGCTACCGGTAACTGATAACCGATTACCGTTGCCGGATTGAACGGATTCGGGTAGTTCTGATTCAAAAAAAAATTATTTAAACCCCGGTCATCTAAATTTATACTTGTAAGTGAAGGATCAAGGATATCCACAACAGACTTCAGCATTATATGCATTGCATAAAGATGCTTAAGATGATCTTCGGCTGTTTGACCATGGTATCTTCTTATCTGAAAATAACCTGAATCACATATTCCATACATTGTTCCTATTTCATCGGTTTGATTTACCGGAGTAACCGAAACACCTGTGTTTTGTATGAGATAGTTTGCAGTTTGGGTTGTACTCTGATAACCTGAAGTAGTAATACTCGAATGAGTAAGATGCATTATCTTTTCTTCATCTCTGGCATCTTTAGCGAATTTAAGAAAGTCCTGCATTTGCACTGCCGCGGTTCCGGGATCACTATTGCAATGTAGACCATCAGCAAGGTTTATTGCATCGATCATATTGTAGTAAGCTGTGGTTTTTAACACTTCCCGCAATCCTGCATAACCTGCACTAAATGATGTCACGACTAAATACCTTATCTGAGGTGATTGTACAATTTGATTGGCTGAAATAACCGAAAGGATCGTATCTATTATTGTTGAGAATTTATTCGGATCTGTAAAATAATTTTGATACGGACTTGACAAAGCCCCAAGATGAATATTAAAAAGAATACCGTTCGTATGCGATTTGTAAACCTGATTTTCTGCAGCCCAGGATGCACTATGTAAATGAAAGACAATTAAAAATTTTCCGTCCTCAGGCGGAATGAAATAATCGGGTACAAAAAGTTGTGCAAATTGTCCGCTTCCCAAATTTAATTTAGCTGTGAGATCAAACCTCTGACCGACTCCAACCCCTTGCGAAAAAACAAATCCGCTTGAAAGAATAAACAGAAAAAATATTTTCATCCACTTCATATAATTTTACCTGAGTAATATCATTTTTTTTGTTTCGATAAACTCACCAACTCTTAACTGATAAAAATATATTCCACTTGCATACTGCCTACCGCCTACTGCCAACTGAAATTCCACTTCGTGATAACCTGCATCTCTAAATTCATCAACAAGAGTTGCAACCTCTCTGCCCAGTACATCAAACACTTTCAACGTTACATCACCGCTTACCGGTAACTGATAACCGATTACTGTGCCTGGGTTGAAGGGATTAGGGTAGTTTTGGTGAAGATTAAATCCAATTTTATTTTGTACAGAATTATGCACCGAGACCACCAGATCATGATAACCGAGTATTTGCCCCTTATTAGTTATTGCAACACCATAAATTGACTGATTATATAAAGCTAATTGCAAATGAGAAAACCAGCTATCGGGTAGTATAGTCTCAACATCTTGTTCTATAAATGTTCCTCCGGTATCAGGAGAAGTAAAAATAGAATTAGCTCTTTGTTCTGTAAAACTTCCGCATACCCAAAACTGATTCAAAGCTGGAATAGCGGCTACCGGAACGCCAAGCCAAGTAATTCCCGGAGGGTTAACAACTTTCCAATTTGATATTCCATCGATCATTAAAGTCCAGTATCCTGAACCCTGACTAATTATAAATGCTAGGCCAACATTATCAGAGATATAGGCTAAACTCTGTACCTGCCCAAAATATATCGGCGCTTCAAATGGTTGCCAACTAGTACCACGATCAGTCGACTTAAAAATCCTACCGTTTGATGTTCCAAACCAACCCAGGCTATCAATAAAAGAAGCGCTATTACTATAACTTATTTCTCCATTTTGGCAATATGCATTTTCGTTTACAGACCAATTATTACCGCTGTCGCTTGAAGCTAAAGATATAAATGAATTAAAAGATAGTCCTGTTTGCGGATCACTAATTGCTATTCCATCTTTTTCGTTGAAGAAATGGATAATATTTATAAACGCTCCATCGGTTTCGGCATATTTAACAGTATCCCAGTTAGTTCCTCCATTTTCTGTTTTATATATAAATATTTTATTTGGGGGAAGATATGAACCAACAAAAGCCACGTTCTCAGATATAGCTTCTATGCAATATAAATCACCTTCAAGAATTGCAGAACTTACATCCTGCCAATTTAATCCATCAACTGTTTTCAAAACAATTCCACCTGCTCCACCAACCCACGCTACTTTATTATTTACAACGGAAGAGCTAAAGAGGGGCCTTTGTGATTGATCTTCATACTGGATAAACCAGGATTGTGAACACAAATCTGAATTCAGTATAAATAAGATTAAAAAGAGAAATTGAATCTTTTTCATATTACTCCAATATGATTTAATCGATATTATTTTAACACTATCATTTTTTTAGTTGCTATATAGTTACCCGTTCTTAACTGATAAAAATATATTCCACTTGCATACTGCCTACCGCCTACTGCCAACTGAAATTCCACTTCGTGATAGCCTGCATCTATATACTCATCAACTAATGTTGCAACCTCTCTTCCAAGTACATCATATACTTTCAATGTTACATCACCGCTTACCGGTAACTGATAACCGATTACTGTACTCGGGTTGAATGGGTTGGGATAATTCTGATAAAGTATAAACATTTCAGGAATTCCTATCTGTACTTCAATTATATTTGAAAATTCAAAGCTGCCATCAAAATCTATCTGCTTAAGTCTGTAGTGAAATTTTCCTGTAGAAAGATTTTTATCAACAAAAGAATAAGACTGCGCCTCAGTAGTAGTCCCATTGCCATTTACAAAACCAATTTTTTGCCAATCGTTACTCTCTTTTTTTTGCTTTTCAATTTCAAACCCCCGATTATTGAGCTCGGTTGCAGTTTGCCAATTTAATGATACTGTATTATTCTTTACAATTGCTGAAAATGAAGTTAGCTCAACGGGTACTGGAATACCATCTTTATCATAAACGCCAACACCACTTTCTGTTGCCATCCATATTTTACCTGATGCATCAATTGCTAAGTAATTTATATCCTCATTGCCAGGGATGTTGTCAGGTTTACCGGAGTTTTGACTATTAAAAATCGTCCAATTAACACCATCAAATTTTACCAAACCGATTGCTTGTATGTGTGGATTTACCCAATAGTTACGTGTAGTGCTAATGAAAATATTATTCGAAGAATCTATAACAACACCTGTTAAATTATCACAGCTTAACGGCGAATTGTATCTGGTATAATTTGTCCAGTTAACTCCATCAAATTTTGTAAGACCGCCTTCTGTCGCTGCCCATATGTTTCCAAAACTATCAAAGTCTAATGCTCTAACATTATTATGAGGCAAACCTGAATTAGTTGTATTATAATGTGTAAATGTTGTACCATTATATTTTAACAGCCCTTGTGGTGAAGCTATCCAGACTATGTTATTCAATCTTTTCATTTGATTTATGTCATAAACTGGATATGCAGGTACTGGTATCCAATATTGCAAATCATAAGAATAAAATAAATTATTTTCCAAGTTAGCTCCGATAAAATCTAAATAAAATCGTCCTGTATATTCATCAAACCACATATAGTAAATTTCATTATATTGTGTTTGCGGAACTGAAATTTGAGTCCAACTATTTCCAGAAAATTTATGTAAAGAGGTACCACCAAAAACGTCGTATGCGGCTACCAATGTTGCATTACTGTGATATTCTGTAACTGCCGTTACGCCACCAATAGTTACCGGGGAATTAGATTCATTAAAATTCTGCCAAACCCCATTTGAAAAACTTGTTAAATAACCAGGTGGTAAAACAGGTACGGAGAGAGGAATACTTCCCCAGGCATAAAACCATTTATTGTCATTGCCATCTATATACATCTTAGTAACATAATTACGTCTTAATAGGGAGTTGCTAACGTTTATAAACTGAACATCTGCTTGAGCCCGGACTAACCCATTTTCAGATCCAAACCATTTTGTACCATCTTGATCAAAAAAGATTGAGTGGAACCAGGGATAATTGGTTGAAGAGTTAATGAAATTATTTATGGTAACTTGAGTCTCGGCTGAATCTATATTTCTCATACCGGCTTGGTATGGGAAATAGGTAACTCCTGTTCCGAACCATTTAATATTGCTACTGTCAATGTAGAGTGAAGTAATTATTTCAGATGTGAACAGTGTTACCATATTATTGCTTAGTAATTTTAATAAACCATTCCTTGATCCAATCCATAAATTATTGTTTACATCCTTATCTATGCAGGTTATTATTCTGTTCCCGACTGATGCTATATAAGTAAATAGAGAATCATCTTTTCTATAAAGCCCATTTAATGTACCGATCCAGATTGTGTTATCATTTGTGTAAAGTGTGTTAATGAAATTTGAACCCAATGAAGAATTTTGATTATTATAAATATTCCATTCACTGTCATTAAAACTAACCAGACCGGAATCGTATGTTCCGATCCATTTAATTCCAAGGGGATCTATTATTATTGAGGTCAATCTGGAATTAGGTATTCCTGAGTTTGTATCATTATAAATCGTCCAATTATCATCCTTAAACTTTACTAAACCATTATATGTACATATCCACTTATATCCGTTATCATCAATAGCAATAGAAATAATATGATTTGAAGGAAGAAATGAGTTACCTTTATTATAAAAAGTTTTTTGAAGAGTAGTTCTATCAAGTTTTACAAGTCCACCATATGTACCAAGCCATAAAAAATTTCCTTCCTGAGCAATTGAATAAACGGTTTCAGAATGAGTATAGTTTACCCATTGCGGATTAGTAAGTTGCTGAGTGTGAGAGATTATATTAAGTAAAAAAACAAGCGTTAAAATTTTTTTCATCTGATCACCACCATTTTTTTTGTTTCAATAAATGAACCGGCTTGCAGCTGATAGAAATAGATTCCGGATGCCAGACCTTGCCTACCGGCAGGCAGGTTCCCGATTCCGGATGCCGGATTAAACTCAACTTCGTGATAACCTGCATCTCTATACTCATCAACCAGAGTTGCAACCTCTCTGCCTAGTACATCAAACACTTTCAAAGTTATATCACCGCTTACCGGTAACTGATAACTGATTACTGTGCTCGGATTGAATGGATTAGGATAATTTTGGTAAAGTGCGAATGTTAGAGGTGTTACTTCAACTTCCAGAACATTCGAGTATTCAAACTGTCCGTCATAATCTATCTGTTTTAGTCTGTAATAAAGTTTGAGCGAGTTTACTCCGAAGAGGTCGTCTGTGAAATTATAATTCTGCTGTTCTGTTGTTGTACCTTTGCCTTCTTTAAACCCTATTTTTATCCAATCATTTTTATTTGTACTACGTTCAATATCAAATCCACTGTTATTTAATTCTGTTGCTGTTGCCCAGTTTAAAATCACATTACTACCTTCAGTATCAACTATAAAGCTAACTAATTCTACAGGAGTTCCGCCATTTATTGTATTTAGTATATATCCGTCATAACCAGCTGCCCAACCTAAATCAGGATTAAAAAAATATACGCTTAGTAGATCATTACCAGTACTTGAATATTGTAAATGCCAATTTTCACCTGCATCTGTAGTATGAAAAATTTTATCGTCAATAATGTACCAGCCTGTGTTTACATCTATAAACCAAAAATCATTTACTAGAGCAACCATTAAATCCCATGAATAACCTGCATTATTAGTAGAATATAATTGTTTATAATTATTTGACGAATAAACACTTAAGTAACCAGTTGATTCATTAAAAAATTTTATTTTTGTTATATAATCATCAAAAGTATTAGGTAGAGATGACCAATTTTGACCACTATCTGTTGTTTTAAAAAGTAGATCCCCACCACACCAACCATTAGAATCATCTAAAAAATAAACAGAATATAAAAACACCTGATTGAAAAAAACATCCCAGGTAGTACCTCCGTCAGATGTTTTAAACATCGCTCCTACTTGGGGCCAACCTGGTGCAGGTCTACCACTTCCTACTGCAATACCATTTAATAAATCAAAGAAATGCAATTCATGAAAGAAATAATAGTCAGCTGGGTAACGCTGAATCCATGTATATCCACCGTCAGAAGTAAAGTTTAACCTGCCTCCATTTGAATCCATATCAGTAAACCAACCATAATTTTCATCTAAAAAAAATATTGAAATAATAGGTCCATCTGTTTCGAACTGAAGAAACCAAGTATTACCCCCGTTAGTAGTTTTATATATTTTTGAAGGATTATTACTACACATCCATCCGACATTTTCATTTTCAAAATGAACAACTTCAAAATATCCAGTGACATTAATAGTTTGAGGATACCATTGTGCTTCTATTCTTCCGATAAATAACAACATAATTAATATAAAGTAACAATTCATTTTATCACCTGCATTTTTTTAGTTTGTATAAAATTTTCAGTTCGTAACTGATCCGAATGGATCACTAAGTGATAATAATAAACCCCACTAGATAAGTTCTTCGCATCGAACACTATTTCATAACTTCCTGCACTTCTATACTCATCAACCAATGTGGCTACTTCCCTTCCAAGAACATCAAACACTTTCAAAGTTTGCCAACTGCCTACTGGCGACTGCCAACTGATCATAGTGCTTGGGTTGAATGGATTCGGATAGTTCTGGTACAGAGCGAACTCTTTCGGAATTTTTTCAATTTCATTTTTTACACTTACTACAAATGAAGTATCCCCATAAACAATACCATTGATGATGGCACCTTTTAATAAATCACTACTTCCGCCAAATTCAAAAAACATTGTATAAGCCAACCCGAATCCTTTTACTATCGAATGACCACAACCACATGGAAGATGCTCAGTATAATCTCTGTAATAGGTGTTCTGCCCTAAAAATGTAATCGTATCCTCATTTGTAAGAGAATAAAAAGGCATATATGGGAAAACCGGAGAATAGATTGTATCGCCAATTTCAGCATTTAAATTATGGAATACAGATTCATTTCCAAGACTTTCCCAGTATCTGTATATGAATCCAGTAGTCGAGTCAATTCTAATGAACATCCGGGGTTCATAAATGAATTGATTTAGAATATTATTCTCAAGAACAAAATACTTTTGAGCTCCGATAACTGTATCCTTAACAACATCCATATATTTCGTTCCTGCAAATTGTATTGTCGGCGGATATCCCTGGTTATCAATTATATGGTTACTTGCGAACACCCACTTATTCCCAACAGCAAGGGGAAACCAAGCAAATTCCTCCGGTGAAATCGGTAAAGATTTTATTACTAAGATTGAGTCGGTTGTCACTTTGTAAATTGCATTCGAGGTAGCTGCGAATAAATCATCATTGCCCGGTTTTTTATAAACACCAACAATTTTACTGGAAAGCTGTCTATAAAGTATAAATGAATAACCATTGTTTGTGGATTTATAAATTCTTCGTCCATCTGCCAGATAGACTAATCCGGAATTTGAAGAATCAATAGTTATAAAAAGCGGATTTTCACTCTGGTAAGTTTTTGTCCAGGTGTATGCGTTACCTTTGTTGTTGGATACATTAAGAGAATAACCGGCATAGGTTTTATTTGCGCGGTAGATATGAAACTGGTTTACATCATAAAGAACTTTTGCAAATTGATCGAAAAAAACTTTTGCTGTATCAACCAGTACTGAGTTTTTTGCAAACTGATTTTCTGAGTTAATACCAAACAAAACACTATCATCAAAATCAGCCAATGAAATTGCATCAAAGTCTGTGATTAAACCCATCGAGTCAAGCGGAAAGGTAAATCCGCCGTCGAAACTTCTTGTGATTGGTCCGCCTCCAAAAGCAAAGACTTTCATCGGATCCTGTTTGGATATATCAACCCGATAATAACCGCCAATTCCGCCGAATACTATTGAATCGTTGCGTGCGATAAAAGAGTGGTTGTCGGGATTTATTTCTTCTCCCACATTCATAAAGTTAGTTTTATCGGGAAAGTACTCGAAGTCCCAAACAGCTTTTGCAAGCACACCTGAGGGATAGTTAATATAGTACGCATCGATGATGAGTTCTTCGGAAAGATCGGAAGAATTAAATTTATAAACAGGGTTATATGGAAAGAAACCGCTACCAAGCCGGTAGAGTAAAACTGTTTGTCCCTGCTGGTTCTCAATCCCGTCAAGGGAATGGATAGATTGCGAGCGAATAGCAACAGCACATAATACTACCAAAAGAACTAAAAAGCTTTTCATAAAGCCCCCTATGAAATAGGTAAATAAATAATGCTGTTTTAACTTAGCAAACGGCGGGCATTAAGTCAACAAGAAAAAGTTTGCTAAAAGTAAATTGTTCTAATTCGAACGTTGCCGCAGTATTTCAAAAAGCAGTATTCCCGCAGCAACTGAAACATTGAGGGATTGAATTTTACCCTTCATTGGTATCCGCACAAGTATATCGCAATTATCAGCAGTAATCTTTCTAATTCCTTTCTCTTCATTACCAACTATCAGTGCAGCAGGTATTTTATAATCAACTTCCGTATATGGTTTTGAATTTTCGAGAGATGAACCGATTATCCAGTAACCATTTTCTTTCAATTCTTTAATAGTTTGTGCAAGATTATTAACCGGACAGATTTTAATATGTTCAACCGCACCGGCGGAAGTTTTAAATACGGTTTCATTTATTGGAGCCGAATTATGTTTTGTAATTATTACTCCATCAACACCGCTGCACTCTGCAGATCTGAGAATTGCACCTACATTGTGTGTATCCTGAATTGAATCGAGAATTAAAATTAACGGAAATGTATCTCTGGCATCAGTTATTATTTCCTGGAGTGTGTAGAATTTTTGAAATGATTTTACTGCGGCAACACCCTGAGCGATTTTGTCTTTGGTAATTTGTTTGAACTTATCAGAAGAAACCTGGTTTACTTTTACTCCCCTTTTCTTTGAAGCAACTATTATGGAATTTATAATCGCACCCTGCTGACCGTAAAGAATGTAAACCTGGTCAATTTTTTCACCTGAGTTTAGTGCTTCAAGTACCGGTTTTCTTCCGATTATCAGGTTCATCACAAACTCATTTCATAAATTCATTTGAGTAGGAAAACATTCCGTCATCTATTTCGAAAGTGCAGAAGAGTCGGTTATTCTTTTTTTCAGGAAGAAAAGTTTTAACAAGTTTTACTTCTTTCTTGTAAATATTAAAATCGACCAATGCACTATTAATTGAACCATCCTGTTTGATTACGTTAATCGTGTGTTCGCCAAACAGTTCTTCGAAATCCACATCAGCAAAAGCAGGCTGAACTTTAGACATATAATCGTTTTTTGCTTTTAGTCCGAGTATGCTAATATCAATATTCCGTTTTGATTTATTTGCCTTAACTGTAATCTCGTAGTTGAGGAATGAAAATAATTTTATCGTTTCAATTGTAAATCTGTATTTCTGAGTTGCTTTTACACTATCGCGGTGAAAATAAATCCTGCAGTTAAATTCAATCTCCGACTCTTTTTTCATCGGAGTTGTATCTTTCAATTTATCGATTGTCTTTTCCCGTGCTTTTGGGATCTTCGGAATGTTCTTAGGTTTTTTAAGTGCCATTATTGTCTAACCTCAGAAATAATACTATTGATGTCATCTTTACTGAATATTTTCTGCTGACCGTCAGACATATTCTTAACAACCAGTTCGCCTCTGCTGTATTCTTCTCCGCCTATGAAAATAACATACTGTGAGTTCAGTTTATTTGCTTCACGCATCTGGGCTTTTACACTACGATTATGATAGTCATATTCGATTCGCAAATTATTATTTCGGAATTTTGAAGCAAGCGAAGCAATTTCCATTTCAAATTTATCCTTGAGGTTTAAATCATCATTTATTCTAGTTATATATATATCAATAAAATCCGAGTGGAGTTTGAAAGATTTTTCATTTTCACATGCAAGTAGAATTCGTTCCATACCGGCAGCAAAACCAACACCTGGAGTAAACTTTCCACCAAGTTCTTGAATAAGAAAATCATACCTACCTCCACCGCATAAGGCACTTTGTGCACCAACGCTGCCACTAAGAATTTCAAAGGTTGTCAAGGTATAATAATCTAAACCACGAACTAATGATTTATCAATTTCAAATGGTATCCCAACATTGGTTAAATAGTTTTGAACACGCTCAAAATCCTTTAAGCTTTCTTCAGGTAAAAAATCTAGCAAAGTAGGAGCATCTCTCATTATGTTTTGGTCGTTTTCTATTTTGCTATCAAATATCCTCAAAATATTAGTTTCAAATCTTTTTCTACTTTCCTCGGAGAGTTTATCCTTTTTATCTGCCAAGTACTTTTTAAGATGAGCTTTGTATTGTTCCCTAATATCAGGTGTACCCAAAGAATTGATTTTAACAGTTAAGTCCTTTAAACCAAGATTTCTTAATATCTGGAATGCAAGTTCTATCATCTCCGCATCAAGTAAAGGGGAGTAAATGCCGATAGCCTCCGCACCAAACTGATGAAACTGCCGGAACCTTCCTGCCTGCGGTCTTTCCTGTCTGAACATCGGTGAAATGTAAAAAAGTTTATTTAGCGGCTGGAGTGTTCCGAGTGAATGTTCAATATAAGCTCTTACTACTGCGGCAGTCATTTCCGGTTTAAGAGTTATGCTGGTTTCACTGCGATCAAGAAAGGTGTACATTTCTTTACTTACAATATCTGTCTCTTCACCAATGCCTCTTGCAAACAAAGCTGTTTCTTCAAAAACGGGGGTTCTGATTTCTTTATAGTTAAAGTTTGTGAATACTTCTTTAACAATGTTTTCCAAATAATACCATCTATTAATTTCGGATGGCAGAATGTCCTTTGTACCTGTTACTGCTTTTATCATAAACTGAATAATTTAGTAATTAAACGTCACCGAAGTGTTTCTCTTCCTCTATAAATAAATTGATGATCTCCTCCTGATTATTAGCCTCAAGAAGTCTTTCACGAAAATCATCTTTGTTCATTAATCTGGAAATTCTGCTGAGCAGCTTAATATGAGAACTAACCAGGGTATCCTTCCCTACGAGAAGGAAAATCAGATTTACCGGTTTACCATCCAATGAATCATAATCAATGGCTTTTGAAGTTTTAACAAATGCACCGATAATATCTGTTACAGCTGATGTTTTGCCGTGTGGAATTGCGAAACCTTTTCCAACTCCGGTTGACATAATCTGCTCCCTGTCAAGAACTGCATTTCTTACTTTATCCAAATCCAGTACTCTGCTGTCATTTATAAAAAGGTCCAGCAGTTCATTAATAACATCTTCTTTTTTATTACTGTTTAGTTCTGTCAGTACGAATTTGGTGTTAAGAAGATCAGATACTTTCATTCAACCATCCGAAAGATTTAAAGATTGTGATGTTTTCTAAATTGCAGTAGGAAATTTAGTTATAGATGAGTAGTTAAGCAATTATGTAAATGACAGAGTAGTAAACGCTTAATTCATCATTGCGGTTAAACGAAGCAGTGCATTTTTTGCTAGTTCATAATTCGGATTTACAGTGAGAGCATCTGTGTAATATTTTCTTGCTGTGAACCAGTCAACCTTTTTTTCATACACCCGGCCAAGATTGAAATAAGGATAGTGTCTCGGTTCATAGTCAGATGCTTTAATAGCTTTTTCAAGCCAGTAAACTGCATCATCATACTTACCAAGATTGATAAGGTAAGAACCTATATCATTATATGGATTTCCATATTCAGGATCTAAATCGATAGCAATTTTACATTCTTCAATTGCTTCTTCATATCTTCCGTACAGACTAAAAGCCCAGCCTAAATAAGTATGAGCTTTAGGCGTAGGGAAATAGTCAATTGATCTTCTGTAAGCATCAATAGCGTCCTTAATATTTCCGCTTAAATGAAGCTTATAGCCTTGATTGAAGTACTCTGCCGCTAACGATATTTTATCTTTGTCTACCATTTTTAATCAAATCAATAAGATTTTCAAACACTAATTAAATATTTAATAGCATAAATGCAACATATTCTGAAATTCTGTGATTTATCTAATATCATAACATATTAATTATGCTGTTAGTTTCGTTCCACCGGTTTTCTACTAACAAATACTCTGCCTGTTTGAACTATTTATAAATAATAATGGTTTGAGTATTAAACATCAAAAAGGAATAAAAATGAGAGACGGTCAGGTAAGATTTACTGAAATTGAAGAAATTGGCGATAATCACGTTCCGACTTCTATTGATACACCGATACGGACTGATGCTTTTGAAATAGATGATGAACTTAAAATTGAACTCATCGAGAAAAAGTTCAAGGATATAATGGAAATACTCGGACTCGACCTTTCCGACGACAGCTTACAGGATACTCCACGCCGGGTAGCAAAAATGTATGTTAAAGAAATTTTCAGCGGATTGAATCCACAGTACAAACCGGCAATTACCCTCTTCGATAACAGATATAAGTACAATGAAATGCTCGTGGAAAAAGAGATATCTGTTTATTCTTATTGCGAACATCACTTTGTACCGATTATCGGGAAAGCTCATGTTGGATATTTTTCAAATGGAAAAGTAGTAGGACTTTCGAAGATTAACAGAATTGTTCAGTACTTCAGTAAACGTCCTCAAGTTCAGGAAAGACTAACAGTTCAGATAGCGGAAGAGTTAAAGAAAGCTTTACAAACAGAAGATGTTGCTGTAATAATTGAGGCTGATCATTTGTGTGTGGCATCAAGAGGTGTAAAGGACATAAACAGCTCAACTGTTACTTCCAGCTACCATGGAAAATTCTTAAACAATAATACCCGAAACGAATTTCTAAAGTATGCCTACGATGGTAATAATCGATGACACGATGAAGTGAGGAAAAGAGCCCCGTTTAATTCGGGGCTTTTTCATATTTACAAAAACTATCAATCACAATTACAAGTAAGGTTACCACTCCTGGCTTTAGCAAATGCTTCTCTCCCTTCATTAAATGCATAGTATGCAATACCTGATGAACCAAGTATATCGAAATATGCTATAGCAAATAATTCATATAGCCCGCTTGAAGCTAATAAAACAAAAGAAAGATAAAAACAGGTTTTTGTGCAATTTGCGTCTGCAATGATTGCATCTGAATCTAAAGCTTTCCCGACCTTCAATTTTGAAGTCATCAGCAAATACATTGTTGCAATTGATATTGCTGCGATAACTATTCCGGGAATTGTTGTCTCAGGTTTAACATCGTTAATTATATTTAGAACAGATCCTACTAATAATCCTGCGGTTAAAAGATAAAATGCAGATCCTGTTATCCTTAATGCAGTCTTCTCAAATGAATCACGTGTTTGGACTTTTGAATATTTCATCCTGAGAATCATGTGGGCAATTCCAATTCCCGAAATCACCTCAACAAAACTATCAACTCCGAAGCCTAGTAGAGCAAGAGTTTCATCCTCCATCCCGAAATAAACAGAAACGATTCCCTCAATTACATTATAAGCTATAGTAAAAATACTTAAGAAGAATGCTCTGTTAATTAAATTTTTCATTAGGACATGAATTAATGGAAGCTGCCTCATAAGCAATGTTTTCTCGATACTTTTTCTGTCCCGTTTCATCCAGACAGAATAAACCTGTTTGCAGCAGACAATCTCGAAAACCCGACGCAATTATAAGTTTTCGAGTAATGAAATTTATCGAGAGAACCTTTCGAGACAGCTCCTGAGAACGATTTAATAATTGAACTTATTTAGTGTTCGTGCGGTTTATGTTCTTCCAGATTTTTCTGAGCGTCAGAAACTGAGTATTCCTTCAAATTCATATTACACAGAGGGCAGCTGCCTGCATCATCCGAAATAACCTGCCAATCCATCGGGCATTGAAAAACTTTTCCGTCATCATTTTCGTCAAGTGAAGCCACGTTAACATCATAATCTCTTACTATGTCAGATTCAGATTTTTGAATGTTTTCGTTTTTATGCATAGTATCATGATCCTCAGTGCTTCCACACCCAACTACAAATGATACTAACGACATTAGAGCAACTGTTACTAATAACCTGTACTGCATTGCTTGACTCCTTTAATTGTTGAATAATTATTGATAAATATAAAAACCATATAGAGAAAATGAAATTCATTTTATTCTGTTAATGAGTATGTCCTGTTCGTTGTCCGGATTCACTACTCGTTTCTTTGTAACTATCAATAGAACTTATTTTCTTTGTTACTTCACCGCAGGTTAACATCATATCACCAAAATAAGGATTAAGAATTTTATCAGATTCGCTTAACCAGTAAGCACCTTTATCATCAAATGCCATCGGACAGAACTGCACATAAACCATCTCAATCGTCAATCCGAAAAGTTCAGTGGATTCGATCAGTGCATATGATAATGGTTCGAAATGTTTACGTTGCTCTTCAATATCTTTGGATTTTGTGATTGCTTCAATTGATTTTCTTAATTGATTTTCTTTTTCCATCCAATCATGATGAACATGATCATCCAATAAGTTCATATCCACAGCTTTTAATGATTGAGAAACCTTTCCTGCAATATTTTTTGAAGCGTTGAAATCACTTTTCACCAAAGCATTCTTCAAATCAAAATAACGTTTGGTTAAATCAGTTAATTGCGATTTGAATTTATCAGGTACAGAAACACGTTTGCTGACCGGGCGATTCATCATACTGTAATTTCCGCTAAGTTGAGCCGCAGCATCTACTGCAAAGACACCGTTGGTTACAATTTCTTCACCCTCCTGCAATCCTTTTTCAACTACATAAAAGTTTCCTGCGGGCGGACCAAGCACAATATCACGCATTTCAAAAGAAGGAAATTCAGTCCCGGGCACTTTTATATAAACAACCGAACGAATGCCTGTCCACAATACTGAAGTTTTGGGAACCAATAACGATTGTCCTTTAAATTCCGTTTGAGAAGAGAATGTTGCTTTGATTTTTCCTTTAACAAACATTTCAGGTTTTAACTGCATCCCGGGATTATTTGCTTCTGCTCTTACAGATGCTGTTCGTGTCTGTGGATTAATCAACGGGTCAACAAAACTTATAGTAGAAGTGAATTCTTTTCCCGGCAATGATGCAACAGTGAAAATAACTTTGCTGCCTGTCTTTAGTAATGAAAGATCCTGTTCGTAAGCATCGAGCAAAACCCAGATAGAACTGAGATCAGCAATTTCAAAAAGAACACTTCCTCTGTTAACATAATCGCCTCTTGAAACATTACGTGTGATTACGATTCCTGAAATGTCTGCGTAAACATCGAGTTCAGTCATTACTTCGCCGCCGGATTCAATTGCATCAATTTGCTTTTCAGTGATTCTCCACAACCGTAGTTTTTCTCTGACTGCATTATAAAGCGAAGGATTAACCTGTTTGTTCTTTGAAGCTTCAATCAATTCTCTTTGTGCAGTTACCAATTCCGGTGAATAAATTGTTGCTAGCTTTTCACCTTTATTAACAGTTTGTCCTGTGAAATCCACAAATAGCTTTTCAATCCTGCCCGAATAGTTTGCGGTAATTGATGCAAGCTTTTGTTCATTAGCTGTAATCTTTCCGGTGAGATATACTTCATATTCAGGTGTAGTGTAGCTGACTCTTGAAGTCTGAATATTTGCAAGTGCAGCAGCTTCGGGAGACATTGTGTGAATGAAAGGACTGTCTGAACCGGCATTATTTCCTGATGTTAAAGGAATTAAATCCATTCCGCAGATAGGACACTTGCCTGGTTCATTCTGCCTTATTTGCGGGTGCATAGAGCATGTCCAGATTGTTTCCTTTGTAACTTCATCCTGATGTTGAAGAGTTTCATCACTATCACCACCGAACAACAGCCAGCCCATTAAAAGTCCTGCTGCAAGTACGAGTCCAAACCGGAATATGCGATTATTGATTATTCGTTTCATAATATTTATCTCTTATTATTTTATACTATGTTCAGTCTTAGTGAAACTTTGTGCCCTTAGTGCCTTAGTGGTTAAGCAGCAGTTTTACCACTAAGACACAAAGAAAACTAAGAACCACTAAGTTTTTCTAAAATTTATCTTTCTATTAAAACATTTTCTTTATTTAGATATTCTTCCTTAACAATTGAGCATTTATAGCAACTACAATAGTGCTTAAGCTCATCAATACTGCACCAACTGCAGGACTTAATACTATTCCGAAATTATATAGAAGACCTGCAGCTAATGGGATAGCGGCAATATTATACCCTGCTGCCCAGAAAAGATTTTGCATCATCTTCTCATAAGTTGCTCTGCCGAATAGAATAAGATCAGCAATATCTTTTGGATTAGAATTTACTAGAACTATATCTGCAGTTTCAGCAGCAACATCAGTTCCTGAGCCCACAGCTATCCCAACATTAGCCTGTGCGAGTGCAGGTGCATCATTAACGCCATCACCTGTCATTGCTACAAACTCACCTTTGTTCTGAAGCTCTTTAACTTTTTCAAGTTTTTGATGCGGTAGAACATTTGCGAGAAATCCATCCATCTTCAGATCATCGCTGACTTTTTTTGCCACCTTATCATTATCACCTGTAAGAAGCAGGTTTTTTATTCCTTTATTCTTAAGAGCTTTTATTGCATCAAAAGATTCCTCACGTATCTGGTCTTCAAAAGAGAAATATCCCGCAAGTTTATTGTCAATTATTATATAAACTATTGTTGCAGAAGTTTCGTTTTGTGCTGTATCCGGTAAGTCGATATTCTTTTCTTTCAGATAATTAGGACCTACAACTTTAATTTCTTTTCCTTCAACAATACCTTCGATGCCTTTGCCCGGCAGGTAATTAAACTTCTCAGATTGCGGAACCTTAATTTTTTCATCTTTTGCTTTTTGCATTAAACCTTTTGCAATATAATGTTCGGAGTGCTGTTCAATTCCCGATGCAAGACGAAGAAGTTCTTTTTTATCATAATGATTATTCAGAACTTTTATTTCCGATAATTCATGCGAGCCTTTAGTTAAAGTTCCGGTTTTGTCGAATATTATAGTTGTTATCAGTCTTGCATTTTCAAATGCAGTACGGTTGCGGATAAGCAATCCTTTTTTTGCTGACATAGTTGTAGAAATTGCGACTACCAATGGGACAGCCAATCCTAAAGCATGCGGACAGGAGATAACCATAACAGTTACCATTCTTTCAAGTGCATAGACAAATTCAAATCCCAGAGCAAGCCAGACTATCAATGTGATTACTCCGCCGCCAAGGGCAACAAATGTAAGTACTTTTGCGGCGCGGTCGGCAAGATTTTGTGTTTTCGATTTTACTTTCTGAGCATCTTCAACAAGCTTGATTACTTTGTTGAGATAACTGTCTTTGCCTGTGTGTAAAACTTTTATTTTTAAAGAGCCATTACCGTTAACCGAACCGCCGATAACGCGGTCATCTTTTTTCTTTTTGACAGGCTTGCTTTCACCAGTTAACATACTTTCATCTAGATGACTTTCGCCGTCAATGACAACTCCGTCAACAGGAATTTTTTCACCCGGCTTAACTGCTACAATATCATTTTCTTTTAAATCTTCAACTGGAACAACTTTCATCTCACCGTTTGATACAATATGAGCATTAGAAGGCATCATCTTTACAAGAAGATCTAAGGCCTGTGATGCACCTTTAATTGATTTCATTTCAAGCCAATGCCCTAGAAGCATAATATCAATCAAGGTTGCCATCTCCCAGTAAAAATCCATTCCTGTAAGTCCGAGTGTTACAGCAAAACTATAAGCCCAGGCAGCGGTAATAGCAACTCCGATAAGCGTCATCATTCCGATGCTGTTTGTGCGAACTTCATCATACAATCCTTTCAAAAATGGAAATCCACCGTAAAGGAAAATGAATGTTGCAAGTGCTCCAAGAACATATTTATCACCGGAGAACATTAGTTCAAATCCAAGCCCCTGTTGTATCATGTGCGATAAAGCCAGAACCGGAATCGTTATAATTGTACTGACTATAAATTTCTTCAGGAAACCTTCCACCGAGTGACCAGCGTGTTTATCATGTCCATCATGATCGTGTCCATTGTGTTTTTTATGATATGCGGTCATATCATTTTCACCGTGTTTATCATGTACTTTATGTTTATTCTGATCATGAGAATGATGATGGTGATGTTTACCTTCATTTTGTTTATGATTATGTTCGTTCATATCTGCCTCTCAGTATTATTTTCCAAAATGATGGACTCTAATGACACTGATTATTGCGGATTTAATCCGTGCAAATCCGTTTGATCCGTCTAATCCGTGTTCTATTAAAAAAGTTTTCATCTTCCCATTAACCTTTCAAGCATTGCTACAGCTATGTTTTGATCAACAACTGCATCAAGACTTCGTAGCCTATAATCAAGTAACTGCTGCTGCATTCTCAAGACTTCTTCGAAATTTGATCCGGCTGTTGTAAACTGAGCTGTAAGTATGTTTAAAGCCTGCTGTGCCAGGTTAGACTGCTGTTGATAAAGATCTGATCTCCTTTCAGCATCATAAAAATCCTTAAGTGCTTCTTCATAACTAACCATCAACTGATTGGTCATTTCATCTTTTCTCAATCCTGTTGAATGATGTAAAAGTTCAGCTTCTTTTATTGAAGCATCATATTTACTCCTCCATATTGGTACGCTTACAGTTAACATCGGCATAATCATGTTTTTTGCTTCCATACTTTGTGAAAGATTACCGTGTGCATCCTGGACAGGCGGTCTTGTTTTATAGATTGAATACTGCAAACCGAGACCAAGCATCGGGAATCCCATTTTCTTGTTCATTTCCCTTTGAGCAAGAAAGGCTTCTTCTTCTTTCTGAAGCATAAGAATCATTGGATTATTTATTTTAATACTATCCGGCATTTCTGAGATTGAAGCAGGAAGTGGAGAAGGAAAAACAGAATCGGGTATGTTTACAAATTCATTTGATGATCTGTTTAACAATTTATTAAACTGAGTAAACAACGGCTGTTTAGAATCATTTAGTTGAGCCAATTTATTTTTCAATTCATTTATTTCAATCTGAACACGAAGAACATCAACCATTGAACTTCCACCACTCATTTGATTCATAATGCTCATATCCTGTGAGCGGGTTAATGAACCGGAGGTAGTTTGTCCCTGCATATTCATTCCACTCAAACCGGAAGTTCCCGAAGATCCAGATGATTTATCCTGCTGCATTCTTCCGCTTGAAGAACCGGATGTTCCGCTTGTCTCTCCACTCTTTAATCGGCTAATTGCAATCTCTTCAAGTGTTTTTAAGATTTCAATATTCTCTTCAGTGATGGAAATTTCTTTTTGAAGAAGATAAAGCGAATAATATGTCGCTTTTACTTCGTAGAACAGTATTGTTTTAATTTCATTAAACTCTTCATACTTTGCTTTAGCCATTGCAGTAGCTTCATCTTCTGCAGCACCTAAAGTACCGAACCAGGGAAACATCTGCATAATTGAAATATCCATCACCTGGTTGCCCATATATCTTTCCATCGGTTCAATAAAAATTCCGAATGAAAGCTGGGGATCAGGCAATGAACCAACCTGCGGCACTTTTTCCAATGATGCCTGGTAGGAATAGAATATTGATTTCAATCCCGGGTTGTTTTCTGCAGCAATCTTTAAATAATCTTCGAGAGATTGTGCTGACACAGGAAAGGTTTTTATAATTAAGATAAATAAAATGACTAACCACATAGGCACATAGGGCACAGTAAATTTTAAAATAGCAACTATGTGTTCTATGTTTCTATGTGGTTCAAAAAATGATTTTCTTTTTTTCATTGCTGACTCTTCTTTATTACTGATTCTTCTCTCCAGCTATACAGGACCGGAACAATAAACAGAGTAATTAATGCTATTGTCATTCCACCGAAAGCAGGAATAGCCATCGGTATCATTATATCAGAACCTCTTCCGCTTGAAGTCAATACAGGAAGAAGCGCAAGTAATGTTGTTGCAGTTGTCATTAAACAAGGACGAACTCTTCTCATTCCTGCCTCCAAAACAGCTTTCCGGACTCCATCTGAATTTTCCGGCCGGTGTTTCTTAAAACTTTGCTCAAGATATGTTGCAATCACAACTCCATCATCGGTTGCGATACCAAATAAAGCAATAAATCCAACCCAAACGGCAACACTAAGATTGAATGTACGCATCTGAAACAGCTCACGCATATTCGTTCCGAAGATTGAAAAATCCAGAAACCAGTTTTGAGCATACAGCCATAGCATCATAAAGCCGCCTGCAAACGCAAGTGCTATTGCAATGAAAATCATAAATGAAGTGCTGATGGAACGGAACTGGAAATATAAAATCAGAAAGATTACGGCAAGCACAATTGGAATGATGAGTGATAATCGTTTCTCAGCTCTTAACTGGTTTTCATAACTACCGGAGAATTTATAAGAAACTCCTGCAGGAACGAGTAATTCACCCGATAATATTTTTTCTTCAAGAAATCGCTGTGCATCTTCAACAACTGTTACTTCTGCAAAACCTTCTCGTTTATCTAAAAGAACATAGCCGACAAGGAAGGTATTTTCACCGCGAATCATTGCAGGTCCCTGCCTGAAATTTATTTCTGCAATTTCACCAAGAGGAATCTGCTGCCCGGTTGGAGTTGGTATAAGAATGCGTTTCATCATTTCAGGATCATCGCGCCACTCACGTGCATAACGTGCACGGATATTAAAACGTTCGCGCCCTTCAACTGTTGTTGTAAGAGGCATTCCTCCGATTGCGGTTTCAATATACATTTGAACTTCGCCGATGTTTAATCCATAGCGAGCCATTGCATTTCGGTCAAGATCAATTTCAAGATATGGCTTGCCAAGACTACGATCTGCAAAAACTGCTTCACCTTTTACAGAAGGAACTTCTTTTAGCATCTGCTCTAACTTAAGACTAAACTCTTCAATTGTTTTTAAATCAGGACCATAAACTTTTATACCCATCGGTGCACGCATTCCTGTTTGAAGCATAACCAATCGTGTTTCAATCGGCTGCAGCTTTGGTGCAGAAGTAACACCCGGAATGTTGTTGGTTGCGTTTACAATTTCATCCCAGATATCCTGAGGTGATTTTATATGATCTCTCCATTGCCTGAAATATTTTCCTCTTTTATCTGGAATAAGATTACCTTTTTCATCTCTTACAAAATCATTGTTATCATTTACTTTAAAACGCACAGGATAACCGTTTTCATCGGTTATATATTCAGTCTTGTAAAGAATTATATTTTCAAACATAGAAACAGGTGCGGGATCCAATGCACTTTCAACTCTGCCTGCTTTACCAACAACGGTGTGGACTTCGGGGATTGCCTGTACACGCATATCAAGCTGCTGAACATATCTTAGATTTGCTTCCACTCCTGAATGGGGCATTGATGTAGGCATCAGCAGAAATGATCCTTCATCCAGAGACGGCATAAATTCTTTGCCCATTCCGGGAAATGTATGAGCAAGTCCACTCCATATTGAAGTAGTGCGAATGTTTAATCCGATTGCATCAAAACTTTTTGGTATAAATCCGAAAATTTTATCAAAGCCCAGCCAGATATTCAATCCAAGCAAAATAATAAACACAGGTATTGCAAGAAATAATTTTTTATGATCAAGGCACCAGTGCAGAATTTGCGGATAATATTTTATAAACACTTTGAATACACCAAGCACAAGTGCTATAATAAAAATTATAAACAGGAAATTGAGAATTAAACTGTTCTCAACACCAAGCGGGAGCCATTCTCCTGCAAGAAGCCATGAAACGGCAGCCGTGATAATCCCGATTGTTATTGCATCATGATGCTTAACCATTAACTTAAAGAATGACAGGAGACAATCATCCTTTATATCTTTAAAGAAAGGAAAGTCGGGTGTGTTACCATTTTTGTATAAATGATAAATCAATCCATTAATACCAAGCAAGATTATAACTATACCACCCCAAACTATCCACCAGATTACAACTACTCCCAGAACGATCAATAAGATATTCAGGAGATGTCTGTATTTATCCTTACGTGCTTTAATTGAAAACAACCAATGAGCAAATGCGGGCATCATCAGAAGAGTAATGACTAATGCAGCAATTAATGCAAATGTTTTTGTATATGCTAAAGGACCGAAAAGTTTTCCTTCTGCTTCCTGCAAAGTAAATACAGGCAGGAAACTAACTATTGTAGTTGAAACTGCAGTTAATATTGCTGTCGCAACTTCTGTCGATGCATTATATACAGTGGTAAGCATAGGCTGGTC
>CAZXCP010000024.1:32113-32616 GCA_964639355.1 uncultured Ignavibacteriaceae bacterium
AAGAATAATTCCAAGGTCAACCATAGTCCCGATTGCAATTGCGATACCTGAAAGTGCCACGATGTTTGCATCAACATCAATATATTTCATCATAATGAAAGTCATAAATACTGCAAGCGGAAGTAAAGCAGAAATCATCAGAGAAGCACGAAGGTGCATGACCATAACAATGATCACAATGATTGTAATAAGAATCTGTAAGCTGATTGCTTCGTATAAAGTACCAAGTGTTTCATAAATTAGTTGTGTGCGATCATAGAATGGAACGATTGTAACTTTGGAAACAGTTCCATCGGATAATTTTTTTGAAGGAAGTCCCGGCGAAATTTCTTTAATCTTTTCTTTTACTTCCTGGATGACCTTTAATGGATTATCACCATAACGGGCTACAACCACACCGCCGACAGCTTCAACGCCGCCTTTGTCGAGAAATCCGCTGTGTCCACGAGGTGCAGGACCAAAATTAACTCTCGCAATATCTCGTATACGGATCGGGATATTAT
>CAZXCP010000025.1:0-32054 GCA_964639355.1 uncultured Ignavibacteriaceae bacterium
AATAAAAACTTTGATATTTTTATTTGCTTTAGCAATTTGTTAATCGTGACTATCCCAAAAACTGTTATGCCGGGTAACTGGTATCGAGGATTCTCCCAAGGGGACTCCTGAGACTCATCTTCGATGCAGGAGGAATCCCTCCCTTTCCGCTGGTTTTACTAATTAAATTTTAATTGTGACGATTTTGAATACCGTTATGTTGGGCAACTGGTATCGAGGGTTCTCCCAAAGGGACTCCTGAATCTCGTTTACGTTGCTGGAGGAATCCCTCCCTTTCCGCAAATAAAAACTTTGATATTTTTATATGCTTTAGCAATTTGTTAATCGTGACTATCCCAAAAACTGTTATGCCGGGTAGCTGGTATCGAGGGTTCTCCCAAGGGGACTCCTGAATCTCGTTTACTTTGCAGGAGAAATCCCTCCCTTTCCGCAATAATATTAATTATAGAATTACTTTTTAAATACTAGTTTAAGATTTTTTGCAAATATACAGTCTATCAGATTCGATATTTATTCCATATTTAATTAGTTCGTCTTCACTAAAAAGATCTTTCGGGAGATAAGTCAGAACTTTAAATCCTGATTCAATAAGTCTGTTAATAAAATCTTCGCCGTAAATCCGGACATGATCTCGTTGTCCGAATATTTTCAATCTCGCCTCCGGCTCAGTAATGGAAGGATCTTCAAAGGTAGTTTCTCTTTCTACAGGAATTATTATTAATGCTCTTCCATCAGGTTTAAGTATTTTCAACAATTCCTTTAATGCTTTTCTGTCATCATTAACGTGCTCTAAAACGTGGCTGCAAAGAATTATATTGAAATTCTCCTCCTTAAAAGGAGTATTTATAATATCTACATTTATATCAACATCATCTCCTTCAATATCTGCACTGATGTAATGATTAGAGATCTCACGTAGTTTATGTTCAAGATGTTTTTCAGGGGCGAAGTGAAGTACTGATAAATTCTTTTGTTGAGTTATTTTCATTTTATGCTGCAGGTAAAGCCAGAGAAATCTGTGTCTTTCAAGGGATCCGCAATTCATACATTGTGCATCATCTCTTTTTTTAACTCCTCCCCTTCCGAATTTGTTGTAATGCTTACCGCAAAGTGGACATTCTCTTTCGTATCCTGTATGAGTTATCCCATAAATAAAAGCGCGGGATTTCTTAAGTATGTTTTTTATTAACGAAGTTTTGAACATCAGATTTTTGAAATATTAACACTGCAAAATAAACCATAAATACGATTCATTAAAGAAATCAGATGATTATATTTGCTTTATCATTTAATATTATTGTGAGTTATGGAAAAATACGTACTTATTATGGCTGGCGGAGTTGGATCAAGATTCTGGCCAAGAAGCAGAAAAAATCTACCCAAACAGTTACTGAATATTTTCGGTCAGCAGACTATGATCCAGGAAACGGTTGACAGAATACGAGACCTTGTCCCGCCGGAAAATATTCTGATCATAACAAACAAAGTCCAAAAGGCACTTGTTGAAGAACAGCTTTCTTTTATTCCCAAAGAGAATATAGTAGCTGAACCTGTAGGAAGAAATACCGCTCCATGTGTGGGATTAGCAGCACAGATAATAAGTAAAAAAAGTAAGGATGCTGTTTTTGTTACGCTGCCTGCCGATCATCTTATTAAGGACAGAAAGAAGTTTAATCATTCACTGAATAAAGCAATTGACTTCGCAAATAAGTCTAAAGGTTTAATCACTTTCGGCATAACTCCTAAACGACCTGATACAGGTTATGGCTATATAAACTTTGAGAAATCCGAAGTCGAGGATAATATTCATAAAGTTATTCGTTTTGTTGAAAAACCTGATGCTGAAACAGCAAAAAAATATATAGAGTCGGGAGATTACTCCTGGAACTCCGGAATGTTCGTCTGGCGTGCAGATGTTATACTTGATGAGATTTCCTCCTATCTGCCTGAACTATCAAAAGGATTGAATGAATTAGATAAGTCTATTGGAACCAATGAGTTTGATAGATCTTTAGAAGTATTTTTTAACTCAATAAAAGGTATTTCGGTTGATTATGGTATAATGGAAAAATCAGATAAAGTATTTATGATTGAAGGTGATTTTGACTGGAGTGATGTAGGAAGCTGGGAAACAGTTTATGAATTAAGTGAAAAGGATGATAATTCAAATGCCATTGTTGGTGATGTACACTTAAAAAATACTAAGAGTTCTTATATCTATTCTCCAAATAAATTCTGTTCTGTAATCGGATTGAATAATATTGTTGTGATAGATACACCTGATGCCCTGCTGGTATGTAATCGGGATAATGTTCAGGCTGTAAGGGATACAGTTGAATATCTGAAAGAAAATAATAAAGAAGCTCTAATCTAGTTTTATCTTCTTCGGAAGATAAAAAATACTTAACAGGAATATCAGGAAGGTAAATACAGCGCCTGTTAAAAACGGGAATGGATAACCGAGAAATTCAAATGCAAATCCCCCCCAAAGCGGACCAAGTACTCTTGCAAAAGCAGAGAATGACTGATTAATACCAAGTGTAATCCCCTGCTCTGCATCTGATGTAACCTCGGAAATAAGACTAAGTATCGTTGGCTGTAAAGTCCCTGTACCATAAGACAGCACAACAGAAACTAATGCCAGACCCAAAAATGTTTGTCCATACGGAATAAGAGCCAGTGTAATCATTATTAGAAAAGCCCCGATAATTATGATATATTTTTTTGACATTATTTTGTTCACATAACCAATTAAACCTCCCTGCACAATAGCAGATGAAAGCCCTACAATACCAAACATATATCCATTTTGTAAATCTGAAAATCCATAAACCTGAATACCGAGCAGAGCAAATGTGCCGTAAATGTTGGCAAATGAAAAAGTAAGTATAAAAAACAGCAGCACGAGAATAAATAATTCAGGTCTTGATAGAATTTTCTTAGTTCCTTCAATGTCAAATAATGATCTTTTTTTCTGAGTTGATGCTTCCCTGTTTAGATTTGATTCGGGTAAATAAAAAAGTGTCAGCAGAAATGCGAGCAATGAAAAACCTGCAGCTGCAAATCCGGTTACCATGTATCCGTACTCAGAAAGAAATCCACCCATCAAAGGGCCGAAAACAAATCCCAAACCGAAAGCAGCGCCGATCAGACCCATTCCTTTCGAACGGTTTTCTTTTGTTGTAACATCCGCAATATAAGCCTGTGCAACACCGATACTGCTTCCGCCTATCCCAGCAATCACTCTTGAAACTAAAAGCATAATGTATGAATGAGTGTAAGCAAAAAGCACATAGCCTGCTGCATTAAGAAAAAGCGAAACGACAATAACCGGTTTTCTACCGTGTTTATCAGAAAGTCTCCCAAAAACAGGGTTAAACAAAAACTGAACAAATGAATATATCGCAATAGCTATTCCGATTGCTGTTTCATCAACACCAAGCTCTTTTTTAGCGAATGAAGGCAGTATGGGTATAAGAATTCCAAAACCCAATAGGTCGATAAAGACTGTTAAAAATATTAAGGATAATGCAGATTTGTTTTTCACAACATCAGTTAGTTTCTTCAAGAACGAATCAAATATAAATAAAGAATAACCATTTTGGTGGTAAAATAAATATCAGCGTAATTCATATAAACTTATATTATCGTTATATCTGGTCAGAATATACTTTGTATCCTCAAATGCTTCTTTCATCAATTGCCTTTCAGTATCAGAAAGATAGTAGTATGTTGAATCATCATATCGCCCTGCTGGCAGGATAATATACTCATTGCCATTTTGTGTATTTCCTTTGAATACCCAGGTGGGTATATAGTTGACATCAGAAATTTTTATGAGATCACTATTAATATTTTTTGTTAAACTTATGTTAAGTATCACTCCGGCATCAGAATATCTCCATCGTTGATTAGAAATAAAGTTACCGAGTGAGTATGCAATGAATCCGGTATCCAGTTTTGTATTTGAGGTTTTAAAATAATCCGTTGGTTGAATAACATGAGGATGCGAGCCGATTATTATATCCGCACCATACTGAATGGTACTATCAACAACATCTTTCTGGAACTGGTTTGGAAATCGTTTGTACTCATCACCAAAATGATAATAAACGATTATGATGTCCGGATTTAACCCGCGAGCTGAAGTTAAATCTTCTCGGATTAAATCGTAATCAATAACATTGACCAGATAATCCTTACCTTTAGGTTTAGGTATATTATTTGTCCCATATGTATATGACAGAACTGAAACTTTTATCCCGTTAAGATCAAATATTCTTATAGAGTCCCTGTCAGTTTTATTTGAAGCAGTTCCGGCATACTTAAGTCCGTTTAATTTGATCTGTTCGATTGTTCGCAATACTCCCTTTTCTCCTTTATCCATCGAATGATTATTGGCAGTTATGAGTAGATCGAAACCGGTATCTTTTAAGGCATAAATGAATTCATCGGGTGTATTGAAGAGTGGATAGCCTGAATAACCAGCATTTTTACCGGCGGTAACTGTTTCAAGATTTCCGATCATAAAATCGGGGGAGTGCAGAAATTGTTTTACTTCTCTGTAGACCGGCTTAAAGTCGAAAGAATCAGTATCAATCCTTGCAAAATTATACTGCGGTGAGTGACACATCAGATCACCCACAAATGAAATTGTAACAGTGATAATGGAATTGTTTTGAATATCCTTAGATTCGGCTAATGTTTCTGTTTCTTGCTGCTTAGAAATTATGATGATAGAACCAATCAAAACCAGCAGAATAAAAATAGAGAGTAGTTTCTTTATCATATAAATAAAATAAGGCTGAGCTAATAAAACTCAGCCTTAAAATTGAAATTAAATATCAGATATAATCAGCCTTGTTTTTCGGCTTTTCTCTGAGCTTTAACTGCCTGAACATCATTTCTGACATCCTGGCATAATCTACGTAAGTCACTTAAGCCTTTTCTTACGCGTGTGCCTGCAGCAGATTGTCCTCTTTCATAGAATTTTTGGAAATCTGTTTCCAGGCTCTGAACAAATCTGACCAGTTCGTTATATTTTTCCATCGAACCCTCCTATATAGTGGTTAGAGATAGTTAATTAGAATTTTCCAGAACAATTTCAGCAATATCTTTTACAAAAACACTTTCAGTTTTTTCAAAATGTTTAACACCGTCCGTCATCATTGTCATGCAGAAGGGGCAGGCAGACGCAATGGTTGAAGCATTTGTCTCCAATGCTTCCCTTGTTCTTTCTTCATTAATTCTTCCGCCTTCTTCATCCTCAAGGAACATCCTTCCGCCTCCGGCACCGCAACAATAACCACGGCTCTTATTTCGCTTCATTTCTACAAGTTCAACCGATGATATCTTTGATAATGAAGCCCTTGGAGGATTGTAAACATCATTATATCTTCCAAGATAACACGAATCATGATAAGTAATTTTCTGTATATCTGCAGAATCCTTTACCTTGATTTTGTTTTCATCAATCAGCTCAGAAATTAATTCAGTATGATGCTTAACTTCATACTCACCTCCGAACTGTTTATATTCATTTTTGAGTGAATGATAGCAGTGGGGACATGCAGTAACAATTTTTTTGACGCCATATTTGTTTAATGTTCCAATATTTTCCATCATCATCATCTGAGCAAGATATTCGTTTCCTAATCTTCTTGCGGTGTCGCCATTGCATTTTTCCTCCGTACCAAGAATCCGGAAATTTACTCCCGCTTTCTGCAATAATGTTGCAAATGCTCTTGATACTTTTTTATATCTATCATCGTATGAACCAGCACACCCGACCCAGAAGAGGTATTCAGTATTTTTATCTTCGGCCATTGTTTTTATATTTAATCCTGCAGCCCATTCTGCTCTATCAGCAGGATTGAAAGCCCAGGGTGTAAAATTAGTTTCAAGGCTTTTGAATACATTGTTGAGATTGGACGGAAACTGAGATTCAGAAAGAACTAAGTATCGGCGCAGATCGACAATTGAATCAACATGCTCAATCATTACCGGGCATTCCTGAACACAAGCCATACAGGTTGTACATTGCCATAACTCTTTGTCAGAAATGTAGTCATGTACGAGTGATTTTCGAAATACTTCTTCATCATTTGTTCCGGCAGCAAGTAAAGGTGCTTTCTCTTCAGTTCTTGCCCTGATATCGACAATAATTTTTCTTGGTGAAAGAGTTTTTCCAACAATATTTGCAGGACAGACAGATGTACATCTTCCGCACTCTGTACAGGAATATCCATCAAGAAGCTGCTTCCAGCTAAAATGTTCGATATCTGATGCACCGAATTGCTCTGCATTCTCATCTTCAAGATTTAATTTTTTAAGTGTATTCCTTTCTGGTTCTATATTTGAGAAAAATACATTTGGAATGGATGAAAGAACATGAAGATGTTTTGAGTACGGCAGATAATTCAGAAAAGCAAATATTATAAGTATATGTGCCCACCAGAAGAATTCGTAGAAAAATACTGGCTGGCTTCCTTCACTGAATAACATATTACTGATTGAGGCAGAAAGAGGTCTGATTTCGTGTTCGTGAAGAACAAAGTTATTTATTGCAATTCCTGAGGCATTCTGCCCGAACATTGTGATACAGACGAACATTATCATCAAAAGGATGAATGCTGCATCCCGATTCCCAGACTTGTCTACCTGAAGTCTTTCTACTTTTAATATAAACCTTCTGTAAAGAGAGTATAGAACTGACAGAATTACGAGGACTGCAAAAATCTCGTGAACAATTGTGATTAAAGAATAAACAGGACCTAAAAACTCAAGATTGAATGGGGTGTAAAAACCCTGAATAATAGCTTCAAGGACAGCTATAATAAAAAGTACAAATCCCCAGAAAATGAGAAAGTGCAATATACCTGCAACCGGATCTCGCAGAAGTTTTGATTGGCCAAAAGCTATAATCAAAACCCGCTTTAGACGCTCCGCAATTCTATCGAAACGGTTATCCGTTTTCTTAGCAACCTTTAAATATTTTACAAGTTTAGAAAAACTATAGGTAAAAAATCCTATGGAAGCCAGGAAGACTACTATAAAGATGATATTCTTCAATCCGAATGACGGCATATCTGGAATGGTAAAAAATTATTTAATTGATTTCTTAATTCCAAAATAAACTGAAGCGGCGGCAAATACTTTCAAGACAGTCCAAACTGAAAATATCGCTGCACCAAAACGAACAGCTTCACTGATATCACGAACATAAAATGTAAATAAAAATGATGTTCCTGAAAGAAGAATTAACACATTACCAGCAAACATTGCCAGAACAACTGAGAAATACTTTTGATTTTTTTCAATAATATATCCAGTTAAATAAGCTGCCAACGGAAAAGCAATCAAATAACCACCTGTAGGTCCAAATAATTTTGCTAATCCATAAAGTCCGTCAGCTGATTGAGCAAATACCGGCATACCTAATGCACCAATTATAAGATATAATATTTGACTGTAAGCGCCATTCCTGGCACCTAAAAATGCACCGGCTAAAACTACCATCATAGTTTGGAGTGTAAACGGTACAGGCTTAACCGGAACTGAAATCTGAGCTGCAATTGCGGTTAGGATAGTAAATGTAAATATCCAGAATAGTGAAGAAGATTTGATTAATGTAAGTGTTTTAATCACATGGCTGCTCTTAACTGATTCCTTAATCATTGTTTGTTTCCTTAAATAATTTTGTATTAAAAAATTTCAATGTTTTATTAAGAACTTTATCAAATTCCGCGTTACTTCCGTTAAAAGGATGAGTTATATTGAATGTATGACCGGCAGCCGATATGATTTCCAATTGACTGATATTCTTGTCAGACCATTCAAACAGTTGAAAAGCTTCTTTTACCGGTACTGTTAAATCTTGTTCACCGTGAATAATCAGAAATGGTTTATTTAACGACTTAACTGCCTTTTCAATATTTAATGAACCTTCTGAATTTCTCTCAATATCTTCAAGCAGTGAAACATTCAATCTCATGATTTGCTTTGATCTGGAATTTATGACTTCTAAAAAACCATTTTTCCGCCATTCACCGATTTGTCTTGAAGAATATCTTCTAAATTCACTTACTGAAGCCCATACAACCAAAGCCGAAATAGAATCAATTCTACCCGATGTTAAGATTGAAACAGCACCGCCCCGACTATGCCCTATTATACCGATTCGCGAATTTATCGTTTTGCCGAAATATCCTTCTTTATAAAATTCGATCAATTCAGATAATTCAGAAATTTCTAAACTAATTGTATTCTTTGCAAATTTATCTAATTCAGTAAAATTTAATGGATCATCCCCTATTCCATTATGTGAAAAATTAAATGAAAGAACACAATATCCACTTTCAGCAAAAAAGTTAGCTGAATAATTCCAGAATCCCCAATCTTTAAATCCTTTAAATCCGTGAACAAGAATCAAACAAGGAGCAGTAGAAATATTCTTTAACCCGAAAACAGAAACTCTTAGAATGTTATTTCCACTTGTTTTCAGAATAAATTCTTTACTCATTGTGCTGAAATATGCTTAATATGGTGCCCAAAGTCAAGATTTTAGCTTATTTTCTCAGTTTATTAATACTGCCGTTAATCTAGAGGTTGAAATAGCAAAAAATCAACAAAAATGAACCAATTCTAAAGATTTTATATCCCTCTATGCGCCAAAGTCTTGTTTTGGTGGTTTTTTAAGATAGCATTCATGGTTTAAACCAAGGAAATCGGTTAAATATTTCGTTTATTTTTACGTTACGAATACGTATTTTTTGGCATATAAAAATAACTACCTCAATTCAATGAAATGAGTATCCACAGATTTCTACTAGTAATACCTTCTATTGACATTAAAGATGGAAAAACTGTTAGAGTTGTTCAAGGAATTCCCGAATTGAACTGCTCAGAATACCATGATGATCCCGTTGAAATGGCAAAACTTTGGCGTGCAGAAAATGCCAAAATGATCCATGTTGTAGATTTTGATGGTGCTTTCCACCATTCGAACAAAAATTTAAAGGTTGTTGAAGAGATATGTAAATCTGTTGTAATTCCGGTTGAATTTGCTGGAGGAGTAAGAAATCTTGATGATGCAAAAGCAGTATTTGAAAATGGTGTTGCCCGAATTGCTATTTCAACATTAGTTTTTGAAAATAGAACGGAATTCGAAAAAATTTTTAATATGTACGGACCTACTAAAGTTGTAGTATGTTTCGATATTGTTGATACAGAGTTGATCATTCGAGGCAAAAAAATGAAAACGGGCTTAAATTATATTAATTTTGCTCAGGAGATTTCTAAAATTGGCGTCGAAAGATTCATTATAACAGATGTTAGTCGTAATGGATTATTGAAAGGTCCAAATTTAGAATATTCTCTAAATGTTGCCAGAACTACAAATTGCAAAGTTACACATTCTGGCGGTGTAAGAAATAAAGATGAACTCATGGATCTGCAACAATATTTAGTTGATGGAATTGACTCGGTAATTATAGGAAGGGCACTATACGAAAACAGATTTCCATGCCAGAAACTCTGGCGAGTTGCAGAATCCGGAATTTTTAACTGAAGGAATATTATGAAAGCTGAAGAGGAAAAAATTGTTCATAGTAGTTTTTGGACAAACATTTTTAATTCACCTACCGAAAAAGCTGAATTTGAACAGTCACTTTATTCCATCCCGCTTTTTCAGTTGCTCAGAAAAAGAGATATTGAACTATTGATGAAAATTATTCACAACCGCAGTTATGTTCCCGGAGAAATTATTTTTTATCAGGGCGATCCAGGGATTGGTCTTTACATTATCAGAGAGGGTGAAGTATTGATCCAGCGGGAAACTGATATAAATCAGAAAGTTAATCTGGCTACATTCAGTAAGGGTGATTTTTTTGGAGAACTTGCATTGGTTGATGGTGAGAAAAGATCTGCATCTGCAATCTCAAAAACCGATTCGAGACTTTCAGTCATATTCAAACCCGACCTTGATGAATTTATCGAGAGATATCCAAAAAAAGGAATAAAAATATTAAATGGTATTTCCAGCATAATAGCAGTAAGATTAAGAAAATTAAATGAGGATTATTTCAGTTTACTTAACAAACATTTAATAGGTGCAGAGGAGGTACACAATGGAAATGAAAATTGAAAAAATTTTAGTGCCGATTGACTTCTCCGATTACTCAAAAAGTGCACTTAGATACGCGGTTAATTTTGCAAAATTTTTTAATGCAGAAATCACTTTAGTCTATGTTGTTGAACCGGTAATTTATCCGCCGGACTTTAGTATGGGGCAGATTGCAATTCCAACTGTCACTACTGAGTTTGATGAAAGAGCCAAGGAGGAGTTAAATAAACTTGCAAAAAATCAAATCCCGTCGCAGGTAAAAGTTTCTACAGTTATAAAGACTGGTAAACCCTTTATTGAAATTATTGATACAGCTGCTGAAGTAAATGCGGATCTAATTATAATTGCAACACACGGGCACTCCGGAGTAGAGCAAATCCTCTTTGGCAGTACCGCCGAAAAGGTAGTTAGAAAAGCACCCTGCCCGGTCTTAACGTTAAGAGAACCGGTTAAGGGATTTATGTTCAAGGAAGAAATGAAAAAAGGTAAAGGTTAGTTTTTTCTACTGGTAATAAAATCAACCAGCGTCTCAAGTGAAATTTTTGCAGGAGAATCCGGAAATATCTTTAAAGCTTCTTTAGCTTTTTGAGAATATTTATTAGCAGTTTCCAGAGCATATGGTATTCCATTATTTTCACGAACGAACTGAATAATTTTTTTCACCTTGTCCTTGTCTTTTCCATTCTTGAGAAGTTTCCGTATTTCAGAAGCCTTTGCACTTGATACCTGACTAAGTGAATATATTAAAGGTAAAGTGATTTTCTTTTCTTTTATATCTCCTCCTACGGGTTTACCGATGAGGTTTGTACTGCCTTCATAGTCAAGAATATCATCTCTAATTTGAAATGAGATACCAATGGCATGTCCAAACTTTTTCAATGCATCATGATATTCCTGCTTACTTGAAGAACTCATTGCCCCGATCACACAACATGTTTCAAGTAAAGAGGCAGTTTTATCAGAAATAACTTTAAAATAAGTTTCTTCATCAATATCAAGTTTTCTGGTTTTTTGAATCTGCAGCAATTCACCTTCTGACATTCTGCGAACTGCATCCGTTATTACACCAAGAAAATCAAAATCCTTTCCATTAACTGCGATCATTAAACCTTTAGACAATAAATAATCACCCATTAGCACAGATACTTTATTTTTGAATACCGCATTGATTGACCACACTCCCCTTCTTTTATCGGCATTATCCACAACATCATCATGAATTAATGTAGCTGTGTGAAGCAATTCAACAAGCACCGCTCCCCTGTAACTTCGTTCATTCACGCCGCCAGATATTTTTGATGATAATAATACAAGAAGTGGTCGTATTTTTTTTCCTTTTTGTCTGAGTATGTATCGGGTAACCAGATCGACAATTCCAACTTTTGACTTCATAGATTTCCTGAACAGATCATTGAACTGTTCAAGTTCATCCTGAATCGGACGACTAATTTCAGATAATGATTTATTAATCAATTTTTTCTTTGAGATATTTTTGATATAAATATACTTAGCTCATATAACAGAACCAACGGAATGCCAAGAACTAACTGAGATACCGGGTCACCTCCAGGGGTTAGAAAGGCAGCCAGTATAAGTATTACTACTATTGAATGTTTTCTGTACTTTCTCATAAAGGCAGGAGTAAGTATGCCTAACTTTGATAAAAAGAATGATAGCATCGGTAATTCAAATATCAGTCCTGCTGCAATCATTATACTAAGTATTATGGACATATACTCATCAATAGCAAATTCATTTTTTATTGCTTCCGTCCCGAACTGTGCTGCAAATCCGAATGTGAGAGGCAGCATTACAAAATAAGCAAAAACAATCCCGGCTAAAAAACAGAAAGATGAAAAGACAACAATTCTAATAATATATTTCCGCTCGTTTTTTCTTAATGCCGGTGAGATGAATTTCCATAACTGATAAAATATATTCGGAATACTGATAACTATACCGGTTATAATTGCAACCTGAACATATAGAAATAATTGACCGAATGGTCTCAGGTTCTGAAGATCTATATTATTAACCATTGCTGGTTTTAGCAGAATTTGCTCAATCAAGTAATCAATGAAGATCCAAGCAATAACAGTTCCTATTATCAAACCAATAAATGCATAAATAATACGCCAGCGTAACTCTTCAAGATGATCCAGAAAGCTCATTTCAGCTTCTGCAGGCTCATCCTCTTCTGAATCATCCTTAAGTATTACATTGTTTTCAGCCACTTAGCATCGACTATAAAATTAGTTTGAGAATAAAGGAAATCCGGAGGCTAAATACTTCACTTCATTACGAAGTTCATCAAGTATTTTTTCATCTTTAGAATTACTGATTGCTCTATTAATTATACCTGCAATAGTCTCCATCTCTTTTTCTTTCATTCCGCGTGTTGTTAAAGCAGGTGTGCCTATCCTTACTCCGCTGGTTACAAAAGGACTTCTTTTATCAAATGGAACCATGTTTTTATTCACAGTAATTCCTGCTTTTTCCAGGCTTTGCTCTGCTTCTTTTCCTGTTATGCTCTTATTTGTAAGATCAATAAGCATAAGGTGATTATCAGTTCCACCGGAAACAACATCAAAATCAAATTCTATCAATTTAGCAGCTAATGCTTTTGCATTTATTCGCACCTGGCTGATGTAATCTTTAAATCCACTCTGCAGTGCTTCGCCAAAAGCGACTGCTTTTGCCATAATAATATGCATCAACGGTCCGCCCTGAATTCCAGGCATGACCATACTATCATAAAGTTCAGACATCATTTTTACACGATCGCCTTTCAGGGTAGTTAATCCAAATGGATTCTCTTTATCCTTGCCCATGAGAATAATACCGCCACGCGGACCTCTTAATGTTTTATGTGTGGTTGAAGTAACAACATCACAATGATCCAACGGGTTATTGAGAAAACCTGTAGCAATTAAACCGGCAGGATGAGCCATGTCACACATTAAAAAAGCACCAATGGAATCTGCAATTTCCCTGAACTTCGAATAATTCCATTCTCTCGAATATGCACTAGCTCCCGTTATAATAAGTTTAGGCTTTTCTTTTTTTGCGATAGCATCAATTTTATCATAATCTAATATTTTTGTCTCCTCATTCAATTCATAACCAACTGCTTCATACAATTTCCCTGAAAAATTAACAGGTGAACCGTGTGTTAAATGCCCACCGTGAGCAAGACTTAATCCTAAAAACTTATCACCCGGCTTTAGCAGAGTCATTAGTACAGCCATATTAGCCTGCGAACCACTATGCGGCTGGACATTTACATATTCAGCACCAAAAAGTTTTTTTAGTCTTTCACGAGCAATATCCTCTGCCATATCAACATATTCACAACCACCATAATATCTTTTACCAGGATAACCTTCTGCATATTTATTTGTGAGGACAGTTCCGGCAGCTTCGAGTACAGCAGGACTAACAAAGTTTTCCGATGCAATTAATTCCAGTTTGTTTAATTGTCTTTCGGTTTCCAGTTGAAGAACTCTATAAATCTCTGAATCGTTCTTAATGTAATTTTCCATAAATACCACAGTTTTAATTTGAAAATAATATGTAATCAAAAATAGAAAAGCCTCCCTGAAAACTCAAGGAAGCTTTTAAAAGTCTTATTAGTATGCGTAGATTGTTTAGGGAACAGTTACCGTTCTTCCTATCCAACCAACGCATGTTATTTGTAGAGTATCCCCTGATTTAAGATTTCTGAAAAAATAATCTTCTTTTGTAGGAACAGCGCTAGCTAAGGCATTGATTCTGTCTCTTGCCGAATCCAAAGATCCATCCATTGAAAGTGCTCTTCTATAGGTCTGTTGAGCTAGCAAGTAAACTACTTTAGCGTCAAAATCTGAGCAAGATCTTGCCGCTTGTTCATAAAGATATCCTTCATAATAAATCGGTAGCGCCCAGCCGCCGCCTATTTCGCTGGCTTTCAGGAATTCAGTACGAGCAGCAGATAATTTACCTTGTTCTCTCAAATTGATTCCGAGATTCAAATAATGTTCACGTACGTTAGGTTCAAGCTGAATTAATTTCCTGTACGCGCTTTCAGCTTTAGTCATTTGCTCCGTTTTTTGATAAGCTGAAGCCAGTTGATTCCAATAGTTAATTGCTTCAGGCGATTTACCTACAAGAAATTCAAGAGGCTCTATTGCAATCTGAAACTCACTTGCCCTGATAGCCATAGAAGCATATCTCCAGGCTTTTTGTAAATTATCACGATCTAAATCCCATGCACGTTTAGAAAGTTGAACAAGTTCATCAATATTTTCTGCCAATCCTTCTAATTCGGTTATCCACTGCGGATTATCAGTTTCTCTTTCTGCGAGCATAGAAAACAAATCGAGGGCTTTATCTTTATAATCGTTGGTTTCATCAGCATTTCTTTTATACAGCTGCCCTAAGCGATTATAATAAAATGAAGAAAAATCATTTTTCCATTCGAATGCTAATTCATAATCCTTTATAACTTCATCCGGGTCAGTATCAAGCCAGATTTCTTTCACAAACGCTTTGCGAACCTGATAATATGCTTTATCTTCAGAATGATATTTAATTGCATTGTTATAAAATCCAACTATGGAATCTTGAATTTCATCAATTAATTCAGGACTCGCTCCTGATGAGTCGTGCATAAACCATAAAGTTTCTTCCATTTTATAAAAAAACCATCTGGCAAATCTTTCGGGACCGCAATCAAGCACATTCCAGCCATAAGGTAATGCACTGGCATAATCTTTATTTTTATGGTATTCGGAAAATAAACTATACTGCTCAAGACACTTCATAGAATCAGCTTCGGTAAAAGGTACTCTTACCGTTGCGTTTGAAGTGCCTCCACAATTAATAAGCAACACAACCAAAATTAATAATGCGCTTATATTAAGTAGTGTTTTCACTTTTTTGTCCTTGAATAATTTTTTAGTAATCATATCTAAGGAACCAGATTTCACCAAAACTGATTCCAAAATTTAATTTAAAGATATTCTCTTTTAGAAGACCTGAATTCGTTGTGCCTCTAAGCGAGTATTGTAATGCAACATCAATACTATTTTCTATGCCAAGCGGAAAAGAGAATCCGCCGAACATCGAAAACTGATCTATTCCCTCATTATAAATTAAATACTGGGTTTTTTCATAACTTAAACCGGCACGCCAAATTATTTGTTCCCATGTTGATGCACCAATAATTTGTCCAGGTTTGTATTCAAAACCTGTACTGATTTTATGCATATCTCTTAAGAAACTCTGTTTTTTATTTCCTAATTCATATTCACTCCATGGCTGAAATGAATAGTCAAAATTGAATCTATAATTTGACTGCAGATTAAAACTCAATCCGGTTGTGATACGATAAGGCACCTTCATATTTGTCTGTGCTCTAATCATAGTATCTTCAATTGCAAATGATCTGGAGATATTTAAGGTATCAGCATCCAACTCAGGAATTAATTTTAAGCTAACACCTAAATGTGCATTCGAAACAGATGAACCTTCTCCGAATATTACTGATAAATCCGGCGAAAGTAATCCCAGGGTGGTACCAAAACCGGTTGCTTTATTTAGTTTTTCAAATTCAGATGGAAATTTAGATTCATCAGTAAATTGTACTTTCGTAAGGTAAGAAAAATTGCCGAAGTGATAATTAAGCGAAGCACCGAAAGCTATATTCCCGGGAAGAATAACTGAACTGCCAATGAATAGTTCTGATAGACCACCCTTCCCTTCAAAATTAACCGTATATGGATCATCCCCCGTTATTGATTCATTCACTTTATAATTTATTCTGGAATAAGGAATTAATCCTGCGGCAATACCAACTCCATAATCCTCACTAACAGGAAAACCGAAAGTGAAGCCTTTGAAATCAGTTTCAGAGTAAAAACTGGACGTGTTTTCGTTCGAAATAATTAAACCTGTATAAGCAAGGTCAACACTGAACCTTGTTCCTTTCAATCTAAACCAGGAAGCGGGGTTCATTGTTGAAATTGTATTATCATCAATAACAGCCGTTCCCAGCTGACCTATTCCGACGATTCTTGAAGATGTAGCATATTCAATATCCCCAATTCCGAATCGAGTGTATGATGAATTACTCTGCGAGAGTAAATTTATGCTCAGACAGGCAACTAATAATAAAATTTTATTTATATGCATTTTTATTTTCAATTATAAGAATAAATGATTTCAAGATAGGGTCGTTTAGAAATATCTGCTGCTTCGCTGCTGTGAAGATAAAAAAGTTCCAGTCCGTTCTGCTCTGTATCAGGTCTTAAAATCAAACCGTAATTTTTGTTTTCTAACAACCAGTATTTAACTATTGAGGTGATATAGCCTGAATATTTATTTTCAGAACCTTCTAAGCGCGCAAACAATGATGTTGTTACAGAATCCGTTTCGCTGTCGACCACTGTATAAGCTATAACGGCATCATCATACTGTGAACCAAAAACATTTTTTGTCGAATCAGAATACAACGTTAGTAATGCACGGTTTATTACTACGTTTTCCGGAATCGATGATAGATCAAAAAAGAGTCTTGAATTAATAATTATACTCGACTGAAGAATAACATATTCCTGATCAGGCTGAGCAGTTTCACCTAAAACCACACTAATATCTGAAGCAGTAAATGCTGTCAGAGTATCAGTATACTCATTTCCTTTTGAGTAAACAATTTTCAACTTGGAATCTAAATCCTGAAATGGCGTAAAACCATTAAACCCGACAATCTTCTGAGATGAAGCAGTTGGTGAAATCAAAATACCGTAAAAAGGTACCGAATCGGGATTGATAGCAAAATCAATAATTCCTCTTGCAAAATTAAAAGGAATATCAAAAGAATAAATCGAATCACTGAACTCTTTATTAGAGCTTAAATCAGCGGCATCAAATTGTAAAGTACTAAAAGAATCAGCGGTAAATGTCGACGAACTCCAACTGTTTAGAATTTTGTGAACAGTGAAATCAAAAGGTGCAAGGCTATCGGCACCGGGATAAAAGTAATTTGGAAAAAGTTCGATATATGCTTTATCAATTGTCAAACTGTCCTCTCTAAATCCGTTTTTTATAGAATCCGGAAGAAGAAATCCCTGAATAAGAAGAGTATGTGCAGTTAATTCAGCATTTTTCCCTACAAGTAATCTAGGGGAGGCACCCAATGGTACAACTCTCTTAAAGTAAGAAGATGTTTGAGCGAAGGACCCGTCTATTGAATTGATAGTATCAAATTTCGGTATATCCTGTTCTAATAAATTTAGCCCGACAGAAGAAGGATCATCGGCACAGGAACTGAACAATAATCCAAATACTAATGAGAAAGAGAGAACTATTTTCTTGATCACAAATTATCTCCAGATGAATCGTTGACAATAAAGTTACATGCATCTAATATATTTTCGGCTACAAAGCTTGGAAATTTATTCTGATTTTGCAAGATAGAAATACTCTCCGGTCCTAATCCGGTTTTGAGTAAAATAGTTTTGATTCCCGCATTTAATCCAGCTTCAATATCCAGATGTGAATCACCAACCATATACGATTTGGAGAGATCGACATTGAACTTTTCGGCAGCTTCAAAAATCATTTGGGGTGAGGGTTTTCTGCATTTAGAATCTTCAAGACTACTAAAATCGGGATGAGATGGACAGTAATAGAATGCATCTATTATAATATTATGCGATGATAAAAGATCAGAAATTTTTTTATTTACAGCTCGTACCTGTGAATCAGTAATCAAGCCTCTTGCAATACCGGACTGATTCGAAACTACTATTAAAAGAAAATTATATTGATTCTTAAGCTTATTAAGCGACTCAACAACGCCGGGCAACAAAATTACATTATTCTCATCGCCTAAATATCCGGGGTCTTCATTCAGTGTACCGTCCCGGTCTAAAAATACAGCTTTAGCTGACATCAGTTGCTTGTAGTGAGAATTGTTTTGTAAAGCTCAATATACTTTTTAGCTGAAATTCCCCAACTGAAATCCATTTTCATACCACTCTTCATAATTTTAATCCAGGTCTTTTTGTCTTCGTATAGATTCAGAGCGCGCTGTAGTTCTTTAATCATTTCTTTAGGATCATATTTTTTGAAAACGAATCCATTTCCCTCACCGGTTTTTTCATTATATCTGATCACGGTATCAGCAAGTCCACCTGTTTCCCTTACCAAAGGCACAGTACCATACATTAAGCTGTACATTTGGTTTAAACCGCAGGGTTCATATTTAGAAGGCATTAAAAATATATCTGCACCTGCTTCAATAAGGTGTGCAAGTTCATCGTTAAATCCCAGATAACAAGCAAATTTCTTACTGTATTTTGAACTCATTTTCTCGAAAAACTGATGATACTTCGTATCCCCGGTGCCCAGAAGTATAAGTTGAATATTTAATTTCATTAATGCAGGAAAAGATTTCTGCACCATATCGATTCCTTTTGAATCAAACAGACGCGAAATAATCCCAACTACAGGTACATCCTGATTGTAATCAAATCCAAATCTTTCCACAAGATCTTTCTTATTATCATATTTGTCTTCAACATTTTTAACAGAATACTTTTGTGGTATTAATTTATCTTTTTCAGGATTCCAAACTTTGGTATCAATTCCGTTAACAATACCAAAAAGATCGTCTTTACGTTTGGCAAGAACTTCTTTTAATCCCTCACCCAATGCTGCGTCAGTTCTTATTTCATTTGCATAAGTTTCACTAACTGTGTTGATAGCATCTGCATATAACAGTGCCCCTTTCATAAAATTAATTTTACCTTTATGCAGAATTCCTTTTTCGGAATTCAGTTCTTCAGGTAGGCCTAACTTATTAAAAGAGGATTTTGGAAACTCACCCTGAAATCCGAGGTTGTGAACAGTAAAAAGTGTATTGAATTTATCGAATCCAGGCTCATCTTTATAAACGGTCTTTATATAAACCGGTACAAGTCCTGTTTGCCAGTCATTACAATGAATTATGTCCGGAATCCAGCCAAGTTTAATTATCAATTCCATGATAGCACGATTGAGCAGTATAAATCTTTCATCATTATCTGAATAATCTTTTCCGGTTTTCGGATCTGTATACAAACTGTTCTTGCTTCCGAAATATTCATGATTCTCAAGAAAATAAATTTGTACTCTTACTCTTTGTCCCGGGAGAAAACAGGACTTTAGTGAAAAGATCACATCTTTATCGCCGATCTTGATTTGTAAATCTTTCAATCTAACAATCTCGTGGATCTTGAATTTCCGTTCATCTACTGCACCATACTTGGGAACAACGATTCTAACTTCGTGTCCCAATTCTGAAAGCATTTGAGGGAGTGCTGCTGAAACGTCTGCTAACCCACCAGTTTTTACAAAAGGAACTACTTCGGATGAAACGAAGAGTATCTTCAATTTTTTTGTTGCCATGATTAAGTCTTTTATAATTGAGTGTGTAAAAATACGAAAAAATGCTATTTTACTCAAAAAAACTTAACTTTATACTTATAAGTCTAAATCATTATTCAAAATGGAGATTTTAAGCTGAAATGAATAGAATATTCCTAACCCGGAGTGAAATGATTAATTATATAATAGTAATTATAATTACTTTTTCAGTTGGAACGACAGGATGCGGAGCAGTTTCTACATCCGGAAGGTATGAAACTTCAGATTCAAAAGGAGAATCTTCTGAGGTCAAGGATAGATCGAGTAATGAAAATATTAAAGTTGAAGAAACATTCGACCTTACTCCTTTCAGACCTGAAATTAATTTAGAAAATACGGAATTCCTGACCGATTCATATTCTGAAAGCGGTGATGCCTGGTATGAGTACGATGAAAAAATTGAATCTGCAAAAAATAAAAAGATAATCGGCACTGAAGATGGTTTTCGCGTTCAGATAATTGCTACTGATAACCTTGATGAAGCAAATAAATTCAATACTGATATCAGTTCTCTTATTCCAAATCATCGAACATATATTAACTTTGAACCACCTTTTTATAAAGTTAAACTTGGTGATTTCAGAGAGAACAATGAAGCAAACGATATGCGATTCAGATTGAGTCAGATGGGATATACAGAATCAAAAGTAGTAAGAGAATCCATTAATATATTTGAGCAATGAGATTACTATTAAAAAATCCTGAACAAATCGTAACTGTAAATACGAACGGTCGTAACGAAAAACGTAAACACGAATTAAATCAGCTCGATGTTTTAACAGAACATTCGATCTTGATTGAAGATGGTAAAATATTGGATTTAATTTCGAATAATTCATTATCCAAATACCAGACCTTACCAGATATCGATTTAAAAAATAAAATAGTTTTACCCGGACTTATTGATTGCCACACACATACTGCATTTGCAGGTTCAAGAGCTGATGAATTCCGGCAAAAGTTATCAGGTATTCATTATGAAGAAATTGCCAGAAAAGGCGGAGGAATTTTAACAACAGTGAAAGCTGTCAGGAATACTCCCCTTCACAATTTGGTTGAGCTGATGAAACCCCGTGTAGAAGAATTTATAAGACAAGGTGTAACAAAGCTTGAAATAAAAAGCGGTTATGGATTGAATTTTGAAAATGAAATTAAACTCCTGAATGCAATTAAAGTAATAGATGAGCTTTATGCCATTGACATAATTCCGACATTTCTTGGTGCACATACTTTTCCGCCCGAATTCCAAAGCGACCATCAATCATATATAAATGAAATCACAGAGAAAATGCTTCCATATATTGCAAAACACAATCTCGCTGAATTCTGTGATGCTTTTTGTGAATCAACTGCTTTTTCTCCTTCGGAAGTCGATTTGATTTTTAATAAAGCAACCGAACTTGGGTTAGGGGTCAAACTACACACAGATCAGTTCAACAGCATTGGCGGAATTGATGTTGCACTAAAGTATGGTGGGATTAGCGTTGATCACCTGGAAGTTATAACAGAGAAAGATATAAGCAAGTTTTCTGATAGAAATATTGTCTGTGATCTTCTGCCGGGAGTTTCTTTCTTTCTTAATTATCAATATGCTCCGGCGCGAAAACTTATAGATTCCGGTGCATTGGTTGCACTTTCAACGGACTATAACCCGGGCTCTTCACACATTAACAATCTTCATTTAATAATGAGTCTGGCATCATTGAAGATGGGAATGACTATCGAGGAATCAATAAGCTCTGTAACAATAAATGCTGCAAAATCAATTAATAGGAATTCAACTTCAGGAAGTATTGAAATTGGGAAAGATGCAGACTTCGCCGTTTTCAATACCAACGAATATGCTGATATTGTTTACAGTGTGGGAAAGAATCTGAATTGTATGACGATAAAAAGAGGCAAAGTCATTTATCGCACTTGAAAAATCAGCTAAAGGACTAATCAATTTCAAAAACGATATCTGTTATACTCCAGCGTGGTCTGAGTTCCAAAACCTCCTTATAAACAAAGAATCTTTCAGAATAGGTTAACGGTGAAGGATAACCATAATCATATTTATTATTTTGGTTTGTATCATAAAATCCCCATATCAAATACTTTCCTGGATCAATTCTTTCAAATGTAAAATCACCTTTTTCAGAAACATTAGTCTTATAATATTTTTCTTTTGACTCAACACTTTCAAGTACAAGAATAAAATCAGTTAATGTTTCAGCAGCAACTTTGCCGGATACACCTGTAAACTCCAGCCCACTGATTGTTTTTATTTTATAAACTACCACGGTATCAGCAAAATTATCTGAAACATCTTTTAATAGATTAAAATCAATTTTAACTAAATAATCCGCATCAACTCTAAGATTTGATTCCGGAATTAATTCAATTGTCGCATCGTCCGGAAATCTTATAGAATACGGGACTCTGGCTCTCAAAGTGTCAGTAAAGCTAACTGAGTTTGCTACCGTTTCTTTAGTAAAAGCATCATCAAAATAAAATCTTAAAATTACATTTTTAAAATCAACCTTACTTAAATCTGAAGGAAATGTTTTGAAAATTTTTACAGATGAAGTATCCATGCGGTCAGATACAGTAAGTGAAGTGTAATCATCAAAATATAAATTCCCTGGCTGGTCTGTAAGTCTGTCCGCTCTTAAAAAATAATCATTTTCAAAACCCAGTAAATCTTCGGTGATAAGAACCAGCTCTTCAGGTTTTGTATTTCCTTTAAATGCATATAAAACAGCGAACTCAGCATTATCAGTTGAATCGATGATTGAAAAATTTGATGAAGTAATAATAGTTGAATCCGCCGGCTTTGACAGAGTGACGAGAATATGTCTGTTATCAGTCATAACTGCACTTATTAATCGTGGTTTTGATGTGTCAGCAGACATCAGGAAAAAATTTAAACCTGTATATGATGAATCATCATTTTTCAACTGAATATCTGAGTATGGAATTCCTATCCTATCCATTTCAGACTGAAATAGTAAATCTCTTAGCTGATCTTTCACGGCAAATATTCTGTAACTATCTTCTGCAAGTCCGTTAAGTATAAAAGTTCCATCTTTCCCGGCTTGAGAAATATAATCAGGTTTAATCTTCAGAAAATCCGTTGTATCATCAGTTACACGGTATGCAAAAATCATAACGCCGTCAGTGTCTTTATCATAAACTTTACCTGAGATACTTCTTTTATCTATCCTATCACCGGTTGCAAAAGAAAAGGTAAATGCATGCGCCATTCTATTTCTATTATTTACATCAACAACATCGGTTCCTATAGTAACAACATAAGTAAAATCATCTCTTAAACCTTCCGGGAAGGTAACTGTTGCTCTTCTGCCTGTCCAGCTTACTTCAATTTCACCTTCAATTGCCGGTGAAATAAAAATAGCATCGCGGAATGATCTTTTATCAACATATTCTGAAAACCAGACTCTAAAATAATTTTCATCAAAATTAATGGTTTCATCTTCCGGAAATACGGAAGTGATTTCAGGAGGTGTGGTATCGATATCACCTCCGCCTGGAGGCAATTGATTTGCACAACCAGCAAGAAGAAAGAAATAAATTATTAGTAAAGTAATAGTTATTTTTTTTGTTGAGAGCGTATCCATCCTCTGTATTCTCTTACATATTTTAAATGTTCGGAATAATTCTTGCCAAATTTATGTCCGCCTTTTCCGTCAGCAACAAAATACAAATAATTGTGTACTTCCGGATATAAAACTGCAAGTATTGGATTTTTGCCGGGATTATTTATTGGTCCCGGTGGTAATCCTGAATATCTGTAAGTATTATAAGGCGAATCAATATTCAAATCTTCATACAATAATCTCCTCCACCCGCCGGGAAGAAGATATTGGATTGTGGGATCAGCTTGAAGCCGCATACCAATTCTTAATCTGTTATGATAAACTCCGGCAATTCTGGGCATTTCATCAATCAAATTTGTTTCTCCCTTTACAATTGATGCCAGAGTAACAACCTGATGAATTGTAAAGCCAATTTCCTGCGCACGTTCTTTAAGTGAATCAGTCCAAAAATCATTGAATGCTGCATTAAAAATCTTAATAACATCCTCAGGTGCACTTCTTTCATAAATTTTATAAGTACCCGGAAATAAATAACCTTCCATTGAGGATTGATTTATACCAAGAGATTTTATCAGCAACTCATTCTGAGCAGCCGCAGCAAAAGCAGCACTGTCAATTCTTAAATCTCTTCGTACTTTACTTGCAAGCCATTTAATCGTTTGACCGTCATTCACTCTGATACTTCTCAAATAGTCGGCAGGACCATAGAGAAAAAGATCCAGTAACTGAAGATAGCTTAAACCATTCGGAATTTTATAGCGTGCTGCTTTGATATTTTTTTCTGCACCATAAATAAAAGCAGCAATTCTGAAATTTATTTTGCTCGGAATAATATTTAAATCAGCTAATCTTTGAGCAACCGAATCGAATGTTTCGCTCTCCTTAATTTCAAATACATAGGGAGCTTCCTGCGAAAAATAATTCGAAGTAAAGAAAATGTAATAACCGGTAAAAACCAGTGCTATAAAAAAAACTAATACAATAATAAATTGTTTTTTGGTCAGCAGTTTTTTCAAAATCTTAATCAGTAGGAATTAGTAAACTATTTAATTTTCCGCTGAATAGCTCTGGACTCATCTATAATCCGTTCAAAAATTCTTTTGAGATGAATTTTTTGATCATGATCTTCTGTTAATTCAGCTACACGGCTAAGGATTGCCCTTTCTCTTTCAGGAGTATACGAATTAATTGAAAGTCCTTTCTTAATTTTTCCAATTAATGCTGATTTATCAAGTCTTTTTAAAATCAGATCTGCTATTTGATTATCAATCGAATCAAGTTCTTCACGAAGAGATTTTAACTGATCGTTTTTTTTAATATCCATTAAGACTCCTGAAATGATCACTGGATAATCCGGGAAACGGTTTGGAATCAAGAGAGTCTCGAACTCCGGTTTCGTATAACGATTGAGCTCTGAAAGCAATCATAGCTGCATTATCTCCACAATACTGGAATGAAGGAACAACAAATTTAAGATTATATTTCCCGGCAAGTATCTCTGCTTCATCTCTTAATAATTTGTTTGCTGCAACTCCACCTACAACTGTTACAGACTTTACGCTAAACTGTTTTATTGCCCGTTCAAGTTTCTGGATTAATGCCTGAACTACTGAATACTGAAACGATGCAGCAATATCGGATATACTGCCTGCATCAAGCTCACCTTTTAACGACTGTACATATCTGAGCACCGCTGTTTTTATTCCACTAAACGAAAAGTTGTAAGGATGTTTTAATTGTGCAATTGGAAAGTTTATTTTTTTCTCATCACCATTTAATGCAGCATTTTGAATTTTTGGACCACCCGGATACCCAAGTCCTATCATCTTCGATACTTTATCAAAGGCTTCACCAGCGGCATCATCAACAGTAGAACCGAGTTTTACAATATCAGTGAAACTATTCACAAGCAGTAATAATGTATGCCCTCCGGAGACAACAAGAGCAAGAAATGGAAATTCGGGTTTATCATCCATCAGAAACCCCGAAAAAATATGACCCTCAATATGATTCACTCCCATAAACGGTTTATTCAGCGCATAGGCTAATCCTTTTGCATAAGTCAATCCAACCAGTAATGCTCCGATGAGTCCTGGTCCGGCAGTAGCACAGATTAAATCTATGTCATTTAATGTTAAATTATTTTGGGACAAAGCACCTTTCACAAGCGGATTTACTATCTGAAGGTGTGCCCTGCTGGATAGTTCCGGTACTACCCCACCAAATTGTTTATGAAAATCCTGTGATGAAATCAGGTTCGCTTTAACAATTCCATTTTGTAAAATTGCAACGGATGTTTCATCACAGGAACTTTCAACTCCTAAGACAATCATAACTTTCCGAAACTAATGATACTCTTGAATATATGCCCCGCCATTGATGGATTTTCTTTCAGTCTTCTTATTGAATAAGCATACCAATCACTACCAAAAGGTACATAAACACGCACTTTGTACCCATCGTTATTTATCCTGTCCCGCAAGTCCTCTCTTACACCAAGAAGCATTTGAAATTCAAACTTGTCCTTTGGAATATTCATTTCACTTATCAGCTTGTATGATTCATCGATCAGATATTTATCGTGAGTTGCAATCCCAACGTAATTACCATTTTTAAACATTTCCTTCAATGATCTCATAAAACTATCGCGTATGGCTTGTTTATCTTTGTACGCAATTGTGGATGGTTCCACATAAATTCCTTTGCATAAGCGATAGTTTGTACCAAGTTTATTAAGTATAACCACGTCATCATAAGTTCTCTTCAAATAAGACTGAACAACAATTCCAACATTTTTATACTGTTCATAAATTCTTTTATAAAGAGTAATTGTTGCATCGGTATACGGCGAATCCTCCATATCGATTCTTACAAAATTATTTATCTCATATGCTTTTTTAACTAACCCGAGAACCTGTTCGAATGCAAAATTCTCATCAATTGCTAAACCCATTTGAGTTGGTTTGATTGATAGATTGGATAGAAGATTGTGCTTTTGAATTGCGTCCAGAACTTCTAATGCTGAATGTTTCGAAGAGATCGCTTCATCCTTATTGGTAACTGACTCTCCCAGTACATCCATTGTTGCATGAATACCTTTTGCATTTAATTCTTTAACTGCTTTAATTCCATGCTCTAAACTATCCCCAGCAATATACTTTTTAGAAAAAAAACCTACTACCGGTTTAGGCATTAACTGCACAGTTTGAACTATGAGTTTATTGAATGTTGACACTGCAAACTCCTTTAAATTGTCAGTGCAAAATTAACCAATTTTTTGCATGAATAAAATTAAGTTAAGCAGGTGAAAATACTGTGGAATATTCGGAGTTTAAGCTGAACAGTTATGCATTATTAGTCAAAGAGTAGCCAAGAAGAGTAAATAAAAGTTTAACTTTGTTTTTGAGCGAATTAAGATCTGAATTATTTTCAAAAATAAAATCGGCTCTTTTTCGTTTTTCATCCTGTGGAATCTGCATCTCCTCCCTTTTATCAAACTCTTCTCTAGTGTAATTTTCAGAAACTTTCTTTCTGTTGAATCTTATATCTTTGTCGGCCGTAATGAGAACAACGTAATCGAAATACTTTTCCATATCTGCTTCGTAAATCAGCGCTGCTTCAAGAAATACCAGATCATGTTTTTTAATATGTTCGTCCATCATTTTAACAGATAACTTTATAACTTCCGGATGAAGGATTGATTCAAGCATTGAAAGTTTCTTCATATTTTGAAAGACTGTATCAGCAAGAAATTTTTTATTCGGTTTGTTATTTACATATGCTTCATTACCAAACGTTTCAATAATTTTCTTTTTGATAAGATAATTATTTTCAAGCAGTGATTTAGATAAGTCATCAGCATAAATTACCTTGCAGCCTTCCGATTCGATAAAATTCGAGAATGTAGATTTGCCTGAACCTATGTTTCCCGTGATTGCTATTTTTATCTTTTTATTGCTCATAATAAAAAAGGGCTTAACAGCCCTTTCGTAAAATTATTTAGCGTATCCTATCTTCCTCACTTCACGGATTACAGTTACTTTAATCTGACCGGGATATTCCATCTCAGCTTCAATTTTTGATGCGATATCATGTGCAAGTTTTTCAGCAAATACGTCATCGACTTTTTCCTGCTCAACTACAACTCTTATTTCTCTGCCAGCCTGAATTGCATAAGTCTTAGCAACTCCTTCAAATGATTTGGCGAGAAGTTCAAGATTCTCAAGACGCTTTACATATCCTTCAAGCGGTTCTCTTCTGGCACCGGGCCGAGCGCCACTTATAGCATCTGCAGCCTGTACCAATGCAGCAATTGGATGTTCCATTTCTATATCTTCATGGTGTGAACCAACAGCATTCACAACAATGGGATGCTCTTTAAACTTTTTCGTTAGATCATAACCAATTAGTGCATGCGGACCTTCGATGCTTTTATCAACAGTTTTTCCGACATCGTGAAGCAGACCTGCCCTCTTGGCAACCGAAGGATCAAGTCCTATTTCTGAAGCCATTATTCCTGTTAGATATGCTACTTCCACACTGTGCTGCAGCAGATTTTGTCCGTAACTGGATCTGTATTTCATTTTACCGATATACTTGATCAGTTCCTGATGCATATTATGCAAGCCGAGCTGCAGAATTGTATTTTCTCCGTCACGAATTAATTCCTCTTCAAGTTCTGAAGTTACTTTTTGAACTATCTCTTCAATTCTGGCTGGATGAATTCTGCCGTCGGCAATCAATCGCTCTAATGAAACTCTTGCAATCTCACGTCGAAACTGATCGAATGAAGAAAGAATTACTGCTTCAGGTGTATCATCCACAATAACATCAACACCGGTAGCAGCTTCGAAAGCACGGATATTTCTTCCTTCTTTGCCAATTATTCTGCCTTTCATTTCATCATTCTGAATCTGAACAACGGAAACGGTAGTTTCTATGGAGTGATCTGCGGCGGTTCTTTGAATGGCCTGAACAATTATTTTCTGAGCTTCTTTTTTCGCCTCAAGTTTTGCCCGGTCCTGAATTTCTTTGATGGTCTGAATAGAGTCCTGTTTGGCTTGTTGAACCATGTTCTCCATCAGCATTTTCTTTGCTTCATCGGAACTTAGTCCGGAAATTTTTTCAAGTCGTTGATTTTGTTCAGATTCAAGTTTCTGAATTTCAGCCGATCTGCTGTCAAGCTGAATTTTTAATTCTGAAAGTTCCTTCTCAAGTTTTCTGTTCTCTTTTTCTTTTTTGAGGACAAGGTCAAATTTCTTTTCGCTGTTTTCTTCTCTTGCCTGAATTTGTTTTTCAAGATTAACTAACTTCTGTCTTTTCTGATTTACTTCAGAATCAAATTCAACTTTCTTCTTGTACCATTCATCTTTTACTTCTAATAATTTTTCTCTTTTAAGGTTATTAGCCTCTTTTTGAGCATCCTGAATAATTAACTTAGCGCGTTCTTCAGCGGCAGCTATACTTTTCTTTCCGACCTTTGAATTAAACCACCAACCAAGATAAAAGAACAATACCATCAGAACAACAACCATTGGTATTATAAATATTAGTTCCATCTTTCCTCCAACCGGATTATATAATTTAATAACCGCACTGCTACCTGATAAATAGGGAAAACCCTATTTATACACGCTCGGGAATACGCTCAACCGTTTTTTACTTCCACTGTTCCGACCAGAAGTCAGATTCCCCGACAAGTCGGGGTGAGGCCTGTAATACACGCTGAAGTCCGTGCTCCCTTTTAGAACCAACTGTTAGTTTTCTATTTATGCTAGCAGCAGCGCGGGTGAATTTTAAGATGGGTCAGACACTTCAGTTTCTTTAAGAAGAAGCTTAATTTTTTTGACCTTATCAGATGCCTGAATAAGGAATTCCCGATTTTTATTTTTTTCAATAAATAAATCGTATGCAATGTTAAGACAAGCAATAATAGCTATTGTTTGTGCCGGCTGATCAGGAAGCTCATCTTTAGTTTCTTCCATCACTTTATTCACATATATTGCCAGTTCCTTAGCTATCTCTTCATTCTCAACTAAGAGGGAATATTCTTTATCAAATATTTTAATTTTCAGCTTCTTTTTATCGGTCATTTTGTCTGTCCATCTAACAAACAGTTAATGTTTAGAACAATTTTACCTTTCGGCAGATAAATGATAATCTATCCTGGAAATTAAATCCTGAAGCTTAATCTTAAGAGCATCTCTCTCTTTGCTATTCAAGATATTAAAAGTATCAGGTTCCTTTTTTAGATTTTCAATTTCAATTTCAAGCTCGGTAATTTTACTTTTCAGCAGAGAGTTTTCCGACTTGTATCTTTGAGTTATATCTTCAATTTCATCGGTTCGGGAATAATTATCCCTCAATTTATCCTTCAAAGTAGCAACTTCAGCTTCTATCGATGAAAGATCGTTTATAAGATTTTCATATTTAGCCAGATCCACTAACTACCTCTGAGCGTTGCGTTAAATTCGTTTGTTATTTTTTCAATTAAATTATTAAAATCTTTTTCTACTTCTTCTTCAGTCAGAGTTCTGCTCTCATCAAAAAATTCAAGAGTGATAGCCATACTTCTCTTTCCGTCACCTAATGATGCACTTTCGAACAAATCAAATAAAGATACATTTTTTAGCAGTGAAGATGCATTCTTAACTATGAAATTTCTTACAACTTCATATCTGACTGATGTATCAAATATAAATGCAAAATCTCTGATTACTTTAGGATATTTTTGTGGCTGTACAAACTTCTTAATATTCTTAGGGATTTGTCGCAACCTGTCCAGATTAAACTCGAAAGAATAAACATCCTGATTGATTCCAAACAAATCCAGTGCCTGTTTTTTTACTATGCCGCCCCCTCCGATAATCTCGGAATTATAACTTTTTTCGAAAAATAAGTCATAATTACTTTTTACATCGGAATAATATAAATCCGTTAAAACATTGTCAAGCGAAATCTTTTGAAGAAAAACTTTAAGTATTCCTTTAAGTGAATAAAAATCATAGTACTTTTCCTGTTGATTCCACGTTTTGTCTACTTCTTTTCCGCTCAAAACAATAATCAAATTCTGATTTTCACTGAAATCAGAGAATGAATCAATCTGTTGTAAGTTCTTTTGTTTGAAAACATTGCCTATTTCAAATAACGATAAATCTTTAACACCATGGTTAATATTCCTGGAAACAGTAGATAATGCACCGGATAACAAAGTTGTTCTCAGATATGCCATATCTGCACTCAAAGGATTCGACAATTGAAGGGAATCGCCGGCAAGTCTTGAATAATTTTCAGGTTCAAGAGGATTATTTATCATCTCAAACAGTCCTACAGAAATAAGGGCTTCTCTTGCTGCATCGGTAAATTCTGAGTCATCGTGTTTCTCCCCGAGTGAAATACTTATCTTGGAGATTGTTGGAATATTATCGTATCCATGAATTCGCGCAACCTCCTCTATAATGTCAATCTCACGCTCAACATCGGGACGAAAACCAGGCACTAATACAGTAATTGTTTCCTGATCTTTACGAATCTCTCTGAAACCAAGTTTGGATAAAATACTTTCAGCTCGGTTTTGATCCACATCATAACCAAGGTGTCTTCGGATACTTGAGAATCTGAGTGTAACTTCCTTTTCTTTGATTGGATCAGGATATTCATCTATACTTCCCTTACAGATCTCGCCACCAGCAACTTCAGAAATAAGTTGAGCAGCTCTATTTGCTGCAAAAAGAACATTGTTAAAATCAGTACCACGTTCAAATCTATACGATGAATCCGTACTTACCTGAAGATATTTGGAAGTCCTTCTAATAGACGAAGGATTGAAGAATGCACTTTCGATCAGAATATTTTTTGTTGAACTGGTAATCTCAGAATTTTCCCCACCCATAACTCCGGCAATTGCCACTTCCCTTTCGCCATCGCAAATCATTAAAGTACCGGCAGGCAATTCCCTCTGTTTAGAATCAAGAGTTGTAAACTTTTTGGGATGAGTCGTACTCTTGACAATAATTTTTCCTTGTGAAAGTAAATCCAGATCAAAGGCGTGGAGCGGTTGGCCGAGTTCATGTAAGATAAAATTTGTTACATCAACTATGTTGTTGATTGGTCTTAATCCAATTTGTGCAAGCTTGTTTTTCAACCATTCCGGTGATTCTTTTATCTCTACAGCTTTTACTACCCTGGCAACATATCGCGGACAATTAATTTTATCTTCAATTTCAACAGATGCTATCGGGGTAATATCTTCATCCGATTCTGTGAGCGATAAAGCCGGATAGATTAAGTCCCTTCCGTAAATTGCTGCTAGATCCCTTGCGACCCCTATGTGCGATAAAGCATCCGGACGATTAGGCGTAACTCCTATCTCAAGAATTACATCATTTAAACCCAGGGCTTCTGAAATATCTGATCCGGGTTTCAGGTTACTGTCTAATACCATTATCCCTGTATGATCATCACTAAGAAGCAGCTCATCCTCGGCACAGATCATTCCGTTTGATTCAACACCACGAATTTTTGCTTTCTTAATTTCAAATTTTCCCTGAGGAATGATAGAGCCGACAGTGGCAAATACTACTTTTTGTCCGGCTTCAACATTTGGAGCTCCGCAAATAACCTGTTGATTAGATTTGCCATCAAATACTTTACAAACGGTTAGTTTATCAGCGTTAGGATGTTTTTCAACTTCCTTTACTTCAGCAACAATGATATTTTTATAGAGTTCTGACTGATCAACAAAATCCTCAACCTCAAGACCTGCCATTGTCAGATCACGAACGATATCCGCAACGGAGATTCCATTTAAATCTATATAATCTTTCAACCAATTTAGTGAGACCTTCACTTCCTGCTCCGCATTAAAACTGTTTTAAGAATCTTAG
>CAZXCP010000026.1:0-25074 GCA_964639355.1 uncultured Ignavibacteriaceae bacterium
TAAGAATTCTTCTCTCAGCATGTCATTGACAAAGAAAATGATTCATTCCATTTCTGAGATGCAGTTGCAATCAGCAATAGATTTTTGTATCAATCTTAATGTTATCAGCCGAACATCCGAAGATTTTAATAAAGGTATTCAAAAGTTTTTAAGTAAGGAGTAAATCTCTAATGAGCGACTTAAAACAGTATATCAGAAGCATAAAGGATTTTCCAAAACCCGGAATAATGTTCAGAGATATAACAACTTTACTTAAAGAACCTGAAGCAATTAAGAAAATCCTTGAACTGCTCTATCAGTCTGTGAAGGATAAAGAAATTAATAAAGTTGTGGGTATCGAATCCCGTGGATTTATTTTTGGGGGAATGCTGGCTGAAAAACTAAACTGCGGTTTTGTACCGGTACGTAAACCTAATAAACTGCCTGCTCCTAAAATATCTGAAACATATTTTCTTGAATACGGTGAAGATAAAATTGAAATACATAAAGATGCCATTCAGCATGGAGACAGAGTGCTGCTTCATGATGATCTTCTTGCTACCGGCGGCACTATGGAAGCTGCCTGTAAACTAATTGAGAAGTTAGGAGGATCAGTTGTTCATATCTCTTTCCTTATAGAGTTATCGTTTTTGAATGGCAGAAATAAACTAAGTAACTACAATGTAGAATCTTTAATAGTTTATGAAAATGAGGATTAACCCTAGTTATGAAAGAAGTTACTTTCGTAGCAAAAAATTCCGATAGATGGCGGGAAACAGAAAAATTACTTGCCTCCAATTCAGGTAAACAGGATCCCGACAGGCTTGCAGAATTATTCATCCAGCTAACTGATGATTTATCCTATGCAAAAACGTTTTATCCAAACAGCAGAACAACACAATATCTAAATTCAATTACTGCACATATACATCAAACCGTTTATAAAAATAAGAAGGAAAAGAAACAGACTGTTATCAAATTCTGGAAGTATGAATTCCCTGAAATTCTTTTTAAAAGAAGAAAGGAACTTTGTTTCTCTTTTTTGATTTTTTTCATTGCAGTTACAATAGGGATAATTTCTTCTGCCGGAGATTCAGGATTTGTAAGACTGATTCTTGGCGACAGTTATGTAAATACGACCCTGGAAAATATTGATAAAGGTGACCCGTTAGCAGTTTATAAAAAAATGAACGGTGTTGATATGTTTCTTGGAATAACTTTCAACAATATCAGGGTATCATTTTATGCTTTTATGGCCGGTCTTATTTTACCGATTGGGACTGTACTTATTCTTCTTTACAACGGAATAATGCTTGGCTCATTTCATTATTTTTTTTATGAACGAGATTTGCTCTTCGAATCATTAGCAGTTGTATGGATACACGGGACACTTGAAATAGCATCTATTGTAATTGCAGGTGCGGCTGGTATTATACTTGGCAACAGTATTTTGTTTCCAGGTACTTATACTAGATTACAGGCATTCAGAAATGCTGCAGTTGAAGGAGTTAAAATTATCATTGGATTGATTCCATTCTTTATCGCTGCCGGATTTCTGGAGTCATTTGTAACACGTTTTACTCAAATGCCTTTTTATATAAATCTTATTATAATTATTTCATCATTGCTGTTTCTTATCTGGTATCTGGCAATTTATCCATTTATATCAAACAGGGGAAAAAGTGATCGATAAAAGAATTGATTTTTATAAAGCAAGAGACTTTGGTCAGACCGTCAGTGTTACATTTGAATTTTTACGACTCCACTTAAAAACACTCGGAAAGCCTTTATTAATGTTTTCCGGACCATTTTTTATCCTTTCAGGAATTTTTACCGGTTTATCCCGACAAACAATTTTCACAGCGGGTATGGGTCCGTTTTCTCCCGCTCAATTCAGTCTTTCTCTTATTATTAGCATTTTATTTCTTTTTGCAGGATTGATTTTATTAACAGCCATAGTATATAATTATATAATTCTCTATATGGATGATGAAAACAAAATATTTGAAGTGGAATCTATATGGGATAAATCAAAAAGAAGTATATTGATGATCATTGGTTTCAGTATCGGTCTTTTTTTTCTCATATTCCTTCTGATTGTTCCCTTTTTTATAACGATTGCTTCAGGTAATGTTTTCATTTCGGTTCTCGTATTTCTTTTGCTAATGATTCCAATAGTTTACATTACTAATTCTGCATCTTTGATTTTTATTGTAGGAATTGCCGAAAAAAAAGGATTCATAGAATCACTAAAACGTTCATTTAAACTAATTAATCAAAGATGGTGGGTTACATTCGGACTTGTTATTGTATTTGGACTGATACAAGGATTCATCAGTTTTATATTTCAACTGCCTGAAACAATTATGTCTTTCGTTCTTTTAATGAGTACCGCAGATGGCGGCAAATCAGGTTTTATTCCGGAATTACTTAACATTATATTCTCAGTAATTTCAACCTTTAGCTACTTATTGTATGCCATAACTATAACAGGTTTATCTTTCCATTATTACAGCTTGATAGAACAAAAAGAAGCTAAATCACTTTTGCAAAGAATTGAAAATCTTTAGTTATATACTGTTAATATTATTTATCTGCGCTAATGCCGGTAATTTAATATCACAAAGTGCAGTTCCTGCATCACCTTCGAAGGAAATCACTGAAGAACATTATTCTCCGGTTAAAGAAATCACTTTAAAAACCGTCGATTCGGGTAAACTAAAAAAGTTTAAGGATGATCCTGACTTTCAATACGACCGTACAATTCAATATGAGCTTACCGTTTGGGAAAGAATTATAGAATGGATTAAGAGTTTATTACAAACATTATTCTTTACAGAGGAATATTCTGATATTGCTGATATAATTCTCTACGCTATAATGGGGATAACAGTTATTACTGTCATTTTTTTCATTTACCGAACAGAAATCAGAAATATCTTTATTAAAGATATAAAAAATAAGATACCCTATCTTGATACAAGTGAAAATATACATGAACTCAATTTTGATGAGATGATTGCAAAGAATCTGGATGAAAAGAATTACCGATTTGCATTAAGACTGACTTATCTGCAACTGCTAAAGGTTCTGGATTCACGGGATTATATAAAGTGGCGTATGGATAAAACTAACCGGGAACTGATAAAACAAATAAAGCACAAAGATCTTTATGCAATATTGGTAACGCTAACTCAGGAGTTCGAAAATGTCTGGTATGGCGGAGCTGATTTAGATGAGAATACTTATAAACATTACACATCAGCGTACAATGAAATTTATGGAATTGTAAAACTGCAGCCATGAGAAAGAGTCTGAAATACATACTGCCGCTTGCCATTTTCAGTATTCTGCTGGTAATCTTAAAACTGACAGAGCCCAAACCGGTAGACTGGAAACTTAGTTACTCGATGAAAGATAAAATTCCTTTTGGTTCTTATGTCATGTATGATCTTCTTAAGGATTTATTCAATGAGAACAGAGTAAATGAAATTAACTTTCCGATGTATAACACTCTAAAGAATAAACAATATAAGGATGTGAATTACATTGTCATTTGCAATCATTTTGATCCTGACGAACTCGATATTCAATATATGCTCGATTATGTTTATGAAGGGAATACAATGTTTATTTCTGCATCATCTTTCGGAAAGAGATTCAGCGATTCAATCCAAATTAAAACCCAGCCGGTTTATTTCTCAGACGATTCACTTTATATATCATTGACTAATGAGATATTTAAACAATCAGACTCAACATTTATAAAAACTTCTACAACGCACAGCTACCTTACTGAGTTTGATACAGCCAATTCTGTGATTCTTGGCATTGATGATAAGGGTAATACCAATTTTATTAAATATGATTTTGGGAAGGGAAGAATCTTTATTCAAACAATTCCTTACGCCTTTACAAATTATAATATTCTGCAAAATGATGCGGTTTATGTATCCGGGGTATTTTCACATTTGAGCAACGGCAATGTTTTCTGGGATGAGTATTATAAAGAAGTTAACAGATATAATAGCACGCCATTAAAGTTTATTCTCAGCACAACGGAATTGAGATGGTCATACTTCACTTTAGTAATTTCACTAATTTTGTTCATACTTTTCAGAGGAAAAAGAGAGCAAAGGATTATTCCTGTTATTAAACCTCTTACCAATACCACAGTAGAATTTATTGAAACTATTGGTAATTTATATTTCAGACAGAGAAATCATAAAAATATTGCCGATAAAAAAATTGCATATCTATTTGATCATCTCAGAAACAGATATTCAATAAACACGAATGAAATTAATGAAGATTTTAAGACTATTGTTGCCCGGAAAACTAATTTCGGAATTGAAAATACTTCAGTACTCTTTTCGCTTATTAAAATGGTAAAAAGATCGATCAATATTGATCAGAAATTACTTTTCGATTTAAATAACTTAATTGAAAAATTTTATAATCAGACAGGTGGCTATGGAAAATGATCATCATAACAGAACTGATCTTACTGAACTAAAAGAAACTGTGGACAAAGTTAAATCAGAAATCAAGAAAATTATTGTTGGTCAGGATAATGCAGTAGAATATCTCATAGCTTCAATCCTTTCTGGCGGACATACCTTAATTGAAGGTGTGCCCGGAATAGCAAAGACGCTTATTGCAAAAATTCTTGCAAAAACAATATCGGCAGACTTTTCCAGAATTCAGTTTACTCCTGACCTTATGCCGTCAGATATTCTTGGCACTTCTGTATTCAATCTCAAAACCACTGAGTTTGAGTTCAAGAAAGGACCTATATTCTCAAACATTATTCTTATAGATGAAATAAACCGTGCACCCGCAAAAACACAGTCAGCGTTGTTTGAGGTTATGGAAGAACGTCAAATAAGCATAGATGGATTGATATTTAAAATGAATGATCCTTTTATTGTTTTTGCCACACAGAATCCAATTGACTTTGAAGGAACATATCAGCTTCCCGAAGCACAGGTTGACCGATTTCTTTTTAAGATAAGAATGGATTATCCGCTAGCCGAAGAAGAAATAAAAATACTGCTTGAATATAACCAGCGTAAAACAGTTAATGATTTAAGCGTTATAAATCCTGTATTTTCAAAACAGCAGCTAAGAACTCTATCAGAAAAGGTTAGAAACATTTTCATCGAAGAAAAAATTGCAGATTACATTGTGAAAATTGTTACACAAACACGGAACAATGGAGATCTGACTTTGGGAGGATCACCAAGAGCTTCAATTTCTATTATGATTGGTGCAAAAGCTATTGCTGCTATCAGGGGCAGAGATTATGTTATACCGGATGACATAAAAGAAATTGCTTATCCCGCCTTAAGGCATAGAATTATTGTTACACCTGAAAAAGAGATGGAGGGTAAATCGCAGGATGATATTATCAAACAAATTCTTGACCAGGTTGAGGTTCCGAGGTAATGCGTTTTATCAAATCCGTTTATCTGAGTAATAAGTTTCTGTATGCTGCTGCTGCAATTTCAATGCTGTACTTCATCAGTTATTTTGTCTCAGGGCTTTTTGTACTTTCTTCTATTCTGCTTATTACCTTCATTGCACTTTTAGTTTTTGATTTATTCATACTTTTTTATCAAAAAGATCGAGTGTATGCCAGCAGGATCCTCTCTGACCGGTTTTCAAACGGGGATGACAATGAAGTTAGACTGATAGTAACTAATAATTATCCCATACAAATATCAGTAAGAATTATTGATGAAATACCGATTGGGTTTCAAATACGTGATTTTGAAATATTGAGTAATATTGAAACCAACCAGACAAAATATTTCAGCTATAAACTGCGTCCAGTAAAAAGGGGAGAGTACGGTTTCGGCGCTATGAATGTCTATGTCCGTTCAGGAATAGGAATAGTCGAACGCCGTTATAAATTTGATTCAGAAAAAATGGTTACTGTTTATCCATCAATAATTCAAATGAAGAAATATGGTTTGATGGCAATATCAAACAGGCTGACTGATGTTGGAATAAAACGGATAAGAAAAATCGGTCACTCCCTCGAATTTGATCAGATAAAAGAATATGTACTTGGTGATGATTATGCGACTATTAACTGGAAAGCAACAGCAAGGCGAAATCAATTGATGGTAAATCATTATATGGATGAGAAAGCGCAGCAGGTTTATTCTGTTATTGATATGGGAAGGAGCATGAAAATGCCTTTTGACGGAATGTCGCTTCTCGATTATGCTATAAATACATCCCTCGTTATTTCCAATATTTCTATTTTAAAGCAGGATAAGGCCGGGCTTGTTACATTTAATAGTAAAATCGGTTCATTCCTTCCCGCTGACAGAAGCAGTTCACAGATGAAAAAAATTCTTGACTTGTTGTATAATCAGCAAACAGGGTTTCTTGAGTCAGACTATGAAAAAATGGCAGCGATAGTGAAATCAAAAATAAAGCAGAGGAGTTTGTTATTGATTTACACAAACTTTGAATCATTGAGCTCATTAAACAGACAAATTAATTATTTCAGGTCACTCTCGGCTTCTCATTTAGTCGTTTTCATTTTCTTTTATAACACCGGATTGAATGCCATATTAAACAGGAAAACAAAAAGTATTGAAAATGTATATCACAAAGTAATCGCAGAGAAGTTAGCTTTTGAAAAAAGACAAATGGTTAAAGAATTAGCAAGGTATGGAATACAATCAATATTAACTGAACCCGATCAACTTTCAGTTAATACTATAAACAAATATCTTGAATTAAAATCCCGGGGCATGATATAATGGAAAAACTTGATATTACAACAACTCAGAATGTAGATATCGAATATACAATTGCAAGTCTCGGCGACCGCATTGTTGCACAGATCATTGACCTGGTAATACTTTTTGGCTACGCACTAATAATCTTTTTTATCTTCGCTCTTGTTTCTGATTCGCTTTCAGCATTTGGATTCCCTGTTGCATTGATGGTTCTGCTTTCACTTCCTGCTTTTTTTTATGATTTTCTTTGCGAAGCATTTATGAACGGACAATCATTCGGTAAAAAAATAATGAAGATTAAAGTTGTTAAAGTGAATGGTTCACAGCCCAGGTTGATAGACTATTTCCTTCGCTGGATACTTAAACCAATCGAAGTTTATATTGCTTATGGTTCCGTTGCATTGATAACAATTCTGATCAATGGAAAGGGACAGAGAATCGGTGATCTGGCAGGGAACACTACTGTAATTAAACTTAAAAAATATATTAAGCTTGATGAAATAATTGTGCAGAAACCTGTATTGGAAAGAAGAATAGTTTATCCGCAGGTAACAAGATTAACAGATGAAGATATACGGGTAATTCAGGAAGTATTTCTATTTAGAAAAAATGCTGAAACTCACGTTTTCAATGAAGTCCTTGATAGAATAAAAAATAAAATGGAGGAAAAGTTAAACATAACAGCTTCAACAGATTCACTAATATTTTTATCTGATATAATGAAAGACTACGAACAAATAAATTATCAGTAAATCAAACTTTCCAGCTTAAAGGTGCAATAACAACTACAAATTCGCCTTTTATAGTTTTTGTACTTAGTGCTGATAAAATATCAGCCGGAAATCCTCTCCAGCACTCTTCAAACTTCTTTGTTAATTCTCTGCAGACTACGATAAATCTATCGGGCATGTAATTATTCAGTTCATCAATTAGCTTTTCGATTCTGTAAACGGATTCATAAAGTACAATAGTTCTTTCTTCTTCAGCGAGTTGCGAAAGCTTTTTTTGTCTTCCTTTCTTTTGCGGAAGAAATCCTTCAAACACAAATGAATCAGTAGGTAACCCTGATATGGATAAGGCTGCAATTAAGGCTGAAGCGCCTGGGATAGAAACGACCTCAATTCTATTTTTAATAACCTCCGAGATTAGTCTACCACCAGGATCGGAAATTGTTGGTGTACCGGAATCTGAAACGAGTGCAAGAGATTCACCGGATAATAATCTATCTATTAGAGTTTTAATTCTACCAGATTCATTAAATGCATTTAGTGAGATGAGTTTCTTCTCGATCTGGTAATGTTTAAGCAGATTGGATGTAACCCTTGTATCTTCACAGGCAATTACATCGACTTCTTTTAAAGTGCTGACTGCACGAAATGTCATATCGGAAAGATTGCCGATTGGAGTACTAACTATGTATAACTTACCATTCAATAGTATTTTAAAACGATAACGGCTCCATTGCGGAGCCGCCTCGTGCAAGTAGTTTATTAAATAATTATTTATTTGACATCATTAAATTGAGAACTTTTCTGATAACTTTCAAGCCTTCATCCAGTTCATCTTTTGTAATATTTAATGGCGGTCTGAATCTTATAGAATGATCACCGCAGCCAAGAATCATCAGTTTTTCTTTGTAAGCTATTTTTCTGAATTCATCACGCAGTTTATGATTTGGTAAATCGAATGCACACATTAAGCCTAAGCCACGTGCATTACTTATAAGTATTGAATGCTCCTTCTGAATATTATAGAGCTCATTTTTAAGATAATCACCAACGACTCTGGAGTTTTCCACCAGTTTCTCATCGTGAATTACATCCATAATATATTTGGAACGGACCATATCAGTAAAGTTAGCTCCCCAGGTAGAATTAATTCTGCTTGATACTTTAAAGCAGTTATCCGGAACTTCATCAATTCTTTCAGAAACCATAATACCGCAGACCTGCGCTTTTTTACCAAACGCGATAATGTCCGGTTTAACATAATGCTCAGCAGCCCAGAATTTACCAGTCAAGCCAAATCCGGTTTGTACCTCATCATACATAAGCAGAATATCATTTTCATCTGCTATTTGTCTGAGTTGTTTAAAGAATTCTTTTCTGAAAAAATTATCTCCGCCTTCTGCCTGAACTGGTTCCAAAATGATTACAGCAATATCATCCGGGTTATTTTTTATTGCTGATTTAATTTCTTCAATTGCCTGCTTTTCAAGTTTGATTACTTCCTCAAGATGATCTTCCAGAGGAAATTTAATTTTAGGATTTATAATTCTTGGCCAGTTAAATTTTGGGAAGTACTGAATTTTAACCGGATCGGTATTAGTCAATGATAAGGTATAACCGCTTCTTCCATGGAAGGCTTCTTTAAAATGTATTACCTGATGTCCTTTTTCTTCCTTAATTCCTTTTTGAAAATTTTTTCTTACTTTCCAGTCGAAAGCTACTTTTAATCCGTTTTCAACTGCAAGAGCACCGCCGGCAATAAAAAACAGATATTTCATATAATCCGGTTTAGCTATTTTGCCGAATGTGTCTACAAAATCTGCCATATAAGTAGTATAAATGTCAGAATTGGATGGTTTGTTTACGGCGGCATTTCCTAATACATTTTTAACATTTTCAGAATTTAAGAAAGGATGATTTAATCCGAGTGGTGAGGATGCGAAGAATGTGAAGAAGTCGATATATTCATCACCGGAAATTTCATCAACTAATTTTATTCCTCTGCTTCTTTTTAAATCCAAAACTATTTCGAAACCGTCTGCAAGCATATGTTTCGAAATAACTTTGTGAACTTCTGTTGATTTAATTCTATGTTTATATTTTAATTCTTCGGTAAATGTATCAGCTGTCATAATTAACCCCTGAAGGATAATGTTAAGTCAATTAGTTAATTATAAAAAGGAAAGAGGAAAGGGAATTAAAATACGTTTTCGAAACTGGAGATAAAGTAGCTTCGGAGGACTTTAAGTCCTTTTACAAGACAAAAAATATGAAGATTAACAACTAGCATATCTTTAACAAATTTCTTCAAGAAATTTAATTAAACATCTGCCAATATTCAATTTCAATTTTAAACAAAAAAAAGACATCCCGGCATTGCCAGGATGTCCTAAAATCAGGATATAAGAGAGAAATTACTTGAGTAATACCATCTTTTTAGTATCCATGAATTTACTTCCGGTAACGTCCGTAGAGGTCATTCTATAGAAATACACTCCGGAAGCCAGACTTAATACAGAAGCGTCCACATCCATAGTATAGAATCCGGCTGAAAGGTCGCTGTTCACTAGAGTTGCAACTTTTTCACCGGTAATACTGTAAAGCTCAATCTTAACATTAGCATTGAACGGTACCTGATATTCAATACGTGTTGCAGGATTGAACGGATTAGGATAGTTCTGACTTAATGAGAAAGTAGCTGGTGTACCGATTTCAACTTCAACTACATTACTGTATGTGAAGCTTCCATCAAGATCTACCATCTTAAGTCTGTAAGAATATGAACCGGTTTCTAACCTTGAATCGATATAGCTGTAATTCTGTGAAGTTACAGAGTTACCAGCAGATTTAACAAAACCAATCTGTGACCAGGACTGATTAGCTGAACTTCTTTCAACTTCAAATCCGCGGCTGTTGGTTTCGGATTCGGTTCTCCAGGTTAAATTAACATTTCTGTCCACAACATTAGCAGCAAAAGTACTTAGTTCAACAGGTACACCATCGGAAGATCTGTATGCACCTAAACCATTATTAGTTGTAAGTACATAAATATTCGCGGTGAAATCAGGGTTGATCTGGAAGTCCACATCACCTGTACCATTTGCATTTGCTAAAGATCCCAGAGAAGGTGTTGCGAAGAATAAAGTTGCATCTTCCGGAACACCCAATGGAACCTCAATTACTCTTGCATTATTATTACCAGCACCATATGCGAATGTAACAGCATATTCGTTGTTGCCAACTTGACCTAGATGTCTGATTGCATTGCTACCAGTTGCTACAACTGAACCGGGAACTACTCCGATGAGAGTTCCGTTAGCCTGGTATTTTCTTGGATTTATACCATTAGCATTTAACCAGAATTCTCCACTAGGTAAAGGACCTACTGATGCGGTACCAAGAGCTGAAGGAGAATCACTGAGTGTAATTATTTCAGGAACTTGATTAAACACACCACCGGTCATTGTCCATTTAAAAACAACCGGAGTTGCGACAGTACCGCTTACAGCCCAAATTGCAGCAGTTCCTGAATTGTAGTCACCAGTTACGGTTACTTTATCGCCAAGTCTAACTGTTCCTGCTGAATTATATGAAAGCACGTTCACTGGAGCTGCTAGTTCGTTTGACCACATATAAACCTTAAACGGATTAGCAACAACACTGGCATCAAGGGTTAAATTAGCACCCATTATCATTCCATCATCAGTAACTTCTATATCATTTAATGCGAATAGCCCGCCGGAAATATTAGTAACATTCAACGTACCAACATCAGAACCATCTGCTGCATTTAGAACTCTGACAGCAAGAGGTGAACTGCTTACAACATACACTCTATTATTAGATGCATCAGTTCCGTCGTTTGTGAATCCATATGCTAATCCTCTTTCAGTGCTGGATCCAAACCATGGTGGAAGGTTAGATTGTGAGTCTGAGCGTTCCCAAATAACCAGGTAAGGAGGAATATTTAACGATTCGCTTTCATCAGCACCTCTATATGGGATTTCAGGATCACGGAGATCACCATCGATATCAGTGGTAATGCCTGCAATAGGAATTCCACCCAGATCCTGATCACCGATCGAACTTCCGGTTAAATGAAGATCTGTATTAGAAACGAACTCAACGTTTTTAAATATTGTATGTTGTTCGTGAGGAGCTGCTGAATCTCTGTAAGTTTGCTGATCATTGTAGACGAATCCTGCCCAACCGGCATGATATGCACCGTCGCCACCGGTAGCAAAATTAACATTGTAATCAATATCAAGTGTACCAACAAGATTAGCTGAACCGGCAAAGAAATTAGTATGGAATGTTCCGGCTGTACCACCTGAACGATTATTGATACTAATGTTATTTTTTGAATTAAATGTTGAAGTTGCGCCAGTATTGGACTTGATTAGTCCGCCGGATATGATTTGACCTGCAGTACCTCCTGTATGAGCCCCACCGATCCTTATCGAGTTGTAATGGATATTAGCAGTATGTTCGGTTGTACCCGAAATCTGGATGGCATAAATTGAGGTTTTTGTACCATTATCCAAAGTCAACGAGATAAAGTTATTGTGTATGTTAAGTGTAGAATTAGCAGCAGGTGTACCAGTAATACCTCTTACTGTAGACGTACCGGTATTCTGGATATCATATATTTTATTCCCTATGATGTTATTAACACCGTTGGTAGCACCGGTTGATAAACTAATTGCAGAATTTGCAGTAGACTGTGCGGTAACATTAAATATTTCGTTATCTATGATAGAAGTATTACTCGATCCGTTAATAACATACATGTTAGTAAAAGTTCCATCATAAATTTTGTTATTGCTAATAATATTACCGTCGTTTGGATTAGCAGCGGTACCATTAAAATAAATTACATACCTTCCGCTTTTCAAATCGCAGTATGTAATAAGATTATTTGAGTTACCAGCAGGATTCGAAACAGAAGACGATAATTCAACTGCTCTTGTTGTACTGGTTGAAGGCTGTGCTTCGAGATTAAGATTACGGATAGTATTATTTGTGGCTCCGTTAATAAATCTCACGCAAGTTGCATTGGCAGCTGTTGAAAGATTGATGATTGATAGTGAATTATCCTCACCTACACCATTCTGTCGTCCATCAAGGGTAACATAAGAGGTTCCATTCAAATCGAATATAGGTTGAGCTATAGTACCGGTAATTGTACTAGTTACACCGGTTGCTGGTAAAATACTAAGAGTATTTGTTGAGCTTAAACCATTTATCTCACCAATGACGATTGGAAAAGTTTCTGATGGGTATACTGCATCTACCAGTAAGAATCTTACAGCTCCGCCAACACCCCTAAGATTAGCGTCATCAATAGCACTGGTTATTGTTGGATATATACCTTCTGTACCCAAATTAAACTCGGCGATTTGCGCTGCAGTAAATTCATGATACAGACTTCCGTTATATTCCTCACCATTAAGAACCGGAACAAAATATTCCTGCTCAATGGTACGGGTAATGGTATAAGGTATCAGTTCTTCTTCGGTAGCTGGTTCCTGAACTGTCATTGTTCCGTTTATCGTCTCCTCGTAGATGCCCATTCTTTCCTGGGCTTCCTGGTTAACGATAGTTTCAACAATTTCAATAGTTCTTACTCTCTTTTCGAACGAAATATCCAAACCTGAAAATTGTCTGAACATAGCTAAACCTACGGTATAATCACCAACTAATGCAGGAGGTGTTATTAAATAAAAATCAGGATTATCCGGAGGGGTTGTTCCCGGAGGATTTGATCCTGAACCACCAGGAGGACTTGTACCAGCATTACCTAATGAATCCTGGGCAGCGAAATAATAATAAACGCTGTCGCCGGCTACTACGCCCAATGTTGTGTGATCAATTGTAAAGGTATAATCTTCACCGACAACTACTGGTGTAGCATCAAAGAGATAAGTGCCGTCAAAGTTTTTCTTGAAATATAATCTCGGACCATTTGCACCTGCCTGAACTCCACTGGGATCTGTTATGGTTGCAGTTACATCCCTGTTAGCTGTAGAACCAGTATTAGAAAGGGAAGTATAAAGAATAGCCGGAGGTGTTAAATCAGCAAATATACCATCAAATTCATCAGCTCCGATATCCGGAGTTGTTGCATTTCTAAGATCACCTTCGAAATCAGTAGTTATGCCTGCTATAGGTGCGCCGCCTGATTCAAGCTGTGTGGCAATGGTTTCATTAATTTTTAAGTCAGGAGGTGTAGCCATCGGAGCAAGATAATTCGGATTTTGGGATACACTTGCTACGTCTGCACCGCCCATCGCAACCAGCCAGTCACCAAGAGTTAACTGATTTCCGCTAGTGGTTCCATCAACAGTTCCAAGAACTCCACCGGTTCCATTTGCATAATAATCGTTGTTACTTATAGTAGAATAATTGGTGTTGTTTGTCATTATTCCCCAATGCGTACCAGTTCCGCCATTATTTGACCTTGCATTGAAGAAAATGTTATTTGATAGATTTAAATTACTGCTTAATTGTTTTCTGAAAGCAGCAGAATTGTTTGCACCTGTAGTCAATTCTCCGCCTATATAAATGGAATTATAATAAATATCAATAACAGGATTTGTAGTGCTCGATGTATTTTCACGGATTCCGTATAGCTGCATATCTGCTGCGGTTCCTGTTAAGTTAGGTCCAAGAACTATCATATTGTTGTAAACCCTGACAGGATCAACGCCAGAAGGCGCTGTCAGAAAATATATTCCATTTATTCCAACGGTTGTCGTCGTTGAATGATTTGTCAACTGAATTCCATAAATCATATTGTTATAAATTTCTGTTCCTGCAGCATTAGCAGAAGTTGAGGAGAAATATATAGCCGAAAATTCGGTAACAGAAGGTTGTGTAATTGGAACAGTATGATAAAACCTATTATTATGAACTTTCATATATGGATTTGGTGATGTAATATTTATTCCTCTTGCATAAAAGTTTGTTACATCATTATTGCGAATAACCATTCCAGTACTGGCAGCATTATTGGTTGCAATTGTTATACCGTATCCGCGGGTATCACTGGACGCAGTAGCTGAGCTTGTAATAAGATTATCCTCAACAACAACATTAATCATGCTATTCGTAGTTGTGCCAGTTGTTTGAAATACTGCACCTGTAATGCTCGCAGCTTCACCAATCATAATAAGATTACGAATAGTAATGTTTTCCATTGAAGCCGCAGTATTTTGTAATCTCACAGCCATCTGAGCATTTGTTGTACCGGATACTTTTATAGTCCAGTTTCTATCTGTGCCCAAACCACCGCTTCGTCCGTCAAGAGTTATAAAACTAGCACCTGCAAGTGCGAATGCGTGTTGATTGGGAGAAGCTCCACCAACAATTTCTGTTGTGGCAGTATATCCTGCAGCAGGTCTGAATGTAATCCCTAAATCAGTGCTGGTTCCGCTAATTGCACCCATAGAAATTGGACCCGGCTCTGTTCCGGAATAACCAGTTGCAAGTTCAAGTACTACTTGACCTGTTCCTGTAACACCATTAAGATTCATATAAGCGATTGCTGATGTGATATTTTCAAATGAAGTCGGAGGATTCTCCGTTCCATTTATTGGATAGCTATTTCCACCAACAAGAGGAACAAGTGCTGATCCTTCCTCTAATGCAACATTATCTATTGCCCACCAGTAACCCCAGGTGCCTTCATAAGTGAACCTGAATCTGACATCTGCCTGATTAGTTGCTTGAGGAACTATAATGGAAGTTTCTACCGCCGGGTTAGGGTATCCGACAGAGACCCCTGTTCTTACTAATAGATCAGTCCAGATCGTCCCACCATCAGTACTTACGGAAACAGTTCCACTGGATGTACCAATAGATCTGAATTGTTCACTGAAGCTAAGGTAAACGTTGTCTCTTCCAGTACAATTAATAGCAGGTGTAATCAAAGAAGTATTCTGGGTATTTCCGGATCCAAATTTATCACTATCTAAAACTGCATATTCACCAGAAAATCCACCACCTGATGGAATAACATAAGCGGAAGTTCCCGGATGATAAATTGCAGTATAGAAATCCCAGTTCTGAGCAGGATTTCCGCCGGTATTTACTATGTTCTGCCATCCTGCTGGAGGAGTGCTGCTGAGAGAATCCCCGGCTGTACCTGTAAAATCCTCTGTAAAGAAGGGCACTCGAATATCATCTACATTTCTTGGAAATGTATGAACGTTAACTACATTTTCATCAATGTAGCGTGATATTATATCCTTCTCTGATTGTGAGGTAATTTGAAGGTCCCCATTAAGATATCTATCAATTACCTGCTGCTCGGTTTGTGCAAAACCGGAAAAAGAAAATACTATTGGCAGAAGTATAATTGCCAATATTCTGTAATTGAGAAAGGAAGCGAAAGATTTTAGCATAGATTAGCTCCTATATTAGTGTGAAATGTAACCCAAATTACAATTTACCCTCGTTATTGTCAATTAAAATCCTACAATAACAAATTCCTTACCAAAATTTTTAGTGATTTCAGATTGAACCGTCATTAAATATTAATTTATTTCTGAGTGTTGACAATTAAATCTTAATTAGTTACACTTACCGTAACAAATTAAATTATTATGTCAGCCTCAACAAAATTATCAACGGCAGTAAAAGCACTAAATTACCTTGCGGCAGTTTATCCGAAACCTAAAAACAGTTCGGAGATCTCTGAAGTAACAGGAATAAACGCTTCCAAACTGAGAAAATTACTATCATTACTTGTAAAAAGTGGAATCGTTAAAAGCGAGAAGGGAACCGCCGGAGGTTTTTCGTTAAATAAAAAGATTGAAAAAATCGATCTTCAGGAAATTTATTGTGCAATAGAGGATCGCAAGGCATTTCATCTGGATGTTAACAGAGCAAAAGGCAGAGGATTAAATAAGAATCAAATTCTTAATAATTATTTTCTCGATTTATTTTCGGATATCCAGATTAAAATTGAGAATGAAATGAAACAAATAACATTAAAAAATATTATAGATAAAATTAATTCAAACTAAAACTCAGAGGTATATATGGAATTCTTACAAAAGTTAGGTATAAAAGAAAAAAATTTTGGCGCATCAACCGGAACAAAATGGCTTGAAACAACAGATCAGGGAGAACTTAAAATATTTTCCCCAGCAACAGGAGAATACATTGCTTCAGTTTATCAGGCATCTGAAACAGATTATGATAAAATAGTACAAACTTCACACGAAGCATTTCTAAGCTGGAGAATGATGCCTGCTCCTAAAAGAGGGGAGATAGTAAGACAAATAGGAAATAGATTGAGAGAATTTAAACAGGAACTTGGAATGCTCGTTTCTTTTGAAATGGGAAAAAGTCTTCAGGAAGGTTTAGGAGAAGTTCAGGAAATGATTGACATTTGTGACTTCGCAGTAGGGCAATCAAGACAGTTATATGGATTTACAATGCAATCCGAAAGACCGATGCACAGAATGTATGATCAATACCATCCATTAGGAGTCGTTTGTACAATTTCAGCGTTCAATTTTCCGGTAGCTGTTTGGTCCTGGAATGCAATGATAGCAGCAGTTTGCGGTGATACAAACATTTGGAAACCATCATCCAAAGTACCACTTTCGGCTATTGCTTCTCAGAATATAATTAAGCAGGTATTAATTGATAACGATGTTCCTGAAGGAGTATTTGCCTTAATAATTGGCAGAGGTTCTACAATTGGTGAAAAAATTCTTAACGATAAAAGAATCCCGCTGATTTCTGTGACAGGATCAACCCGCGTAGGCAGACATGCAGGTGAGGTGATTGCAAAAAGGTTCGGTCGTGCAATACTGGAATTAGGCGGGAATAATGCAATTATTATCACACCAGATACCGATCTGAATATAGCCATTCCAGCTGTTGTTTTTGGAGCGGTGGGTACTGCAGGTCAGAGATGTACAAGCACAAGAAGATTAATCATTCATGAATCAATATATGACAAGGTAAAGAATTCATTATTGAAAGCATATAAATCGTTGAAAATTGGTAATCCTTTGGATGAAAAAAACCATGTAGGACCATTGATTGATAAAAACGCAGTTAAAGATTTCACCAATGCACTTGAGAAAGTAAAACAAGAAGGCGGTAAAGTAATTTACGGTGGTGAAGTTCTGGAAGGAGATCATTATAAATCCGGCAGTTATGTCGTACCAGCTCTTGTTGAAGCTGAAAATCGGTATGAAATTGTTCAGGAAGAAACATTTGCACCAATTCTTTATTTAATTAAATACAGCAAAGGAATTGAAGAAGCGATTGATTTGCAAAACGGTGTTGTTCAAGGGTTATCCTCATCCATATTCACGAATAATCTACGGGAAGCAGAACTATTTCTTTCCGCTGCAGGTTCAGATTGTGGGATAGCTAATGTTAACATAGGTACATCTGGTGCTGAAATAGGAGGGGCATTTGGTGGTGAAAAGGAAACAGGCGGCGGAAGAGAATCAGGTTCCGATTCCTGGAAGGCATATATGAGAAGACAAACAAACACTATCAATTACGGTACTAAACTTCCCTTAGCACAGGGAATAAAATTTGATATTTAAGATTTAATAAGTACAATAAAATTAAAGCAGGATCCTACAGATCCTGCTTTATCCATCCTCATAAGAACAGCCTTTTCTTTTTGACATGTAACATGTAAAAACAACCATATCACTATCTTTTTCAAGGTTTCTATGCTTTCAAAAATTCAATATTGGCATTGGCTTAATATTTGGATTAAGCTTGAAAAAATGAAAAATACAATGCTTGACATAGATATTAGTAAATTAACCTCCTGTGGTTCTGATTGGGAAACCAACAGATATCTTCTTCTGAAAAAAGTTAAAGAATGGCAAAGTCAATTATCCAGAAATTACATTTTTCCGGTTCTGGAAGACTCAGAAATGATTAAGGATAAATTAGATGATCTGTTGCTTGAAAATATAAGTTCAAAAAGCTGGCTGGAAAGAGAAGTTCGTGGAATTCTTATAGAAGATCAAATTGTGGTGCAGGATAAGGCAAAACATATCAGTACTGAACTGGATAAACTTATTCATTATGTGGAGTGGGCTATTGAGAATGTTGAATATATAATTCGTGAAGCAAGACTTATTTTTGGATTTATAAAAGATAATATTTCAATTTATCCCCTGAATTACGAAGATAAATATAAAGGAAAAGGATACTTTGTTATAAAAGATAATAAGAAAGACGTTGTAAAAATCTATTTGTATGAAATGATAATAAACTGGACGGAAGATCATCCAACCGAAAATATAGAATTTACTTTGGTAAGATCAATTCCTGCTATATTACTTGAATGTTCTTTAGACGAGTTAATGAATAAGTTTATTATGCACTCACAAAAAATGTATAAACCAATGGTATATATCTGTGAAACCGATCTCGATTTCCCTTTTAACGAATCAATATTACCGGCTGTTCAAAATAAATTATTAAAAGAAATTTCAGGTCGTTCTTAACCGATTTTCTGAAGAATCAAATCAGCAAGTATTTCGGCAGATTCCTTTAATAGAAAATCTTTTTCTTCATCTTCGCTCGAAACAATTTCCCCTTTTTCTAATAGTTTTAAACCTTTGACTTTTCGTAATGCATTTTCTCGCTCAAACTTTTTTTGCTCAGATTCTTCTTTTTCTTTCCTGCGCTGCTCAAGATTCAATGATATTCTGTTACGTTCTCTGTTTTGCCTGAACTCTTTAATTTCCTGAACTAATTGCTGATATTCAATATTGTCCAACATGCGTTTTTCGTGTCTTTCTTTTAAAAATGGAATAAGTTTTGTCAGATCACTATATACTTCATAGTCGGTTGGTTCTATCTGATCCCACGGTAAAGCACTTGGATCAGAACTTTCCCCGAACTCGTGTGGTTCAATATAACCCGGAAATATAATATCCGGTACAACACCTTTATGCTGTGTACTGCCGCCATTAATTCGATAATACTTTGCAATAGTTATTTTTACCTGACCCAGTTCACCTCTTTGTCTTGATGAAAACCTGTTTAAATCAATTAAGTTTTGTACCGTACCCTTACCGAAAGTCTGCTCTCCCAGAACTATGCCTCTTCCATAATCTTGAATAGCACCTGAAAATATTTCGGAAGCTGAGGCACTAAACCTGTTAACCATAACTGCTAACGGTCCGTTATATAAAATATTTGGATCGGGATCATCACCAATATCGATTGAGCCATCAGAATTTTTAACCTGAACAACAGGTCCTGAAGCTATGAACAAGCCCGTCAATTCAATGGCTTCGCTCAAAGAACCACCTCCGTTATTCCGGAGGTCAATGATAACACCATCGACATTGTCTGATTTTAATTCTATTAAAAGGTTCCTGACATCTCTGGTTGTACTTCTGTAATCTTTTTCACCTCTTCTCTGACCTTCAAAATCTATATAGAAGGAGGGGACCTTGATAACGCCAACTTTAATTGCTTTACCGTCGTGATCAATTTCTAAGATTTCTTTCTTTGCAGATTGATCCTCTAGTTTTACTTTATCTCTCACCAAGGATATTTCTTTAATCTTCGCATTGATGTCTGATTTAGCAGGAATGATTTGCAGCCTTACCGTCGTGCCTTTCGGACCTCTTATTAATTTAACCGCATCCGTTATTCTCCAACCTATAATGTCAACAAATTCACCATCTTCGCCCTGAGCAACAGCAATAATTTTATCATCAGCACTGAGTAATTTACTGTTGGCTGCAGGACCTCCGGGAATAATTTCAACAATTTTTGTATAATCGTCCTCAGTTTGAAGCCTGGCTCCGATTCCTTCAAGGGAAAGGCTCATATCAATTTTAAAGTTATCCGAGGTTTCCGGAGACAAATAATTTGTATGAGGATCAATGGCTTGTGTAAACGAATTCATAGCCAGCTGAAAGACATCTTCAGAATTATACTGGTTAAGGAATTTTGTACTGTTGTTATATCTTTTGATAAGTGTTGACCGGATATAATCCCAATCCCTGCCATTTAACTTATACGTAATTGCATCATTTTTAATTCTTTTCTTCCAGCGTTCGTTTAATTCATAATTATCAGAAGCCCAGGATATACTATCGCGGTTGAAAATAAACTCTTCACTGGTAGTAAAATCAAATTCCTGATTGAGAAGTGTTTCAATAAAAACGTTTCTCTCGTTCACTCTTTTTAAATAAAGATTAAAAAGGTCATAGAATAGAGTTAAATCACCATTGAGAATATTATCGTCAAGTTTATATCTGTAATTCTCAAAGGATTCAATGTCGGTTTTAAGTAAATACAGTTTGCTAAAGTCGAGATTATTCACATAACGGTCGAAGATGACAGACGATAATGAATCACTTAAATCAAGTTTTTTCAAATGGTATCTTGAAAGAATAGTGGTTATAAGTTGATTTTCGAAACTATGGTGACTCTTAGGTTCTATAACTTTGGTAGAATCGTATGCTACATTCTCGTCTGATTGTAAATCATTTGTTCTGCCCTTGAAAATATAAGCTGATACTAATACTAAGAGTATGATAAAGGAATATTTCATTATCTGACCGATCTTGCTGTTCATTTAAAATGGAAAGTTATTTAACTTCTGCTATAATACGTGTGAAATTTTCTTAAGTTCAATGGAAAAATGTGGTTCAGGAAAAATACCAATAACCAAACCGAACGTCTATAATAATCCTGAAGCAAATTTAAAAACATCATCTGCATGATTTTCGATGTCTACATCACGAATGATTTTAGCGATCGTTCCATCTTTGTCAATGATAAAGGTTACGCGGCTGGCAAAACCCAAATTATTAAGTACTCCATATGCAGTACTGACCTCTTTCTGTTCATCTGAAAGGAGAGGGAAGTTTAATTGATGATCGTTTATAAAGTCTTGCAGAGATTCTTTCGAATCGACACTGATTCCAAATACATGAATTCCTTCGCTGCTGAACTTTTCCCGATTATCCCTGATACCGCAAGCCTGTTTTGTACATCCTGATGTATTTGCTTTCGGATAGAAATACAAAATGATCGGACTTCCTCTGAATTCAGAAAGAGTATAAGAATTACCATATGCATCCTGCAAACTAAAATCAGGTGCCGGATCGTTTTCATTAAGGTTTTCGGCATTCCCGCCACAGGCTATAAATACCAAAGTAAATGAAACGAATATTGCTGATAAAATAATAACTTTTTTCATACTAATCTTCCTTATAAATAGTTCTGCTGAAAATATAATCTACATTTTTTAACATCCTTTTATCATCAAAAATTCCACTGATTTCCTCAACAGATAAATATTTTTTTACATCGTCGGAGTTCAGAAGTTCATTTTTCAGGTTTTTATTCGGATCGGCCCAAACGTCCATTGCATGTTTTTGTACTATTTTATAGGCTTCTTCTCTTGAAATACCTTTGTCAATCAAATGTAATAACACTGTTTGTGAATAAATCAATCCTCTTGTCAGGTTTAAATTATCCATCATTTTCTCCGGATAAACAAGAAGATTAGAAATTAATTTTATTGTAAGATCCATCATATAATCCAGCACGATACAACTATCGGGAATTATCACTCTTTCAACTGAGGAATGTGAAATATCCCTCTCATGCCACAGGGCAACATTTTCGATTGCTGCCAGTGAATTACTTCTCAATAGTCTTGCTAATCCCGCAATTCTTTCACTAACAATGGGATTTCTTTTATGCGGCATAGCAGAAGAACCTTTTTGTCCTTTTGAAAAATATTCCTCCGCTTCTAAAACTTCTGTTCTTTGTAAATGTCTTATTTCTATTGCTATCTTTTCTAAAGTTGCAGCAATTATAGCTAGTGTTGTCAGGAACTCGGCATGTCTATCCCTTTGTATGATCTGAGTTGATACAGGCGCGGGTTTTAAGCCTAATTTTTCACAAACGTATTCTTCAACCTTAGGTGAAAGATGTTCAAATGTACCGACTGCACCTGAGATTTGACCTACAGATATATTCTCAATTGAATTTTTAAGACGAACGATGTTTCTTTTTATTTCTTCGAACCATAACGCAAATTTTAATCCCATTGTTGATGGTTCAGCATGAATACCATGAGATCGCCCGATACAAACAGTGTTTTTATGTTCGATTGCCCTGATTTTCAGCTCATCTTTAAGTTTTAGCAAACGCTTTAGTAATAATTCACCGGCTGTTTTCATTTGAAAGGAGAGAGTTGTGTCGAGAATATCCGATGAAGTCATTCCATAATGAATATGCCTTGATTCAGGACCCACATATTCCGCAACATTGGTAAGAAAAGCAATTACATCATGTTTGGTAGTTTCTTCGATCTTCAGGATTCTGCTAATATCAAACTTAGCCTTACTTTTAATTACCTCAACATCTTTTTTAGGAATTTCTCCGGATTCAGCACGTGCCTCACAAGCAAGAATTTCAATTTGGAGCCAGGTATTAAACTTAAATTCATCTTCCCAGATTTTACCCATTTCAGGCAGTGTGTATCGGGATATCATCTGTTTTTCTCCAATCTCATTCGTTTAGTCATTTCTTTATTATCTCTTATTACTTTTATAGAAATAGTCTGATCAGTACGAAACTCTTGAAATACTCCGTATAAAGTATTTTCGTTATTGATTTTAAATCCTTCTACTTCTGTAATAATATCACCAACCCTAATGTCGATTTTTTCTGCAGGAGTATTAGGTGTTACCCTTGTTACAATGACCCCTCTTGTGCTTGATAAATTGTAGTATCTGGCAATACCTTCATCAATAGTCTGAATCCGCATACCAACCTGAAAATCCCGGTCTATAGAACCTTTTTCTTTCAATTCGGTTACAATTCCTCTAACCTTGTTAATAGGAATAGCGAACCCAAGACCGATATTTCCCTGAGCACCTCCGGCTGTAAAGATCAAAGTATTCATTCCGATCACTTCACCGAGACTATTAACAAGTGGACCTCCGCTATTTCCTCCGTTAATTGCTGCATCAGTCTGAATCATATTAAGGTAATAGCGGTTATTTATTGGTTCAAGATTCATTCCCAGTGCACTAACGACACCAACTGTTACAGTAGGTTTATCATTGAGATCAAACAAACCGAAAGGATTACCTAGTGCAATTACCCATTCGCCAATTATTATTTCATCCGAATTTCCAAGATCTATATAGGGAAAATCACTACCTTCAATTTTCAGCAGGCATATATCTGATACCGGATCAGAGCCGACTATTTTAGCCTGATGATGTGAGCCATCTGTAAGAGTCACAGTAATTTCTGTGGCATTGCCTGCAACATGGTCATTTGTAATTATATATCCATCAGGTGAAATAATGAAGCCGGAACCGAGACCCTGGACTCTGCGGCTTGATGATCTTCTGTCACCAAAGAACTGTCTGAAAAACGGATCGTCAAAAAAATAGCTGAAAGGATCGCGTACCTGTCTTATCTCTATAACATTTATACCAACAACCGCAGGACTAACAAGTTCAACCGTTTTGGTTATTATATTCCTTCTGGAATTTGATATATCATCCTGCAGATTATTTTTATAAGCAGTTAAAAGAATTTGTTCCCTGGTTCTGTTTTCACCCGGGATAAGAACATCATTGCTAGATGTTGATAAAAAATATCCACCAACAATAACAACAATGAATAAACAGATTGTTATCAAATATACTTTACGACTTACCATTTCGTTTACCTGAATTTTTATAGTTTGATATTATTTCGTTTAAAGGTTCGAGATGCTTAATAAATATTATCATCAATCCGCACATTACAAAAAGTATTAATTCACTTTCTGATGATGCTTTTGGAAATGAATATTTAATGGCAATATCAATTGTATTAGCTATCAGGAAAAGTGAAAAGACAGTTGCTGCAATATTACCAATTAGTATATCTTTTTTTAATGCATAAAAAATCAACCAGAGAACAATCCACACCAATAAAAAATAGGGAAACAAAATTGCAGTTCCACCTGCAGCTGTTGCCAGGCCTCTTCCTCCTTTGAATTTTAACCAAGGATTAAAACAATGACTTAGAATTGCAAATATCAATGCAACAGCCGGAAATATAAAATTGTCGGGATATATTAACGATATTATAAAAACACTCAAGAGGCCTTTAATAAAATCAACAATTAATACTATCAGGCCAATAAATTTGGAATTCGTAACTTCATAAGAATTCATTGCGCCGACATTGCCGGATCCGGTTTGTGTTATATCTATTCCTTTTTGTTTCTTCAATAGAATATAAGCAGTAGGAATAGATCCAAATAAATAACCAATAATTAAACTAATTAAGTACTGCATAGAAATAATTTGAAAGTTATAATGTTATAAATTACTAAAAATGCAGTTTATTTGGAGTTTAAAAATATTCAGGAAGAAAAATTAAAGGATATAACAAATACTTTTTACTTTGTTGAATTCTTTTCAGTAAAAAATGCTCTCAATCTATATCAATAATAGAAATTTGATTCAGAATTTCATAATAATAAAAAAGCCTCAGTGAAAATCTGAGGCTGGATGAAAGAGGCGCCGGTCGGATTCGAACCGACGAATAAAGGTTTTGCAGACCTTCCCCTT
>CAZXCP010000026.1:25149-30166 GCA_964639355.1 uncultured Ignavibacteriaceae bacterium
CCGCGACATCAACCTTGGCAAGGTTGCGCTCTACCAACTGAGCTATTCCCGCATCTAATATTTTATTTAATTCTGGTCAAAGAACTTATTAAAAACGGATTCAAATATAGTGTGAGTGTCGGAATCATGCAACAAACTTAGAGGCAATAAAAAAGCCGCCTTTCGGCGGCTTAATAAGTTAAAGTTGATGTAGTTTACTTCATTAACATCATTTTTCTGGCCTGTACATAATTAGCTGTTTCAAGCTTGTAGATGTACATTCCTGAAGGAATATTTAATGCGTCAAAAGTAACCTGATGAAATCCTGATTCCATATATTCATTTCTTAATACCTGGATTTCCTCACCTAATAAATTATATACAGTTAATTTTACCATACCAGCTTCAACGATGCTGAAATCAATTACTGTTGAAGGATTGAACGGATTCGGATAATTCTGACTAAGGTTATATCCAAGCGGTCCTTTCACATCAACTTCTATAACATTGGAATATTCATACATGCCAGAGAAATCAATCTGCTTCAACCGGTAGAAATAAGTTCCGTTTGAAACTGCAGCGTCTGTAAAAGAATATGCTTGTGGTTCAGAAGTTGTACCTTGACCATTGACATAGCCCACTCTAACAAATTCATTATTACCAGCACTTCTTTCAACTTCAAACATAAGGTTGTTTATTTCAGTACCGGTAGTCCAGTTAAGAATAACATGTCCTGCTGCATTCACAGAAGCAGCAAAAGAGGTTAATTCAACAGGAATGATTGTAGGCATTGCATCACCGAAATAGAAATTGTCAACATACATTTCATCGGTTGCAGCTGCACCGAATAAATCGGTTACATCAAGTCGGGTAGGTTTTGTTCCGTTCTGCGTCCAGTTCCAGGTAGCAACCTGAGTTAAGTTTGAAGGATTTGTACCGATCCAATACTCAGCTTTACGATCCGGAGCGTCAAGGTCTATTATCACGATGACCTGATTCCACTGAGCGACTGTCCAGTTAAAGCTAACAACGTTTGCTGGAACCTGACCACCACCTCCGGTAGTATCCAGTCGTCCGGTACCTCCCACATCAAAATATGAATCCATTCCCCATACATTCGGATTAGGAGCAAAACCGTTCATATTATTGAAGTAACCTGATTTACCTGCAGGAATATAGAAATGGAAACTCATATACCATTTGCCGGTTGTTTTACTGCCATGTTTTCTAACCACATCATTGTCTTGTACTATTACAATTGAATTTGGGGAGCTCCAGGAAAAAGCAGATGATACAAAAGGATCTTCATTATTTCCAGTAGCACCACTCCATGTTTGCCATTCAGTCGTTTGAGTACAAAGACGTACACCTGCAGTATAAGAATCAAAATTGTCAACAAACTCTGCACCACCACCACCGCCACCGGAAACAACACTAACTTCATCCAGGAAAATTGCGGCTCCATCGTTAAAGTTATCAGCTACGAACTCTCGCCAGGCAATATAAATATTTGAACCAGCTGTAACATAGTCGCCTAACACATATTTATATTCGACCCAACCGGTATCTGTTTCAGCCAATGCAATTGTTTGAACAGAAATCGTAAAATCTGCAATGGCATTACCTGTAGTTGAAAGTTTGATTTCAACATTATCCAGATATAAATCAGAAAATTTTCTCATCCAGAATTTCAATGTATCGTTTGCCTGAACATTATTTATCTGGGGAGAAACTAACCACTGATTGTTACTTGTGGCGCCTCCGGTAGTCCAGGTAGCATAAGCCATTCCGGTTCCAGAACCTGTAACCGGGGCAGAAACAGCTGTTCCACCATTCCAGCCGGGTAGAGGTGTAGTACCAGCTGTGATTTTTTCCCATCCAGTACCTCCATCAGGGCTGTATTTAACCCAACCAGCAGGCGGAAAAGTTGCCCCTTCAAATGATTCATAAAAATCAGCTAATGGTGACTCAAGTTGCGGACCACTTACCATGTAAGGATTCTCAAAGGATTGGGGTTTTTGATTGTAATCCTTTGTGTTCTGAGCAGTAGTTATTCCTGCAAAGAGAATGAGAACAAACGAAATGTAGAATAGGTTTTTGAACATAATTACCTCAATGTATTTGTGAGTAAATAATGATTTGTAGGATGAACTTTTGAATTCCGTTTTTCCAGTTTATAATTGTCAGAATAATGCTGTACGAATCTTACTCCTAATAATAATGATTTTTCGTGAAAAATAACAAGTTTAATAGTATTTTATTTTCGACTTCCGTGAATAAATCCCCTGTAAGGCAATGAATGTTGTACGGTGATAAATGAATGTCTATCAATCTCTTCAATGATTGAAATAATTTTCTTCTGGTATTTTCTTGGTATGATCGTAACAATTATTGAAACCCCGCCCGATCCGCCTTCACCAGGAAGAATTGTTAAACCATATTTTAATTTTCTTAATTTATCAGCAATCTGGTCTGTAAAGTGTCTGGAAATTATATTTAGCTGAACAAATCCCAATCCAATTTTTTGTTCGATTGTAATTCCTAAAATGTTCCCTAACGCAAAACCTGCAGCATACCCAAAAAGATTCTGAAGCTGATCAAGATTCTGAACAACGAATCGAATAACAAATACCCAGATAAGCACTTCAACAAAACCAACTAATGCCGCAAAATACTTTCTTCCCTGAACTACAAATATTGTTCTTAATGTCCCCAGACTAACATCACATATTCTCATTATCATAATTATAAAAGCACCATAAACAGTTTCAAACATAAAATCCTTTCAAGTTTATTCTTCTATTCAAAAATAAATAATATAATTATCTTTGACACAATAAATAAAAATTATTATGTCAAGATCAGAAAGAGAAGCATTAGTAGATTTATTATCTGAAAAAGGTATAAATGATATTTATGTACTTAAAGCTATTGGTGAAGTTGAGAGGGAAAAATTTATTCCTGAAACTATGAAAATTCATGCATACAGAGATATTGCACTTCCAATCGGGCAGGGTCAGACAATTTCTCAACCATACACAGTCGCTTTTATGACGCAGGAATTAAAGGTTAAAAGGAACTCAAAGATATTAGAAATTGGAACGGGTTCAGGATATCAGGCTGCAATTCTTTATAAGATGGGAGCTGAAGTTTATACAATTGAAAGAAATTTAAAACTGTATCATCCTACACTCAAATTGTTTGATGATCTTGGAATAAGAGTGCGGGCTAAATATGGTGACGGTACGCTTGGCTGGGCAGAATATGCTCCGTTTGATGGAATAATTGTAACTGCCGGTTCACCTGATGTACCTGAAAAACTTAAAGAACAACTTGCCATTGGCGGAAGAATGGTTATTCCTGTTGGAAGCCGGATATCGCAAAAACTTTATGTTGTGACCAAAGAAGCCGAAGATAAATTTACAACAGTTGTTATTCCTGAATTTTCTTTTGTTCCATTAATAGGAAAAGAAGGTTGGGAAAAGTAATTGTTATTGCAGGTCCAACTTGTTCAGGGAAATCAACTCTTGCATTCAGCATTGCAGAAAAAATTAGCAGCGAAATTATATCTGCCGATAGCAGACAGGTATATAAGTATATTAATATCGGTACAGCTAAGCCTACTGCAGCAGAATTAAAAAGAATTAGACATCACTTGATAGATCATATAAATCCTCTTGATAACTTTAATGCAGGTATGTTCGTTCAGGAAGCGGAAAGAATTATTTTCAAACTTAATTCTCGGAATAAAATTCCGGTAGTTGTCGGAGGTACAGGTCTTTATATAAAATCTTTAATTGATGGTATCATTGATTCTGTTGATTCAAATCGGGAATTGAGGGAGGAATTACTTGAAAAGCGCAGGCAATTTGGTAATGAATATCTTTACGAAAAACTAAAAACAGTTGATCCGGTGAGTGCTGAAAAAATGCTGCCTCAGAACTGGAAAAGAGTAATAAGAGCACTTGAAGTTTTTTATATTACAGGAAAGACTTTATGGCAGCATTTTAAAGAACAAAGCAGAAATTCTGATCATACATTTTATCAATTCGGCTTAGAGTGGGATCGAAAAGATCTTTATAGAAGAATTGAAAGAAGGGTTGATTTGATGATCGAAAATGGATTAGTTGATGAAGTGAGAATTTTGTTAGAGAAAGGTTACTCAAAACAAATAAACGCCCTTAATACTGTCGGCTATAAAGAAATTATTTCATTTCTTGAAAATGAAATTTCTTTGGAAAGAGCAATAGAATTAATGAAAAGAAATACCAGACGCTATGCTAAACGGCAAATAACCTGGTTCAAAGCTGATAAAAGAATTGAATGGATCAGCATCGAAAATGATTCTGACATATCAAACACTGCAAAATATATAATTCAAAAGGTTTTAAATGAAAGAAAAAATTAGAATTGCATCGGGACAGGGTTTCTGGGGTGATCTGATTGATGCACCATATCATCAGGTTACAAAAGGACCGATTGATTATCTGGTAATGGATTACCTTGCGGAGGTAACAATGTCAATTCTTCAGAAACAAAAAAATAAAAATCCTGAGCTCGGATATGCAAGAGATATTCCTGAATTGATGAGAAGAATTCTGCCTCATTGTGTTGAAAAAAAGGTTAAGGTTATTACAAACGGCGGAGGTGTTAACCCTGTGGCTTGTGCAAATGCCATTATGGATGTAGCGAAAGAATTAGGAATAAAAGATCTTAAAATCGGAATTGTTCTCGGTGATGATATAAAAGCAAACGTCGATCAACTTATTGCTTCCGGTGAAGAATTGAAAAATATGGAAACAGGGGAGCCCATAAAAATTATTAAAGATAAAATATTGTCAGCAAATGTTTACTTCGGTGCATTTCCAATAGTTGAAGCTCTTGAAAAAGGAGCTGATATTATTATCACCGGCAGAACAACAGATACCGGCTTAACATTAGCTCCAATGATATACGAATTCGGGTGGAATAAGAATGATATAGATTTAATGAGTGCTGGTACTGTTGCCGGTCATATTCTTGAATGCGGTGCTCAATC
>CAZXCP010000027.1:0-29734 GCA_964639355.1 uncultured Ignavibacteriaceae bacterium
TAACACTGATAATGACTGGGAAGCTGATTTCATGTGGGTGGAAAATAATCTAAACGTATATAAGAAGTACGAAGGAAAACTTTCTACGGATCCTTCGGAACTTTTATCCTGTCTTAAATTTAATGATGAAATTAATGCAAAAGTAGATAAGCTTTATTTGTATGCAATGCTTTCTAAGGACAGTGATATGCGTATTACAAAATATCAGGGTATGGATGACAGGATTAAGAATCTTTACTCCAGAGTTTCAACAGCTTCCTCGTATATAAACCCTGAATTATTAGCAATTGATGAATTAAAACTTTTTGAAATGATAAATCAGAATGATGGTTTAAAAATTTATAAACAGGCAATTGATGATCTGCTTAGAACAAAACAGCATACTTTATTAAAAGAGCAGGAAGAGATATTAGCGTTAGCCGGAGAAATCTCACAGACACCATATAACACCTTTTCAATTTTTACCAATGCTGATATTAAATTCCCTGTTGTAGAAGATGACTCTGGTCATAATGTCGAAATGTCTCATGCAAGATATTATGCTGCATTGTATTCAAAGGACAGAAGTTATCGTGAACGTGCTTTCAAGGCGTATCTATCCCCTTACAAAAATTATATTAATACCTTTGCATCATTGTTTAATGGGAATTTGAAGACAAATATATTTTACAGTAAAGCCAGAAAATATTCCTCTGCACGTGAGGCTTCATTGGATAAGAACAATATTCCCTTATCTGTTTATGATAATTTAATAGACACTGCAGGAAAAAATCTCGGACCTATGCACCGGTGGGCTGCAATGAAGAAAAATGTTCTTGGTTTATCTGAACTTCACCCTTATGATGTGTATGTAACTCTTTTTGAAGAAACAGATAATAAAAAATATACTTATGATGAAGCTAAGGAAATTGTTCTTAATGCACTTAAAGTGATGGGTACCGATTATCTTCATTCACTTAATCAGGCTTTTGAAAACAGATGGATAGATGTTTATGAAACACAGGCAAAAAAAAGCGGAGCTTACTCTTCAGGTACTACATTCGGTGTACATCCTTATGTGCTATTAAACTGGACAGATCTCTTAAATGATGTTTTTACGTTGGCTCATGAAATGGGTCATAATATGCATTCTTATTATACCGGACTGACTCAACCCTATCCCTATGCGAATTATTCTATTTTTCTTGCTGAAGTAGCATCAACTTTTAATGAATCTTTACTGCTCGATTACCTTATAAGTATTTCAAATTCTAAAGCTGAGAAGCTCTATTTACTTGAAAAATATTTGAACAATATTACTTCAACTTTCTATCGGCAGGTGATGTTTGCAGAATTTGAAATGCTGGCTTATCAAAGAGCAGAAAATGGTGAAGCATTGACACAGGATGTACTTTGCAATATGTACAAAGTTGTTTTTCAGAAATACTGGGGACCTGAAATGATTGTTGATGATGAGGAAGAGTTTACATGGGCGCGGGTTCCGCATTTCTATTATAATTTCTATGTCTTTCAGTACGCAACAGGATTTGCTGCTTCGCAGGTCTTGGCTAAACATGTTAAGGATGATAATAAATCCGCGGTTGATAAATATATCAGTTTCCTTAAGGCAGGTAGTTCCGATTACCCCATCAATATTCTTAAGAAAGCCGGAGTTGATATGAACTCTCCTGAGCCTGTTCTTGCAGTTACTCAAAAAATGAATGAGATTCTTGATGAGATGGAATCACTGTTAAATATCAAAAACTGATTGGAATAAAAATGAAAGTTTACACAAAAAAAGCTCTTAATGATTTTAATCAATCTCTTACTTATGATGATATCAGCTTAATACCAACTGAAATCTCCAGAATAAAATCACGAAACGAGGCGAATACTAATTGTAGTTTTCTTGGATTAAAATTAACGGTCCCGGTAATTTCAAGCCCTATGGATACTGTTACCGGAATGGATATGGCTAAAGAACTTACCAAACTTGGTTGCCTTGGCATACTGAATCGATTCGATTCTTCACTTGATGAAGTATTATCAAACGGAAAAAGTGTAAAAGGGATTAAAGGCGTTTCAATTTCACTAACTACAGATTTAAACTCTATAGAAAAACTTGTTTCACGAAATTATGTAATATGCATCGATACTGCGAATGCCAGCAACAAAGTAGTACTTAAAAAAACTGAGCAGATACGGAAGAAATTTCCCGATGCTAAACTTATAGTAGGAAACATTGCTCATGGGGCAACACTTCAGCAGCTTGAAAATGCCGGGGCAGATGCGGTTAGAGTTGGCATTGGCAGCGGAAGTGTTTGTACTACTTCCATTCAAACCGGTATTGGGATTGGTCAGGTATCATCTTTACTTAATACATTTTTTACAAGAGAAGAAAAAAAACTCAAAATAAAAATCATTGCTGATGGTGGAATTAAATCACCCGGCGATGTTGCCAAAGCAATCGCTCTTGGTGCAGATGTAGTTATGTTAGGTAGAATGTTGTCTGGAACAAGAGAGACTCCGGGTGAGGTTATAAAGTATAAGGGACAGTTGTGGAAAAAATACAGAGGTTCAGCATCGTTCGGAGTAAAAATGAGAAACGAATTCATTGAAGGTGAAGAAACAATGGTTGCCTACAAAGGTGCAGTCAAAAATGTAATTGACGCAATTTCGGATGGGTTAAAAAGTTCTATGAGCTATATGAATTGTTTGAATATCAGTGAACTCAGAAATATTGATACTTTTGCTGTTCTGACTAATAGCTCTTACCTGGAAAGACTGCCTAAAATCTGATTGATAAAAACAATGACTCCAACTAACTGGTTTTCGTTGATAATAATTGTATTAACTTTGGCTGGAGTTGCAATCGGAAGATATCCTGTCTTCAGAATGAACCGAGCTACTATAGTTCTGGTCAGTTCAACAATTCTTATCATTTTCGGTTCGATAAATTTAGATCAGGCATATGCTGCAATAGATCTTGATACTATTGTTCTGATTTTTGCTATGATGATATTAAATATTAATCTTCGTTTAGCAGGGTTTTTCAATCTGATCACTTCAAAAATTACAAAGCTGGCACACTCACCCTGTCAACTGTTGTTTCTATTGATTTTCTCATCAGGTATTCTATCAGCATTCTTTCTTAACGATACAATTGTATTAATGTTAACTCCGCTTACACTGGAAATAGTAATCGCACTCAAGTTAAACCCATTACCTTATTTGATGGCATTAGCAACTTCAGCAAATGTTGGCTCTGTTGCAACTATCGTTGGTAATCCTCAGAATATGCTGATTGGAATTTCTTCAGGCATCAGTTTTAATGATTTTTTTATCCGACTTTTTCCTGTTGCTTTACTTGGACTTTTTTTAATCTGGATAGTAATATTAATTATTTACAAAAAGGATTTTAAAGGTAACAAGCATTTTGAGAAAATTGAACTGGAATATAAAACTTATAAACCATTACTAATAAAGAGCATAATTGCCATCGCACTAATGATATTTCTTTTTATTGCAGATTTTCCGGTACCTTTAGCTGCATTAGGCGCAGCATCGTTGCTGCTATTTACCAGAAGACTTAAACCTGAAAGAGTATTCAGAGAGGTTGATTGGTCAATTCTTGTTTTCTTTTCCGGGTTGTTTATTGTAACTGCCTCTATCGAAACCAGCGGATTATTAAATTTTATAACAGATCAATCCAGAGAATTCCTTGACGGAGGTGTACTTTCGTTATCTCTTACTTCGGCTGTACTTAGTAACATTGTATCAAATGTACCTGCAGTCATGCTTTTAAAACCTTTTATTCCATTGCTTCAGGATCCTCATGTCAGCTGGCTGACGCTTTCAATGGCAACTACTTTCGCAGGTAACTTTACACTGCTTGGTTCAGTTGCAAATCTTATTGTTGCAGAAACTGCCGGACACAGGGGAGTTCATCTTTCTTTCACCGAATATTTGAAAGCTGGTATTCCAATAACAATATTAAGTCTGATCGCAGGAATAATCTGGTTAATATTACTTCCTTACTCATTTTTAGTTTGAAGATTAGTTTGAAATCAATATTTTCAATACCTACAAATAAATAAATTAAAGGAGGCTCAAATGAAAAATCGATTCGTTCTTAACCTTGTTCTATTAATATTATTGCCATTCACATCAATATTTGCTCAGGAAATGAATGAGCAGGATATGATGAAAGTCTGGATGGAATATATGACTCCCGGTCCAATGCACGAAATGCTTGCCAAAAATGTTGGAACCTGGAAAACGTTAACTACTTTCTGGAATTATCCAGGTGCAGAACCGGCAACTTCCGAAGGTACTGCAGAAACTGAATCAATACTGGGTGGAAGATTCTTTAGAACTGTACATCACAGTAACGTTATGGGTATGCCCATGGAAGGGTGGAGTATTGACGGCTATGATAATGGCAAGAAAGTATTTATGAGCATATGGATGGATAATATGGGTACAGGTCTCGCACACAGTTCCGGGACTTATGATGAAGCGACGGGAGCTTTTAATCATATAGGAACTATGTACGACGCAATGGCAGATATGGATTTGGAATTCAGAACAGTAACAAGGATAGTCGGTGAAAATAAAATGATTTTTGAAATGTACACCGATTTTCAGGGACAGGAATTCAAAATGATGGAAATGGTTTATACGAGGTAGGTTCCGGATTTCTTTTAAGCCGGATAATCATTTCCGGCTTAATACTTTACTCTTCTTTAATCGAAGTGAATTACTTACAACCGAAACTGAACTAAGTGACATAGCCAAAGCTGCAAACATAGGGCTTAGTAATCCGAACGCGGCCAACGGAACACCAATTGTATTATAAATGAATGCCCAGAAAAGATTTTGTTTAACTGTCTTAATAACAGCTTTTGAAAGTTTAATTGAATTTATAACTCCGTATAAATTATCACTACTTAAGACCACACCTGCAGTTTCGATTGCTATATCAGTACCACTCCTGATAGCTATTCCAACATCAGCTTGTGCAAGTGCCGGAGAGTCATTTATTCCATCACCAACCATCGCTACAATATTGTTATTTTTTTGATACTCGGATACTATATTGGCTTTGTCAGCTGGTAACACTTCAGATCTGAAATCATCTATGCCGGTTGTAGCAGCAATTGCAGATGCAGTGCTGTAGTTATCACCTGTTAACAGGATGGTTTTAACCCCTATACTTTTTAGCTCTTTGATTACCTCAATCGCATTTTCCTTTATTGGATCCTCTAAAGTAATTACTCCGCTTATCTTATTTTCGATGGCAGCAAACACAATTGTTAGCGGCCTATTGGACAATTCATCAATTGTACTTTGGATGGTCGAAAGGTCGATAGAATTTTCTCTCATTAACTTTTGATTTCCAATGAGAATTAATTTGTCCTCAACAATGGCTCTGATACCAAATCCTGTCAAACTTTGAAAATCATTTAGATTTCTGGAATCGATGATTCTTGATGCTGCATATTCAAGAATTGCCTTTGCTAAAGGATGTTCAGATTTTTTTTCAGCAGGAATAATAAAAGATAAGAGTTCTTCTTCGCTAGTGGCAAAGAGTATTATTTCCTTTACAGCAGGTTTTCCTTTTGTAATTGTTCCTGTCTTGTCAAAAATAATTGTATTTACTTTATGAAACGTTTCAAGACTTTCACCATCTTTAAAAAGAATTCCAGTTTTCGCACCTCTACCTATGCCAACAATTAAGGCAGTCGGAGTAGCTAGTCCTAAAGCACAAGGACAAGCAATTATGAGTACAGCCACAAAATTGATCAGAGCAAGATTAAAATTATTTTCAGCTCCGAATATTAACCAGCTGATAAAAGTCAAAACAGCAATAACAATAATAACCGGAACAAACACAGATGCAACCTTATCAACAAGTTTCTGAATTGGTGCTTTTGAGCCCTGTGCCTGTTCCACAAGTTTAATCATTTGTCCAAGAACTGAATTTTCCCCGATCCGGCTGACTCTGAATTCAAAGCTTCCCGTTTTATTTATTGTACCGCCTATTACATTTGCATCAACATTCTTTTCGACAGGAAAACTTTCACCTGTTACCATGGATTCATCGATCGTTGAGTGACCTTTGATGATAATACCATCGGCAGGAATTTTTTCTCCTGGTTTAACCAACACTAAATCATTTGGTACCAGTTCATCAATCGCTTTAATCGTTTCTTTTCCATTAACCACTACGGTTGCAGTTTGAGGTTGAAGTTCCAGTAAATTTTTAACTGCATTACCAGTTTTTGATTTAGCCCTTGTTTCAAGCCACTTTCCCATAAGAATAAGAGTTATTATAACTGCTGTGGTGTCAAAATAAACGTGATATTGTTCATGATGTGAAGAAAAAATTTCCGGAAAAAGAGTCAGAATCGTACTAAATAAAAATGCTGAACCTGTTCCTATTGCAACAAGTGAATTCATATCTGCGGTGAAATGACGTAAGTTTTTCCAGAATGCAGTATAAAATCTCTTTCCCGGAATAAATACTATCGGAGTGGTAAGCAATAGAAGAATTTTATTTAAGTAATCTGTTGAGAGTGGAATTAAATCATTAAAACTCTGCCACATCATTCCCATATTAATTATAGTCACTGGAATGGTTAAAATAAGTGCAGCTAAAAAATCTTTTTTTGTCTGTTCTTCAAATGAGTTTTTATAATTCTCACCAGATTTATTCTGGGAGTTTTTATTTTCAATAAGAGAAGAAATATCAATTTCATAACCAGCGTTATCAATTAGCTCAGCTACTCTATGTATATCAAAATTTTCGGAATCAATTTCAAATGATACTTTTTCAGTTGCAAGATTCACTGAAACATTCTTTACACCATCGGCTTTCGATACTGCCTTCTCAACCCGGGCTACACAACTAGCGCAAGTCATCCCTTCTACGGGTAATGAAATTTTATTAGTTGATATCATGAGTAGAGTAAACCTTCAAATCCAATTTTTGATGAGATAGCTTCATATTTAAAACTGATTAAACAGTAATTATTAACTTTCAATAATCTTGTATCCTGCATTAACAACTGCTTTTTTTATTTGCTCAGAGGTTATATTATTTTTTTCAGTATCCAGGGTTATTTTTCCAATCTCAACTTCCGCATTTGTAATGCTAATTTTAGTTAACTCTTTTTTAACTGCCATTACACAGTGAGAACAGGACATACCTTCAACCTTGAATGATTGTTTCATATTTATTCCTTTAATTTTGTTGACACAAAACTATGAAAATAAAAAATGTGAGTTCTTATAGAATATTCGGAATGAGTTATAAAATATTCAGGTCAATTTATCGATTGGTTTTCTGCGCAGTTCCTTAAATTGCTTGAAATACGAAGGGGTCAGACCTGTAACTTTTTTAAATTGATTTGATAGATGTTGTACACTGCTGTAGTCAAGTCTATAAGCTATTTCACTTAACGTCAGTTCATCATAAACAAGCAACTCTTTAACTTTTTCTATCTTTTGAAGAATAATATATTTTTCAATTGTAATTCCCTCACTTGAAGAAAACAATGTTGATATATATTGATAGCTTAAATGTGTTTCGTTTGTTATTTCCTTAACAAAATTAATCTTAGAAGTATTTCCTTCGCTTAGATCTTTAATTCTGTTTATAATAGTCAGCTTTATTCTTTCAATAAGTCTGGAATTTTTATCATCTATCAGTTCGAATCCATTTTCTTCCAAAACCGTTTTAATTTGTCTGATATCAATTTTGGTCGATGAACTGATTTTCACTTCACCGAGAGAAATATCAACCACATTATAACCAAGTTTCTCGATTTCTTCTTCGACTACTTTTATGCAGCGATTACAGACCATGTTTTTTATGTTAAGTAAAAATTCTTCAGGCATATTATTAAAGGATGAAATCTTACAAGAAATATAAGCAAAGAAATGAAATGAAATCAGCAGGTAAGTGAGTACTATTCAAACTTTAAAGTGAACATTCCGGTATTTCTGATTGAGCTCAATTGATAAGTATTGGTGGTTTTGGGTTTTAGCGAGCTGGTATGTGTATTACTTGATGACAGATCATTTAACACTATAAATCTTTCTGCAGTTTTGCGGTGAATACTGCTTTGATAAATGATGTCTACCTGTTTTTGCAAGGGTGCTTGATTAGCAGGTTTACTTTTTAAAACTGGAGTCGGGTCTGGCACTACTTCAGATTTCCTTCTGGTTTTTATCTTATAGATAGAGTAAGACAGCGAAAAAATCCCAAATCCGAATAAGATTATTAGGAATATTGTCTGTTTTATTATTTCGATCAATTCCATTGTTCTTTTTAATTTTTATTGAAAATTAGCCAATTATTATACCAGGGACAAAATATTTTCATTTCCGGTTTTTGTTCAAAATTCATCATTTATAATTGAGATAATTATCAATTTGAGATTCCTTTCATCTTAAGTTAAGTATTTTCCATACTTTTCATTAGCCCTGAAAATTGATTTTACTGTGAAAATTGGATAACTTAACCGCCTGATTTATAAAGACTTAGATAATTCTTCACTAATTTTATAAGGCAAAAAATGACAAAAGCGGATATTGTCGATAGAGTTGCAGCCGGAACTGGTTTAACAAAACTTGAAACAGAAGCCATTATTGAAGGATTCATAACCACTGTAATAGAGGCTCTTAAAGAAGGTAAGGGAATTGAAATAAGAGGTTTTGGTAGTTATAAAGTAAAGAAAAAAAATGCTCGTCAGGCTAGAAATCCCAAAACCGGTGAGCAGGTTTTTGTACCAGCTCATTTTGTACCCACTTTTAAATTTTCAAAAGATTTTAAAGAAATTGTTGATAAAGGTATGAAAGAAAAAGGAGAAAATGTTTAATGCCAAAGTTTTGCGGTGAATGCGGATTCGAATTCGATAGTGATTATAAATATTGTCCTGAATGTGGTACCAAAGTTTCAGGAAGCTCTAATAAGTCTAAGACCGGAAAAAAAACAGGCGGCCAAAAACCGGAAGTCACAGAGAATGATAAACAATTAGATCCCAAAGTAATATTTGGAATTTTCGGAGGTGGAGCATTAATCATTTTTATTATTCTTCTGTCAACCGGGGTATTTGATTCTCCTAAAGTCAATCCTTCATCGATACCGCCGCAGACTGGTTCTGGTGTCAATCTTGGTAACGTACAATTAATAAATGAACTTGAGGAAAAAATTAAGCTTAATCCTGAAGACCATGCAGCATTACTCGAATTGGCTCATTTAAAAAATGATTCTGGCTTGTATGAACAGGCAATAATTAATTATAAAGCATATCTTGAACTTCATCCTGATGATGCTGATGCAAGAATAGATATGGGAGTATGTTATTTTAATCTGAAGGATTTTGAAAATGCGAAAAAAGAAATGTTGAAAGCTTTAGAGTTTTCACCAAAACATCAGATTGGCCATTTAAACCTCGGAGTAGTCACTTTAAGTGCCGGAAACCTTGCAGAATCAAAAGAATGGTTTCGTAAAGCGATTGATATCGATCCGAATACAGATGTAGCAAAACGTGCCGAAGAACTTTTAAAATCACATTAACGTAATTTTACTTAAATAAGGAGAAATGAATGCCCTGCGGTAGAAAAAGAAAACGTCATAAAATGTCGACCCACAAAAGAAAAAAAAGATTAAGAAAAAACCGACATAAAAAGAAAATAAGATAGTTATAAACTGAGAGACAGAATGGTTGTCTGGATAATATAGATAATTTCATTCAACCATTCGCTTGCTCATTGAATCAAACCTAATCAAACTTATACTAAGATTGCCAACTTAGCTCAGCTGGTAGAGCAGCTCATTCGTAATGAGCAGGTCGCCGGTTCGACTCCGGCAGTTGGCTCGTTTAGATTTTTTAATTAAATACAGAGGAGAATTATTATGCACGAAAAAAGTATAGAACTATTAAACAAAGCAATTGCTGATGAGTTATATGCAGTTCATCAGTATATGTACTTTCATTTTTTATGCGATGATCAGGGTTACGATTTATTAGCAGGTCTTTTCAAAAAAACTGCAATTGATGAAATGATTCATGTTGAAACTTTAGCCGAAAGAATTTTATTTCTTAAGGGTGAAGTGGAAATGAAGGTTGGTGGCGAGGTTCAAAAAATTAAAGATGTTGCTAAAATGCTCGAGCATTCCGCAAAGATGGAACACGAAAGTGCTCATGATTATAATGTTTGGGCAAATGAATGTTCTGCTAATGCAGACTCAATTTCCAAACAAATTTTTGAAGGACTTGTTGCAGATGAAGAGCGGCATTTCGATCAATACGATACTGAGGCTGATAACCTCAAGAAATTTGGTGACAGGTATCTTGCTCTACAATCTATTGAGAGAAGTAAAAAAATGTCTGCAGGAAAACCAACCGAATAAAAATATTATTACTTTACTTATCTTAGGGCTGTCTGATTAGGCAGCCCTTAATTTTATTCTACCCTCAACCCATTCTTCCCAATTAATTCTTCTGGACAATCATTATTCAATAGTTATCTGAAAAAAAAGTGGAATTAAATAAAGATTTTTCTTGACTTTCGTCAAAATTTTCCATTATTTTGGGGAGTAGTGGGGAAAAGTGGTGAAAAGTTCCAAACCAGAATGAGATTTTTATATGTTCAGAGGTCAATTTACATATTCCATAGATGTTAAAGGCAGAATCAGTATTCCTGCTAAACTGCGGAAACAGATGTCTCCTGAAGCAAATGATTCATTCGTGATGACTCGCGGAGTATCATCCTGCATTGATATTTATCCGCTCAACGAGTGGAATCAAATTGAGGAAAAACTTTTAAAGCTAAATCAATTCCAACCCGATGATGTCAGGTTCATCAGAATGTTCACTCAATACGCAATTGAAGATACTATGGATTCCCAATCAAGAATTTTAATACCTCAAAATTTAATTGATTACGCTAAAATAGAAAAGGAAGTTCTCATTCTCGGAGTATTAAAAAAGATTGAAGTATGGAATCCCAATATTTATGAAGATTATCTTAGTCAGTCTCCGGAATCTTTTGAACAGATAGCTGCTAAGGTTATGGCTTGAAATGAACATTCATCATACTCCGGTTTTGTTGGATGAATGTTTGAACTTTTTGATTACTGATCCATCCGGTGTTTACTTTGACGGTACACTGGGATTTGGCGGACACTCACAGGGGATCTTAAACAAACTGAATAGCGAAGGCAAACTTGTCGCAACAGATTTCGATAAAGATGCTTTTAATTTTTCTATAAAAAGATTTGAAAGCAATGAGCGAGCTAATCTCTACAATTTTAATTTTTCGCTCATTGATGTTATTGCAAAGATTGAATCGCTCGAGTACTTTGACGGAATTTTAGCAGACCTCGGTGTATCTTCTTATCAACTTGATAATGTTGATTCGGGATTCTCTTACAGGTCGGATACACAGCTGGATCTTCGAATGGATAAGAGCAGATCAATTTCTGCCGCTGAAATTGTAAATACTTTTACCGAAGACCAGCTTGCAAACATAATTTTTAATTTCGGTGAAGAGAGAAATTCAAGAAAGATTGCCAGAAGAATTGCTGAAAAAAGATCGGTTAATATGATAAAGACAACAGGACAATTAACAGATATTATTGCAGAAATTGTTCCTCCGAATTACAGGATGAAAACATTATCAAGAGTCTTCCAGGCGCTACGGATTTTTGTAAATGATGAGTTGGATAATCTGAAATCTTTTTTAAATCACTCATTACAAGTAATGAAAAAAGGAAGCAGGATAGTAATAATATCTTATCATTCACTTGAGGATAGAATAGTAAAAGAATTTTTCAAAGAACAAACTGTTGAATATTTAAGTCCTAAAATTGATCCGGTTGGAATAATAAAGAAAGAATCGAAGTTAAAAGTACTCACTAAGAAACCGGTGCTTCCAACTGCTGATGAGATAAACAAAAATTTTCGTGCCAGAAGTGCAAAAATGCGGGCAGCTGAAAGATTATGAAAAAAGGAAATAAACCGATTATAATCTATCTGTTGATAATAATTATGATATCAACAGTTTTTGTGCTGCTTATGGTTGGTTTCAAGTTAAAGACCGAAGAACTTTCACGAACAAGATTTGAAACAGAGAATAGATTAAAAACTGAAAAAGGGAAACAAATAAATTTAATCGCTGATTATCAAACCTATGTTTCGGAAGATCGAATTGTAAGGATTGCAATTAATGACCTTGGTCTTGTCAGAAGAACAGAACCTGTAGAAAAGCTTTTTTATTCAAAAAATAAATTAGAAGTAGTAAACCGATTATTAAAACTAAAATATGATTAACTCCAGAGCACTGCTGATTGTTTTATCGATGCTTCTGTTTTTCGCTGCTTTAATAATAAAGCTGGTGGATATACAGATTATTAAGAGCGAAGAGCTGAGATACTTCGCCCGCAAGCAGCAAGTGGGAGTAGAAGAAATCCCCGCCGATAGAGGTCTGATCTATGATAGAAATAATTTGCTTATTGAATATAACCGGCATGATATTTCATTCTATGCCGATCTTAGAATGATATCCTCAAAAGCTAAAGATGAAATCGCAGAGAAATTTTCACTGGTATTTGGAAAAAGCAAATCACACTATCTTAACCTGTTAAAAGGTACTGGAAAAACAATTTGTCTTGAGAAAAAAGCCTCCAGCGAGAAAGCTATTCAACTTATTGGTTATAAGAAAACGGGTCTGTTTTACAGGCAGGATCCCACGCGTGTTTACCACTATAACAATTTAGCATCTCATGTTCTTGGATATGTAAATACAGAATACAATGGATTAACCGGAATTGCACAATCATTTAATGATATTCTAAAAGGTGAAGAAGGAATTCGACTGGTAGAGCGAAACGCTATTGGTCAAATGGTAACTGTTGAAGATAAAGAAACAAAACCATCGATTCCGGGCAATAATCTTTTTCTTACTATTGATAAATCATATCAGTCTATCCTGGAGGAAGAACTTAAATTGGGATTGAACCAGTTCAGCGGTTCTTCTGCAATCGGAATAATCATGGATCCTCATTCCGGTGAAATTCTTGCTCTTGCAAATGTAAATGACTTCAATCCTAATGAGTACTGGAAATTCAATGATGATGTAAGAAGAAATAAAGCACTAACAGATACTTACGAACCGGGATCAACTTTTAAAGTTATGACTCTTGCTTCATTACTTGATCAGAAACTCTGTTCACTATACGAGTCAGTGTTTGTTGAAAACGGCGCATATAAATTTAGGAACGTTAACATCCGTGATAATCATCCATTTAATCATCTTACCACTGCGCAGGTATTTGAACAATCGAGCAACATTGGATTTGCTAAACTCGTTCAAAGAATAGATGATGAAACTTTTTATAAATATTTGCGTGGTTTCGGGTTTGGTTATAATACATCCGTGCAATTGCCTGGTGAAGCAAGCGGATTACTAAGAAAACCAAATAAATGGTCTGCGTTATCAAAAACATATCTTTCCTTTGGATATGAAGTTTCTGTTACACCAATTCAATTGATAACCGCTTTTTGTTCAGTTATTAATGGTGGAATTCTCTATCAGCCGCAGATAATAAAAAGACAGGTTCGTTATGATGGTTCGTCTGTATACGAGGCTCAACCGAAAGTAATTAGACTGGTTATATCACAAGAAACATCAGATTTAATGAGAAAGCTTTTAAGCGGAGCCGTAAAAAACGGAACCGGTAAAAAAGCAGCTTCAGAATTAATAGAAATAGGCGGTAAAACCGGAACATCTCAGAAACTTATCGATGGCAAATATTCAAGAGCGCATTATAATTCTTCATTTGTAGGTTTTTTTCCGGTTGATAACCCGAAGATTGCAATGCTTATTCTGGTCAATTCACCGGATCTGGGAAAATATGGTGGCTTGGTTGCAGCACCAATATTCAAGCGAATTGCAGAAAAAATAGTTGTGAACAATATGCAGAATTTTGATAATTCTATTCCGGATGAAAAAGATCTTCATCTTAAATATGCTGCATCTGACAGGCATAAAGACTCTTCTTATGACAACTTGCGAAGTATTCAGATAATGGAAACCGTTAAAAAATCTGATAACAGAATGCCCGATTTATCAAATGTTGCTGTAAGAGATGCTATAACAATTTTAACGCAGTTAGGAGTCAGTTATAAAATTAATGGCAGCGGAATTATTATTTCACAAAGCATTTCACCGGGACAACGACTTACCGGCAATGACATATGCGTACTTACATGTTCCGAACTTACTGTCAGAGGAGCATCGGTATATTAATGCAATTAACCGATTTATTAAATGGTTTGAATGCGATTCAGGTGCTTGGCAAAGTTCAGAGGCAGGATGTTGATTCAATTGAATATGATTCCAGAAAAGTTAAAAAAAACTCGGTCTTTGTGGCAATCAAAGGTTTTAATGTTAACGGTCATGCATTCATACTTGATGCATTAAACAAAGGAGCAATAGCCGCGGTGGTTGAAGAGAGCGTCTCAGTGCCAGATGAAATATTCATTCATTCTAATGCAGCGAAAATATTTGTTAATAATAGCAGAATAGCTCTGGCTGAATTGTCAAAAGTATTTTATAAGGACCCATCATCAAAAATTAAACTGGTCGGTGTAACAGGCACTAATGGTAAAACTACAACCACCTATTATCTGAAACATATACTTGAACAAACCGGTTCAAAAACCGGATTGATCGGAACAATAGCCAATTACGTTGGAAGTGATAAGATTGAAGCAAAACTCACAACTCCCGAATCAAATGATTTGAATGCACTTTTGCAAAATATGATAAACAAAGGCTGTACTTGCGCTGTTATGGAAGCATCCTCACATTCGTTAGTTTTGAATCGGGTGTATGGTCTTGACCTCAAGTGCGGAATTTTTACCAACATTACCTCAGATCATCTCGATTTTCATAATACTTTTGATAACTATCTAAACGCAAAGAAAATATTATTCGATAATCTGAACGGGGATTCTTTTGCAATTGTAAATGCCGATGACCCAAATGCGGTTTCAATTACAAGAAATACAAAAGCGAGAGTTATTTCTTATGGAATGAATGAAAAAGCTGATTATAGGATTTATGATATACTTTTTAATCTGGATGGAACAAAATTTAAAGTTTGGCATAACAACAAAGAATATTCCTGTTCAACCTCACTAATCGGAACTTTTAATGCTTACAATGCCACGGCAGCGTTTTCAGCTGCTGTTTCATTAGGAAACGATTCAGACAAAGTTGTTGACGCAATAAAAACCGTTCCTCAGGTTCCGGGAAGATTTGAAGTGATTGGCACAGGTGCAAAAAAAGTTATAGTAGATTATTCTCACACTGCTGACAGTCTGAAGCAGGCATTAACTGCAATAAGAGAAATTGTAAAAGATGAAAATAAAATTATAACTGTTTTCGGATGCGGTGGTGATCGCGATAAAATTAAAAGACCCGAAATGGGTAAAATAGCTTCAGAATTAAGTGATGAGATAATTATCACTTCTGATAATCCAAGAACAGAAGATCCTCTGCAGATTATAGAGGATATAAAATCCGGGATACAAAAACTAAATTATAAAGTAATCGAAAATCGTGAAGAAGCAATTGCATTGACGGTAAAATCAGCACCGGAAAATTCTGTGATTCTGATTGCAGGTAAAGGTCATGAAACTTATCAGGAAATTAATGGAATCAGAAATCATTTTTCTGATCAGGAAATTGCCAGAAAGTACTTGGTTGAATGAAACCGATTAAACTTACTCTTGAAGATGTATTTGATATTCCGGGAGCGGTCATTTATAATCCCGACTCCTATGAAGATGTTACATCTGTTTCAATTGATTCTCGTAATATCAAAAAAAAATCGCTGTTCATCGCAATAAAAGGTGAAAAATTTGATGGTCACGATTTTATAAACGCTGCTGTTAGAAGTGGTGCAATAGCCGTTATGATCAACCGGAATCGATTAAGGAAATTAGATGATCTTATGATTTGTGTTATTACTGTACCGGATACAGTAAAAGCTTTAGGTGATGTTGCAAAAATCTGGAGATCAAAACTTAAAGCAAAAGTAATCGGTTTAACCGGCAGTTCCGGTAAAACAACAACTAAAGAGATTTTAGCAGCACTGTTAAATGAAAAATACTCTGTGAATAAAACAATTTCAAATAATAATAATCATATCGGTGTACCGTTAACAATTCTAAGTACCAGAGTAAATCACAGTGTACTGGTTGCCGAATGTGGTACCAATCATTTTGGGGAAATCCCTTATACTGCAGAAATACTGCAGCCGGATTACGCACTTATCACAAACATCGGTGATTCTCATCTTGAATACCTTAAAAACAGGATAGGTGTACTAAAAGAAAAATCGGCATTGCTGAAAGTTACTTCTCAAAGAAAAGGAAAGATTTTTATAAATGCAGATGATAAGCTGATCAATAATTATTCAAAAAATTTCAAAAACAAGGTTAAATACGCATTCAATAATGCTGCGGATGTTAAAGGTAAGATTCTTTCATTCGATTCATTAGTAAGACCACATATTGAAGTAAAATCAAGGTCTGGAAAAGTTAACCTTACGGTTTCTTTACCGGGCGAATCAGGTGCTCAGAATTTTCTTGCAGCATCAGCAGTTGGATTTGAACTTGGACTAACCTCAACACAAATTAAAAAAGCTGCCAAAAAAATTAAAAGCCCGGCAAAAAGATTAAGGATAAACATTTTTAAATCCTTCACAGTGCTTGATGATACTTACAATGCAAATCCTGATTCTATGCGGGCTGCAATTTCAATCTTATCACTATATAAAAACCGGAGAAGAAAAATTGCAATACTGGGCGATATGTTTGAGTTAGGAAATCAGTCTAGAAAGTTACATGAATCGTTAGCCGATTTTGTAATCACTCAAAACATCCATGAGGTCTTAACTACCGGTAAAATGATGAAGTTTTTTTCTGCCAGGCTTAAAAGTCAGGGAGCGCTGGCCGAACATTTTGAAACTAAGGAATTGCTTAAAAAATATTTGAAGAAAATAAATTTGTTCAATTCAGTTGTACTTGTTAAGGGTTCTCGTGGAATGAAGATGGAAGAAATTATATCAGTAATTGAATCAAAGGCTGACTAATGCTGTATTACCTGTTTGATTATATCAACCAGATGTATTCTCCGCCAGGATTTGATATTTTCAGATTCTTAACTTTTAGATCTGCATTATCAGCAATTACAGCATTGTTTATAGCATTCTACGCAGGTCCGAAAATAATCAGGCTGCTGCAAAAACATCAGATTGGTGAAGCAAAAAAAGCCGATGGTCCTCAATTCCATTGGTCAAAAGCCGGAACTCCAACAATGGGCGGATTAATAATTTTGCTTTCAATTACAATCCCGGTTTTATTATGGGGAGATATCGTAAGCATTTATGTTATACTGATTCTTGGCGGTACATTGTTTCTTGGTGGAGTGGGATTTCTGGATGATTATCTGAAGGTTATAAAAAAATTTCCTAATGGTCTTATTGCAAGATATAAACTTCTCGGTCAGGTGTTTGTCGGGTTGGTTGTTGGACTTGTTATTTATTTCTCACCAGATTTCTCAGGATTTAATACGCTTACAACCGTACCCTTTTTAAAGAACGTTAATCTGGATTTGTCATATTTATATATTCCGGCAGTCATCTTTATTGTAACCGCAGTGTCCAATGCGGTTAATTTAACTGATGGATTAGATGGGCTATCTATCGGCGTAACAGTTATAGTAATGATAGCGCTTGCACTCTTAAGTTATTTCAGTGGTAATGCAATTTTCTCCAATTACCTGAATATAATTTATTTACCAGGTTCCGGGGAGTTAACCGTCTTCGTTGCAGCTGTTGTAGGTGCAGGTTTAGGATTCCTGTGGTATAATTCTTACCCGGCACAGGTTTTCATGGGCGATACAGGCTCGCTTGCGCTTGGAGGAGCATTCGGAATTCTGGCAGTACTGATAAAAAAAGAATTGTTCATTCCCATTCTTGGCGGAATTTTTTTTATGGAAACAATTTCAGTTATCGTACAGCGGACATATTTCAAATACACAAAGAATAAATATGGTGAAGGTAAGAGAATTTTTAAGATGGCTCCGGTTCATCATCATTTTGAAATGCTTGGATGGCCTGAACCGAAAATAGTTGTAAGGTTTTATATTATAGCAATAATTCTTGCAGTAGTAACCCTGGTTTCTTTTAAGATCAGATAATGAAAATAAAAAATAAGAAAATATCAGTAATTGGAGCTGTTAGAAGTGGAATAGGTGCTGCTAAGCTTGCAAAGAAGCTGGGGGCAATACCCTTTGTAAGCGATTCCGGAGATGTGGGCAAGCTTATGAGCTCAGTAGAATCTTTAAAAGTAGCCGAGATAGAATTTGAAATTGGTAATCACTCTGAACGAGTTTATGAATGCGATTTAATGGTTGTAAGTCCGGGTGTTCCATCCGATGCTGAGATATTAAAGAATGCACAGTTAAAAGAAATTAAAATTATTAGTGAAGTTGAATTTGCTTCAGCCTTTTGCAGAGGAAGTATCATTGCAATAACAGGTACTAATGGAAAGACTACAACAACAGATCTGTGCGGATATTTGTTTAATGAGTGCGGCCAGAAAGCATATGCAGCCGGCAACATAGGATTAGCATTTTCGGAAATAGCTGCTGAAGTAAATGAGAATGAATTTGTGTCGCTTGAGGTTTCAAGCTTTCAACTTGACTTAATAGACAGATTCAGACCGAAAGTTGGAGTAATCCTAAACATTACACCCGATCATCTTAACAGGTATCATTATAAAGTTGAGAATTATGCAGCATCAAAGCAAAGAATATATGAGAATCAAAATCCTGATGATTATTTGATCCTCAATAAAGACAGTGAATTACTGATGAGTCACTTGAAAAAAAGCAGCAGCCAGGTTTATTACTTTTCAACAAAGTCAAAACCCGAAGCCGGCTGTTTTGTTGAAGATGACGTTATAAAATTTGTTCGTAACGGAAAGATCGTGTTCAAATGTAAGCGGGAAGATATTTTACTGCGTGGAGATCACAACCTACAGAATGCAATGGCAGTAATAATTGCTGCTAAAATATTCGATCTTGAAAATGATAGGATAATCAGTGCTTTGAGAAATTATAAAGGTGTGCCACACAGACTTGAACTCGTACGTGAAATCAATGGAGTTAAATTTATTAATGATTCCAAAGCAACAAATGTTGATTCGGTTTGGTATGCTTTAAAGAGTTTTGATGAACCGATTTTCCTGGTTTTGGGTGGGCAGGATAAAGGAAATGACTACTCTATTATTGAACCGCTTGTAATTGAGAAGGTTCAGAAGATATATGCTATCGGAGAATCCGCAGATAAAATTTTTAATTTCTTTCACAAAAAAGTTAAAGTGGATATCAAAAAAAATCTTGAAGAAGTTATAAGCTTTGCCATTAATGAAACGCGCAACGGTGATATTGTTTTGCTTTCACCTGCATGCGCCAGTTTTGATATGTTTAATAATTATGAACATCGTGGTGATGTTTTTAAACAATTAGTTAATAATCTATGATGAAAAAATTAGCGCTGACAGTTTTTTTTGAAACATTTGCATTAATGCTGCTGGGACTCATCATCGTAATGAGTGCAAGCAGTACTTACAGCGCTTTTAAGTTTGAAAGTACTTTTTATCTGTTTAATTCTCATTTGATAAAGGTGTTCATTGGTTTATTCTGTTTAATAGCCTTTTGTTTTATCCCTTATGAGATTTATAAGTATTATAGTAAGTGGGCACTCATCGGGGTGATTATTATTCTCTTAATGACTTTATTTTTTGCACCTAATATTAAAGGTGCCGGAAGATGGCTTGATCTTGGAATTATAACAGTTAAGCCTGCAGATATTGCGAAACTTGTATTGATTATACATCTGGCTGCACTCATTGAGCAAAAACAGGAATTTATAAATGATTTTAAACAGGGATATCTGTATACCTTTATATGGATCATGCTGGTTTCCAGTCTGATATTTATTCAGCCTAACATAAGTACCGGAATTTTGTTAGTGATTATATCATTAATACTGCTTTATGTCGGCGGGGCAAAATTTAAACACATTGCATTGTCAAGTTTGTTTTCGATTTTTCTTGCAGGCGGTTTCGCTATGCTGTTTACTCATTCCCGTTCAAGAATATTGTCATTTATAAAAACAGTAGGTGATGGTGGTGATTTAAATATTCAGGTTAAACAAGCCCTGTATGGTCTGGGAAGTGGAGGAATAACCGGAGTTGGAATAGGTAATAGTAAACAGAATAACTTATTTCTTCCTGAAGCTTATGGTGATTTTATATTTGCAATACTTGGTGAAGAGATGGGATTTATAGGTTCAGCACTTATTCTTACACTATATCTGATTCTTTTCATTGCCGGAATATTAATCGCAAAGAAAGCTAAAGATAGATTCGGTCAACTATTGGCTTTTGGAATTACTTTTTCGGTTACAATTTATGCTTTTGTGAATGTTGCTGTTACAACGGGTTTATTTCCAACCACCGGTCTGCCGCTTCCTTTTATAAGCTATGGTGGAACATCAATAATCTTTTTATCAATCTCTATTGGTATTCTTATCAATATAGCTATTATGAATTCCAAACGTGAAAAGGAATTGCTGGCAAATACTCAGAAAATGATTAAACCGGAGGATTTAGTCAGATGAATAAACTAAATACTCCATATCGTTTTTTACTTGCGGGAGGTGGAACCGGAGGCCATCTTTATCCGGTTATAGCAATTGCCGATGAAATAAAGAGATTACAGCCGGAAGCCCAGATATTGTTTATCGGTACAAAATCGAAAATAGAAGGAAGAGTCATTCCCCAATTGGGATATCAGTTTAAATCCATCTGGATAAAAGGATTTGCAAGAAAATTAACTTTTTCGAATTTGATTTTTCCGATTAGATTGATTGTTTCAATTGTTCAATCAATTTTTATTGCAATGAGGTTTAAACCTAAAGTTGCAATCGGATCAGGAGGCTATGTTGCCGGTCCTTCAATTTGGGGAGCATCGGTAATGGGAGCAAAAATTATATTGATCGAACCAAATAGTTATCCGGGAGTAACCACCCGTTTGCTGGAAAAACAAGCTGATGAAATACACATAGCCTTCGAAGAATCGAAAAAGTATTTACGTGTTAAAGATAAAATTATACTATCAGGTAATCCGGTTAGAACAAATCTGATACTCATTAATAAACCAGAAGCATTAAAGTACTTTGGTTTAGATGAATCCCGTAAAACACTGTTAATACTTGGTGGTAGTTTGGGTGCACAATCAATTAACAAAATCGTTTCAGAATCGTTATCAGAATTGATAAATCTTGATTTACAAATTATATGGCAAACAGGTTCAGCTTACTTTGATGAATACAGAGATCTTAACAGCAGTCAGGTAAAGATTTTATCTTTTATTGATGAGATGGATAAAGCTTATTCTTCATGCGATCTTGTGATTGCAAGAGCGGGAGCATCAACCATTTCCGAACTTGCAGCACTTGCACTTCCTTCATTGCTGATACCATCGCCCAATGTTGCAGAGAATCATCAGTATCATAATGCAAAGTCATTATCAGATGCCGGAGCTGCGGTGTTGATTGAAGATAAAAATCTTAAAGAAAATTTTTTAAAGGTGGTATCATCACTTATTTTTGCAGATGAAAAATTAAAAGATCTCAGTTCTAAGATTAAAAATTTTTCAAAGCTTGATGCCGCAAATAACATAGCAAAAAGGGCAATAAATTTTGCAGTGGCAGTATGACAAGCGAACAACTTAAACATAAAAGTGTATTCAGGTATAATGTTTCGTTTTATTACCAATCGACAATAATATACTTTATTGTTTTTGTGCTTTATGTAATCGTTCGAGGAGAGATAGTTGATAATTCGTATACTCTTGTAATTAAAGATCCTATACTTTATTTACTCGCAATCATTGTTGTCATATCCATCCTCACCCTGCTTCTTAATTTATATAAGAAAAGACATATTGAAATAAGTCAGAATGGTATTGTGTTTATTAATAGATTTAAAAGAAAAGAAATACCATTAGATAAAATTGAGTCCGTAAAATTAACTAAAGAGAGAAGGGCTGCTCAGTCTAAAGCATTTCAACTGATTATTTTAAAATTGAAATCTCGTAAAAGGAGGTTGCTGATTCGTCCTACAGACTATGAAAATTTTGATGAACTAATTAAAAGATTTCTGGAATTGAAAACACGTATTGAAGCCCATGAAATTCGATAAAATAAATAATTTCCATTTTGTCGGAATCGGTGGAATCGGTATGAGCGCTATTGCAGAAGTACTCTTTCATCAGGGGTATAAAATTTCAGGTTCAGACAATAATCTTAATGATGTTACTGAGAGGCTAAGCAAGTTTGGGATTGAAATATTTGAAGGTCATTCTTCAGCAAATATAAAAGATGCTGATGCGGTAGTTTATTCTTCTGCGGTTTCACTTGATAATCCGGAAGTTAAGGAAGCAGTCAGAAAAAATATTCCTGTCATAAAGAGATCAGAAATGCTTGCTGAAATAATGCGTACGAAGTATGGAATTGGTATCGCTGGTACGCACGGTAAAACAACAACAACTTCTATGATAGGACTAACTTTGGTGGAAGCCGGATTAGATCCGACAATGATAGTTGGGGGCAGACTAAGTGCTCTTAATGGTAGCAATGCAAGATTAGGTAATAGTGATCTTATTGTAGTGGAGGCGGATGAATTTGATCGGACATTTTTAAAGCTAAATCCCGTTATTGCAGTTCTTACTTCTTTAGAAACAGAACACCTTGATACATATAAAGATTTAGATGACATAAAGTCTGCATTCACTGAATTTGCTAATAAAGTACCTTTTTACGGATTTGTTACTCTCTGCATAGATGATATGGAACTGAAGAATATTTTACCAGGGATATCAAAACGAATTATTACTATTGGATTAAGTGATGAAGCTGATGTTCAGGCAGTGCGTATCCAACACGATGGATTTAACACTTCCTATTATGTTAAATACTTTGGTAAGGAACTTGGGAAAATTGAGTTGAGTGTTCCCGGCACCCATAACATAAAAAATTCTCTGGCAGCAATTGTGGTTGGCAGGGAACTGGGTGTTGAATTCAGTATTGTTCAGAATACTCTAAAGAATTTTCGCGGAGCGCAGAGAAGATTTGAAATAAAATATGATAAAGAAATTCTTGTGATTGATGATTATGCTCATCATCCAACAGAGGTGTCCGAAACCTTGAAAGGGATTCGCTCCTCATGGCAAAGAAGATTAGTTGCAGTATTTCAGCCACATCTTTATTCGCGGACCAGAGATTTCTTTAAGGATTTTGCAAGATCATTTTTAAACAGCGATTTATTCATTTGTACTGATGTATATCCGGCCAGAGAATTGCCTATTGAAGGAATCACTGGGAAGTTGATAGCTGATTGTGCCGCTGAATATGGCCATAAAGAGGTTTATTATGTAGCTGATAAGAATGATATACCGCAAATGCTTATGAAAAATAAAAGGAATGGTGATATAATAATTACAATGGGCGCAGGTGATATTTTCAAGTACAATGAAAAGTTTGTCACGATGCTGATGAATTAGTAATGGCTAACAGTAACTTTAAAATTGTCAGCTTGTTTTTGTTTGTTCTTTTGTTCGGTTCTCTGATTTACTTAACAATTTTCTCTTATAATAAGAGAGGAAGAGAAGAAATAAAAATGATCGCAGTAACAGGAAACAATTTACTTGACGAAAAAAGCTATCTCGAGTTTACACAACTTGATGCGGGTTTAGCATATAGTGATCTTACGTTGCATGGAATTAAAAGCAGATTTGATAAACATCCTTACATAATCAGATCCGAAGTCAAATCTGATGGAAGAGGAAATGTTGATGTTTATCTGAAAGAAAAAATTATGTATGCGGTGTTAATGGGAGGCACTGATCCGTATTTCATCAGTGCCGATTTTCAGATTGTTCCAATTTTCCCTGGAACAAGGTTTTCTGATATGCCGGTTATTAGTAATGCAAGGTTGAGGGATAAACTGAATGCAATGAGTTTTATTAAAGATGAGGATATAATTCAGGCTTTTAAAATTATTGACGCTGCAAAAACCACCGATCTTGAAATGTCAGGTAAACTGGCAGAAATAAATTTGCGAAGCGGTGGAGATGTTGTGCTCACCTTTGCCGGAATTAATGCACCCGTGATTTTTGGAAGAGGGAATGAGGCGAAGAAGATGATTTATCTGAATATTATGTGGGAACAGATGAACGAACAAAAACATTATTTGGACAATACAGAGTATCTCGACTTAAGATTCAGTAATGAAGTTTTTGTCGGAAGAAAAGACAACATAGGTTTATAAGAAATGAAAAAAGAAATTCTGGCTGGCTTAGATCTAGGGACGACGAAGGTTTGTGCGGTTATTGCAGAAAGGTCGGTTGATTCGGGTAAATTGGATATTCTCGGTTTTGGTGTTGCACCGTCCGACGGTCTTCATAAAGGATTGGTGGCTAATATTGGTAAAACTGCTGAAGCAATTAAAGCTTCTATGGAGATTGCATCCAATAGAGCAGGTATTAGCGTAAGTCTGGTTAATGTTGGTGTTGCAGGTGAACATATAACAAGTATCAGACATAGGAATTATGTTACAATAAACAGAGAAGAAAAAGAAATTACAAAAGAAGATCTTGACAGACTTGAATCGGATGTAAGAACCATAAGAATTCCATCAGACAGACAAATACTTCATATAATACCCGAAGAATTTTCTATTGATCATCAGGGTGGAATTGAAAGTCCGATCGGAATGTCGGGATCCAGGCTGGAAGCCAGTAATCACGTTGTACTTGCATCCATACCTGCTATTCAGAATATCAGAAAATCAGTTGAACGTGCAGGATATCAGGTTCAGGACTACATTCTTCAACCGATTGCTTCAAGTTCATCTGTACTTGAAGACAGCGAAAAAGATCTTGGGGTTGCAATGATTGACATAGGAGGTGGAACAACAGACATTGCAATCTATCATAAAAAATCGATTAAGCATACAAAGGTTATTGGAATTGCCGGCAACCAGGTAACGAATGATATCCGTGAGTCGCTTGGTGTGGTTACTGAAGAAGCAGAAAGATTGAAGAAAGAATATGGCTATGCATCGGAGAATGCAATTATAAGAGATGAAGATATACTCATAAGAGGGGTAGGTGCCAGAGGAAACACCAAGATTCCAATTAGTCTTCTAACTCAAATAATTAGTTTGAGAATGCGTGAACTATTTTCAATTATTGACAATGAACTTCGTACTGCTGGATTCAAAAACAAACTTAAGGCAGGTATTGTGCTTTCAGGTGGAGGAGCTTTGTTGAAAGGATGTCCCGAATTAGCTGAAGAGGTTTTCGGATTACCAACAAGAATCGGGGTACCGCAGGAGCTTGGTGCCGGTTTGGCAAATGAAATTGAAAGTCCTGAGTTTGCAACAGTTGCAGGCTTGATTAAGGGAATACCTGGTGGAAAATCCAGTGAGTATCAGGTACTTGTTAAACCCAGGAAAATCAAAGGCTCTAATAAAATCAAACAATTAATGAATAAAGTACAAGAATTTTTTGACGAATTATAAATCTTATAGGAGGAACTATGGCGCGTTTCGCAACAATTGACAGAGACAAATCCATGTCAGCTGTACTAAAAGTAGTTGGTGTTGGCGGCGGAGGCTGCAATGCAATCGAGAGTATGATCTCTAGAGGTTTGAATGGCGTTGAGTATGTCGCAATCAATACCGATTCACAGGTTTTAAAGGGCAGCAGTGCGACACATAAAATTCAGTGCGGAACTTCCATAACCAGAGGACTTGGCGCCGGTGCTGATCCTAATGTTGGAAAGAAAGCAACAGAAGAAGATCGTGAACTGATTGCTGAAGTCTTGGGTGGAAGTGATATGGTTTTTGTAACTGCCGGAATGGGAGGTGGAACAGGAACTGGAGGAGCACCTGTGGTTGCTTCGATTGCTAAAAGTATAGGGGCATTGGTTGTAGGAATTGTTACAAAACCATTTCGCTGGGAAGGCAAAGCCAGAATGATGAATGCTGAAAAAGGTATTCAGGAATTACGCCAGCATGTTGATAGTTTGATAGTTATTCCGAATGAAAGATTGCTGAGTATTCTGGATAAGGGTATTAATGCGTTTGCAGCATTCGATAAACCAAATGAAGTTCTATATGAAGCGACACGCGGTATAGCAGACATTATTACAATTGAAGGATTAATAAATGTAGACTTTGCCGATGTTCGTGCAGTTATGAATCAAAGCGGCGAAGCATTGATGGGATGCGGACTTGCAAGCGGAGAAAATCGCGCCATAGAAGCTGCACAGAAAGCTATCTCATCACCACTTCTTGAAGGTGTGAATATTAAAGGTGCTAAAAGTGTTCTGCTTAATGTAACCGGTTCAAGCAGTATGACAATGCAGGAAATAAATGAAGGTAACAACGTAATCTTCGAAGCTGCCGGTGAAGAAGCAAATGTAATTTTTGGTGTGGTTAAAAAGGATGAGATGAATGATTATATTTCTTACACTGTTATTGCTACCGGATTTGATACCGGTCGGAGTTCCTACGCAGGAAAGGCTGTTAAGCAATTAACTAAAGACGAAACAAAGCCTCTGCAATTCAGAGGAGGTGGCTTTAACTTATTTGAGAATCCGGATTTTAATTCTGAAGATCTGGAGGTTCCGACAATTCTTAGGGTTAAAAGCCCAAAGTCATCAATTGAGGATGAAGAAAAAGACAAAAATGAGAATCCTATCGGATTTAATATAGATGCGTCACGTTACGCCTGGTCTAAAGAGAAAGCCGAGAAGAAAGACGATTCTGATGATGATGAAAGCTCATCGTTCCTCAGAATGATCATGGATTAGTTTTAAAGGTTTAGCAGAAACCGGGTTTTAGACAAAGGATTTCATTCATCTGTTAGCTTCGCTTCGATGAAAACATTTTCATCGTAATCAACCGTAACAATTACACGGTTGGGGCGGCAGCATATCCTGCAATCTTCAATAAAGTCCTGCTTTCCTTCAATCGTTAGATCAACCCATACCGCATTCTCAACCCCACAGTATTGGCAGATCCATGATAAAGTGTCATCTGTTTGCATTTTCGAATCACATCAATAATTATGTCAAAACTACACTTCTAATAAGTTTAATCCTCTTATCAAAGTCAACTCAATAATGCTTTTCTGCTCTTGACTTTAATTTTCAAAAAATGTAAATAGTGTTCAAATGTTCACTATTTAATGTAACAAATGGAAATAGAGTGTGAAAACATATTTTATAGAACCCCGGTAGAATGGCGAACAAAGCCGAAGGTAGTTACTCTTTATCCGGCACTTCCGAAAAATAGAAAGGGAGTTGAGTTTGATATCTTCGATTTTGATATGCTGTTTAATGATATCAAGACAAATGAGCTTATACGTACGGGACAAACAATTGGATGCTTCTACATTGAGTCTCCGGGAATGCGTTCTCTTCTCAGAAAGCTTGATGTTCATGATTTTGAACTGCTTACAGCAGCAAGTTCAATAATTCGTCCCGGTGTTGCTGAAAGCGGAATGATGCAGGAGTTCATTCTTCGTCATAAAGATCCTTCAAAGCGCACTTACTTTATACCGGAGCTTGCCGAAGTTCTTGCCGATACTTACGGAGTAATGATATACCAGGAAGATGTAATCAAAGTTGCACATAAAATTGCCGGACTGAGCTTAGAAGAAGCTGATCTTCTGCGGCGTGCAATGAGCGGAAAGATGCGGTCGCACAAAGCAATGCAGCAGCTTACAAATCGTTTTTTCGAATCCTGTGAAATGAAAGGATTGAACATCAGTCAGTCAAAAGAACTCTGGAGACAAATAGAATCATTTGCCGGGTATTCTTTCTGTAAAGCTCACAGTGCTTCTTTTGCTTTGCTCTCATATCAGGTTGCATTTCTTAAATCATATTATCCCGCTGAATTTATGGCAGGTGTTCTTAGCAATGGCGGAGGCTTTTATTCCGCAGCAGTGTATGTTCAGGAAGCCAAAAGAAGGGGAGTGAAAGTTCAGCTTCCCTGCATAAACAGAAGTGAATATGAATACACAGGCAAAGGCTATGAAATGAGGATTGGTCTGATGGCTGTAAAAAATCTTTCGCTTAACTCAATTCACAAAATTGTTAATGAAAGGAAAAATCATGGTGATTATGTTTCACTTGCAGATTTTCTTGTAAGAACCGGACTCGGCTGTGAAGAAACATCAATACTTATTAAATGTGGTGCGTTGGGATGTTTTCGTCAAACCCGTCCTGAACTTCTGCGGCTGCTCGATATTTACATCAACAAAAGAAAAATACTTGATGAAAGATATAATGACCTTTTCCTCCATGAAACCTTTATACTTGAACAGCAGGTAAAAACTGCACAGAATTTTTCTCTTGAGGAAATATGCAGAATAGAATATGAAACTTTTAATTATATGATTACACGTCATCCGCTTCATTTCTATAAAAATCTTTTTGATGATTCATCAGTTATAAAAACAAATGAAATGGTTAAGTATAAAGGTAAGTATGTCACTATGATCGGCTGGTATATGACTTCTAAAAGAATCCGGACTAAAAAAGGTGACATAATGAAATTCCTCTCGCTGGAAGATCTTTACGGCACTTTTGAAGCAGTGATATTTCCCAAAGTTTATTATGAATATGCCGAACTTACTATGTCAATGGGTCCTTACATTGTTGAAGGAATAGTGGATAAGAATGATCCGGCAAATCTTGTTGTAAGAAAGATGAGTCTCATATCTTCATTAAAGGTATTGCGTGATACTGAAAAAGACAGTGTTGATAATAAATATTATGGAGATATAGAAAAAGTGTATGAAGAGGAGTTTATGATGCTGAAGAACGTGAATAAAGAAAAACTAAGATTAGCTTATGCTGGATAAGAAAATGTTTACTTCATATTTACGAACTGAGTAGGAAAATCAAGCTCAGCTTCTTTAACCATTTTAATTACTGCCTGAAGATCATCAATTTTGGGAGCAGTCACTCTTACCTGTTCATCCTGGATTTGCGCATTTACTTTGAGTTTGGAATCTTTAATCATCTTTGTAATGATCTTTGCATTCTCTTTTGATATTCCACTTTGAAGATTAATTTTTTGTTTCAATCTTCCTCCTGATGCAGCTTCAGGTTCATCAAACTTAAGAGCTTTAACGGAAATACCTCTTCGGATAAATTTTGTTTCCAGAATATCAATACTGGCTTTACGTGAATAATCGTCCTTTGTGTTTATAGAAATAAATTTTTCTTTTTTGTTGAGCTCAACTTCAGTTTTAGAGTCTTTAAGATCATAACGCTGGTGAATTTCCTTAAGTGCCTGGTTCACAGCATTATCTGCTTCCTGAAGATCAATTTCAGAAACTATGTCAAAAGAATGATTTTGTGCCATAATAATTTATGATAAATAAAAATGAGTCGGGGGTGATAGGATTCCTCCACAATGCGAAAGACAGAGCAAAGTTGGAGTCCTCCAAAGGAGTCCTTCGGACCTTTGGGAGAACCTAAGACCTCTTCAATAAATAATTACAATAGTCGGGGTGATAGGAT
>CAZXCP010000028.1:0-28285 GCA_964639355.1 uncultured Ignavibacteriaceae bacterium
ATATCCGGTGTCGTTCGGAGAATATTCTGCATATCGATTAAATGTGTTGTAAATACCCACTATAATAATTTCTTCAATCTCCCCTGCTCTGATAAGACTATCAGCTTTTTCATCAAGCTGCCAATCAACATTGAAAGATGATGTCAACGGATCAAAAACATTCTGTCCGTCATGCATATATAAAACCGGGTATGTTTTTGTTTGCAGAGAATCATAGGACGGAGGGAACCAGATAATTACATCTCTTGGTTCAAGTCCGGGATAATTTAAATTTCTTATGTACTCAACCTTTCCGGTAATTTGGCCCTGCACTGAAACAATAGATCCGTCCTTCCAATTTGATATTCTGAAAGTGAGAATAGAATCTTTTACAACAGCTAGAGAGTGATTTGATGGAACCGTACCATCAGGATTAAGAGCTTCATTATCCCAATTGCCTTTCGTGAATTTGAACTCAAGTTGATCACCCTTAAGAAATGAAAATGTATTCATCCAGGTTGAATCATTAACATTATTTAAACTCACCTTACCCGGATGCCAGCCACCAAGTTTAAAGTGATTTCCGGATATAAAAATATTTTCACCGGACTCAACACCGCCTGCTATTATCCGGATTGTTATGTAAACAGAATCCTGTGAAAAAACCGGTAAGGATAGATAAACGACTAAACAGATTATAAATGTTTTCATATAATTGGAATATAAATAGCATAACTTTTTTGTGAACAAATATAGTAAATTTCGAAGGTCGTTAACTATTACTTATGTATAAGCAATCCATAGAAATAATATTGATGGCTTTTTTATTACTCTCATTCAACGGATGTGTTGAAAGGGAGTACTTTGATGACGCCGGAGCAGGACCTCCTATATCCGGATTGTTTAAAGAAATCGAAGGATCAATTTCAGGAACACTTACATACGAGGATTCGCCGTATTATGTTAAGGATCATATTATAGTTGATTCATCTGTTACACTTACAATTGAACCCGGTGTTGAATTGTACTTCGATACAGGAAAGACTTTAGTAGTTAAAGGTAAATTGATTGCGGCGGGTGAAAGGTTTGCACGGATATATTTCCTTCCCTATAGAAACTCCTTTGGAGGAATTAAGATATTGAGTGCTGATTCAGAAGCTTCATTGCGTTTTTGTTATTTTAAAAGTATGGTTTCACCGGAACCCCATTATTACGGTGCATTTCTTATTTATGGTTCTGATGTTGTACTTAGGAACTGTTACTTTGAAAAGAATCAGGCTTATACCGGTGGAGCAATCGGTTCTTTATTCAGCACTGTAGAAGTGAAAAATGTGATCTTCAATCAGAATCAGGCACAAAATGCAGGCGGGGCGATAGCAGCACAGCATTCCGATCTGACTTTAATAAATAATGTTTTTAACGGCAATAAATCTTCGCTCCCCGGGGCAGGTGTTGTTATAAAAGATTCCTTCAGATCTGAAATCCAGAATAATATATTTTATAAAAATACATACGGAGATTCGTTATCTCATCTTGTTTATTTATCGCCTGATACAACAAATTATATTCAGCAATACAATTATATTGCAACAGGAAATATGAATCCTTACTTCATTACCGAAAATAATTTCAGGTTGATATTTGCATCACCCTGCAGAAATGCCGGAAATCCTGCACCTGAATATAATAACGTAGATGGAAGCCGTAACGATCAGGGTGCCTACGGTGGACCTTTCGGAAACTGGTGAGTTGATGATCGATGGAAATTAAGTTTGGTAAATATAAGATCCGCAGTTATGATAATTCCGATATTGATGCTTTAATTAAATATGCTAATAATATTAAAGTCAGCAGATGGCTCAAGAACACTTTCCCATATCCTTACACGAGAGATGATGCCATTGTATGGATTGCAAACTGTGCTGCTCAGGAGCCTGAAGTAAACTTTGCTCTTGCTAATAATGAGGAGTTGATAGGTGGAATCGGGCTTAAGCTCAATAATGATGTTTTTATTCATAACGCTGAAATAGGTTACTGGCTGGGCGAACCGTTTTGGGGAAAAAACATCACTACCGAGGCAGTTAAAGAAATGACAAAATACGCTTTTAATAATTTTGACATTAATAGAATTTTTGCAGGAGTTTTTGAAGGAAATTCTGCTTCTGTCAGGGTATTACAAAAATGCCGGTACAAACTTGACGGCATTATGCAAAAGGCAGTTTATAAAGAAGATAAATTTTTAGATCAATATATTTTTGCCTTACTAAAAGAGGATTATATAAAACTGTATGAATAAAGAAACACAGCTTAAAAGTCTGTTTAGTAAATTTTACAAAAGCCAAGTAATAAATTATGATCCCTTGCCACCGTCAGGATCTTACAGGGAATATTACAGAATTAAAAGCAATGGTACATCGGCAATTGGCGTTTATAATAATGACAGAAAAGAAAATGAAGCTTTTATTTCTTTCACGAAGCAGTTCCTAATAAATAAATTAAATGTGCCTGATTTATATGAAGAAGACTTAGACAATAATATTTACCTGCTTGAAGACCTTGGTGATGAAACTCTTTTCAGTAAAATAGTAAGTCTTAGAAAAGAGGAAGATCATGAATACAAAATAGTTGATCTCTACAAAACAGTATTAACCGAGCTTCCCAGGTTTCAAATAGACGCCGCAAAAGATTTTGATTACACACATTGTTATCCGAGAAAAGAATTTGACCGCCAGTCAATGCTATGGGATCTGAGTTACTTCAAATATTATTTTCTTAAGCTTGCAAAAATATCATTCAATGAACAACTGATTGAAGACGACTTTCATACTTTTACAAATTTTCTTTTATCGGCAGATTCAAAATATTTTCTTTACAGAGATTTTCAATCACGTAACGTAATGCTGAAAAATGAAAAACCTTATTTCATTGATTACCAGGGCGGCAGAAAAGGTCCGCTTCAATATGATGTAGCCTCTCTCCTTTTCGATGCCAAAGCTGAATTAACATTTGAAATGAGATCAGAGCTTCTGGATTTTTATACTGCAATCATAAAAGAAAAACATAAACTGGATAAGTATGATTTTATTGAGTACTATAAACCATTTATTCTGATTAGAATACTTCAGGCCATGGGAGCTTATGGATTCAGAGGATTTTATGAACGGAAATCCCACTTTCTGAAAAGTATTCCACCAGCGCTTAAGAATATGGAATGGCTTCTTAATAACTGGGATACATCCTTAAAACTTCCGCATTTATTTAAGTGTCTCGAACAGATGATAAATTCAGATGAATTGAGAAAGCATAGCTATCCCCTCCTCAATGAGAATAATCTAACAGTAACAGTAAAAAGTTTTTCATACAAAAAAGGAATTCCAGCTGATAATTCAGGAAACGGCGGAGGATTTGTATTCGACTGCAGGGCAGTTCATAATCCCGGCAGATACGAACAGTATAAAGACCAGACCGGCAAGGATAAGGATGTAATTGATTTTCTTAAGAAGGAAAGCGACATTGATAAATTTATGGAAAACACGTTTAGCCTTGTCGATGCTTCTGTTGAGAATTACATTACACGTGGGTTTACAAACCTGATGGTTAGTTTTGGCTGTACCGGGGGTCAGCACCGTTCTGTTTATTGTGCCGAAGAAATGGCAAAACATCTTCAGGAGAAATACAAAGTAAAAGTTATACTTATGCATTCTGAATTCGAGAAAGCAAAATAAAATGATGAATGCAATGATCCTTGCTGCCGGCATCGGAACTAGACTTAAACCGTTAACAGAAAACAAACCAAAAGCTCTCGTTGAAATTAATGGTAAAACACTTCTCGAGCTGGCAATTAAGAAACTTATAAAGCACGGATTCAAAAATATCATAATTAATGTTCATCACTTTGGAGATATGATAATTTCCTACCTGAACGAAAATAATAACTTTGGTGCAGATATTTATATATCTGATGAAAGGAAATTACTTCTTGATACCGGCGGAGCGATTAAGGAAATTGAAAGGCATATCGATTTCAAATATCCAATACTTATCTACAATGTTGATGTAATAACGGATTTGAATTTAAATACGATATACGATTATCACATCAAATCCGGTAATCTCGCTTCACTTGCAGTAAGAAACCGGGAAACAAATAGGTATCTTCTTCTCGATCGTGATAATGTATTTTGCGGTTGGAAAAACAAAATAACAAATGAAGAAAAAATTGTACGAGACTATGTTGGAAAGCTTAATGAATTAGCTTTCAGCGGAATTCACGTCGTAAACCCCTCCATATTCAGTTTAATGCCTGCCGAAAAAAAATTCTCCATAATTGATCTATACCTTAAACTTGCCCCGAATTTTATTATAAAAGGTTATGACCACTCTGACACTGAGTGGATTGATGTTGGAAAGCTAAAAAACTTAGAGTTGGCTGAGCGGTTGATTAAATAGAATTGAATCGGAATACTAAAGTAAATAAGGTAATAAGGTAATAAGGTTTAACTAATGTGTTAACAATGATTACGAAGGTCAAAAATTCATAGTGATTGAGTTAATCAAAGAATAATACATAATTTTATGAGCCAAAACCTTATTTCCTAATTATTATTTTAGAGTCATCAAACCGAATTAAAACAAGAGTGGAAATAAACATAATTTTCTAAACATTATTAACTTCGAATAGAGTATATTTTAACATTATTAACTTATTGGAGGGAAATTGATAATTAAATACAATAATCTTTATACTCACTTCATCATTGTCACAAAAGACAGATTACCTTTAATATCTGAAAGTATAAGGGAAAGAATCGAAAAGTATATTACCGGAATTGTAAATAACAATGATTCAAAACTTTATGCAATCTATGCTAATCCTGAGCATACACATATTCTAGCTTCACGATCTCCTAAAATATCAGAAGCAACTTTAGCAACCATTATCGCAGAAAGTTCAGAAAGGTTTATAAATGAGAATAATCTTTGCAGAGGCAGATTTTCATGGCAGAATTCATGTGCAGCGTTTTCTATTTCGAAGAAAGATGTTGACAGGGTCTGCAAATACATACTGAATCAACCTAAACACCACCGGAGAGTTACTTTTGCTGAAGAGTTTGAGACATTCATTAAATTCTATCAAAAGACTCTGAATCTTGAAAAATAAGGTAATAAGGTTCGGATTTTGGGCAACCAAAGTTGTTACTAAGGTTGAGAATTAAGTTTTATCGTCTATCACCATTGTCCGGTTTGTTAAAATCGTAGCTTTAATTTTTTGAAAGACATTGTGTTACAGAAATAATTAGATATGAGCAATAAGAAATGAAATTCAATATTCATTACAAATCTTATTTGTTTTCTTAAACCTTAGTAATGCAATTCAGGATCAATCGACTAACCTTATTACCTTATTTGATACAACTAAGCTAATAAGGTTGGCAACATCTTTTTTTATTATTATTACTAAGGTTAAGAATCCTCTATAATGAGATAATAATATTACTTTTTTTGATGAGTTTAATTTTTTGTAGTCAAACCTTTTTTCTGCATATTTTTATACAGTCATCGCATCAAATTAAAATCGGCTAAAATTTAAAGCTAATTTCCTAAACCTTAGTAACTTCGAATATCGTAAACTTTAACCTTACTACCTTATTTAAGAAATATCAATAATAATCCAGATTGCATTTACTATTGTCTGAATTAATTATTTATTAATTCAATTCGCTGTAGTCACAGTGCACGTAAGGAGTGTATATGCTATTACAAATACCTATCCAGCTTAAACTTCTCGCCCAGGTATAACTTCCTTACTTCTTCATCTTCAGCCAGTGAATGTGCATCTCCCTGTTTGAAGATTTTACCATCAATCAGAATATATCCGTTATCAACAATGCTTAATGTTTCGTGAACATTATGATCTGTAATCAGAACACCTATTCCCCTGTTCTTAAGATTCGCTACGATAACCATAATGTCTTCAACAGCAATAGGATCCACACCTGCGAAAGGTTCATCAAGCAGAATAAAACTTGGATCAGTTGCTAATGCACGTGCTATTTCTGTTCTGCGTCTTTCACCGCCGCTTAGCTGAAATCCCTTGCTTTTTCTTATTTGAGTTATCGAGAGTTCTTCTAATAGCTTATCGCATTTTTCTTTTCTCTGCTTCGAATCGAGTTTGGTCATCTCCAGGACTGCAAGAAGATTGTCTTCAACAGACAGTCTCCTGAAAATGGAAGCCTCCTGCGGAAGATATCCGATTCCCATTCTTGCACGCTTGTACATTGGCACTTTGGTTATTTCTTCGTTATCAAGAAACACTTTTCCGGATTCAGGCTTTATCATCCCGGTTATCATGTAAAACGTTGTAGTTTTACCTGCACCATTAGGACCAAGCAAACCAACAATTTCCCCTTTAGAAACTTTTACAGATGCTTTATCAACAACCGTCCTTTTCTTATAAACTTTAACGAGCTCTTCACTCCGAAGTGTTGTTGCCATAATCCTCTTTCTTTTGAATTACATTATTAAACGCTTTAATGGATCTGATTAGTTCTTCTTTCACCGGACGTGTTTCAATAAAACTAAATCTTGGAAGCAAAAATGATCTCTCATTTCCCATTACCTGCGGTTCAGGGTAATATTCACTAACAGGCTGACCATATAATCTTACTTCGCTTACCTGGTTATCTTCAAAATAAACCACAGCGGAATGAGAATTTGATTTTGTTAATCCGTTTGGTTCTTCTTCCTCGAACATGTTATATATGCTGTACACAGTGCCATAAAATTCTGTGCGGTGTATTTTATTATCAACGAAATAAATCAATACTTTGCTTCCGGTCGATTGATCAAATCGTGATTTAAAATTTTCATTTTGCGATAATAAAAAAGCATTGCCTTCAACTTCGAGCATTGTAATGTTGTTGTCTTCAAGATGAATGACGATTGAATCCCCGGTTAACTGCGAGTTTTCATACCATAAAACCGGCTGACGGGCATCAGGGTTAATTTTGCTTGTAATTATTTTTTCTTCACTTCTTAAATAAATGGTTTTATCATTGTCTGAAGCAAATTCGGAGCGAATAATTTTAACTGAATCGGTTGCAATAAAAATATCGGCAGTATCGCGGAATGATTCCATCGTCAAAGAACTGATTAAAAGCGTATCAACAGTAAGAACTTCAAGCGAGTCTTCATCAATACTGATTGTTGAGTCGATCTGCATAAGGACAGGCTCAATTCTTATGAGCGTGTATTTCCGCTGCCGGTAGTCTTCAAGGTGTCCGCCGAATATTGTTGTATTGTTTTTCAGATTGGTAATTCTGACGTTGCTGTTTGCGAAAGTTGTTTCAGTATTTCTGAAATGCTCAAGAGAATCAGCTTCAATAATATTTTCAGCATCAACTATCTTAACATTACCAATAGCAATAGCATGATCACGCTGTTTGAAATACGTTAGTTCATCAGAGGTCAAAGTAGTAGTAGTGTCATATAAAGTTACATTCGACTGAAAGAATGCTCTGTCTTCATTAAAATAGTACTGACCGCTGTCTGCCGTAAGAATAACCTTTTTATCATCAAGGGTTACACCGCTTGTGCTTCTTGACATTCTGAGATTACCATAATAATAACCCATTTCAGTTTTGATTGTAAGAGTATCCTGTTTCGCTATCACATTTCCAATTAATTCGGCATCATTTCGACCCAGAAATTGAATTGCCTTATTACAGGTAATACGAACATCGCCCTGGGTTAATACAACATTTCCATAAACTTCGCGTATTGATTCGCCTTCAATAAATTTTCCAACGAGACTGTCACCGGTTACAACTATTCTTTCATTATGAGTTTGACCAAGCAAACCGTAATGTAGAACAAATAAGCAAATTAATAAAGTGATAGATTTCATCTACATTTCTTCATTGCTTGTTACGAAAGTTATACGGTAGATAACATAGTTACGAAGGGATTGATCAGATTCGAAGCCGTAACCTTCAATATTTTCTTTTGGAGTAATGATTCTTACAAACCGGTCTGATACAATCTTCTTATCCTCATTTCTCCACATAAGTTCATCAGTGATTAAAGTTACACTGTCAGAGACTGCAACAACACTGTCAATTGCCCAGAGATTGTTCGTCCTGTCATCAACCCTTCCCCTTACGGAGGTTAAAGTAGTTGTTTTAATTTCATTCTCATCATAAAAATCTATTTTGATATTTTCATCAAGCAAGGTTTCTTTTGCTTCATCAAATACTCTTAAATGTCCGGCATTCATAATTGCTTTAATTCTTCCTGAATCAGAAAATGTGATAACTGAATTCCAGCTTTCCTGCGAAGGCAGTTCTTCAACTTTAATTGAAGCATCCACTGCCGGTTTTACCCGTTCACTAGTGCAGTGAGTTACGGAAATAAGTATTAAAACTGCAATTAATATTCTCATCTGCGCTGCAACCCTAGATTAATTAAATCATGTAAATGAATTATGCCTATAGGTTTGTTTTCATCGCTTGTAATAATAAGACTGGTAATCTTAAAGTTCTCCATCTGCTGAAGTGCAAAGGAAGCAAGGTAATCTTCCTTCATAACTTTAGGATTTCTTGTCATAACTTCTTTCGCAGTAAGGTTTTTTATATCAAGAGTTTTTTCCAGAAGTCTTCTCAAATCTCCGTCGGTAATTATACCTGTTAACAAACCTTCCTTATTCACAACACCGGTTACGCCAAGGCGCTTTGACGTGATCTCAATTATTACATCTTTTAGTGAAGTGTCTTCATCAACAAGCGGCATTTTATCACCTGAGATCATTATTTCTTTTATCTTAAGTGAAAGACGTTTGCCCAGACTTCCGCCGGGATGAAGGAATGCAAAATCCTCTTCAGTAAATCCCCGCTTTTCAAGCAGTGCAACAGAAAGTGCATCGCCCATTACCAAAGTAGCAGTTGTTGAGGATGTCGGCGCAAGATCATAAGGACAGGCTTCTTCATTTACGTGAATACTTAAAAATAAATCACAGGATTTTGCCAGGCTTGATGAAGGATTGCCGCACATTGCAATTAATGTAACATTAAGTCGTTTAAACATCGGGATGAGATTCGATATCTCTTCTGTCTCACCGCTTTTCGAGATTAATACAACAACATCATCTTTGCGAACCATTCCAAGGTCACCATGCAATGCATCAGTAGGGTGAAGAAATATTGCGGGCGTTCCTGTTGAGTTTAGTGTTGCAACTATTTTTCTGGCAATCAAACCGGATTTACCCATTCCCGTTAGTACTACTCTGCCTTTAGATTTAAATATTATTTCAACTGCTTTTACAAAGTCTTCATTGATGCTGTTTTCAAGTCCGGCTATTGATTCAGCTTCAATGCGGACTACCTGTTTTCCTTTTTGTATAATTTCTTTTGAATTCAAATTCTATCCTTTTGAAAAAAGTTTAAATAATTTTTTCTTTTTAACACGCTGAGTTAAAAGTTCTTCAGGATTGATTTTTATATCAAACCTTCTCATGAACTTGTTGTACTGATAAAAAGCCAGCTTAAAATCCTCTTCACTGAATTCATTGAGCTTGTTGAAGAATAATGAGGGTGATCTGAACAAATTTTCATCTTTAATTTTCTTCAACCGCATCAGCTCATTAAAATAATTACTGACCGGAATGATATGATTTACACCTGATTCGTAATTGTGAAGCCAGATTTTTTTGTTTGATTTATCAATTACTAAAACAAATCTGTCTTTAATAATTTCAAACTCTTTAACCGCTTCGGAACTGCCGGTAGATTTGTCACCCGGATTCCATTCAGAAAAACTTAAAACATCATCTACTATTAATTCGTCATCATCACCAAATCGTTTACTCAACTGAATTTCAATTAAATCATCTTCATATTCGTGTATTAAGACATCAATACTGCCAACATTAGCTTTTACGATTCCAACCGCAAATACAGGGGTTGAAGCAATACTCAAATCAGGTTGAGTTTCACCGGAGCCTAAATAAAAATTTCCATCATTAAATCTTCCCTTACCGACTACTCCCATTGATGAAATCATATCACGGTATTTTTTATAACCGGGTTTCCCATCCGGTAAAATTGCAAACAGAAGTTTGATTTCATTTTTTGAAAGTTCATTCATTGCTTATGATTTACGTTTAACAATATCATCAATTTCCTTAACAACCAGCAGCAGATCTTTAAGTTCATTTAAGCTCAACTGACTTGCAGCATCGCTCTTTGCTTCGTTAGGATTCGGATGAACTTCAAGGAACAATGCATCTATTCCAACAGCAACTGCAGCTTTTGCAAGCGGTTTAATAAATCTAGGTTCACCTCCGCTTGTATTATCTTTACTAGGAAGTTGAACTGCGTGAGTCGCATCCATTACAACGGGATAACCGGTTTCCTTCATTATAATGAAAGACCGCATATCAACAACAAGATTATGATAGCCGAATGATGTGCCTCTTTCAGTCAATAAAATATTATTATTGCCGGTTGATGAAACTTTCTCTGCCGCGTGTTTCATATCCTGCGGTGCGAGGAACTGTCCTTTTTTAATGTTTACACATTTGCCGCTTTTTCCTGCAGCAAGCAGCAGTTCGGTCTGCCGTGAAAGAAATGCCGGTATCTGGAGTACATCAGCGGCATCACCGACTTTTTCAATATCTTCCGGTGTATGTATATCAGTTAAAACGGGAAGACCATATTCCTTTTTTACTTTTGCTAAAATATTTATTGCTTCCTTATCGCCAATTCCGGAAAAAGAATTTATGTTTGTGCGGTTAGCTTTTCGGAAGCTCGATTTGAAGATATACGGAATCTTCATTTCTCCTGTAATTTTTTGTATCTGTGAAGCGGTTTCAAGAATCATCTTTTCATTTTCCACTACACAGGGACCGGCAATAAGCACAAGCGGATTGTTATTGCCAATTATTACATTGCCTGCTTTTACTATCATTTGCTGCTCAGTTTTACTTTGAAACGCCGTAAATATAAAAAATTAAAAGGTGAATGAGTATATATTAAAACCTATTACTTAACTACAATATTTTCTATAACACTTTTGTGTGGATATTAAAAGCAGGTTTTTCTTATATTGCCGCCGCATTTTGTAATCCGATTTTTTCAAGTAACAATAAACTCTGTAATGCTGAATAAATTCTATAATTTTTCTCTGATTATCTTTTTCACTTTTTCAATTCATATTCTCTCCCAACCGGAAAGAAACCTTTCTTCATCTGAAATAAAACTGGCACTAAAAAAACTAAACGTACTTGGCAGTGTACTATATATTGCTGCTCATCCTGATGATGAGAATACTGCGGTACTCTCCTACTTTGCTTCAGGGAAACTAACAAGAACAGGATACTTATCATTAACAAGAGGTGACGGCGGACAAAATTTAATCGGCAGCGAACAATCCGATGAACTTGGGGTAATAAGAACTCAGGAACTCCTGGAAGCCCGGAAAAAAGACGGCGCAGAACAGTTCTTTTCAAGAGCAATTGATTTCGGTTATTCAAAAACAGCGGATGAAACTTTTAAGATTTGGGGAAAGGATGACATCCTTTCAGACGTTGTTTATGTTATAAGAAAATTCAAACCTGATATAATCATTAACAGGTTCCCGACTGATGGAAACGGCGGACACGGGCATCACACTGCTTCTGCTATTCTTGCTGTTGAAGCTTTTAAAATTGCCAATGATAAAAATGCTTTTCCTGAGCAGCTTGAATTTGTTGATACCTGGCAGCCAAAAAGAATTTTCTGGAATGCATGGTTACCGTTACTGGAACAAAGAGGTGATGATCTTTCTAAATTATTATCGCTCAACCTTGGTGAGTATAATCCGCTGCTTGGTATGTCTTACACGGAAATATCCGCAATCAGCCGAACGATGCATAAGAGTCAGGGATTCGGTTCAGGCGGCAGAAGAGATGAAGTGCTTAATTATTTTCAACCGCTCAAAGGTGATGAAGTTAAAAATGATTTACTTGACGGAATTGATATTTCCTGGAACCGAATTAAAGGCGGAAGTGAAATCGGAAAAATGATAGAGCAGGTAATTGAAAAGTTTGATCATCTGAACCCTGCCTCGATTATGCCTGAACTAACTTCTATCTATAATAAAATTTCTTCGATTGATGATGAATACTGGAAAGAAGTTAAATTAAAAGAGTTAAAAGAGATAATCCGTTCGTGCGCCGGAATATGGGTTGAAGCAGTATCAAAAGATTTTTTTATCTCACCCGGTGATAATATTGATATAACAACCGGCATTGTGAACAGAAGCGATCTAAAAATCACTTTAAATAAAATCAGTCTTGCTTATGCAGATGCATTGTCAATTGCTTCGGTTCTTCCAAAAGGTAAAATGCAAAACAATTCTTTCACAGTTCAAATTCCATACGATACAGAAGTGACACAGCCATTCTGGTTAAGAAGTGAACACAGAATCGGTATCTATGAAGTTGAGGATCAGAGATTGGTTGCAAAAGCCGAGAATGATCCTGCACTCAAAGCAGTTTTTTCTGTTGACATAAACGGTTTAACAATTGATTTTGATACACCTGTATATCACAGAAGAGTTGATCCTGTTGATGGCGAAATATACAGACCGCTGCTTATAGCTCCTCCGGTAACCTTAAATTTCGATAAGTATGTTTACTTGTTTCCGGATAGTGATAAAAGAGAAATCAGGTTTAGTTTAAGATCATTCGCAGAAAATATTAATGGAAGAATTAATTTTTCTGTCAACAACGGCTGGAAGATCGAACCGGCTTCCATTGATTTCTCATTTGACAGAAAATATCAGAATAAACAATTTTCGATTACAGTTATTCCAACGGAAGATTATAAAGAATCAGAACTGATTGCCGGGATTGTAGCAGATGGAAAAACTTATTCTCATAGTCTTGTTGAAATAAATTATCCGCACATTATGCAGCAGACGTTATTCCCTCCATCAAAATCAAAACTTGTAAAACTTGATATCGGCAAAACTGCAGTTTCAAAAATTGGTTATATAAATGGTTCAGGCGATAAGATTCCTGAATACTTAAGAGATCTTGGTTTCCAAGTGGATATTCTTTCAGATGAGGATCTGCAGGTAAAAGATCTGAATGAGTATCAAACAATCATTGCCGGAATAAGGGCGTATAACACCAGAGATGTACTGTCATCTGCACAAAGCCGTCTTCTGAAGTTTATCGAAAACGGCGGAAACTACATTGTTCAGTATCAGATAGGCAGAGATATAATTGCATTCCCCGGACCTTATCCTTTTGAAATTTCAAGAGACAGAGTTACTGAAGAGGATGCTGATGTTATATTCAACAAACCTGAGAGTAAGTTGTTAAACTATCCGAATAAAATTTCAGAAAAGGATTTTAGTGGCTGGATACAGGAACGCGGATTGTATTTCGCTTCAAAGTTTGATGAAAACTACACATCTCTTTTACTTATGAATGATGAAGGTGAATCTCCCAAAAGCGGTTCACTTATAAAAGTAAAATACGGTAAGGGATCTTTCATTTATACAGGATTAGCTTTCTTCAGACAAATTCCGGCTGGAGTTCCCGGTGCAATAAGGCTTTTCGTCAATCTTATATCAGCAGGTATAAATGAGTGAGAAAAATATTTCCGGACAGGATACTCAGAATGAAAAACCACCCATCTTTATAAGCTGGAAAAGACTTTATACCTTTGTTGTAGTTCAACTTGTTGTTTTAATTCTTCTCTTCTACATTTTCACAAAGGCGTTCGAATGAGTCTTACCGATTGGATTGTAATGTGCGGATTTATCGGATTCATCGTTGCCTATGGAACCTGGAAAACCAGAAAAGTAAAAGACATGAACGACTACCACCGGGCTGGAAAAGCAACTCCCTGGTGGACTGTTGCTCTTTCAATTATGGCAACCCAGGCAAGTGCAATAACTTTTCTTTCAACACCGGGACAAGCTTATGTAGATGGCATGAGGTTTCTTCAGTTTTACCTCGGATTACCTGTTGCAATGATTATACTTTCTGTTACAGCCGTTCCAATCTATAATAAATTAAATGTGTTCACAGCTTACGAATATCTCGAAAACAGGTTTGATCTTAAAAATAGAATTTTAGGAAGTGTTTTATTTTTGTCTCAGCGCGGACTTGCGGCTGGTTTTACAATTTATGCTCCAGCACTTATTCTCTCTGTTATTCTCGGATGGGAGTTAAATTATACAATAATCATTATCGGAACACTTGTAATAATTTATACAACAGTCGGAGGATCAAGCGCTGTTAATAAAACTCACCTGCTTCAGATGGGAGTAATAACTTTCGGGATGTTCGCTGCATTCTTTATGATATATCAACTGCTGCCGGATAATGTTTCTGTTGTTGATGCTGCTTATGTAGCAGGCAAAATGGGAAAGCTTAATGCAATAGATTTTACTTTTGATTTAAGTAATCGTTATACATTCTGGTCTGGAATCATCGGCGGTACTTTTTTGATGCTCTCCTATTTCGGTACTGATCAATCACAGGTTCAGAGATATCTTGCTGGAAGTTCTGTTAAACAAAGCAGGATTGGTTTGATTGTAAACGGACTGGTGAAAGTGCCAATGCAGTTTATCATTTTATTTATCGGTGCTATGGTGTTTGTCTTCTTTCAGTTCGTTACTCCGCCGTTATATTACAATCCGGTAGAGACCCGGACTATAATGAACAGCGAATATGCTGAAGAATACAAACAGCTTGAAGATGTTCACTTACAGGTTCAGGAGGAAAAGAGACAGAATATTCTATCGATGTTATCGGCAATCAATTCCGGCGATGCTGCAATGGAAGCTGAATACCAGCAGCAAGTATTGGATAAACAAAATGAAGCAAAGGAATTAAAAAATCAGGCTGTTGAATTAATAAAGACCGCAAATCCGCGATCAGACGGGAATGATACAAATTACATTTTCATTTCGTTCATTATAAATTTTTTACCAATCGGACTCATAGGATTGATATTAGCAGCTATATTATCAGCATCAATGTCATCTACTTCAGCTGAGTTGAATGCACTTGCATCCACATCGGTAATCGATATTTATAAACGCCTGATAAAGAAAAATGCAGATGACAGGCACTATCTGAAAGCATCAAAGTTCACTACTATATTCTGGGGAATGTATGCAATTACATTCGCATTATTTGCCAGTGAGCTGGGATCATTAATTGAAGCAGTTAATATTCTGGGTTCTCTTGTTTACGGTACGATACTCGGGATTTTTCTTTGCGCTTTTTATATCCGGAAAGCAAATGGTACATCGGTATTCATTTCAGCAATAATCGCAGAAGGAGTTGTGCTCTACTTATACTTTTTTACTTCAATTCCTTTTTTGTGGTATAATGTTATCGGGTGTTTGATGGTGGTTTTGCTTTCGCTGGTTCTTACGCCGTTGTTTAACAAGGTTGAGAATGCCAATTAATTTTGGTTAGGATTGAACCCCTTCGGTGTTGCATATCAGTTTTCCTATTCGCTTACCATCGTTTTTATCCATTTATTATTATTTTGCTGATGTAAAATTGAATGAACTAAGAAATGGCAAACGAAAAGCGAATACAAATAATAAAAGCAGCAGACAAACGATTTGCCAAACATGGTTTAAATAAAACCACACTCGATGAAATTGCACGCGATCTCCGTATAGGTAAAGCCACACTTTATCACTACTTCAAATCTAAAGATGACCTTTTCTTTCAAACCATAACCTGGGAAGTTGAACAATACATCACAAACATTACATCAACACTTACAAACAGTGATCAGCCGCTAAATCTAAGATTGCTGGAATTTATTTCTTACAAGGAAAATATTAACCAGCATTCCAAATTGCTTTATGATATGCTGATAAAAATTATTGAGGGTTATTCCCTTGAAGCAGAAAACAAAATCCTTAATGATCTGTTTCGTGAAGAAGAGAATTTATTAAGGTCGGTACTGACAGAATTTTACAATTCAAAAGTGGTAAGTGTTACACCTGTATTGCCCACCTACATTTTGATGTTAAGCTGGGGATTGGTATTCGGGACCCGGTTAAACAAAACAGCGTTCCAGGAAAGGGTTGTGAATTATAAAGAACTTATTATGAAATCAATTGACAGCGTGCTTAATTAACTCTCTTCCTCTTCTTCCTCATCACCAAACAGATATTTTTCATACTTATGTTTTATCATCTGGGCTTCCACAATAAAGAACACATCCTCTGCAATATTTGTAGTATGATCAGCGAGCCGTTCCAGTTCTCTTGAAATAACTAATAAAGCTACAGCAGGTTCAATGTTGTCTGAACTTTTTTTCATAATTTCTTTCAGAATTACATGATTTTCTGCATTCATTTTATCAATAATATCATCAGAAAGAATAACTTTCTTTGCAAGTTCGGCATTCTCACCGATGAAGGAATCAATTGCGTTCTTGAGCATCTGCTGCACAATTTTAAACATTTCCGCTATTTTAGTTTGACCATAAAAAGACGGTTTCTTCTTGATCAGAAGTATGTTTTCTGAAATATTAACTGCTATATCACCAATTCTTTCAAGGTTACTATTGATAGTAAGCGAGGACATAATATAACGCAGATCCATTGCAACCGGCTGCGATAACGCAAAAATCTTCTGACATATTTTATCAATTTTTACATCGAACTTATTTACCTTTTTATCAAGTTCGATTACGGTGCCCGCAAGCTCCAGATTTTCTTCTTCCACTGATCTGATTGCAAAATTAACCTGTTCATCAACCAAACTGCACATTTTAATAATGCGAGTCTTTAGTTTATCAAGATGTTCGTCCAGTAGCCGTTCCATTAAAATCCTTTTTTTAATTTTTCAATAAACAAAAGTAAAAAATATTCTGATCAACCAAATCTGCCTGTTACATAATCTTCTGTCTGCTTAATAGAGGGATTAGTAAAAATCTTTGTGGTTCTGTCATATTCAATTAATTCACCAAGATAGAAAAAAGCAGTGTTATCACTAACGCGTGCCGCCTGCTGCATATTATGAGTAACTATAACGATTGTGTATTTCTTTTTCAAGTCGTGAATTAGTTCTTCAATTTTGGCAGTTGAGATTGGATCGAGTGCACTTGCCGGTTCATCCATTAAAACTATTTCCGGCTTAACTGCAAGGGCTCTTGCTATACACAGCCTTTGCTGCTGTCCTCCTGAAAGGCTGAGTGCATTATCATTTAATCTGTCTTTAACCTCATCCCAGATAGCTGCTTGCTGCAAAGTTGTTTCAACAATTTCATCGAGGTTTTTCTTATCGTTGATTCCATTGATTCTTGGACCGTAAACGAGATTTTCATATATGGTTTTAGGAAACAGATTTGGCTTTTGAAAGACCATTCCTATACTTTTTCTCAGATTAACCACATCAATGTTTTTATCATAAATGTTTACACCATCAACATAAACTTCTCCTTCAATCCGGACGTTATCGATAAGATCATTCATTCTATTCAGGACTCTTAAAAAGGTTGATTTGCCGCATCCTGAAGGACCAATAAATGCAGTAACTCTTTTTTCAGGAATTTCAAGTGAGATGTTCTTTAAAGCCTGCTTTTCAGAATAATACAAGCTGAGTTTTCTGGTTAATATTTTTGTTTCTTTCATAAAATCTTGATTAAAGTTTACCTAAAATTTTTCTGAACCTGTATCTGAAAATTATTGCAGTAATATTTAACAGGAACGTAAGTGTAATGAGCACAAGTGTTGAACCGTACTGCAAAGGTAATGTTTTTGTCGGATTAGCAGATTGTGTGGCCAGAATAAAAATATGATAAGCAAGGTACATAAACTGCTTTGCCGGATTAATCATTGGAATGCAGTAATCACCAATGCAGAGATCAACAACCGGCAGATTGGGTAAAAAGAATGCTGCGCCAAGAAATAATATCGGAGCAGTTTCTCCTGCACCACGGGATATTGCCAGTATGGTTCCTGTTAAAATTCCTGGTCTTGCCTGCGGCATAACAACATTTTTTATTGTTTGCCATTTTGTTGCTCCTAATCCGTAAGAAGCATCACGATGGGATTTTGGCACAGAGTTCAGCGCTTCAAGTGTTGAAACTATAACAATCGGTAAAACCAGAACTGCTAATGTTGATGACGCCCAGAGTAGTGCAGGTTGGCCAAAAAGTAATCCGGTTTCTAAAACTTCATCAATTCCCTGACCTATAAAAAGAATAAAGAAACCCAGTCCGAATAAACCAAAAACAATTGAAGGAACACCAGCCAAATTATTAACAGAAGTACGAATTATTCTGGTGAAGAAAGTATCTTTAGCATATTCGTTAAGATAGATTGCAGAGCAGACACCAAGAGGCACCGCCATAAGAACCATAATAAAAGTAACGGCGATTGTCCCAAATATTGCGGGAAAGATCCCGCCTTCGGTCATATTGTTTCGGGGCTCGTCAAAAATAAATTCAAAACTGATGACACCTATACCTTCAATAAATATTTTTCCGAGTATTAGAAACAACAGCAAAACAAGAAATCCGAATATCAATCGAACGAGATTAATAAATATAAACCCCGGAATATCTTTATGTTTTTTTGTCAGGTCAATCATAATTAAAAAGTATTTTTCTTTCTCATTTTGTTAATGATAACTTCTGCAATGAGATTCAGAAAAAATGTAATTGTGAATAACACTATTCCGATAAAGAAAAGTGCATAATAATGATCTGAGCCTTGCGAAACTTCACCCATCTCAGCGGCTATTGTGGCTGTCATTGTTCGTACCGACTTAAATATATTAGCTGTAATGTTTGCAGCATTACCGGATGCCATAAGTACAATCATTGTTTCACCAATAGCGCGGCCAAAGCCTAAAATAATGCTTGCAGAAACACCACTGAAAGCGGCAGGCAATATTACTCTGGTTATGGTTTGCCATTTGGTTGCACCCAGTCCATAAGAAGCCATCCTTAGTTCGTTTGGAATAGAGTGAAGTGCATCTTCCGTAAGCGATGCTATGACTGGAATGATAACAAAAGATAAACCTAATGCAGCAATAAAAGCATTTAATCTGTTTACCGGGTGCAGAAGTTCATTAAAAAATGATGCACCAATAACCAGCATTATAAATCCTAATACAACTGTAGGAATACCGGCAAACAATTCAATTAATGGTTTTAAGAATTCCTTGAATTTGGGATTTGCTATTTCTGAAAGATAGATACCGGCCGCAACGCCGAACACAGTTGAAATAATTGTTGCCGGAAGTGCAGTTAATAAAGTTCCAAGTAATAATGGAATAAGAGAATACCGCGGTTCTTCCGAGGTTGGATACCATTCATATACGCGGTTAATTGAACCGTCAAATTCAGGTCTGTCATAATAAACGAAGTCAAGAAGACCAATATGCTCAAGAGCTTTAAATCCTTCTTTGAAAAGAAAAATAAAAATCAGAATTATAAAAACCAGTGCCATAACCCCGTTAACAGCAAAGAAAAATTTGATAAATCCTTCCTTTACGCGGGTTCCTTTACGAATCTTTTTTGCGTATTTGGAATTTGCAGCCTTATCAAAAAATTCAGAACCGGTTTTTTCCAGATTCATTTATTATAACTTCAAATATTGCATGATAGAAATTAACTCATAGTTACTAAAGCAATTCTGTATAATTAGTGATGCTCCTGATGTCACTTCTGAGGCAGTGGAATATATTCCATAGTTTTAACAAGCTCCTGCCCTTCATTTGAAATGATGAAATCAATGAAACCTTTTAACGCACCCTGCGGTTCACCATTAGTAAAACAATATAGGTAACGGGAAATTGAATATTCGCCCGACCATATTGCTTCATAATTTACTTTGCCATCTTCTGCCGGGGATATGGCCGGAGAACTTTCATCCTGTTTAACATGAAGGATTTTCACGTCATTTCTTTCTGCAAAATAGCCAACACCCCCGTAGCCTATAGCTTTAACATCCCTAGCAACTGCTTCACCGAGAGCCGCTGTGCCCTGCAAAACCTGTGTGGATGTTGCATAATCAATCTGTCTGCCGTTTTCATCTTTGCCCAGTACGTGTTCCTTAAAAAACTCATAAGTACCGCTGGAGTTTTCTCTGCCATATAATGTAATAGGCATATCAGTTCCGCCAAGTTCTTTCCAGTTCCGTATTTTACCACTGAAAATATCACTAACCTGTTTTATTGTAATATTATCAATTTTATTATTTGGGTGAACAATTACAGCTAGTCCGTCAAGTGCAACCTCTATTACGTTAGGATTTATTCCTTTGGCCCTGGCTGATTCAATTTCAGAGGCTTTAAGTTCACGACTAGAATTTGCAAGATCGGTAGTACCGTTAAGTAGAGCCGCAACTCCTGTACCTGAACCACCGCCTGTTACCTGTATGGATACACCGGGACTATTCTGCATATAAATCTCAGCCCACTTCTGAGCAAGGTTTACCATAGTATCAGAACCTTTTACAGTGATCACAGATCTTTGAATATCATCTTTTTTCTTACAACCTGAAATAAAGATGATTGAGACAAAAAGAGATAATATTAATACTATTGATTTATTAAACATAGTGATACCTTTATATTTTCAGAGAAGAATATTATTAGAATAAGAAATATATACGCAACTCAAACAAGCCGTTAGAATCTGATGTTAAATTAATGTTAAATTTATAAAATAACCTGAAGATCCAACACTTTTTGTAAATCATATTGCTGAAACTGAAGGTTTTTAACTGAAATAGTAATTTTTAATCTGGCTTAGAAAACTTTTCGGAATGTATTTAAGTTATAACCGATTTACTTCGATTTTAATTGTAATAAAATACAGGCTTCTATATTTTTGTGCAACTTTTATAAAACAAATGATTAGGTTTTAATGATGCCCCCTTTTGAAAGTACCTGGCTTCCTTATCTGTACCTGTATGGTGTTGGCGGGCTTTTTTTTCTGATAGGAATGATCATAATTAAAAAAAGTGGTGCCCTGGATACATCAAAAAAATCCCACCGCAGATGGTTCAGAATACTCCTTTTCGGCTTTTTTTACTTTACTCTAATTCACGGAATTCTCATTATTGCTGCATTATACTGGTAAAATATGGATTTAGAAAAATTTCACAATATCGGGACTGAAACCGACTGGATAGTAATGGTTGTGTACTTCATTGCTATTATGCTGTTTGGAACATATTTCGGACGCTATAACAGAAGTACAAAGGATTTCTTCTTCGGCGGAAGGCGTTTTGCCTGGTGGTTAATTGCTTTTTCTATTGTTGCAACAGGTGTAGGAAGTCATAGCTTCATTAAATATTCTGCAAAAGGATTTGAAGCAGGTTTCTCCTCGTCTATGACTTATATGAATGATTGGTTTTTTGTTCCTTTCTTTTTATTCGGATGGCTGCCAATAATTATTTATACCAAGATCCGGTCAATTCCTGAGTATTTTGAAAAAAGATTCAGTCCTTCTGCAAGATTTATTGCAACTGTGCTCTTGCTGTTTTATATGATTGGATATATAAGTATTGGTTTTTTAACACTTGGAAAAGCTGTGCTTCCGATGCTGCCAACTGAATTTGCGTTGTTCGGTTCGCAATTTGAAGTTACACTCATGGGTGTGGTTATGGTAATTGCCGTAATTACCGGTATTTATATTACTTTCGGCGGACAAACGGCGGTTATCTTCACTGATCTTCTGCAAGGATTCATTCTGTTATTTGCCGGATTTTTAATTTTCTTCATTGGTATTTCATATATAGGTGGCTTTGATATTTTCTGGGATATGCTCCCTACTGAATGGAAACTTCCACTGGCTCATTTTAATGAGCCATCGAGCTTTAACTTTGTTGGTATTTTCTGGCAGGATGGTGTTGCCGGATCAATTGGATTCCTGTTTATGAACATGGGCCTGATAATGCGTTTTATGGCTACCAAGAGTGTTGATGAAGGAAGAAAAGCCGCAACTTTTAATATTCTGTTTATGCTTCCTCTTTCGGCTATTGTTGTTTCTAATGCCGGGTGGATTGGTAAAGCTATCTCTGTTGAATTTCCTGATGTTGTTCCGGCTAATACCGATCCGGATCAGATTTTTGTTGTTGTGGCAAATATTATTGCTCATCCGGGAGTGTTTGGATTTGTAATGGCTGCACTTACTGCCGCACTTATGTCAACTGTAGACACACTCATTAATGCTACTGCTGCCATTTATATTAATGATGTGCATAGACCAATAAAGAAAGTCTTAAAACATATTAAAGAAGATGACAAGGTAACCGATAGAAAAGAATTATTTTCAGCAAGAGTTGCTTCAGTTGTTATTACAACACTCGGAGTATTAGGTGTTCTTGCTTTCAGGGATTTCCCTACAGTTTATGAAGCACACGGATTTTTCCATTCAACTTTAACTCCTCCTCTGGTGATAGCAATTTTTATGGGGTTATTCTGGAAGAGATTTACACCCGCTGCTGTAATTGTAACATTCATTGGCGGAGTTACACTGATGATACTAGGTGCAAATTATCCGGGCATATTAATTAAACCATTTGCACACGGAACACCTATGGATGAGCGTCATCCCTTCTCATATATCCGTGCTTTATATAATTTATTCGTTTGCTTTGGTGTTGGGTTCATTGCTGCACTTACCACAAATTATCAGCAGAAATTTGTTGCATGGATTAAAAGCCATAAACACGACAAAGTAATCATTTACAGTTCAATTGCTGCAGCGGTTGCACTGTTTGTTGGTGTTGTTTTCAGTTCAACATTCATAGTAATCCATCCCGAATCTTTTATCGAAATTTCTGTACAGCTTGCAGCTGCACTTATTATGAGTGCGTTAGTAACTATCCTTGTAACTTATTTCGTTAAATACGATTCTGAACTGAATACAGAAGGATTAACAGTTTACTCCCTCAAAAAAGCAAAAGAGATGTTCAAAGGCGGCAAGATTAACGACCGTGATGGTGAAAAAATTGTTGTTAACTGGAAGTTAAAAGATTCGGATGAAGATGTTATTTACTTTTCTAAAAATGATATGAAGCGTATGGAAGCCGATCCCGGAGACTTACTTTATATTACCGATGCACGAAGATGGATGGGTGGACTCAAATCCGTTCATTCAGTTTTTGGAGAACCCCATGATGAAGATGGAGTCGTTTATATAACAAGAGAACATCTGGAAGCGGCAAAGTTTGTAAAGGGTAGAAAGCTTCGTGCAGAAAAAGAAATGTAATTGCGCAGCGCTGAATATTTGATTGATTGGATGAATGCCCGATTGGTTGAATGGATCGAATGAGTTTTTCATTTAATTGAACATAACTATTCTGCAGAATTTGATATGCTCTTAATAACTCATCTAAGTTGAATTATTTCCTGAAATGTATACAAAAAAATTCATTAGGAAATGATTTCTCTCCCTCATATGTTTACTCCCGATAAATTAACTTTTTAATTATTGCACTATCTAAATTACCAAATCAATTATTGATTTAAATTTATGCCACCATTTGAGCAAACCTGGTTACCCTACATATATCTTTATGGCGTAGGCGGACTCTTCTTTATCATCGGAATGATCACCATTAAAAAAAGCGGCGGTATTGACCTGACCAAAAAACGTCATCGCTACTGGTGGAAAGTTCTGATCTTCGGAATGATCTATTTTATGGTCTTCCATGCTGTACTAATTATTGCCGCACTATATTTTTAATCAACCCGGCTAAAAAATATTATGGACATTCATCATAGTCTTGGTACCTCAACCGACTGGATAGTTATGGTTGTGTACTTCATTGCAATTATGATTTTCGGTTCCTACTTCAGCAAGTATAACCGTACTACAACAGACTTCTTTTTTGGCGGAAGACGTTTTGCCTGGTGGCTGATAGCAATGAGTATTATTGCTACCGGAATCGGAAGTCATAGTTTCATCAAATATTCTGCAAAAGGATTTGAAGCTGGTTTCTCCTCAACAATGACCTATATGAACGACTGGTTTTTTGTTCCATTCTTTTTGTTCGGATGGCTGCCAATTATAGTTTACACAAAGATCAGATCTATTCCGGAATATTTTGAAAAAAGATTTTCACCAGCAACGAGATTTCTTGCAACGATATTGTTATTGCTTTATATGATCGGATACGTTGGAATTGGATTTTTAACAATGGGTAAAGCAATTCTTCCATTGCTACCGCCCGGTTTTGATGTTTTAGGAATTCACTTTGATATCACTTTAATGGGGCTTGTTATTGTAATAGCATTGATAGTTGGAATTTACATTACTTACGGAGGACAAACAGCAGTTATATTCACTGATCTTGCACAAGGATTCATTTTAATATTTGCAGGAATGCTTGTTTTCTTTTTAGGTATTGATTACTTGGGCGGATTTGGAGTGTTCTGGGATGCGTTACCAACAAGCTGGAAGTTACCACTTGCACATTTTAATGATCCGCCAGGATTTAATTTTGTCGGGATTTTCTGGCAGGATGGAATTGCAGGATCTGTTGGATTTTTATTTATGAACATGGGTTTGGTTATGCGCTTTATGGCAACTAAAAGTGTTGATGAAGGACGTAAAGCCGCAACTTTTAACATTTTATTCATGCTGCCAATAAGTGCAATAATCGTCGGTAATGCCGGATGGATTGCAAAAGCTATTTCTGTGATAAACCCGGAAGTTGTACCTCCATCAACAAATCCAGATTCTATTTTTGTAGTAGTCTCCAATATCATTGCTTTGCCGGGAGTATTTGGATTTATTATGGCAGCATTAACAGCAGCACTGATGAGTACTGTTGATACGTTACTCAATGCAATAGCGGCAATTTACATAAATGATATTCACAGACCTGCAAAGAAATGGTTTACCAAGAAAGTTCAGAACTGGAAGGAAGAAGACAAACAGGAATTGAAAGCAGCCAGAATTGCAACTGCAATTTTTACAATTATGGGTGTACTGGCTGTAATTCCGTTTAGTGCTTTTCCAACCGTGTATGAAGCACACGGATATTTTCATTCAACATTAACTCCGCCTCTTGTTGTTGCAATATTTCTCGGAGTATTCTGGAAGAAGTTTACCAATGCCTCTGTAATCGCAACATTTGTTGTAGGAGTTTCATTGATGATACTCGGAATGTATTACCCGAAACCATTGATAGAAATATTTGCACACGGCACAGCATTCGATCCGAACCACCCTTACACCTATATAGGCGCATTGTATAATTTATTTGTTTGTGTTTTTGTGGGAGTGCTTACAACTGTTACCAGAAATCAACAGAAAAAATTAGTCAACTGGTTAAAAACAAAACCTAATCATAAGTCATTGATTAGCGGAATCACATTTGTCTCAGGCGGAATTTTTGTAATAATTTTATTTAATCTTGCCTCATTACCGGTTTTGTTGTTCTTAACGGCAGTGATGCTTGTGTTCGTGGTCATCTCCTCTAATTATTATTCTAAATATTCTGAAGCAACACATACGGATGGTCTGACTGTCTGGAGTATTGCGAAAGCAAAAGAAATGTTCAAAGGCTCCAAGGTTAATGATCGTGATGGTAAAGTAATTAAAGTAAACTGGAAGGAAACAACTTCCGCTGATGACCTGATGCACTTTTCCAAAAATGATATGACAAAGATGGCCGCTGATGTTGGTGATCTGGTTTACATTTCTGATGCAAGAAAAATATTAGGGGGATTAAAATCCGTGCACAGCACTTACGGTGAACCACATGATGAAGATGGAATTGTTTACCTCACCCGGGAACATATTGATCAGGGTCAGTTTGTAAAGAGCAAAATACTAACTGCTGAAAAAGAAATGTAATTTTTTCCTAAATATTTTTAAGAATTAATCAACAAGATTTATTCGAGAGCAAATCAAGGATTAAAATTGGATGATCCCGCGTATGCCAGGCAGTATCTTTTCGTCTGCAATAATCACCTTCCTGCCAATTTTTAATATTATTTATATTTTTGTTATGGACATCAACAATTAATAAATCGAATGAGTAAACAAAATTCTCAAAAACGATTAAATTATGATTTGATAGCACATCTTTATGATGAGCCGCTTCGTGATCATCATGCAGATGAATTTCTTTTTTCTTATCTAAAGGAAAATGATTTACTTAAAGCTGAGGAAATCCGGGTTCTTGATATGGGGTGTGGAACAGGTAAACAGCTTGCTTCCAACAGAAAACTATTTCACAAAACAATGCTTGCAGGTCTTGATCTATCAATAGGGATGTTAAAACAAGCCCGGAAAAGATGCGGAAATGTATTCTGGGTTCAAGGTGATAGCTCCAGCACACCATTTGAAAGCGATAGTTTTCATTATATAACCAATCAGTTTTCTTACCCGCATGTAGCTGATAAAAATTCAATGTTAGCAGAAACTCATCGATTACTTAAAAGGGGCGGAAAATTTGTAATGAAAAATATTGATCCATGGAATATGAAGAAGTGGATATTATACAAATACTTTCCTGAGGCACTGGAAATGGACTTCAGAGATTTTCTCCCTGCTGAAAAATTTATAGAACTACTAAAACAGAATGGATTTGTTAATATTGAAATGTCAAGACAACGTTCGGATAGTGAAGAGAATCTACTGAATTTCCTCGAGTATGTTTCGAAGAGATATCGTACCTCGCACTTAATGGCAATCCGGGATGAACAATATGAAACCGGACTAATTAATATCAAAGAAGATATCAGGAAAGGAATTGGTAATCAAAAGTCTGAGTTTTGTACTATCACCATATCCGCTGAAAAATAAAACTGAATATCAAAATATAAGTTCATCATCATTCTGTTTGCTGATTGATTATTAAGACACTTTATTTTAATGCCTGCTTAATATCCTCAATCAAATCTTCAATGTCTTCAATACCGACAGAAAACCGAACGAGACTTTCTGTCAGACCCATTTTATCTCTTTCATCTTTAGGGACTGAAGCGTGAGTCATCGAGGCAGGGTGTGAGATTAAACTTTCAACTCCGCCGAGAGATTCAGCAAGTGAAAATATCTTAACATTGTTTAAAACCTTTTTTGCCTTTTCTATGGTGCCAAAATCTGCAGATATCATCCCTCCGAATCCCCGCATCTGTTTTTTAGCAAGCTCATGCTGAGGATGATCCTTTAATCCCGGATAAATGACACGCCTGGCATAACCAGATTTTAAAAGAAAATCTGCGAATGCATTTGCATTTATTTCATGCTGTTTCATTCTTACAGCAAGTGTTTTTGTCGATCGAAGCACCAGCCAGCAGTCGAATGGTGAGGGAACTCCACCAGCAGCATTCTGAATATAACGCAGCCTTTCATGATATTTTTCATTACTTGTTACAAGCATGCCGCCTATTACATCGCTGTGTCCGCCAAGATATTTTGTCGTTGAGTGAAGTACGATATCAATTCCCCACTCTATCGGATTCTGAAAATACGGACTCATAAAAGTATTATCGCAGACAGAGATGAGGTTATTTTTTTTTGCTATCCCGGCAACTCCTTTTAAGTCAGTAAGATTTAACATTGGATTTGTCGGCGTTTCAACAAAAATCATTTTAGTGTTTTCACGGATAGCGGTCTCAATATTTTTCAGATCACTTGAATCAACCCAGGAAAAATCCAATCCGTAATTTTTCATATTAAGTTCATACAATCTATAAGTGCCGCCGTAAACATTATTGGATATCACAATGTGATCACCTGCTTTAACCAGGCTCATCAGAGCGTGAGTTGCGGCAAGTCCAGATGCATATGCAATTCCATACTTCCCTTTTTCCAATACTGCAATATTTTTTTCCAAAGCCTGGCGTGTAAAGTTATGAGTACGTGCATACTCATATCCTTTATTTTTCCCAAGCTCATCCTGAACATAAGTTGATGTTTGATATATCGGTGTTATTACCGCACCTGTAGTCGGATCTGGAATCTGACCTGCATGTATTGCATCTGTAGAAAAACCCATAATTTTCCTTTCAATGTTGAACCCTGAACCTGCCTGTCCGGTAGGCAGGCTTGTTTCAGGGTCACTTAATTTTATAATGATCCCGAAACAAGTTCGGGATGGTACCTATTCCCGTATTTCAATTAAATCATATCTTGTTATAATATCAGTTATCAATCCGAAATCACTCACAAGAATAGCAGAATTATTTTTCAGATATTTTTTTACATCCACAATTTCTGTTTTTGCATCGAGAATGGGAAGAGATTCTTCCATAATATCCTTTATGAACGAGTTATAAAGTGTCGGATCATCAACCAGTTTTGCC
>CAZXCP010000029.1:0-28153 GCA_964639355.1 uncultured Ignavibacteriaceae bacterium
TATTGCAATTCTGCAACCCACCATTAAAGTTCATATTAGATTTGCAACGTGATTCATATACTCAATAAATTTTGGATGAGATTAATTGGATGTTATCAACACTAGGCTAATTCTAATACAGGCATTAATAAGGCTAACTTTTCTTCGGTCTGTAAACGTGAGTGCTCTGCCCGAAGAAAACTTCAGCCGCTTCCATCATTGTTTCTGATAATGTAGGATGAGGATGTAATTTCATAGGTTCAAATGCAAAAGTGTGCACGACTTTCTTCCGACTAACATTAAAATATAATTGCATTATTGTTTTGACATCTTACTTTCGGCGTTCTACAATTCAATTCAGGATCTTTAATCGATAAACTTTAAGAAGAGTTTTTAATAATGGATCTAGATGCTGACACAATTATAGTTTCACCACTAAAAAAACTTATTCATTAGAATAATTTTCTTTAAATGTTTTTCCAGCAGTAAAAGCTTTAAATTTGTCTTATTATACCTTTCTGTCTCTTGAAGCGATTAATGACACCATTTATTTAGGAAAGTGGTTCAGGTGATGGATTTTCTGCTAGTCGTGTACGATCATCCGGCAACGGAATAAATTCCTTGTTATCATTAGGGGGAAGAATAATTCTGCCTTCACGCCAATCAGATTTTGCCTGTTCGATTCTTTCTTTTCTTGATGAGACAAAATTCCACCAAATAAAACGTTCACCCAGAGGCTCCCCGCCCAGCATCATAAGTGTTGAATGTTCCAACGCCGTTATTGTTGGTTCAGATTTATTTTTGAATACAAGCATCTGTCCTCTATTGAATTTTCTGCCACCACACTCAACACTTCCTTTTACAACATAAATTGCACGTTCTTCATGCTCTTTTGGTAATCCTAAACTTGTCTGATTATCTAGCACTACATGCAAATAAAACAGAGGCGAATGTATTTTCACGTCATTCTTCAAACCAAAAGCACTACCTGCAATTAACCTCATCCAAACTCCTTTATCCGAAAAAACCGAAAGCTCCTCTTTCTTATAATTCACAAATGATGGATCAGACTCTTCAGCTTTTTCAGGAAGTGCTACCCAAGTTTGAATCATTTCAAAACCTCCCGCTGCCCAAAGAATTGGATCTTCAAAACGTTCAGAGTGCGCAATACCTTTTCCGGCAGTCATCCAGTTTACTTCTCCGGGTTGAATGATCTGCTCTACTCCAAGACTGTCACGATGGGTGATCTTTCCGTTAAATAAATAACTGACCGTAGATAACCCTATGTGCGGATGCGGAAGAACATCAATCGATTTTACCGTAGAAGGCTTTTCTGCAACTGGGCCACCATGATCCATAAATATAAAAGGACCTACCATTCGCTTAAGTCTGAATGGGAGAATTCTACGAACCTCCAATCCGGGTGCGATGGAAGCCTTTCTCGCTTCAATTGATATTTCTATCATAATATTTAAATTGTATTAATTTATCTTAACCGAAGTCATGGTAACTGAACCACCAACTGCTTTATCATTGAACAAAGTTACTCCATCTTTTTCATCTTTTAAAGCCAGAGAATACAGCAATGGTAAATAATGTTCAGGTGTTGGGACTGCCATGTTGATTTCTTTTCCTTGTGATTGATAATTAATTAATTGTTTGTAATCACCAGACAGAATAATTTTTTTCATTTTTTCACTTGCTTCGAATGCCCAATCATAGCCGTAATTAACTTCATCGAGTCTTTGCCAATCAACCATTCTTAAATTGTGGACCATATTGCCGCTTCCAATTATAAGCACTCCTTTTTTACGAAGAGATATTAATTCTTTTGCCAGTTCATAATGATATTGAGGTGGTTTTCTATAGTCCAAACTTAGCTGAATCACGGGAACATCCGCATCTGGATAAAGATGCTTCACTACTGACCATGCACCGTGATCAAGACCCCAGTTTTTATCCAAACCTACTTCTATTTTTTTTACATTATTTTTGATTTGCTTTGCAAGTTCAGGATTTCCGGGTGCAGGATATTGAACCCCATACAACTCTTTCGGGAATCCGCCAAAATCGTGAATGGTTTTGGGTTTTTCCATTGCAGTAACAAAAGTGCCTTTTGTTTCCCAGTGGGCAGATACAACGATAATTGAGCTAGGTTTTGGAATTTCTTTACCAACTTTTCTGAATCCCCTTACGAATTCATTTTCTTCAATTGCATTCATCGGGCTTCCGTGACCAAGAAACAACACGGGCAATTTATCCGTGTTATTAAGAGGTTCAATTATTTTATTTAGTGCATTCAATTTCATTGCTGGTCCTGTCATTGGTATTAAAGCTAAATATTTTATAAAAGACTTTCTTTTCATAATAGGTTTAATTTATGTCTACCTTTTTCCAGATGGCTCCATTTTTTGTAGTGTATTTTTCCAACTTACGATCTTCTGAAAGCTTGTTCAACAATTTTTTACTGTCTGTCCTAGGAGTTCCAGTAAGTTCAGAAAATTCTTTTACCGTTAATGTTTTATAAATTGAAAAAAGTGCTTCCCAATTTTTGCTGTATTCACTCTTTTGGATGGTTGGATTTAAATTGAGAATAGTCATTTCGTAAATAGCGTATGGCTTTGAACCGTAAACAAATTCTTTGTTGCCAATCCTATCTGAAAAAAACATGGTTGGAAATCCTCTGACACCCAATTCTTTCGCCAATTTCAAATCTTCTTCCATGTGAGTTATTGCCTTTCCAAGAAAGTCGGATTGTAGTTGTTCCAAATTTAGATCTACTTTTTGAGCTGCAATAGTTAAGTTCTCCCACTTGGTTATATTCTTCTTTTGGAGAAAAACCATTTCTCTGATTTCGCGAAGAAACCGAATAGCTTTTGCATTATCCTGAATCTGTGCTGCTTTAAAAGCAATTGAGGGCGGATAGGAAGAGTCAAGCGGATCTTCCAGCCACACATCTCCATCTATTGGCATATCGTAATATATGCTTACTTCATCCCAATGTTGCGCAACATCAGATAGTTTGTTAATACCCCCACTGTTATAACTCCAGTCAGGCAGTAAGCCTCCCATTCGGTATTCTATATCAATCTGGTTACCGTATTCCAATTTCAGTTTCCTCAATTGCGGCTCAATTCCCCAACAAGATGAACAAATTGGGTCGGTATAGTATATTACTTTTATAGGCTTTGTTTGTGACAAATTATTTCTTAATCGTTCTGATATATTATTATCTACAGGAATTTCGCACATTCCAGTTTCGGGATCATATAAAAGCGGATTGATTTGTTCTTTCATTTTATTCCTTGATTTTGATTGGCCCTGATAAGAAGATATGCTTAACAGGGGAATTAAAATTGTTAACGGTTTTAAACATTTGTTTATGAATCTAGTTTAATGCTTCAGATGCAGCAAATTCTTCCATTCTGATGATTAAATCGTTTTCGACAGAATAAACCTGAACCCATTTCTGTCTGAGTTCCTTACCCGATTTTTTTATTCGCTGATGCTCTTGTCCAAGCACAACAACGGTATTTCCTTCGACGATAAATTTTTGAGGTTCAAAGCTTATCATTTCCGTTTTGTTCAGAATACTGGTTATAAACAACTTTGCACCAGTTTTCTTTTCAAATATTCTTTTTGGAATGTATTGTGTTCCATGATAAATCCAAACTGTATCATCTGAAACAGTTTCGATGAACTGATTTACATCGCCCTTACCAAAAGCATTAAACATTTTTTCTACAACTTTTCTAGCTGAATTTTCCATATGAATTTTCCATAATATTAAATATTATTTTTTAATAAAACTAATTAATACCGTTTAGTTCGCTTAGTATATGCTGCGTTTTACTACAATCTACACCCGCCAATGAAGCAATGTTCTCTTTAAGAATTGATGTAGTTTTAAGTGGAAGTTCTGCAATGTTGTCTAAACCATCAATACCAGCAGGAATCAGTTAATTTTGAAATCAGTGTTGAATCATTACCAACAGATTTCTCCTCATGATTTACCCTCTCAAGTCCTTTCTTAAGAGCACTTCCAACATTTCCAATTCCAATTATTGATATCCTGGGTTTCATAGTAACTCCTTATTTTTTTTATTTTATAAATTATTCATTAGATAATAACTGATATTCATCAGCACTTTCTTTGTTACGTGTCACAAACCTGTTAACAGATAAGAATCCATCGACTGAAAATCTACCGCTGCCCATTATTAGAAGCATTAGATAAACCAACAAGTAATGCAAGCTTAATTCTATAATAGAGAAAGGATCGGAGCTGTGAATAATTAAGCCAGCAACAAGCATTGTTATTATTAGGGGAATAACAGCTAACCTTGTACCCAGGCCAATAAATATTAAAATTGAACAAAATACTTCTGCAAATACAGTAAGTGTAAGTGAGATTTCAGAGCCCATACCTAATACATCCGGGAACGTTACAGGATTACCGCTAAATAGACTGAGCAGTTTTGGAATACCATGTACGAGCATTAATACGGCAATACTTATCCTGACAATTAAAAGAACTATGTCAATATTTTTTGAATCGTTAGAGACATTAAATAACTTTCTCATTTTTAATCTTCCTAATAAATCAGATAAACAATAAATTTTACTTAAGCTGCCTGAACATTTCTTTGGACCTTATTGAACTCTGCAAGTATTTCAATTTTAACCTCGTTACTCACAACCACTCCGCCTGCTTCAGTCAATGCATTCCACTGCAGATCGTAATCAAACCTGTTTAGTTTTGTACTTACTTCGAAGCCTGCAACTTTCACATCTCCGAAACCGGAAACAACTCCGTTGTAAATCACATTGAGTGAGATCTCTTTAGTTACACCACGGAGTGTCAGCTTTCCTTCAACTTCCATTTCGTGATCTGATATTTTTTTAACTGAAGTTGATTCAAAAGTCATTTTCGGATGATTCTCTGCATCAAAGAAGTCAGCAGATTTTAAGTGAGTATCACGCTGCTCATTGTTTGTATTGATGCTGTTCACATCAGCTTCAAATCTGATTTTGGCATCGCTGAAATCTTCTTTGCTTGTATCTATAGTTGCATCAAATTTGTCAAAATGTCCTCTTACGGTTGATACAACCAGATGCTTTACTTTGAAATTTACTTCAGAATGTGCCGGATCAATTTTCCAGGTTGTCATTTTTTTTCCTTTCGTTTTGTTTGATTTTATTTTGATTAATCACTTAATCAAAAGTAAGATGATACATTCACTTATGCATTCACATAGGTTAAATAATTGAGTTAACCTAAGTTAATTTGCAAACTTGCTGAGAGGATTATACATCGGATAGTTATTATGGATCATTTTGATGAAAGACTGAGGTGTTAAACCACAAAAAGAAGCGACCTGATTTTTTACAAAAGAGGTCGGCGAAATTCAATTAAGTATGCTGATGATTTTCTGATTAATTCAAAATTAAATTATTCTATAGAAGACTTACTATGAATAGCGGGAAGCCGCCAGTTGTATTGCACTGCAATTAACCTGAGAATGACGATTGCTGAAATACAAATTAATTCAAGCGATATTTCAGGAACACCTGATTTCAGCAATGTAAAATATACTATACCACCGAATATACAAGCTGTGGCATAAATCTCTTTTTGAAAAATAAGCGGAATGTTATTCAAAGAAATATCCCTGAGTACACCACCGAAACAGGCGGTTATAGTTCCGAGTGAGATACAAATTGCAGGATGCAGTTCAAGGTTTATTCCCTTTTGAATACCCAGAATAGTGAAGAATCCAAGCCCCAGCGAATCGAAAACCAATAGTATTTTATGATAGTTATGGATTACATTGGTAAACAGTATGGCTGCAACCGTACTAAGCAGCACAAATATGCCATAGTTTAGATCAAACATCCAGGAAACGGGTACATTCCCGATAAGAAGATCACGCAATGTGCCACCACCAAGTGCAGTGATAAAAGCGATGATAAAAACTCCGAATATATCCAGTTTCTTTTCCATTGCGGCAAAAACGCCTGAGATACTAAAAGCAGCGATACCTGCAATATCTATGAGTTTGAGAAACTCCAATTATAATTCCTTATCAAATTTCGATACAGTGTTATGAAAAATAAAAATAAACCATAGTGTATTGCGAAGCTATTCGCCATTTTTAGGACGTATAACAAGCCGCAATGTCGGGTTATTGGTGATGAATGACCACAACCAATTAAAGGACAAGGTAATTTTATTGCGATAGCTGGCGATGGGAATTATGTGAACGAATAGCCAAACTATCCAGGCGAACAATCCTTTACAAGAGAAGAATGGCAAGTCTGCTACAGCCTTATATTTTGAAATAATAGCCATGCTACCTTTATTTCTGAACTTAAAGGGTACGAGTATTTTCTGGCTTGCAATTCTTTTAAAATTCAAAGCCAAAGCTTTTCCTTGCTGCAAGGCAACCTGAGCAAGCTGAGGATGACCATCAGCATATCTTTGATCCACGGTTAGAAGTGCAATATCACCAATGGCAAAAATATTATTAGTCCCCCGTACTTTAAAATAATCATCAACAAGGATTCTCCGTCCGCGACCGATATTAGAAAGCGGAATGCCGGGAACCACACGACCGATAACACCAGATGTCCAAATTAAAGTTGAAGTTGGAATAGTAGTTCCATTACTCAAAAAAACCTGTCCGTTGATGTAATCTTTAACAGCAGTATTGAGTAATATATTCACACCAAGTTTAGTGAGTACCCCGTAAGCTTCTGATTGTGCCTTTGTGCTCATTGTGCCCAATAAAACTGAAGCTGCTTCAACCAAGTATATAGGGTATTTAAGGTTTGTAATTTCAGGGTATTCTCTGGGTGCAAGATGGCGTGCCATTTCAGCTAACATTCCAGTCACTTCAACACCTGTAGGACCACCACCTGCAATTACCACAGTCAATAATCTCTCACGTTCTTCAAGGCTAGCAGCCTGGACAGCCTTTTCCATATTAATAAGCAGATGGTTCCTGAGATTAGTTGCATCGTTTATTGTTTTAAGAGGGAGAGTATTTTTTTTGACATTATCCATTTCAAAAAAATTACTTTCGGTACCTACAGCAAGAACGAGGTAATCATAAGGTAATATTCCGGAAGAAGTCTCGATTGTATTGGATTCCATGTTCACTTTGAGTAATGTACCCATGTGAAACCGCAAATTGTGTTTTTCCTGAAACAGTCTTCTAAATGGATAACTGATGTTGGATGGTTCAATAAATGCCGTTCCTACCTGATACAAAAGAGGTGGGAAAAAATGGTAGTTATTTCTATCTACAAGGGTTATTTCGAACCGGTTATCCTTTGCTAAAGGTTTGATAAAATTAATACCGGCAAAGCCGCCTCCTACAAGTATTATTTTTTTTGGTTGATTGTTCATTACATCAGTTAAAGACTACTACTTAAAAGTTTAAATACGTTTTTGAAAAAAAATATATCATTTTCAATTTAGCAAGCAATTCATCTGTAAGCGGGTCTGAATAAACTCCATAAGCATTGACCAGCACACCTTTTATTTTATGCTTTTCAGAGGAAATAGCATACAAGACAGCCTGATCGGCTGGATCTGTTTGACCTTCAAAACGAAAATATTTATCAACCTGAAAATCAGACGGGAAAATTTTCAATTGGCCACTACGGCAGTCAATGCAATCAGGTTGGAGGTTGAAATCTTCGGTATAGCCTTTTGCTTTTAAGATTTTCAAAGTTTCAGACAGAGTGGGTTCGGAATTTATCATATTATACCTTTTAAATATTATACCGCGTTCGGTGTGCGCGTGTATTTTCTTTCACATTCTTTCTTAATCGACTCATTCATTAACTCAAATCCGGCTTTGGTTTTACTTAAGGTGTTACCCAATAAAGAAACAAGAATGCCGCTGAATATTTCTCCGTGAATAAATTTTGTTTGTTCCTTGTTCAGTTCTTCCAAAATGAAAAAATGCTCTCCGTCAAAAATTCCTTTCACTCCAAGTTTTCCCTTCCACCTGAATTCCTTATTAGGTTCGTATTTTAAAATGACAGGCTTGAAAGTCATTCCTTTCCCACCTGGAGGTTTGATAGCTACTGTTATATTTTGACCTACAGCTTTCTCACCCTTGATAGATTTAATAAAAGGGTTCCAATTAAGGTGATTTTCAAAATCAGTAAGGACATTCCAGACAGCTGATATATTTGAATCAATTATTATTTCTGTTTCTATTTTTTTCATTATTCTTTTAATTATTAATTTCAATCATTTATGATGAGGCAATCATTCTTTCTTAAAATATATTGTTAATACATATTTGTATATCAAATTAAAGAATATAGATCATTAAAAGCTTCTGTCATTGAAGGATGAGTATATATAGCATCCCTAACAACCCGATAGTCTAAGCTGGCATTAATTGCTACTTGTATCGTATTAATCATTTCATCCGCACCGATACAAAATAAGGTACAGCCGATAATTTTATTTGAATCCATATCAACAATACTTTTAAGCAGACCCTCTGTGTTATTTAAAATTCTTGCCCGAGGAACCGAACCTGCCGGAAGCTTTGCAATTTTTATCCGTAATCCCTTTTGAATTGCTTCTTTTTCCCTCAAACCGATATGGGCTAACGGCGGGGTGATAAACACCGAAGATGCAAAAAGTTTTCTCTTAGACACCGAATTATAATTTCCTCCGAAAAGCTGATCGCGTATAATCCGAAAATCATCCAAAGAAATATAAGTGAACTGGGGTCCACCATTAATATCTCCTATTGCCCATATATTCGGGATATTTGTTTGCAAAGAACCGTTAACTTCAACAAATCCCTTCGAGTTGGTTTTAACGCCGGCTGCTTCGAGATTTAAACCATCAATACTTGGTTTTCTTCCTGCAGCTATTAAGATTGCAGATGCCTTCAGTTCTTTAATACTACCGGCACTTGCTTTATATTTTATCTTTACCGAACCATTGCCGGTATCTGTTATTTTAAGTACTGATGCTTCGGTAATAATGCGGATATTTTTAGCTGTTAGTACATTATAGATTTCTGCTGCTATATCGTCATCTTCATTTGGCAGAAATTTATTCTGATCAGTAAGGATCACCTCTGAACCGAATTTAGCATACATATCAGCAAACTCTAAACCAACAAATCCACCGCAAATAACAACCAGTTTTTTGGGTAATCCTCGTTGATCCATTAATGACGCACTGGTGAAAACTTTTTCAGAAGAAGCGATTCCAGGAATATCAGGAATAAAAGGTTCGGTACCGGTATTGATAAAGATCCGATCGGCATAAATAAGCACCTGCTCATTTGTAGAATTAAGCCTAACTATCACCTGATTCTTTGCCGCAAAAGAAGCCTGACCGGTTATTACCGTTACAAGCGGAAGACTATCCAGATTTGAAAAATTTTTATTTCTAAGAAATAACGTCAATTCATTTTTTATACTTATTGCTTTTGAATATGGCATCAGTTTTTCTGCGTTTGCAATAAGTGATTTTGTCGGTATGCAAGCAACATTTATACAAGTTCCACCATACATCATTTCTGATTTTTCAATCAGTGCTACATCGTGTCCACTATTTGCTAAATAAGATGCAAGTGTTTTACCGCCTTTTCCGAAGCCAATAATAAGGTTTTGATAATGCTGAATATTCAATTGAAGTCACCGTTAATTAAACTAATTTGGTTATTCTTTGTATAAATCAATTTTAATATAATGACGATTAACCGTTACTGGCATTAGATAAAGTGTCGATTTTTTTTGACTGACGTTTTCAAAATAATGATTCTGTTCTACAAAAGTTGCGCAGTACTTCGGCTGCTTAATTATTCAATCAAAAAGAAAGAACCAATCAGTCCTAAGTAATGCGCAACAATTATTTTTATTGTGCTAGGTATCCACCATCAGCGGGATAATAGGCACCCGTAACAAATGATGATTTAGAAGACGCCAGCCAAAGTATAAGTTCAGCAATTTCTTCAGCTTCTCCTAAACGACCAATTGGATGTAATCCCACTAAAGAATTCAATGTAGCTTCATCAAGTGTATTGTAAATCAGGGGTGTTTTTATATAACCCGGTCCAACAGCATTGATGCGGATCTTTTTATCGGCATATTCCAAAGCAGCAGCCTTTGTTAATCCCACTACACCGTGCTTTGCAGCTACATATGCTGGAGAAAATTTAGCACCTGTGTTTCCAAGGATGGATGCAATATTTACAATGCTGCCGCCTTTTTCTTTCATAGCAGGAATTTGATAACGTAAACCATAAAAGACACCCGATAAATTAATGTCAACTACTTTTTGCCAACCGTCAATAGGATATTCGCCAGTAGCGGCTACCGGACCACCAATACCAGCATTGTTTACAGCAATATCAAGTGAACCGTATTTTTTAATAGTTTGTTTTACCAATATCTCATTGTCGGTGGGTTTTGATGCATCAGCTTTGATGAAAAAAGCTTCACCAGCTGCTTTTTTAATTTCATCAACAGCTTTACTACCGTTCTCTTCACTGATGTCAGATAAAATTACTTTGGCACCTTCCTTTGCAAACAATAGTGCGGTTGCTTTTCCAATGCCTGACCCTGCACCTGTAATAATTGCTACTTTATTTTCTAGGGATTTCATATAGTTGTTCCTTTCATTTTTTTTATGTGTTTTAATTTTTATTGTTTAATGATTACTTAAACTTAATACAGAAGAAAGTGCTAAGCATTCACATATGGTAAAAAATAACGTTAACATATATTTACTAAAGAAAGAACAAAAAGCAATTAAAAGATTAAAAGGATTTTATTTATGAGATAGTTCTTTACGGATTCTGCTAAGGTGCTGAGGTGTGATTCCAAGATAAGAAGCTATTTGATTTTGGGGAACAAATTCTAAGAGTCTGGGATATGTCTTGATAAATTTTAAGTAACGCTCTTCAGCAGAAGCACTTAAAGTATCAGTAATTCTTTTATGCGAGGCTACGTAGTTAGCTTCAACCAACAGCCTAAAAAATCTTTCCATTTTCGGACATTTAACTAAAAGCTCGTCCCTTGCTGACTTTTCAAGCATTAAGACTTCAGAATCCTGTAGTGCATCGATATTATATTTTGCAGGAAGTCCTGATAGAAAACTATTGAGATCAGAAATCCACCAGTCCCTAATGGCGAACTGAATGATATGTTCAATACCTTTATTATCAATTGAATATTCACGCAAGCAACCAGAATGAACAAAATTAACGTGTGTACACACAGTGCCTTCATTCAATAGGAAGTGATGTTTTTTTAGTTTCCTGGAAGTAAAAAATCTCGAAATAGTATCAAATTCTTCATCAGAGAGATTTACTCTTTTTTCGATATGTTTACGAATATGTGAAAACATTTACACGCTTTACAATAATAAGTGGTTAAAATATAATTAAAGAACTAATTAGAATACAGAGTACATATTTTCTTGATCCACTCATATCTCATTTATATATGTCGCAGTAGGTTTTTTAGTGGAATTAAGAAATAAAACTGTCATTCATATCAAGCTCTGGACTCAATTTAAGAATTTTGTGCGTATAGAGATAATGGAAGTTTGAGTTTTTACAGGTTAATCTTATGCCCAGGTTTTCCTATATTTTTCATTAAGCCCATCTTATCCTCCATTTTAAATGATTATCGAATATTGTATTAATCTCTCTTTTTGTAGTGATCAACAACAGAGCCAATTCTAATATTACTTTAAAACAGTACATCTTCATTTTTATCTTCAAGTTTGCAGTAATATTGCAGATCTGCAATTCATCATAATAGTTCATATAAGAATTGCAATGTCTGTCGTAAATCGAAATAATTTTAAACGAGATTAATCCGGAAATTTTCAACTCTAGATTAATTCAGGTCTTTGTTAAAGGTTGGCAAACTTATTGAGTAAATAGATTAAACGACTAAGATAAAAATTAAAAGGTATTATGAAATGAAAATCGCTATCCCGACAAACGATAAAATAAATATAGTTTACCACCTAAGGTTTGCTCATGGATTCATGATCTTTGAAATTGAAGATGGTAATATTCAAAATAAGCATTATAGGAAATTTTCCGAAACGAATTTTAAAGGTGCAGAAAACAGTGAATCCAGATATGCTCAATTTGCTAAAATACTTAGCGATTGTGATTTGATAATTTTGTACGCCTTGAACGCAGAAATCGAGCGAGAATTTAAAAAAGTCAATATAGACTTATTCTTGACATCTGCACCTGATTTGCATAGCTCTATCAAGTTATTTAAGCAGGGAAGGTTATTAAAACTGAAATAAGATTTTTAATAAACTTTTAATATCAATTAGTTTAAGCTTTTTTACTCATATATAGAGTCATTACGTATCTTAAAGGAGTTAACAATGAACATTGTAGTGGTAACATAAAAATCCTATTAATTATACCGTTATACTGTTGTTTTGTTCAAATTTAGCGTATAGGACATTTACAAACTCAGTCGGTCGCATGCCAACGTTTTCAATTACCTCAATATTTGCCTCAACAAAAAGATTTTTTGCATCGTTTCCACACTTGCCACATACCACAATATTTACACCTCGTTTAATAAGTACCTGCGCACAGAATATTTCAGCCGTAGGAGAGGATTTAAAATGATTGGTAAACTTATCATGAAGCTTTCTCTTTTCTATGTCATAAATGAAGAATTCATCAGAACTTCCTAACGTATTAGAAAATCTTGGGTTTCCATCTATATATTTAATACATATTGCAACTTTCATATATACTCCAATAGTTTTGTATATATGAAGCAGCAATATCTAGACCAATATAATTTTAATTTAAAATTTAGAGATTGTACTTTTTCATCTTACGCCACAACGTAGTTTTGTTGATGCCCAATTCATCTGCAGTTTGGGAACGATTTCCATTATACTTTTGGAGTGTAGATTCTATTAATTCTTTTTCAGCTTGTTGAAAGGGGGATTTATTTTCATTTTCAGTTTCATTAATATTTAATTTTTTTAATACGTCCTGTAATTTAAGTGGAAGATGCTCTGTTTTAATTGCATCTGAATTACAAACTACGAATGCATGTTCTATTACATTTTCCAACTCTCTGATATTCCCGGGCCAATCGTAATTCGTAATCACTTTTAAAGCATTGGGCGATATATAATGGATATTTTTCCTAAATTTTTCGCTAAACTTTGACATAAAATGATTTACCAGACTGGGAATATCATCTTCCCGTTCGTGAAGCGATGGCAAATGAATATTGATTACATTGATCCTGTAAAATAAATCCTCCCTGAATTTTCCATTTATTATTTCTTTTTCTAAATCTCTATGTGTTGCAGATATTATTCGTGCATTCAGTTGAAGCGTTTTAGTTCCACCAACTCTTTCAAACTGCCTGTTTTCTAATACTCGCAACAATTTTACCTGGACCGATAAGGGAAGATCCCCTATTTCATCCAAAAACAAAGTTCCATTTCCAGCTAACTCGAATCGACCTGGTTTTGTGCGGATAGCTCCGGTAAACGCTCCCTTTTCGTGGCCAAACAATTCACTTTCCAACAATGTTTCGGCAAATGCTGTACAATTTACAGCGATAAATGGCTCCGATTTTCTTAGACTATTCAAATGAATCGCGCGTGCTATCACCTCCTTCCCCGTTCCACTCTCCCCGGTAATTAGAACAGTACTGTCAGTATCCAAAACATTTTCCATCATGCTGAAGACTTGCAGCATTGGTTTACTTCGGCCGATAATATTTTTAATATGAAATCGATCCTCAATATGATTTGAAAGATTTCTCATTATGCTTATATCTTCAAATGTAACTACCCTTCCAACCTTGTTGTTCGAAGTATCCAGCAATGGCGCAGAATTTATTCTAACAAGTACTCTGGTCCCATCTTTACGAATAATTGTAGTTTCCCTAAGCAGATTCTGATGATGATCAGCAATGAATGATTTTAACTGAATATCCTCCTTGCCATCCTCAGAAGGAAAAACTTCCCAGTAATCCTTACCCAATGCTTCGGAAGCCAAAAAGCCAGTTATTCCCTCTGCGGCTTTATTGAAAGAGGTAATCTTCCATTGAGTATTAATGGTAAAAGTCCCTTCAAGTAAACTATTGAAAATTATCTCAAGTTTATTTTTTTCTTCAATAATTTCATCGTTTTTTTGCTCCAAAGCGCGATGAAGTGAAATAATTTCATTTATATCCCTGAAGACAATAATAATTCCAATAATGCCCTGACTTGGCTGTATAAGCGGGCTGATAGAAGCATTAACCTCAAGTTTCTGAGAGCTTCTGGTTTTTATTCTCAGTGTTATATTTGAAAATATTTCACCTGAATTCAAACATTTATAAATTATTGTGTTTTCTTTAATTGCTTGATCAAATAAAATATCGCTTTGTTTTGAAATGATCTCATCATCACTAAATCCAGTAATCCTACTTGCTCCATCATTAAAAACAATAACTCTTCCATCTTTATTTATTGCAATAATACCATCGGAAGCAAAAAGCTTGTTGTTTTCCTCAAGAATACTCAATTATAAAAACCTACAGTGATTAATATTAAACTTTAAGTAATATAACTAAATTAAGTAAAGTTGTGAATTAGTTGCATTTAATTTCAACTGCCTCTCAAAATTTTGATTGCAAAATGGAAATCATGATTCCTTATGCAATGCAAATCTGCAATTCGATTTCAGCACAGATCACATTTAGCTTAGATCTTACACAATTTTTATTGGCTTCTTTTTTGACTAATCCTAAATACATTCAAATTATTAACAAATTAAACAATACGAATTAAAATGGAAAAAGAAAAAAAGGAAAATCGAGTATACTTAATTGTTGCATTAATAATTGCAATCATCACTCTCATCTTCTTACAGCTAGTTATCACCCAAACAAAAAAAGGGTTTTCTACCTCAAAGAAAAATGAGGAGCCGTGCTCTGTAATTGTAATAGAACCAACCCAAACGATAAGTATGGGCAGACAAGATTATAGCTGATTTTTACCAATGGTCTGTAAATTACTATCAAAACCGAAATAGTCAAAAATTAAGATGTAAAATCAGCGGAGATAAAATGAAAACAAGAAATATTTATATAACTGATATCGATAAAATTAAGTTAAAAAAATTGTTGGCTAAAACTAAAATTATTAGTAGCGGCGACTTAAAGACGGTTACAGATTTACTCGATGAACTTGAACGTGCCGAAGAAATTAGAGAAGAAAACTTAGATGAATCTGTAGTGACAATGAATTCCAAAGTGGCGATTTTGGATCTTGGTAATGGTCAAGAATACGTGTATACGATTGTTTATCCAGAACATGCCAACAGCAGCGAAAATAAAATATCAATTCTTGCACCTATAGGGACCGCTTTACTTGGATATCGGGTGGGTGACATAGTTGAATGGGAAGTCCCGGCAGGGAAAAGAAAATTACTGGTAAAAGCAATTCTTTATCAACCCGAAGCTGCCAATAAACTTGTATAGGCAAATCAATAAGAAAAAAGATTTAAGAGGGATTGATCCTATGTGAATCTGAAGCAAGGTTGAATAGTAAAAATAATTTCAATGATAAAATGACGGAGGGAAGAATGATGGACAAAGCCAATTCAATTAACGATCATCATGAAACCAGAAGAACAGGAAAATTGAAAAATGATAAATACGCAGAAGACATTTATGAATTATCAAAAGCAATCAGGTTAAATCCCAAAAATTTTAAGCTCTACTTCAATAGAGCAACATTAAAACTGAATGATGGAGACATTGAAGGAGCCAGAAAGGACTTTAAAATGTGTGAGATGCATCGGCGAAACTTGAACTGTCAAATAGAAGATTATCCTTTAGTGTGAGGGAAATTATAAAAAGCTGAGGCTGTTGAAAAGCCCGTGTTTTAAATTCATATGGAGTAATTAAATCCGCAATAAATAAATATTTAAAAAAACAGGAGAAATAAAATGAAATCGAATAAAATTGTTGAATTGTTGAATATAAATCTTGCAAATCTTCAAATACTTTATGTAAAACTTCATAACTATCACTGGAATGTGAAAGGAAAGTATTTCAAACCTATTCACGATATGACCGAGGTGTATTATAATTATTTCGCAGAAAAGTACGATGAGGTGGCGGAAAGAATTGTTCAACTTGGGGATAATCCATTAGTTACGTTAAAAGATTATTTGGCTAATGCTTCATTGAAAGAAGAAAACGAAAAAGAATTTGACGGTAAATATATTCTAAGTGCTATGGTATCGGATTTCAAACAGTTAAATAAAGACGTTAAAGAAATTTCCAAAACCGCAGGTGAAAGTGGTGATATTCCTACTGCAATTTTGGCTGATGATCTTGTTGCGTGGTTGGAAAAAGAAATCTGGATCCTAACAGCTACCATTGGCTAAAAAGTCAAATCAAAGCCGGTTCATATTCTGATTGGGCAACCTCAGAAGATAGACCAGGCGATGTTGAGGGCAGCAGTCAGGACTATAGAATGTGTGCGAAAAAAAACGAAAAGATAGGTAGGGAAACAAAATGAAAATATTATTTAATTCAAACGATGGGATTCATTTAACTTCACCAAGTGATATGAGTCATAACTATTATTTACTTGAGATGGATGGAGATTCCACTAAATCAACGTTTATTCCTCGAAAAATAATACATACAAAAGCTCAAAAAATGGAATCTGTGCGGGATTTAAGTGAACTTTTAAATATCATAGATGAAACAGAAAAAGAAGTGACATTAATTTCCCGAAATATTGATAGATCGACAATTAAAAGACTTAAAAAATCGGGTGTCAATGTGTACATCACTTTCAAGAAGAATATTGATGATGCCGCCAAGCAATATTTTAAAGACAGAATGATCCATGAATTATTGATTAGACAGGTTCCGTCAAGAAAACCAGCAGGAGCTTATGAAAGTATTTTGTCGAACGAAAATTATTACTAACTAAAAAAAATAATTATGAAAGTTGAGAGTATTAAAAATGGCTTACAAGATATTAGAAGATTGCATTAATTGTCATGCTTGTGAATCTGAATGCCCAAATGATGCAATTTCACAGAGCGAGACCATATTTGTTATAGATTCTAATCTATGTACTGAATGCTTAGGCTACCATGATGAACCGCAGTGTGTATCGGTTTGTCCTATTGACTGCGTTGTACAAATTTCTGAAAATCAGGAAGTAAATACAGAATTGATACATGCTTGAAATAATAAATAAATAAAAGGAGATAATCATGAAAAGAGTAGAAAATAAAGTTGTTATTGTGACAGGCGGCTCACTAGGAATCGGACGCGAAACCTGTATTCTCTTAGCCAAAGAAGGTGCAAAAGTTGCTGTAACTGATATCCTCGACAAAGAGGGTCAAGAATTAGTTGAAGAAATTAATAATTCTGGGGGAGTTGCTAAGTTCTGGCATCTTGATGTTTCCAACGAAAAAGAAGTTAAGAAAGTTTATGCTGATGTAGTTAAAGAATTCGGAAAGCTTGATGCAACTGTAAACAACGCAGGTATATCAGGCGTTGATAAACCAACTCATGAGTTAAGTGAAAATGAATGGGATAAGGTTATGGATATAAATGTAAAAGGAGTTTTCTTTTGTACTAAGCATGCAGTTCCGCATATGCAAAAAACTGGCAGCGGAAGTATTGTAAATCTGTCATCAATTTATGGAATAATCGGAGCTGGAGATATACCTCATTATCATGCCGCGAAGGGCGCTGTTAAATTAATGGCTAAAAATGACGCCATAATTTATGCAAAAGATAATATTAGAGTAAATTCTGTTCATCCAGGATTTATTTGGACACCATTAGTTGAAGAGTTTGGTAAAGCTACCCCCGGATTTAGAGAACATCTGGATAGCTTACATCCAATAGGACACATTGGCGAACCACTCGATATTGCTTATGGAATTCTTTACCTGGTATCTGATGAATCAAAATTTGTTACCGGAAGTGAACTAGTTATAGATGGTGGTTATACAGCTCAATAAAAATGGAAGTTAAAGAGATAGTAAATAAAGAAGGAGATTTACAAAGTGTTACCAGAATTGTTTTTAAGTGCTGGTGCAATTGCGTTATTAAGAATATTCGATGTGTCCCTTGGAACTCTACGGTCAATCTTTGTTATTCAATCTAGAAAATACGTAGCAGCACTAACAGGCTTTTTTGAGGTACTGATTTGGATTTTTGCGATGAGATATATTGTTCAACATATGGATCATGAAATCAATCTGATAGGTTATGCCAGCGGATTCGCTCTTGGAACTTTTTTAGGAGTTACTTTGGACCAGAAGCTTGGTTTTAGCTATATCCAGATAAGTATGCTTTCAAAAGGCAAAGGGCAAATCATAGCAAATGCTTTAAGAGATGCTAGCTTCGGAGCTACTATTTTACCAGGGGCCGGAGTTACGGGAGACATATTAATGGTATTCACTGTAATCAACAGAAACAGATACAATAAATTATTAGAAATAGTGAATAGAATAGACCCGGAAGTGTTTATCAATGTCCAACCCGCTTCCCCATTTAGAGGATACGTAGTGAGGAACCATAAATAAATGTACATAGTTCATATCCAGCTTGAAGATTCATTTCAAAAAGTTTATACATTGGAGTTAAAATGACACAAAGAAATATTTACATAACTGAAAAAGACAAAAAAAAATTAAGAAGTCTTTTTACAAAAACCTTAGGAATGAGCAGTAATGATTTGAATAATATGAAAGGACTGCTTGATGAGATAGAAAGAGCAGAAGTCATCAGCGACGATAATATCGATGAAAATGTAATTACTATGAATTCTACTGTTATTGTAAAAGATCTTGATACGAACCAGGAATATGAATACACAATCGTATACCCTGAATTTGCGGAAAGCTCTAAAAATAAAATTTCTGTGCTGGCTCCTGTTGGAACAGCACTACTCGGTTATAAAGTTGGAGATATAGTTGAATGGAAAGTACCTGCAGGGAAAAGACGATTTCTGGTTCAAGAATTAATATTTCAACCAGAGACAGCATTCAAATTTGCTGCAAAGTCAAAATGAAAAACGAGTCCCGTTAAATATTAATAAAATGAAAGGGCGGAAATATGGCGAAGAATAAAAAATATTTAGTGGAAATAGTAATGGATGGCTTAGAATATCCAATAAGGGTAGGCAAGAAAGAGAAACTTGAAGGCGCAAATACTCTGGTGACTACCTCTATACGTACAAGGATTGAAAAAAAAATCGAAGAACAATTTGAAGCAGACATACTTGGAATCATAGGCAATAATGATGATTATGTTGGTTTACAACAGTTATCGAATAGAATAATTAGTTATTTGAATTCAATCGAGGCAAGATCAATTGATTTAATTTTTAGCTTCCCATTTTTCATTGAAAAATACCGTCGAAGTTCCCGCCAAAAACATTCGATGAAATACAAATGCCAATTAAAGATTAATAAGGATTCTGCCTACTATTATTCAAGAAGATATTCAATTGAAGTTCCCGTAGTGATAAAGGAATATTTAATACCTGGTATCCAGAAAGAAATTTTGGAAATACCGGCGATAATTCTTACTGAGTTGGAAGGCCTCGATGTTTATTTTATTGAGGACATCGTTGATTTAATTGAGAAAGAGGTTGAGAATCTAAATTACAGTCTATTATCTGTATTTGAGGACAGCGATAAATTTTCATTGCTTGAAAAGATAGAAGAAAAATTGTGTGAGGAATTTAATACTGATAAATGTTCAGTAAAATTCGTAGCACAGAAAAATTTGTACACATATTCTACAGAATTATCAGGCGAAATTTATAAGCCAAGTTTGATCGACCGATATGACACTGATCATATCTTTGTTTAGTATTTATTGGCTTCGATATAATTTAGAAGAGAATGGAAATTAATAGACTAAATAAGCTGAGACAGGAAGCAATTAAATTTCTATCAGAAAACGGAAATCTAATAGTTTCTGAAAACGAGATAAAACAAGCTGTTCAACTTATGACCATAGGATATTCAATCGCTGCTGAAGATCAGATTAGGCGGAAATCAAATAGCAAAATTCAAAATTTGAATCTGGGAATTATAATGTCCGAATGGGGGCAAACAATGTAGTATAATCGGGCTATAAATAAAAATGAAAGGTGAGTTATTTCTAACACATCTAAAAAATCACTAAGAGAATGTGTCACAAAGTAAACACTTATAATTGAGGAAGCTAATAATTGGACACTCTTATTTATTTAAAAAGGAAAAAAATATGAAAATAGCAATAGCATCTGATGATCAATTAATAATTGCACAACATTTTGGAAGAACAAAGGGTTTCGTAATAGCTGAACTTGAAAATGGAAGGGTAAAAGAATGGAAATATCGAAAAATTGATCTTAGGGACCGCAGGAGAGAACTTAGAGAAAGTGATCACAGATCATCCTGGAAAAGTCAGGTCCTAGCTGTTTTAAAAGATTGTGATGTTCTAATATCACATGGTTTTGAAAATCAATTTTTCTGTGAATTGAAAAGTTCCGGAATTGAAATATGTTTTACCGAACAAATGTACGTAGCAACAGCAGTCAATTATTATATTGCTGGTATATTGGATAAAATTCCAGAATTGTGCTATGAGCATGATTAAGTGAAAATTAATTAATATCACCGTTGACAATTTTATGAGTCATCGAATGGATTTAAAATCAAAATAAGTGGAGAAGGAAATGAAAGAAATAAAAGCAATAATTCGCCCGTTTAAGTTGTTAAACGTTTTAGAAGCATTAACAAAGATTGAAAGATTACCAGGAATCACAATTTCTGAAGTAATTGGTTTCGGGAAAGATGAGATTAACATAAAGGATATTAAAATAATTGATGACAAAATAATATCTGTGCCTCGAACAAAACTCGAGATCGTGGTAGATGATAAAAGGGTAGATGATGTCGTAAATGTGATTCAAAAATTTGCGAAAACTGGAAATCCGGGTGATGGTAAAATATTTGTTTCTACAGTTGATGACGTAGTAAAAATAAGAACAAGTGAGCACGGTGAAGAAGCTATTTAGTATTTAGCACAAGTTAGCAATAACAGAAGATGAATTTGATTTTTGGCAGGTGGTAACGATCAAAATATCACATTAAGTCTAAATTAATAATTAATGAAAAATATTTAATTACAACTAGAAAAAAGAAAAGCTATGGCACTCAAAGAAATATTACAACAATTGGGAAGTGAGGAAAATACTCCTTGTGTTACCATTTCTCTAAACACTCACCGCACGCATCCTAATAATGTGCAGGATAAAATCCTTTTAAAGAACCTGCTTAAAGAAGCCGAGAAAAGATTGACTAATAAGTTTGATAAGAAATCAATAGCAGAACCTTTGAAGAAGATAGCTGCAATGCAAAATGAAATTGACGTAAATTATAACCTTGATAGCCTTCATCTATTCCTGTCAAATGACACAAAAGAAATTGTAAGGCTGCCCTGGTCTACACAGCAAAATAAGGTGCACATTTCCCAAACCTTTGCTGTTCGTCCGTTAATTAAAGCTTATAATCGCAGTGAGCCTTATTTGGTTCTGCTGCTTTCGCAAAACGGGGTTAATTTATATGAAGCAATAAACGACGGCATAATTCAGGAGATCATAAATGATGATTTTCCATTTTCTGAAAACACTCATAATATTTTCTTTCCGGAGAAAAAAAGCGATCCGGAATATGTCGATGATTTAATTAGAAAATATTTTAATAAGATAGATAAAGCCCTTGTAAAAGTATATAATGAGACCGCACTTAACTGTGTTGTAGTATGTACAGTTGACAATTATAGCCTGCTTATGCAGGTGGCTGATAAACCGGCTGTTTATTATGGTTATGTTAACATTAATTATAATAAAAGAGCTCCACATCAAATAGTGCAACAAACCTGGCAACTGGTTGAAAACATACAGCAACAACGAAAAGCTAAATCTATACAAGAAATGAAAGAAGCTGTTGCTCAAGGAAAAGTAATAACAGACCTGCAAGAAATTTATCAAGCAGCTATTGACGGTAGAGGTGATCTTTTAATTGTACATCAGGATTTTGTACAGCCTGTATTAATGAAAACTGAAAGAACTTTTGATGTGATTGAAGATCCTAAAACACGGGGTGCTATCGATGACATAACCAACAACATTGCTTGGGAAGTGCTTGCGAAAAAAGGCAGGACAATTTTTACAACTCAAGATGAAATAAAAGACATTGGTAAAATAGTTCTGAAAACCAGATACTAGTTAAAGTCTTTGTTCAATATTAGCTTTGCAAAAACGAGACGGAAATGTTTTATGGAAATATCTGTCGACAACTCCTTATCTTTATAATGACAGATAATATAAAAAATTAATGAATCTAACTATTGAAAACATTCTTTTAGTAGGATCCTTATTGCTTTTTGTAAGTATTCTTGCTGGCAAAACATCCTACAAATATGGTGTTCCAACTTTACTTTTATTTCTGGCTATTGGAATGCTCGCGGGTTCTGAAGGACTTTGAGGTATTCATTTCGACGATCCAAAAATTGCGCAATTCATAGGAATAGTATCACTTAACTTTATTTTATTTTCAGGCGGGCTAGATACAAATTGGACTGAAGTAAAGCCAATTTTCCGAGAAGGGCTAGTTTTATCAACTTTAGGTGTTTTACTTACTGCACTATCGCTTGGGACTTTTATTTGGTTTGTTACCGACTTTAATATATATGAAAGCATGTTGTTAGGCTCAATTGTATCTTCAACGGATGCAGCAGCAGTATTTTCTATTTTGCGCTCAAAAAAACTTGCTTTAAAATCAAACCTCAGACCCACATTAGAATTAGAAAGCGGTAGCAACGACCCGATGGCATATGTGCTAACAATAGTCTTTCTAACTTTGGTTGTTAGTCCGGATCAAGGCTTAGTTCCAGTAATACCATTCTTCTTAATACAAATGGCTTTGGGTGGAATAGCAGGGTTCACTTTTGGCTGGCTAAGCAAGTTAATCATTAATAAAATTCGACTTGATTTTGATGGGCTTTATCCAGTACTGACGATTGCATTAATGTTTATTACATTTTCTGCAACTGATTTTTTTAACGGCAACGGTTTTCTTGCAGTTTATATTTGTGCGATTTATTTAGGCAATCAGGATCTTATACATAAAAAAACCATTTTAAAGATGTACGACGGTTTAGCCTGGTTAATGCAAATTACCTTATTTCTTACTTTGGGCTTACTTGTGTTCCCAAGTCACATTTTCCCTGTTGTTGGTGTCGGATTACTGATCTCTTTATTTTTGATTATTGCGGCAAGACCAATAAGTGTTTTTATTAGTCTGATTTTTTTTAAAATGCAATTGAGAAGACGTTTTTATATATCTTGGGTGGGTTTACGTGGTTCAGTCCCAATCGTATTTGCTACATATCCGTTATTAGCAGGTATAGATAAAGCCGATATGATTTTTAATATTGTGTTTTTTATTTCGATTACATCAGTTCTAATTCAAGGCACAAGCTTACCTATCGTTGCTAAATGGCTTCATCTGGTATTACCCGAAAAAGTTAAGCCAATTTCGGAGATAGATAAGTTTATTTCCAATATTTCAAAAAGAGCTATAAAAGAAATTCAACTTGCGCCTAACAGCTATGCTGTTAATAAAAAGATTGTGGATATTGGGTTTCCTAAAGATGCCATAATTGCATTTATAAAACGAAACGATAATTACTTTACACCTAATGGGTCAACTGTTTTAGAGGCAAATGATATTTTATTTATTTTATCTGATTCTTTAGACGCAGTTAACAAAGTATCTGATTTATTAAACAAATAATTTTATCACAGGATCATTATTAAAATGAAAAAGAGATTTATAATACTTATAGATTTTTCAACTTATTCAAATGGCTTGTTGAAATATGCTTATGATTGGAGCAAACAAATAAATGCCGAACTATTTTTAGTCCACAGAACGATGGTTGTAGCACCTGCGCTTACTACAGGTGATATAAAGAAGAAAATTACACAAATAGCTAATCAGGACGCCTTAAAAAAACTAAAAGATCTTGCTGAAGTGGTGTTGCCTCCTAATATTAAAGTCGATTACTTTGTTTCAGAAGTACCTTTGCGATGGACAATATCTTGGCTATTAGATAAGCGGTTTGAAAATTTAATTTTTGTTGGATTAAAAGGGACAGGTTTATTAAAAAGAATATTAATTGGAAGTGTAGCAGCTGATATAATTGCTGAAACAAATAATGTTGTAGTTACTGTGCCAAAAGAAATAACCCGCTTTTCACACAAGAAAGTATTTGTAGCTATAACAGATATACATTCTTTAAATATCCTGAAATCAAATACTTTTCTCAAATCTATAACCAAAAGTGCGTCAAGTATTACATTTTTCTATATCGCTAAACCTTCAGAAATTACGCAGCAAATTGAAATACTGTTAAAAGATTTTTCAAAGCCATTTACCAAAAAACTAAAAACTTCATTCACAATTTATAATTCTTTTACTGACATCAAGAAAGAAATAAATAATAAAATTGAGGAAATATTGATTGTTCAAAAAGGGTCACGCCTTTTAACAGACAAAATTTTCAGAAAAATTTTAATAAATGATTTGATCTTTAAAGGGCAAACGCCGCTTATAGTTTTGCCGTAAAATATATTGGCTAAAAACTGCGGATATTCCCTGGACCATTTAGTGAAAGCTAATTTTCATTTTATTGTCAATAATTAACTTTTTAATATTAGTCGATTCTCTATTCTGATAAATATAAAAATCTTCTGACAAAACAGTTGAATGTCACTATTATCAAAATGGATTGGCTATATACCATTAAAATAATCCAGTAATCACACCATTTTCATCAACATCCATATTGACTGCTGCCGGGATTTTTGGTAAACCAGGCATAAGCATCATATCACCGCATACAACTACTAAGAATCCTGCACCAGCAGAAAGGTTAGCATCGGTTACAGTCAGAACCCAATCTTTCGGAACTCCTACAGCCCGGGAGTTATCTGACAATGACATCTGGGTCTTTGCAATACAGACAGGTAAATTTCCAAAACCTAACGCAATAAATTTTTCTATTTTCTTTTTTGCACGCTTTTCAAAATGAACACCTTCTGCACCATATATTTGCTTTGCTATAGTTTGAATTTTATCTTCAATAGTCATATCTAGGTCATATAAAAATTTCTTTTGCAGATTATTGTTTTTTTCTGCAAGCCGAACAGTCTTTTCTGCAAGTTCAATCGCGCCTTCACCACCTTTGGTGAAAGCTTCATGCTCAGCACAATCCACATTAAGTTTCTCGCATAATTCAAATATCATCTTAATTTCTCGTGGTGTATCTTTCGGAAACTTGTTGATAGTGACTATAACAGGTACTCCAAATTTTTTCATATTATTAATGTGCACTTCAAGATTCCCTAAGCCTTTGCTGAATGCTTCATAATTTTCTTCATACAATGAAGATTCCGGTTTCGACTTTACTCCACCGTGAAATTTAATTGCTCTGCAGGTCGCTACTATAACAACTACCGATGGCCACATATCACTTTTCCTGCAAACAATATCAAAGAATTTTTCAGCACCTAAGTCAGAACCAAATCCGCACTCCGTTACAACAAAATCAGCGAGCTTAAGAGCGATTTTATCTGCTATAATACTGTTTGTTCCATGAGCAATGTTTGCAAATGGTCCAGCGTGAACTAAGGCTGGAGTGTTTTCACTAGTTTGTACAAGATTTGGCATAATTGCATCGTTCAATAAAACTGCCATTGCATTATTTGCCTGAAGATCTCTTGCATGTACTAATTTCTGATCAAAATTATAACCAACTGCAATTTCTCCTAACCTTCTTTTCAAATCAGCTCGTGATTCCGCAAGCGCAAGAATAGCCATAACCTCCGATGCGGCGGTTATAACAAATCCTGATTCTCTTGGAACTCCATTCACTCTGCCACCCAAACCCACTACAATTTGCCTCAATGATCTGTCATTCATATCCATCGTCCGATTCCATAATATATTTGTGACATCTATTCCTAGATCATTTCCTTTCATAATATGATTATCCAACATTGAAGCTAACAGATTATGCGCAGCGGTTATAGCACTTAAGTCCCCATTGAAATGTAGATTTATCATCTCCATAGGTAAGACCTGCGAATGCCCTCCGCCTGCAGCCCCTCCTTTCATACCAAAAACAGGCCCAACCGAAGGTTCACGGATCGCTATAATGCATTTCTTCCCAATCCGGTGTATTGCTTGCCCAAGACCAATAGAAGTTAATGTTTTTCCTTCACCAAAATTCGTCGGGCTCATAGCTGTAACCAGAATAAGCTTTCCATCCGGACGTGAAGCAAATTTTTCGCGGACACCTAACTTAATTTTACCAGTATAATTTCCATAAGGAACAAAATCATCCTCTGAAATATCTAATATTCCAAGTATCTCCTTAATGTTTTTCAATTTTACTTGACGGGCTAAATCTTGATCGGTTGGCATATTAATACCTTACGTCTTTGATGAGAAAAAGAGTTATTTAGTTACATCAAAAGTTAAGGACTTTTTCGATGTAAAACCCCAACTAAAAACTCGTTTAATCATTAACGAAAAATTATACGCTGCTTTCAGGGAAAGGTTTTTTATAGTTACAAACCAAGCGCAAATACAAACAGAATTAAGAATGCTATGACTGCCGCGGCTGCATGGATTAAAGCTAAAACTTTAGGCCCCTGTTTATTATTTAAATCACGTACAAAAAGAATAAAACCCCCGATTGCCGCAGCAACAAATAAAATGATAGATAAAATCGGGAAATCATCGTTATAATTGATTGAAAAAATGATTAGAATAATTAATGCACTAGCAGCGAAAATTCCGTGTATAACTGATACCGGCTTGATGATCGGTTTACCTGTTAATAATGGGATTAAAATTGTGACACCAGAAACTGCCGCCAAAGCAAAAAGAACAATACTTGTTATCAACATAAAATTTTCCTTTTTAGCGGTAGATGATTTAACTTGCGAAAAGGTTACATTGAATGTAAATGTTTTATTATCTTTGAATTAAAAACAAGTAGATGTTGACAGAGCAAAAACATAAATCGTTAAAACAGACTCCCGATGAAGACCTAATTAATGAGGTAAAAAGTGGGAGAATCGAACTCTATAGTGAAATAGTTCGCAGGTATAATCAGAGACTGTACAGAATAGCAGTTTCTTATGGTGTTATGGATGATGATGCGGAGGAAGTGATACAATTAGCTTATATATCTGCTTATGAAAAACTATCCCAGTTTAAAGGAGATTCTAAATTTTCCACCTGGCTGATAAAAATCCTTATTAATGAATGTTTAATGCTTAAAAGACAGCAAAAAAGGTTTATAAAATTAGAAGAGGATAAAGATGTAACCTTTAATAACGAAAGTCATCAAAATCCGGAAGAAAAGTATATGGACTTAGAAAGAAAAGAAATACTAGAAGATGCGGTCAAAAGGTTGCCAGAGAAATACAGGACCGTTTTCATTTTTAAAGAAATTGAGGGAATGAGTATTGAAGAGATTTCTGATTCCCTCGGCATTTCAAAAGTAAATGTTAAAGTAAGATTGCACAGAGCTAAATCTATGCTGAAAGAAGACATTAAAGGGATCTTAAATTTTTCAAGTCTATTCACATTTGGAAATGAAAGATGTGATAACATAACTGAAAATGTAACGGACTACATAAGAAACAATAAGTCTGAAATAAATACAAACTAATATTTCCATCAACAACTCCCATCTAAATAAATAATTAAGCAATTATAACGCTTTAAATTGTAACCTTTCTCATTTCATTTCCTCTAATAACAAAAAGGAGATGAATTCTTGGAAAAGCACATAGTTAACATTCTTGAAGTCACACAAATCACACACGATGTGAAAAGATTTGTTGTGGAAAAACCGGACGATTATGAATTTATACCCGGTCAGGCAACTGAAGTAGCTATAAATAAACCGGGGTTTACTGAACAGAAAAGACCTTTTACCTTTACAGGTCTAAATGACTGGCCGAGTCTTGAATTTATAATTAAAATATATCGCGATCACAATGGAGTAA
>CAZXCP010000030.1:0-27001 GCA_964639355.1 uncultured Ignavibacteriaceae bacterium
AAAAATTATAAATAGTCATTTCATTGTTGATTAGACAAAACCTAATTTTGAAATTATTTTTTTGGAGAATTAATTGACACAATCTTCCTTAGCATCAAAAGTTTTTAACAAATCATTAGACTTCATTGAAATTATTGGTAACAAACTTCCTCATCCTGCTACATTATTTGCACTGCTTGCGGTGATAGTTGCATTGGCATCCTGGCTTAGTGATCTTTTAGTATTAACAGCAATTCATCCTGCAGACGGAACCATTATTGTGGTAAAGAATTTACTGAGTGCGGAAGGATTAAGATGGATGTACACAAATGTTGTTCACAACTTTGTAAATTTTCCTCCGCTTGGTTATGTGCTTGCTGTGATGATTGGAATTGGTGTTGCAGAAGGTTCGGGCTTATTCAATTCAATGATCCGTGCTCTGGTTCTGAATGCTCCGAAAAAATTGATAACTGGTGCAATTGTTTTGGCTGGAGTACTTTCGCATCTTGCTTCTGAGGCAGGTTATGTAATACTCATTCCTTTAGGTGCCGCTATTTTTCATGCGCTCGGCAGACACCCGATGGCAGGATTAGCGGCTGCATTTTGCGGTGTGAGCGGAGGTTTTGGAGCTAATTTTCTAATTGGCTCCATTGATCCTGTGTTGGCGGGACTATCTGAATCAGCTGCACATATAATTGATCCAAATATGAAAGTTAATGCAGCAGTTAATTTTTATTTTATGTTTGTATCCGCTTTTGTGATTGTAATAATCGGCACCTGGATTACAGAAAAAATAGTTGAACCAAGATTAAATACTTATGACGGTAGCGCTGAAAAAATACCGGTCGATACTATCACGCCAGTCGAGCAAAAAGGGTTAAGATGGGCTGGGATAAGTCTGATTATACTGGTTATCCTGCTGGTTCTTACAGTTCTACCAGAAAAAGGTATTTTCAGAAATCCTGATAACGGTGAAGTGCTTCATTCACCATTCTTTGATGGCATAATCACAGGAATATTGATTTTCTTTTTGGTTCCTGGTTTGGTTTATGGTCTGATAGTTAAATCAATTAAAAATGATAAAGATTTTATGAAGCATATCATAAAATCTATGAGTACAATGGCAACTTATATTGTTTTAGTTTTCTTTGCAGCACAATTCGTCTATTTTTTCAGATACAGTAATCTTGGTTTAATCATTGCTATCAACGGTGCAGAGTTCCTTAAAAATATTGGATTAACAGGCATTCCGCTAATTGCTGCATTTGTTATACTGGCTGCTTTTATAAATCTGTTTATGGGAAGTGCATCTGCAAAATGGGCTATAATGGCTCCGGTTTTTATTCCAATGTTTATGCTGTTAGGTTATCATCCCGCACTTACTCAGGCAGCATTCAGAATAGGGGATTCAGTTACAAATCTCATTACGCCTATGATGAGCTATTTTGCTTTAATAGTTGCATTCGCTCAGAAGTATGATGAGAAGTACGGTATAGGTACCATAATATCGACCATGATTCCATACAGCATAGTATTTACTATTATCTGGACTGCTTTATTAATCATTTGGATGTTAACAGGTTTTCCATTAGGACCAGATGGGCCATTATATCTAACTAAATGAATTCTACTTCTGAACAGGGACTTTTTATTAAATAATTGTTAAGAGTTTGTTCTGAAGCACTTATAATTTTTTAATCATATTATTTCACATCTCTTTGTAATATTTTAGAATGCTCATTTTTCGATAAGTAAAAAAGGAATCAAATGAACTATAGTCTTATAAAAAAATCTGAATTCGATCGGGTTAAATCCAATAATGGAAGCTGGGTGGTTAGAATGAAATTGTTTGCAGATTTGTGTCGGTATAATACTTTAGTTGCAGTAAAGAAAGCTGGCTCCGGTCATCTTGGCTCATCATTAAGTGCAATGGATATTACAACGTATTTGTATTTGAATGAACTGAATCTTTTGGAAGTTGGACTCAATTCGCCTGATAGAGATATATACTTTTCTTCAAAAGGTCATGATGTGCCGGGATTGTATTCTTTATTTTATGCAATCGGAATTATTCCGGAAGAAAAATTATTAATGCTAAGAAGATTGCACGGATTAGACGGTCATCCCGAAGTTCGTCAACCCGGAATTGAAGCAAGCACCGGCTCACTCGGAATGGGAATCTCGAAAGCTAAAGGATTTGCCTGGGCAAAAAATTATAAAAAAAATAAAGGTCACGTTTATGTTCTTACAGGCGACGGTGAATTTCAAGAGGGACAAATTTATGAATCACTGCAGGCAACGGCTCATCAGAAAGTGAATAATGTAACTGCTATAATGGATCACAACAAGTATCAGACAGATATGCTTGTTGCCGATGTAAATAATATTGAAGATGTTGTGGAAAAAGTTAAAGCATTCGGATGGCATGTGGTAAGAATTGATGGTCATGATTTTAATGTTCTCAAGAAAACTTTTACCGAACTTAAAAAAGTAACAGATAAACCTAAGATGATAATCGCTGATACTGTAAAGGGAAGGGGAGTTTCATTTATGGAAAAACCTCTTACAGAAACTTTTCAGGGAAAGACTCTTTACAAATGGCATTCCGGAGCGCCTGATGATGAAAGCTACGAAAAGGGTTTAGCTGAATTAACTGAAACAATAACTAGGCTCGCTGATGAATTAGGTATCGAAAAAATTCAAATACCTGAAAACAAATCAGAAGGTAAACCAGTTACTAAACTCGATAAAGAGTTTGTAACGGAAGCTTATGGTGAAGCATTGGTTGAACTCGCAAAGGCGAACAAAAAATTTGTCGTACTTGATGGTGATCTTTCTGCCGATTGTAAATTACGGAACTTTGAGAAAACTTATCCTGACAGATTTATTGAAAATGGAATTGCCGAACAGGATATGGTTTCGATGGCAGGTGGAATCGTAAGAATGGGATTGATTCCGATTGTAAATACTTTTGCAAGTTTTCTTGCTGCAAGAGCCAACGAACAGATTTATAACAATGCAGGTGAGAAAACAAAAATTATTTATACCTGCCATTTTTCTGGAATGATTCCTGCCGGTCCTGGGAAATCACATCAAAGTGTTAGAGACATTTCTTTGTTTGGTGCATTACCAAATATAATAATTATTCAACCCTGCAACGCTGAAGAAACTAGATGGGCAACCGACTATTGCATTAATGAAGCAAAGGAAAATTGTATGCTTCGATTGGTCATTGGTCCATCACCTGAAAGAATTCAGTTACCAAAAGATTATAAGTTCAAAGTTGGTGTTGGGGCTGAGTTAACTCAAGGTAATGATGCAATATTATTTGGTTACGGACCCGTAATGCTTCACGAAGCATTGGTTGCTGCAGAGTATTTAAAGAAGATAGGATTTGGTCTTAAAGTTATTAATATGCCCTGGCTGAACAAAATCGATATAGTCTGGCTGAAGAAAGTTGTTTCAAATCAAAAAAGAATATTTGTGCTAGAAGATCACTCTGCTATTGGTGGTTTGGGGGATAGATTATTAAACGCATTAGTTCAGATCAATTCGATTGAAGGTAAAGAATTTGTGAATTTTGGTTTGAAAGATTATCCTGAATGCGGAACGCCGCTTGAAGTTTTGGAATACCATCAGCTTGATGGTAAATCATTAGCAAAACGAATTTCAGGTGTCGATGATATAGAACCAGAAGAGAAAATAAAACAGAAGTACACTGCTGATGCACCGCAGTAGAAATGATTTATTAAATCCAATATTCAGGCTTGCGGTGCTGATGAGCTATAGCTATAATAAAAATGTGATCACTTTCAATTGAATAGAGTATCTTATATGGAAATCGATGCAGGAGAGCCCGACGAACTTCCCCGCGTTCTATTGACCAGGCAAGTGGATGTTCAATAATTCTTTCAATTGATTTTTTAATCTCTGCCTTGAATGTTTCACTAACCCGGGTATTCTAACTCATAATACGCTATTGCGTCATCGAGTTCCTTCAAAGCAAATTCAGAAAATAATACCTCCATTATTTCGCTTTAAAAACTTCCTCATAAGGAATACTTTTTACCTTACCCTCCCGATAAGCCAGAAGTCGTTTCTCAGCTTCGACAGCCCAGATTTCATCAATATTCTTATCCGGTTCGTCAAGACTATTTAATATACCTTCGATTAAAAGAAACTTCTCCTCTGGTTTCAATTTCATAGCAAGTTCTAAAATATCTTTACAACTCATATCATCTATCCTTTGAGGTTATTATAGAGATCGAATTTGAATTATTCTAAATATCCTAAATCGTTATGAAAAAAACAATCGATATGTTTATTGATTTATTTTAACCTTTACAACTACCTTTTTAACAACTGATTTTTCGTCAACGGCAATTCCTGGTAAATGCACATCATCAGGGAAGAAAATTGCAAACATACCTTCATCAAGTTTTATAAAAGAGCATTTGGTTTTATAAAATATAATATCATTGTTTTCGTTGTACTGCTCAGTTATTTCCTGAATTCCGAGAGGAACATAACCGATCAACTCACTTCCTTTCGCAACATACTGAACGTCAATATATTTTTTGTGTGATTCAGGTTTTCCTTCACTTTCATCTTTTGTTTGATATTCAGCTACGATTGCAAAAACATTATCGCCACTAATTTCATATTTGCCGGGAGTCACCTCATTGAAATTTGTATTCTGAAGATAATTGAAAGCCTTCTCAATACCCTCGCTCAATCCGGAGTACAATGTTGAGTTTGAAAGTTTATCTATTATCATTTTTATTTAAAATTAAAAAAGCCATCATTTGATGGCTCGTGAATTAAGAACTACTTTATTATTTTCTTTTCTCTTAAAACAGTTTCAATTGTTATAGCGCCAATTTCCTGCAAATCATATTTAACACGGGTGCTCGGTTTTCTGATCTTAATATACCTGCTAAGATCAATTGGTGTACCTATAACAACCGCATCACATTTTGTTCTGTCTATTGTTTTTTCGAGGTCTTTTAATTGAGAATTTCCATACCCCATTGCAGGAAGAAGAACCCCTATGTTTGGATATTTTTTGAAAGTATCTGTAATTGATTTTACAGTATATGGTCTTGGATCAATAATTTCTTTTGCACCAAGTTTTTGTGCAGCAACAGTTCCTGCGCCGTATTTCATTTCACCGTGTGTTAGTGTAGGACCATCCTCAACAACAAGAACTCTTTTACCTCTTATCAGTTCAGGTTTTTCAACTGTAACAGGAGAAGCACCCTCAATAATTGTTGCATTCGGATTCACTTTCATCACATTATCTCTTACAGTATTGATTCCTGTAATATCAGCTGAATCAATTTTGTTGATTACAACCGCATCTGCCAGTCTTAAGGATGTATTACCGGGATAGTAGGTTAATTCGTGTCCCGGTCTGTGCGGATCAACTACTGTAAAAGTAACGTCAGCTTTATAAAATGAAAAATCGTTGTTTCCGCCATCCCACAAAATAACATCAGCTTCTTTTTCAGCTTCACGCAGTATTGCTTCATAATCAACGCCGGCATAAATTACTCCGCCTCTTGCAACATGCGGCTCATACTCTTCGATTTCTTCAATTGTACATTTATGTTTTTTAAGATCGGCATAAGTAGCAAAACGCTGGACTTTTTGTTTCACAAGATCTCCGTAAGGCATTGGATGTCTGATCGCAACAACTTTTTTACCTGCCTTTGTTAACACTTCAACTATCTTACGTGAAGTTTGGGATTTTCCGCTGCCTGTTCTTACAGCTAGTACTGCTATAACAGGTTTTTTACTTTTAACTTCTGTTTCGGCTGCTCCAAGTAATCTGAATGAAACTCCTGCTGCATTAACAATAGAAGCTTTTGTCATTACATATTCCATTGGTACATCTGAGTATGAAAAAACAACTTCATCAACTTTTAATTTTTTTATAAGCGGAACAAGTTCTTTCTCTTCGTATATCTTTATTCCTTTTGGATAAAGCTTACCGGCAAGTTCTTTGGGATAGGTTCTTCCTTCAATATTAGGAATCTGAGTAGCTGTGAAAGCAACGACATTATAATCCTTGTTATCACGGAAGAAGACATTAAAGTTGTGAAAATCGCGTCCTGCTGCACCCATAATCAGCACATTTTTGCGAGCCATAAAAATACTCTCCTTTGTTCTGTTTGTTTTACTGTAATATTTAAAAATGATTATTCTGATTTATTAAAAATTTACTTGTAAAATTAAGGGTTTTTAGTCAGAAATAGGAATTTATTAGGCGAAAATCGTTTAGGCTTTACAGAAATTAGCTTTAAGTAAATTAAACAAAGCTTTTGATTTCTTAGCTCATTTAGTTATTGGATAATTATACTGACAAATAACAATTAAAACTACTTTAGCATTAAAAGTTTTATGCTTTTAAATGTTTGATTTGCCTGCAATCTCACTAAATAAATTCCTGAACTGATAGCATTATCGAAAGAGTTTGCTCCATTCCAAATTATCTTATATGTACCTGCAAATTTTTCACCTTCATTACTGAACCATATTCTTCTGCCGAGTAAATCAAAAATTTCGATTTTGATCTTGGCGGTATTCGGAATAGAATAAGCAATTGTTGTTGAAGGATTAAACGGATTCGGATATGCGGATAGAGTAAATTCAATGGGAAGCATTTCATTTTGAACACCAGTTACATTATTCGATGCACCCGGAGTGGAAGGAAATAGAAATGTCCAGTTACCTGATGCATCAGGAAATCTTGCAAAGGATGTATCGGTTTTTTGTGGACCGAAAGTCAGTGAATCAATTACAGAAACCCCATCTTCTGCTGTGATTGCTATATACTCACCTTCTTTGCTCAGTTTAAAGTTAGTGTGAATGCCGGGCTGGGACTGCTGTTCGTCACACCAGATTATCAAATACTCACCCGAATTGATATATAAAGATGGTTGAGTAAATCTCCATTTTGTTAAGTTATTCGGTTTATCTGTTAAATACATTCCTGTTAAAAGAATTGGTTCATTAGTAGGATTGTACAGTTCTATCCAGTCATCGTAATCTCCTGAAGGATCTGTAATTGCAGCAACATTGTCAGCCATAAATTCATTAATCACAACATTGTCAGCCGCAGGATTATAAGTTGAAATGCTTACACCTTCTTTACGAGGATAAAACTGAAACTGGTTCTGAGTGTCTTTTGCATAAACAAAAAATTTTGCAGATTTGCCCACTCCCAGAGGTGGAATCACGCCAATATATCTGTCAGCTTCTTCAACTTTTTTTGTATTTGATACTGATGCAAAAGTCATTGGATAAACCTGTGTTGTAGTTGAATCATCATACCGGAAATAAATTGATACTTCGTTCAGTCCATCGCTATCAAATGCTGAAACATTTACATAGATAGAGTCTGTTGCAAGCGGAAAGCGTGGTGAATGATCAATCTGATAAACAACAGGTTTTGCGCTTTGATATGATAATTGAGCTGGAAGAGAATTGTTTCGAAGGTTAACAAATTGTTTCAATCCGTATTTTACATGTTGATTGTTGTAACCCGTTTCGGAATAAGAATTAAAAAAATCATTGTCATCGAATCCATAATCCAGAGTTCTGAATGTATCCTGAAGAGCAGCTTCTGTTATCATGGTTCTTAAGGAATCAATTCTGTCCCGCCAAATATCAAGCTGATATACATTCTCTCTGTAAAACTGAAGAAAGTGAGTGTACAAATTTCTGTATTCTGCACTTTGCATTAATCTTTCAGCAAGAGGTCGGTAGCCGCTAACCACCTTTGGGAAATTATATGGATTAGCATTAGACCAGTTTATACCGAACCAGTCTATACCATAAGTGTTATCATAGTCGTATGGAATTAACTGAAACTTATCAAGTGAGGGTTCGTGATATAGATAATAATTGTTCATCAACGACCAGTAGTCATCCCAGCTTCCTGTTAGAATATTGATAGCAAAATATTTGAGTAAATCAGGAATGTTAATAATAGTTTCAAGCGAATCGGTTAATGCTGCTGAAGATGTATTGTTCAGAATATCAATAAGTCTGACCAGTTTAGAGAAATCACCAATGTCATCATTTCTTGTAAGCTCATAAACAGGTCTTCCGTTGTTATTAAGGTTTTTATATATATTCGGGTCACTGCCAAGATAGTTCAAGTCAGCTGGATACAGGCATTTCCATAGGTTGCCTGTATCATTAACAAAATTCTTTTCCAAGAATTCATCGTCGATATGTTCAACAGAAATATATAAACCGTAATATGTTCCGTTAATATATACTTTAACGTGATTCGCCCTGCTGGCAGTTAAGCCAATGGTACGGAAATGATCGAAACATAATTTACTGCGGATTATAGAAGGATCATTATGTTCTCCATTGAGATTCAACTTGTCTACTCCATAAAATTCCCGACCGGGCATAAAAGTATTAAAGGATACTTTGAATGATTTTTTGGCTGAAAATCTCGAAGTGTTACCACGCAAACGAAATCCGATTGAATCGACAATTTCGTTTATCCAGTTATTTTGAAAATGGAATACAGCATAATGCATTGAATCACTTTCAACATTCTGGTAGATCCATTCAAGTGCAGCAGGATCAATAGTAATGTCAATCCTTGCAATATGTGTATCATCGTAAAGCTTAAAGCTTTGATCATTAGATTGTGCCGATAAAGAAATACTGAGAAGTAAAGTTAACAGAGGGTAGAAAAGAGTTTTCATTTGATTTGCCAAATTCAAATTTTTTGTTGTTTGAATTATAGGGAATATTAAATCAAAGGTAAACAGGTTAAGTGATATAATTCTACTTTTTCACTATGGATATTATTTATGCCGGACTGATCTGTAAATGAGTTCAAACGGACAGCACTAACTATTGGTAGGATTACTCTTTTGTGTTTTAATCATTAATAAATGAATAGTAACACCAATCGCAATGGCCAGGAGTAAAATTCTGATGTATAATTCTTCTGTTAAAAAATATGCTGATAGTGTGATTGAAATCCATAGTACGCTGATATTAAGGACTTTGGCCTTGACTGTAAGTCCCGTTTTATCCTGGTAGTTTCTTAAATAAGCACCAAGAAATCTGTTATTCTTCAGCCATTCATTTGCTTTTGGCGAGCTTTTCATAAAACAGGCAGAAGCAAGTATAAGGAAAATGGTCGTAGGAAGGATCGGAAGAAAAATTCCAATCACTCCTATGCCTACGAGAAGAAATCCGCTTATAAGGTAAACATATCGATACAGAGCAGGTAACTCAGCGCTCTTTATTTTCTGTTCAGTTGACATTGCTAAATATTAATGAATAATAATGTGATTTTCTGTTTTAAGATGTAAAAAAATGTAAATAAATCAAATTCAAAATCTTTATATTCAAATAGAAAAATTTTTGATCTTAGTTAAAAAAAATAGAAAAAGGTCTGATAACACTTTGAAAACATTTTCTGTTAAAAGAAGAATAAACTTTTATGACTGCGATCCGGCAGGAATAATATTCTATTCAAGGGTATTTGAATTTGCTCACAGCGCTTATGAGCAGATCATTCAATCAATTGAAAAAGAAGAAGACTACTGGAATAATGATAAATATGTTGTGCCGATAATCAAATCTGAATCAACGTACATAAAACCAATGAAGTATGGGGATGAAATAACTATTAATGTAAATGTTAGTGAGCTGAGATCTTCTTCATTTGAATTGAGTTATAATATGGTTAGTGCTGACGGTGATCTGAATTGCAGCGTTAAAACAGTTCACGTTTTCGTTGACAGGAAGAGCTGGGAGAAGATGAAAATGCCTGAGTATATTAAAAATGTATTAAGAAATTATCTTGCCACGAATTAACACTAATTTCACTAATTTTAATTCGTGTAATTCGTGCGAATTAGTGGCTAATGTTTAGAATTATATTTCGCCTTTAATTTTTTCCTTTCAGTTTTCCCCATAGCAGTTCTTGGTAAACCATCTTCCATAAATATTTTTTTTGGAACTTTGTAGGTTGATATTTCTTTTTTCAGAAAGGTAATTAAATTATTGGTATCAATCTTTACCGATGTTACAATAGCTGCACAAACTATTTCTCCCCACTCCACATCATCAACTGGAAAAACTGCCGTATCAACAATGCCCGGGTATTTTAGTATAGCCGATTCAACTTCAATCGGATTAACATTTTTCCCTCCGGTCACTATCATTTCATTTTTTCTTCCTGTAATGAAAAGAAAACCATCTTCATCTCTATAACCTAAATCTCCAGTGAAGTAGCTGCCAAGCTTTAATTTGCTTGTGGTTTCGGAATCATTTCTAAGATAGTATTTAAAAAGTGATTCCGATTTAATAACAATTTCACCCTCTGTTTGTACTGAACATTCTTCACCCTTTTCATCAACAACGAATATCTGATTAGTACCAATTGGTTTACCGGCAGAAAAACCTTTTTCTTCTATGTTATTTTCACTCAATGCACAAACGAATGATGCAGTTTCTGAAGAGCCATAAACCTTAACAGGATGCCAGCCGGATTCTTTTGCATCAAGCAGAAGGTTCTTATCTATAAATCCTCCTCCTATTAATGAACATCGCAATTCATCATTTGGTTTGATTTTATTATCCATTAATCTTTTTAATTGTGTTGATACAAATGATGAATGTGTAGGTTTTAATTTGTTAATCGCTTCTGATATTGCTTCCGTTTGTAATGATTGTGGGATTACTACTGCCGCATTATAGTACAACGCACGACAAATAATTTGAAATCCTCCGATATGATAGAAAGGAAGACTTGCCAGCCATCTGTCGCCGGGTTGATGATTCAGTATTTCATTTCCATTATAAATGCTACTTAGTAAAGAATGAAAAGTGTGCACAACACCTTTGGGTTTACCCGTTGCACCGGAAGTAAAGATTACAACGGCTTCTTGATCAACTTCTGATTTATATCCTTTAGGCAGTTTATCGTTTTGTAAATTAGTATTGAATAAAATTAATTCAACATTTTCATATTTAGCTAATTTATTCGAATAATTTTTGTTTGTAACAGCGTAATTCATTCCTGCAATTGAAAAAAGCTGATATAATTCATCATCTTTGGCTAATAAATTTAAGAGAACGGGAACTGCACCAATTTTCCATAAAGCAACTACAGAAAAAATAAATTCAGTTGAATTATCCAGAAATATTCCGACATATTCTCCCTTTTTCACCTTTTCATTTATGACGCCGACAAATGATGTTGTGATATTATCAAGATCACTAAAACTATAATTTATTTCTTTTGTGATTATTGAAGAAGAGTTTTTCTGATTGGACTTTAGTGTGAGAAGATTTTCTAAATTATATTTCATATCTCTTTCAGAAAATCCAGTAGATTAAATAATTATTCCAATTGACAATAATACCCCATATAGTGCAGAAAACTTTGCTGTAAGTTCAAGCATTTTGTTAAGCTGAGTTCCTTTGTATTCATTCAGCATTTTAATAAGAAGAAAGGCAATTGGTAAAGAGAAGTAAGGAAGAAAAATCCAATACGTAAAATTATAATACGTAAAAAGAATTACCGGAATAAGAAAGGAAATGATCAACAAAACGATAAATTCAAATTTAGAAAACGTATTTCCAAAGATAACTGCGAGAGTTTTTTTGCCAGCTGTTCTGTCTTCCTCAATATCACGGAAATTATTTACTACAAGAATATTTGTTATCAATGCACCGACAGGAAGTGAAATTAAAAAAGACAGCACTGTGAATTCCTGATGATGAAGGTAATATGTTCCCATCGTTCCGACTATTCCGAAGAAGATAAAAACGAAAACATCTCCCAAACCATTGTAGGCTAATGGAAAAGGACCGGCAGTGTAAGCTAATCCAGCAATAATAGAAACAATTCCTATTGCAAGAATGATCCATCCGGCAGCATAAACAAGATATAAGCCGAGTAAAAATGTAATTGCAAAGACCACAAAAATTCCTATCTTCATTTCTTCAACTGAAATTAAACCTGCAGAAAGAACACGTAACGGACCTTTTCTTTCTTTAGTATCAGATCCTTTTAAATGATCATAAAGATCATTTGTATAGTTCGTTCCAATCTGAATGAGAATCGAACAGAGCAACGCAACTAAGGAATAGGGGAGGAAGAACTTGCCATTGTGTATTGCAAGAGACGAACCAACCATAACCGGCACTAAAGCAGCAAGAAGAGTCTTGGGTCTTGCTGCAAGAAACCAGCAATGAATTTTGGAAATATTTTGTATTGAGTTAGACAATGATTCCTATGGCAATTTTGGGAACTTATTAAAATCAGGTTTACGTTTTTCCAAATAAGCATTTTTACCTTCCTGTGCTTCTTCACTCATGTAATACAGTAAAGTTGCGTTGCCTGCTAATTCCTGTATTCCTTGCTGTCCGTCAAGCTCTGCATTGAAAGCCGATTTAAGAACACGTAAAGCCATCGGACTATGTTTAAGCATTTGTCTTGCCCACTCGACTCCTTCTGCTTCAAGCTGATCGACCGGAACAACCTTGTTGACCAATCCCATTGCTTCTGCTTCCTGCGCATTATACTGATTACATAGATACCAGATTTCCCGAGCTTTTTTCTGTCCGACAATTCTTGCTAAATAACTTGAACCGAAACCTCCGTCAAAACTTCCAACTTTTGGACCTGTCTGTCCAAATATTGCGTTGTCGGCTGCAATAGTTAAATCGCATACAACGTGTAAAACGTGACCACCGCCTATTGCATATCCGGCAACCAGTGCAACAACTGGTTTAGGGATACTTCGTATTAACTTCTGCAGGTCAAGCACATTTAATCTTGGTACATTATCATCTTCGCCAATGTATCCTTTATCTCCGCGGATTCTTTGATCGCCGCCTGAACAGAAAGCATATTTTCCGTCTTTAGCGGGACCTTTGCCTGTTAATAAAATCACCCCGATTTCCTGATCTTCACGTGCATCTATGAAGGCTTCGATCAATTCTTTAACTGTTTCAGGGCGGAATGCATTTCTTACTTCGGGCCGGTTTATTGTAACCTTTGCAATGCCTTCACCATCCAGTTTTTCATAAATAATATCGTTGTACTCTTTTACTTTTTTCCAATTGAATGACATGGTTATTCCTGTTTTATTAAGTAATCAAAAATATAGAAAACTAAAGAAAGTTAGAACGAACCGATAAAACTATAAACAACATCTGCATATTGTTTAGTTTCCTCAAGATGTACATTATGTCCGGAATTTTTTACTATAGCAAGTTTTGAGTTTGGTAGCAATCTATTCATTTGAAGGTTTATATCGACAAATTTTTTATCAATTTCACCGCATATAAGCTGAACCGGATTTCTGATTTCAGAAAGTTTATCAAACACTGGTTCCATTACACCAGTACCAAAGCCAAGTAGTGAATTTGCCAATCCTATTTTACTGCAATTGATTTTACGATTTCTTATTTCGTTCAAGACAGTTTCAGAAAGATTTTTTTGAGACTGAAATATTTCACGATTCATCCAGTCATCAACAAAACTCTCGATAGGATTAGATAAAATAAAATCAGCCAGATTTTTATCCGTTCGGTTACGCTCAAATCTTAATGAGGAATTTATAATGCCGGGTGTGACACTTTCCAGGATAAGACCTTCAATATCGTAAGGGAAGTTGATGGCATAATTTAAAGCAGTTCTTCCTCCCATTGAATAACCAAGCAGAAATATTTTTTTGCCGGTAACAGCTTCTTTAACTTTTTTAATTTGTCTGACAATCGAATTAGTTGAATAGTAGTTTAAATCAGAAAGGGAGTCGCTTTTACCATGTCCGATTAAGTCAATGCCGATGAGATTGAAATCTTTGGGAAAAAATTTTTCAAAATGGCGCCAGTCTTCTAAAGAGCCGGTGAATCCGTGAAGCAAAAATATATATACTAAGCCGGACGATTCTGGTCTTAAAAATTCATAATTGACCTTCACACCTTCAAATTCAATAAACATCTTTCAGATCCTTGAACCAGTTATTAACTTCCTGAACAACGCTGTTCCAGTAATCTTTTCTTTTCTTCAGCGAATCTGCAGCATCTGTCTTAATTTCAATTACCTGTGGGCTATCGGAGCGTCTGTTTAAAGCCAGATTCAATTGTGTGGAAGTTTTGACAAGTTTATAATCCAGACCAAAAGTTTTAGTTATTTTTTCAAAATCCAGCTTAAGAGGAGTAATAAAATATTTTTTAAAAACATCTTTCTCATCAGCAATCGGAAGGAAATTAAACAATCCTCCGCCATTATTATTTATTAAAATTATTGTGAGATTAATGTATTTTGACTTTGCATTAAGTAAAGATGTTAAATCATGATAAAAAGCCAAATCACCTGTAAGCAGAAAAGTTCTCTCCTTTGCAGCTTCGGCGATGCCTAAAGAAGTAGAAATTATTCCGTCAATTCCGCTTGCACCGCGATTCTGATGAATTATAAAATTATTTGAAGATTTTTGCAGAAAGTAATCAAGATCTCTTATCGGAGTGCTGTTTGAAACAAACAATATACCTTTTTCAGGAATATTTCTGGCGAGATTCCAGATGATATTTGTTTCATCAATTAAATGTGAGTTGTTGATGAACTCAACTTTTAACCATTCAGCAAGATCATCCAGTTGAAGAAGAAACTTAAGCCATTGTGAGTTTTTTTTCTTTGATGATCCATCAATATTTTTAAGCAGATTATCTATGAAAGAATAAACATCTGCTTTAATTACTTTTTTTGCAGTACCTGATGGATCATAACAATCTCCAAATTCATTTATAATGTATCTGGATGATTTAATTTTTGAGAAATAATTTTCCAATGCTGTTGAAGTGGGTGTTCTGCCAAACTGAATTATAGTATCCGGTTGAAATTTATTGTGAAACTCTTCTGATCGTAAGAAGGCATCATAATTTGTTATTATTAAATCTTTTTCCTTAACACCTGTTCTGAAGTTTGAAGCTCCGTCAGCAAAGATTGGAAAACCTGAAGTCTGAGATAATTTCCTAATTTTCTTTTTTACTGGCTCATTAAAATTAGCAGGTCCAACAACAATAAATCCGGTTGAGGACTGATTGATTTTACTCAGGAGTTCGTTAAAATCTTTCTTTATAAATAATCTATCTGATGCATAATAGATTTGCGGAGTATTAGTATTTTCAATTTCCTTTAATTTAACTTCGCTTATCTCATCAGTCGAAAGATTAGGTTCCAGAGGTTTATCAAAAGGAAAATTTATATGTACCGGTCCACGGTCAGCTATAAGTGAAATTCTGAAAGCTTCATCCGTCTTATTAAGTAGTTTCTCTAGTGATTTTTTATTCAGTTCGGGTAAACCAACATCATAAAAAAATCTTATATGATTTCTAAACAGATTATCTTGATTAATAGTCTGATTCGCACCTTTATTCCGCAACTGAGGAGGACGGTCTGCGGTGCAGATTATTAATGGCACACGATTTTGATAAGCTTCAACTATTGCAGGATAAAGCTCTACTGCTGCAGTTCCCGATGTGGTTACAATTGCAACCGGAAAATTTGACTGCTTTGCCAAACCTAAAGCAAAAAATCCCGATTGTCTTTCATCCACAAAAATATGTTTTTTTATTTTTTTATTGTTTTCAAAAGCCAGGGTTAGAGGTGTACTTCTTGAACCGGGAGAAATACAAACATTTCGCACGCCTGCATCAACGAGCTGGTTAACAAATTTATCGGCCCAAATAAAATTTTTATTAATCTTTATTTTCATATTTAAACAAAGAAATTATGGCTTCGGATTTTAGTTGTGTCTCTTCATATTCTTTTTCAGGATCAGATCCCGGAACAATTCCGCACCCCGCATAAACATACAACTTGTTATTATTGATTAAACCCGATCTTATAGCTACAATAAACTCACCATCACTTTTCTGATTCAACCAGCCGACAAAACCAGTAAAAAGTCCGCGGTCAAAGTCTTCAATTTGATCTATAATTTTTATTGTTGGCTCAACAGGATAGCCGCCGACTGCTGGTGTAGGAAAAATGTCTTTAATAAACCTTAATAGTTCAAATCTATTTTTAGTTTTTCCGCTCAAGCCAGTATGAAGATGCTGAATATTGGTTAATTTTTTTAATGACGGGGACTTATCGATATTAACTTCACTGCAATACTTTTTAAGTACATTTTTAAGATGATCAATAACATAGACATGCTCATCGATATCTTTTGAGCTGCTGGAAAGAGTGTTTTCTAATTTCCTGTCTTCACTTTCATTATAACCTCTTTCAATTGAGCCGGCTAACGCTTCGGTATGGATTTCTCCGTTTTCAACTATGAATAGTTTTTCAGGCGAAGCACTGAAAAAGAGTGAACCATTAACTTTATATAGGATATTAAAACATTCAGGATACCTATTGTCAAGTGTTACGGCAAGTTCAGAAGGATTAATTTTTTCCGACAAATCAAATTCTATGCTTCTGGCGAGAACTAATTTTTCAAATTCTTTATTTTTAATCCTTTCAAGAACTTCTTCAACTTTCACTTTCCATTTTGTATAATCTTGCTTATGCAACATCTTTATAGATGCAACTTCAGGGCGTGGAGGTAAATTGTCACTTCTCTGCTCCAGAAATGTTAACAATTCGAGCAACTTATCATTTAAAGTTAGCCGGTTAACATTTGAATGAGGTTTGACATTTAGAGTGAAGTATGTTCTGTTCCGGATTTTTATAAATACTATTTCAGGTATATAAAGTTTCACATTATTATAATCCTTCCACTCGAATGATGATTTAGCAGAAGGAAACTTTGCAGAGAAAAAGAATAGGGGCGGATGGAAATTAGTTTTATCGAAATTGTGAAGAATATTATTTTGGATTTTAGAAAAGCTTTCTGAAGAATTATTCAGATCCTCAACATCCTTAAAGTTAAGACTTAATGCTTCACCTGTTGCAGCAAGTTGAAAACCCTGCTCCGTTCTCGAGTAGTAAAAATAATCTTTATTCTGTTCCTCCAGATAATTTATGAATGAATAGAAATTTATTTCATCAGTTTCGGTTGTAAAACTAACCAGTGATGATTTATGTATCCGGTCATTATATGATGATTTAATAAAGTCATTTATACTTTGCCGCGGAGTATTTGTTTTTACCATTATCATATTTAAAAATTTAAATCCTCTTCAATCGAATCGAGAATTCTCAGATAACTATCATATCTCTCCATACTTACTTCCTCTTTTTCAACTGCTTCTATAACCGCACATCCCGGTTCGTGATGATGAGTACATGTATTAAACCTGCAATCCTTAAAGTATTTATTGAATTCAATGAAGTAATGCGATAGATCTTCCTTTCTTATTCCATACGGATCAATTTCTCGTATTCCCGGTGTATCAATAATGTAGGTATTATTACCAACATAAATCATAGTGCTTGTAACAGTAGTGTGAATTCCTTTTTGAGAATAAGAACTCACTTCACCCACTTTTAAGTTCAATTCAGGATAGAGTTCATTAAGTATTGAAGATTTACCAACTCCTGAATGACCCCAGAAAAGATTTTTCTTTCCCGGTATCAAATCTGCTACTTCTTCAATTCCCTCACCGCCTATCACGCTTGTAAAAATAACTTCGTAGCCGATTGATGCATAAAGATCTCTCCATAAATCATAATTCTCATCGTCAATCAAATCGGTTTTATTTATTATGATACAAATTTTAAGATGAGAACTTTCACAGGCAACAAGAAATCGATCTACCGACTTATAATTGAAATCGGGTTCTTTTACACTAGCAACAATAAAAACATTGTCAATATTGGCAGCTATAACCTGTTCAAGCCTTTCTCCTCTGTAACTTGCCCCTTTGATCCTGGGAGCTTTTCGTGAAAGGTAGTTTTTCCTTTCCATTATTTTATTTATAACACCGGTACCGTCTTTATTCATTTCGTATTGAACAAGATCACCAACAACAGCAACATCTGTAGCATACATTTTATCTTTCTTCAGGTTGAATTCTTTTTTAAACTTTCCTTTGAGTGAGCATCTGATAATAGAATGATCCTCAAGAGAAAAGATGTAGTAATCTTTGCTTTCAGTCCTGTTAACTAATCCTTGAATGATTTTACTCCGGTATAAAAATAAAAAAGCGTCATATCGAAAATATGACGCTTTATCTGCTTAATCAACTTGCTATGGATTAAAAACGGTAGGTTGTAGTCAGCATAATATTATGGACTTTGATATCCTGAATCGTTCTTGAAAGATCCGTTCCATAATTATCTCCGAAATCCTTCCACCAACCGTATGCATAACCTAAATCGATTCCAATCATTCCATCAACAATATAACCTAAACCAGCTGTAAGGTATTGACGGTTATAATCGGAAGGATCATCTTTGAATCCGGAAGGCTGCATAAAATATCCGCCTCGGACCCTTAGCCCTGTCATCGGGATGTTGTATTCCAGACCAATATTATAGTTAAGTTTCATTCCAAGAAAATCTTCTATGTCCTTATTCATTTGTGCAATATCTGCGGGAGCAATTCCATCAGCATTATCGAATTCCATCTGAGAATAATCAATTACAGTAGCCTCTGCACTGATTATCAATCCTCTGAAATTAAATGATGCCCCTGCACCAAATTCCATGGGAGTAATAACATCATACTGAACTTTGTCACTATAATCATCAGGATTTAAACTTATTGACCAGTCACGGAAAACACTTCTTCCGCTCACATCAAATGTTTCTTTAACCGTAAATGTTTTAGGAAATTGAACCGTTGCTCCGATCCTTGCAATATCTTCTATTTGATACAGAAAACCGATTTTAGCATTCCAGCCCGATAATTCCCAATCAATCAACTGATTCAGATAAAATGTTTGGAAATCTATTGTTCTTGGATCTCCGGCAGCAGTTTCGCCCTGATACAAATTGCGAGTATCATCTTCATAATAATCATAGTCGTATTTAAAGCCACCAGAGGTGATATTCAGATTGGCTCCAATAAAAAGATTTTTATGGACTTCAATTGCACTGGATAAGGTCCAATTGTTAATTGAACCGCTGTTTCTAATGCTGCCGCTCTGATTAAGTTGCCCGTTAATTGGAGTAATCGGATTGTCTGGATTATCATCCGTCAAGTATAGGTCAAAAGGTATCCAGGTTCTGTCGTTCAGATACTGAATTCTGGAGTGATTGAAATTATTATATCCATCGAACTTAACCAGACTGTTAAAGTCTTTCGATTTGTGGTAAGATAATCCAAAAACAAGACTGCCTCTGACTGTCGGAAAAGGGAATGCAAAACTTATACGGTCAAGTTTTGTGTTTGTTGAATTATCACTGATTGTATTATTAAATAGAGTTACATCGTTTTCGAATGATGAAAATCCAAGTCCGCCGGAGAATTCCATTTTTTTCAGTAATCCCAATCCAGCCGGATTGAAATAGGACGCTGAAGCATCATCACTAATTGAGATAAAGCTGTTTCCCATGCCGAGTGCTCTTGCATTCGACCCCAATCCGGGTACTGCCAATCTTAATGCATCATTGTAATTTTGTGCAAAGACTGATGAAAAAAATAGTGTTGTCAGTATAAAAGATATCCTTAGAGTTTGCATTATCTTCTCCCGCTATTTGAATTTCTATTTCCTGAATCGTTTCTTGTATCATTACTCCTGTTTCCGGAACCAGAGGAGCTGCTTCCTGAACTTTCAGTTCTTACACTACTGCCGGAACTGCTGCTGCCTGTAGTTGATCCTGTTGAAGGATTTGATGATCCCGGATTACTTACTGTGGGTGGAGGAGTATTTATTATATCAGGGTTTCGTCCGCCTGGATTTCTACCACCATCATTATCCCTAATTGTTCCCCTTTCGTTATTCCTGTCATTATTATCATTCATTCGGTCAGGTGATGATATAAGGGGATAATGAACAATTACCGGCACATCAATCCACCAGGGAATATCATAAAAATTCGGAGCATAACCGCCGTAATATGACATTGTTTCATAGGAGTCGGTTATTTTCTTATCAGGCGTCCAAAGAATTGTATAACATCCCTGTAAGCCAATAACCAGTAAGAGAATAACAATTGTTTTTATAATCGGTTTCATAGTTTATTACCTCGTTCTGGATCCTCTATCACCGGAACTTCCACCACTGTTTCCACCGGAGCTGCCGCTGCTTCCACCACTTCCGCTACTCCTTGAAGGAGGAGAAGTAGATCTCGGAGGATTATTAGGCGTACTGGTTCTTGGTGGATTTACCGTCCTGTTCGGCTGCTGATTCCCGCTTGGAGGTCTGTTTACATTAGTTCTTGGTTTTTGTTCTGTATTGGTTCTTCTTTCAATCCTCGGCGGATTATTATTTTCTTTTCTTGTATTATCCACGTCAGTATTTTGTCTTCGTGTATCTTCTTTCCTCACACCAGGATTTCTGTTTTCTCTCTGTTCTCTCTGGGTTTTGACATTATTATCACGCTGTGTATTTCTCGGAGTTTGTCTTACTTCATTATCACGTGTACTTCTTCTTTGTTGTTCGCGCTCATTGACTACATCACGTCTTTCCTGATCTCTCCTTGTATCAACAGTTCTGTTTCTTTCCTCGGTTCTGGATGTTGTAGTTCTATCACGTAATATTTCTCTGTCTCGAAGACCATCAGTCCTCCGATCGGTAACATTCCGTTCAACATTTGCCAATGAAGTTCTTTCCCTTTGACGCAATTCATTCCTGAGATTATCAGTTCCGCCTCTATCGCGTGTAACTCCGGGATCTCTATCCCTGAATCCACTACCTCTTAAACCTGAACTATTTCTGAGTGCAAAACCTTCATTTGATCTGTACTTGTATTTCGGAGTGTTCCAATATCCGTGGTACGGATAGTACCAGCCAGAGTAATATACAGGATAATAATAAACCGGATAATACCAGACCGGGCGATAATACCAAACGGGATAATAGCAATAGTAATCCCACCAGAACGGATCATAATAATACCAGCTATAACCGTAACTTAAACCAATTGAAATTGAAGGATGGTATCCCCAGTAGTATTTTCTGTACCTTGGATAATCATAGATGTAGTAATTGTAGGTATTTCCTTGCGAGTCAATATAGCTTTCACTATCAGCATATTCATCTGAATATTCATCCACATACTCATCAGTGTCCTCGTATAAAACAGTATCCTCCTGAACATAATCTTCGTAATAAGGTTTGTTGCTGTAACCGCTCCATTCATTTGTAGCGACCTGAGTGTAACATCCTGTAAGAAGAAATGCAGGGAATAATAAAACCATTAGAAATAAAAACTTTTTCATCTCATCCATCCTTTCTTTAGCTACTTAAAAATCGACAAAAATCAAGCCTAATTAAAGTCGGAAATATATATCGTAAGACAGGAAATTATCTGAAAAAGTTTAAATTTTGTACAATTTTTTAAACTTTTATGTCCAATTAAGTAGACAAAGTTTACAATCAGAAAATGCTTTGAATGAACTCCATTGTAATAGCTCTGTCGGCAGAGTGAGGAGCCCATTTTTTATTCTGTAAAAGATCTCTTAATTCGAGTCCCACAGTAAAACCGTTCCCAACGCTCCATTTTACAGCCATATTCAAATAACCTGTTCCTTTACCGAATATATCTGAGGAATTATCGTTAAATCCGAAATCATACTCAGCAAGTATTGAAAAAGTGGGTCCTAATGTTTTTTCAACACCTCCGACGAAATTTATAAAACCATCTCCATCTTTATGTTCTAAAGAATAGTTTATCACGCCGTGAAAACTCAGATATCCCATTAACTCAAAATTCTTACTTCCGGCAGCAAAGAAGCCCGGTGATTTAATTGTATATCTTCCAAAGTCATCAAAATATTCACCTTTCCCTTGCGAGTCAAAACCCAATGTAATAGCCGGCATCAATGTAGTCTCATTAACAATTCTTGCACGGAAATTAACACCAGGCCATTTATACCATTTGGGATTTCCTGTTCCAATAATATTAGACCCGCCAAAAGAGATTCCAAAACTGATATTATCGAATACGCCAACTTCCATTTTCATAACAAGAACTCCGAGTGGAAGTATGTCGGTTGAAACGCCAACATTTCCTTTCTCAAGAATTCCTGCTGTGGGCATATCAATTAAATACCTGTACTCATATTTAGCTGCTTCTCCAGCAGATCCTTGCGGGTGAATTGAAGCTGCTAAAAAACCAAAAACTACAATAAATGAAAATAAAGCTCGCATATTTCCTCAGAGATTATTTTTTCCATATTCAAATTAAGTAATATTTTAATTTATTGCACTCAAATAATTTAACCTTACCCAGTTAAAGTTAAGATTTCAACAATAACCAGATTTGGCAGAAGTGAAAACTGCGACTTAATATTAATTTCCACTCTCCCCGGAACTCCGAGAGAACGGAGGATAATAAAACCTTTCTCATTATTCTGTTCAATAATCTCAACCAGGTTTTCTCCTTCAATAAAATTGAATTCTGCATTTGATTTTCTGAACGGAAGAGACCATCCGAATGCATTAATCGGAACTACCTTTATTTCTATTGTCGAATTCAAGTCGGCAAACAAATTATCAGGATACTTTCTGATTACATCTCCATAAACATTAAAAACGTAAAGCGACAGAAAGAGTAAAACAAGGATTACCAGAGATACTGTTATGATTAAAATATTTTTTCTCCTATTCATCAGTTAATATATTCGCTTTAAGTTTTTTAATTCTTTGCACGGTTAGTCGCAGCCTGTGAATTATTTGTTCAACAATCTGATCAGGCACTCCGTCAATATGCAGCGATTTCAATCTCATATCGCACTGATCATTTACATAATCAATAACAATAAATTTATTTTCAGGAGTAAGCACAATTTCAGTTGAGAAGAAATCAAGTTCTGTAATTTTAAAAATTGTTCTGGTTATAGAATTCAGTTTTTTCAATCCAAACTTATCAATTTGTTCAGCATAGAGGTATTCATAGATGTGAGTCTGATCATCCCACCATACGCTGATCGGTTTTCCGAACGCCCAGAAACATCTGAACCATGCGCGACGTCCTGCCAGAGAGCCAGGTATAATTTTTTGCTGAATGAGATATTTATCGGATTTATTAGTTCTTCTTTCCAGAAGAACCTCTTTTAAAGTTTCAGCGCCGGTAACAACTCCAATTCCGCCACCGGTTGTATTGCAGGGCTTAATAATAAACGGCCTTCCGAGAATAGCAAGATCATCAACTTTTAGAATTAATTCTTCGCGGTCCTTATGCGGAGGTATAATAATAGAGTAGGGCACATTTATTCCGGCAGTGATGAATTCGAGATGCATTGTTGCTTTATCAATTGCATGTTCTACTTTTTTATACGGATTAAAGATTACACATTTTCTACGGGTGAGTATCTTTGCAAGTTCCGAAAATTTTTCATCAACATCAGAAGCTCTGTCAAGATATGAACGGAAGAATATCTTCTTTTTTTTGATTTCATCAGTTACTTGCTCAATATTTTCTGAAGTTATAATGAAAGTTGATAGTCCATCAGACTGCAGGATGCTTTCAAGGAGGTCAACAAACTCCTTGTCGTATTCCCAGACGTATGATATAGCGAGATCAAATGTATTTATCATTAGTTACTAATTTTAAAACTATAAGTTTGGTTATGGTACAAATATAAAGAAAGAATAAGCTCTATTACATTCATAAAATACCTTGTTATTCCTGAGTGCTAATAATATATTTTCTTTAATGAAAACATCAATTATTGTAAAAGTTATTTTAACGGCGATTTTATTATTAAGCTTGTCTGCCTGCGGCGGTAGTGATAAAGCCGTAAAGAAAGAAAGACCTTCAGTCGTTTCATCCATCAGTGAGAATCAGCGGAAGAAAATGGCTCTAGATCATTTTGTTAATGGTACTGTTTTCGAAGCGCAGAATAATTACAGTGCTGCAGTAAATGAATTTGAGAAAGCATTGCAGTATGATACAACTGCCGGCATCCACTATTCTCTATCAAAAAATTATCTGCTAACAGGAAAACTCATACAATCATTATCAAATATTAAACAGGCGGTGAAACTTGATTCATCGCGTGTTGAGTATTATGAACTGATGTCTGATATTTATTCAACAGCTAGAAATTATGATTCTGCTTTAGTAGTTCTGGAGCAAGCAAGATTTCTTGACCAGAATAACATAAACCTCTACTATAAACTTGCTCGGTTATATGAAATATCTAAACCGCTTGAAGCGATTACAGTTTACGAGAAACTTATTGATCTGGTCGGTCCGGACTGGAATTTACTTCTGCGGATAGGTGAGTTATACGAAAAGGTCGGCAACATACAAGAAGCACTCGATGCTATTGAAAAACTGCTTGAACTTGATCCATCCAATGATCAATTGAAATTGCTGCTGATAGATTTTAACCACCGGGCTGGAAACAATGAGCGTGCAATACAAATTGCGGATGACCTTCTGGAAGTCACTCCTCATGATCTGGTAGTGAGAGAAAAGAAAGCCATGATACTTGTTTCAATGGAAGAATGGGAAGCTGCATCCGATGAGTTTAACTATATCATCGAAGATAAAACCGTAAATCTTGATGCCAAGATAAACATTGCTGCATCTTATTATGAAAAATCTTTTTCCGATTCATCCCTACTCCGTGTAGCAAAAGAATTGTTTACCCGGATTGATCAGGATACGACCGATTGGCAGGTTAAAATGTATCTTGGTGCCATTGCCCTTAGTGAACAAAATGATTCACTGGCAATTGAGAACTTTAAATTTGTTACGAAAAATGCAAATTGGAACGTTCAGGCCTGGATAAGACTCGGAGGCTTATTATATGATAATGGAAAGTATGATGAAGCATCAAAGGTAATGGAAGAAGCAATTGAGTCTTTTCCTCACGACTTTGCCGTGAATTTTATTCTTGGACTCTCATTGACGCAATTAAATCAGCAGGCAGATGGTGAGGAATATCTTAAAAAAGCTGTTGAACTTAATCCTAATGATATAAATGCTCTTTCTGCTTACAGCTACACACTCAGTCAGCTTAAAAAGAATGATGAAGCAATAAAATATCTGAAACATGCACTTCGCATAGATCCGGATGATGTAAATTTAATTGGAACACTTGGATTGATTTATAACTCAATTCAAATGTATGCGGAAAGTGACAGTGCTTATGAAAGAGCTTTAGAACTTGATCCTGCAAATCCTCTGATCAATAATAATTATTCTTATGCACTGGCAGTGAGAGGAGAACAACTGGAGCGCGCGCTTGATATGGTAAAGATTTCAATTGAAGCTGATTCACTTAACGCAAACTATCTCGATACAATCGGATGGGTATATTTTCAGATGGGAGATTATGTCCTTGCTAAAAAATATCTTGAAAAAGCAATTGAAGTCGGAACTGATAGTGCAGTTATGCTTGATCATCTTGGCGATGTGGAATTTAAATTAGGCAATATTGCTAAAGCTATTGAGTTATGGGAAAAAGCTTTTGAGCTCGATCCTGAGAAAACAGAAATACAGAATAAAATAGAAAAAGGTGAACTTTGAAAATATATTTGATCATCCCGGTATTAACAGTGATAATATTTTTAACTTCCTTCAATGGTTGTGTCCCGTCACAGCCGACAGAAGATGTGGAACTCCTTCCTTCAGAAAGACTTATTAACCGGCTGGAGGTTAACCGCCGCAAGATCAGAAATATGGAAGGGACGGGTACTCTTTCTGTAAGAACTCCGCAGCTTGATAACAATGCAACGTTCAGAGTTATCCTTCAAAAACCGGATTCACTTCAGTTAACTGTACTCGGACCTTTTGGAATTGAGCTTGCTGATGCCGTTGTAACGAGCAGTGAATTTGTTTTTTATGATGCACTGCAGAACACAGCTTACACCGGGGAGTCCGACAACGAAGCTTTGCTTAATATTTTCAGAATAGATCTTAACTTCAGTGATATTATGGATGCTTTCGTCGGCTCTGTCAATCTCACCGAAAATCTTTATAAAGCTCCTGATCTGTATGAAATTGAATACGATAAATATGTATTAACTTACTTTGATACCGACCGGAATGTAATTAAAAGATATAAGGTTGATGTTCGTCAGCTTGGAATTACGGATTTTGAAATGACATCATTCGATGGCGATCCGATAATTGAAGGCAAATACTCCCGGTTTGAAATAATTGAAAATGTTGCTGTACCATACCGTATTGAAGTTTCCAACCGCAGGCAGAACCAGAGAATTAATATTGATTACAAAAAAATTACGGCTAACAGGAACAGTATACGAATCGATTTTACCTTACCGGAAGACGCAACAGTAATCAGATGGTGATAAGAATTTACATATTGCCCCTGGTGTGCCTTCTGCTGATAGTTTCTGTTTCAGCACAGGACAAACAGATAGATTCCAAACGCTCGGAACTTCAGGATCTTAAAGCCGAAATCCAATCCATCGAATCGGAGTTGAAGAAAAGTTCAGCTAGAGAGCGTCAATCCGTACAGGCATTTGATAAACTCAACAGGCAGAACTTTCTCATAAACAGAGTTGTGCTTAATCTTAAAAAGGAGGAAGAGCAGAAAGCGAAAGAGATAACTCTTAGTGAAAAAAGAATTGCTGCTCTTGAGAATGAGATAGATAAACTTAAGAAAAACTATGCTAAGTATGTCACTTCGATTTACAAAGGAAGTAAAATCAATGAGTGGGAAATACTTCTTGATTCAAAATCATTTAACCAGGCTCTATTACGTTATAAATATCTGAAAGAATTTTCGCGGCAGCGTAAGAATGATCTCGACAGGTTTAATGAAACAAAAGCAGAGCTTGTGGCAGCAAAAAAACAACTGGAAACGGAAAGAGCAGAAAAACGGCGTCTTGCTGATGAAAAAAGTTCCGAGGAGAAAAGTTTAAAAGCAAAATTAGCAGATCAGAAAAAGATAGTTGATCGGGTTAAAAAGGATAAAGCTGTTCTTTC
>CAZXCP010000031.1:0-26997 GCA_964639355.1 uncultured Ignavibacteriaceae bacterium
GGTGCAGGACCAAAATTAACTCTCGCAATATCTCGTATACGGATCGGGATATTATTAGTAACTTTAACAACTGCCTGTTCAATATCATTCAGTGATTTTACATAACCCAAACCGCGTACATAATATTCTGCCAGATTTAATTCTATAGTGTTCGCACCAACATCAAGGTTGCTTTGTCGAACAGCTTCCATTACCTGCATCATACTTACATTGTGTGCTTTCATTGCAACGGGATCAAGGTCAACCTGGTATTCTTTAATAAAGCCGCCGATTGAAGCAACCTCTGAAACACCTTCGGCTGCAGTCAGAGAATAACGAACATAAAAATCCTGAATAGTGCGAAGCTCATGCGGATCCCAGCCGCCTGCAGGATTTCCTTTTTCATCACGACCTTCAAGTGTGTACCAGAAAATTTGTCCGAGTGCTGTTGCATCAGGACCAAGAGTAGGGGATACACCATCTGGCAGTAGTGCGGGAGAAAGTGAATTTAGTTTTTCAAGAACTCTTGTTCTGCTCCAGTAGTATTCAACACTTTCATCAAAAATTATATAGATGCTTGAGAATCCAAACATAGAAGTGCTGCGGATACTTTTTACACCGGGCAAACCAAGCAGTGAAGTAGTAAGAGGATATGTAATCTGATCTTCAATATCCTGCGGACTTCGTCCCATCCATTCGGTAAAAACTATCTGCTGGTTTTCACCAATATCCGGGATTGCATCAACCGGAACGGGATCACGCGGCAGAAAATCTATATTCCAGTTGAAGGGTGCAGTTGCAATGCCCCAGCCAACAAATAGAAGTAACAGAAGAACTGTTACAAGTTTGTTCTCAAGGAAGTATTTTATTATTGAGTTTAACATAAACTATATCCTACATTACTAATCGCTTAAATGAGTGAATGGCTGAATGATTGAATGAAAGCAGATTTCAAAACATTCAACCAATCAACCAATCAGCTAATCATCATTTAGTGTTTATGACTTTCATCTTTTTTCTTGTCATCAGTTTTCATTTCAGCTCTCTCATACTTACAGCAACTATGAAGCTTATCGTATGTATCATCTTTAGCTTTAACTAATTCTGTATCGTGTCCTACTTCCGCAACAATCTGATGAAGTTTATTCTCATTTAATTTTTGCGGGTTGAATACCACAGTTGCCATTTTACTTTCTCTATCCCATTTGGCTGATTCGACTCCATCAACTTTAAGAGCTTTTTCTATTCTGCTTTTGCACATTCCACAATTTCCGTAAACTTTGAACTCAACTGTTTCGGTTTTTACTGCACCTTCAGATTGAGCAAAACCTGTTAATTGAATAAATGCAAATGCTAATAAGAGCATGAATGTTTTCATGATTTTTTCCTTTTCTGTTTATAATAAAATAATTATTAACTTAATTTTATCTCCATCGAAAAAGTGTTTCGATCTCGAAAATTATTACATTACGAATTTTAGGTTTAAATATATAAAGCAATAATGTACAGGATTCTTCACACTATACTTTATATAGGTAGCAGGGTATTAAATCAGAAGTATGGAATTAGTAAGATAGATTTTATTACTTGAAATGATCGGAGGAGAAGTATCTGCTCCAACGTCAGTTTGATAATTTTCTGTCATATCAAATTCGGTAGTGGCGAAAGTATTGAAATGTAGAGTAAAATCAATACTGGTTTTTGAAGAAACAAAAGTATCCTTAACTGAATGATCTACAGTTACATCTTTACAGCACTCATTTAATGCTTTTGAAAAATAAGAATCGGCAATTGCTGAGGTATGATTTTCAGATTCGCAGCAGGACGATTTTTGCACTTCCTTTGTGTGCATCTCACAGTCTTGCAAAGATGCTGTTTCCATCATATTGCAATAATGGATTATAAGCGGCATTCCTGTCGTCGAAACAAGAAAAATCAGTGTTAAGGTTAATATGTAGATTCTTCTTTTAATCATACGGTAGCAAACTTAAGAAATTAGTTGCCTTAAGGCAATGATAATCAATAGTCAAATGTTACAGGATTTTAAATATCTTTAATATTTTAGTACGAAATAGTTCAATTTCAAAAAAAATAAAGTAATTGGGGTGCAATTACGCACCCCGAAAGGATTATAAATTAGCTGTAATCATCAGGTAGGACCAGAATGCAGGATCCTCGCCGGGAGCAAAAAACGTTTTCATTAAATCACCGGGAAAAAATACACTTCCGCCCAAGGATATAGCAGTTCCCTTAATAATATTGTACTTTACAAATAAATCAATTTCCTGACCCAGTACACTTTGCTCAACTCCGGACGGAAATTCATTAGATACAATTTGCCTCGGTTTATTAGACATAAGATGATGGAAATCAACTCCTAGTGCAAATTTGGATCCTTCAGGTAGATAATCATACCTTAGATAGAAATCATTCAATCCACCCAATAATGTATTGACTGGTATCTTAATAAAATAATCCATATAACCATGGAACTTAGTGTTCGACCCATAAGATGCGTTAAAGGTATTAAAATTATTTGAACTCATTTTTGTACCGGATAATAAATCAAAACCTGCACCTAAGGTCATTTCTTTCATATTATACTTTCCGGATAGAGAAATTAAATAAGAATTTATATCAGAAGCTCCTGTTTTACCGAACTGATAAGCCGTTTCAATAATTGTTGAAAAACTATTCTTAGACCAGAATATGGTTCCTGCAAGTGTGAACATTTTAAGTGAGTCTTCACCCTGAATTGTTTTTGTGCTGTTATTTTCAAAATAACATAATAAATCCACACGCGTATTGTGTGTTAAATTTAATAATTTATATAAGCCGATAATATTATTAGGAGTATTTCTTTCAACTGGAAGCGGATAAGAAGGCAAAACTGCAAATCCGATGTGGGGTGCATTATCGTGAACCCTCAATGCAAACAGATCGGTTGGAAAAGAAGAAGGTGCAATTTCAAATCTAAAACCATTGAATGATCTTCCGACATAATGCCAGTTATCTGTACCGAATAATCTTTCAGTACCGTATTTGACTTCGAATCTCCCGACCTGAATGTTCATGTCTAAATCGAATGGTTTAATTATGGTTACAAAGCCTTGATGCAAATCTATATTACTACCTATCGTTGATATAACCTCGGGTTTGCTGCCGAATAATCTTGAATCCTGCAACTGAACCAATAACTGGAACCGGTTTGCAATAGTCTTGCTTGCTCCAATGCGGGTTCTAAGGCTTGTATATGTATAAGTCGGTGTTGCATTATTAAAATCCCGCCCGTCAATTTCGGATCTTAATTGTACCTGGGCCGAAAATTTCAAATCACTATTTGTTTGTGCAAAAAGGTTTATGGATAATAAAATAATAAATCCAAAGCCGGATAAGAGGTTTTTAATCATATTAATATCCTGTATCTAATAAGCACTTATGAAAAGGTAATTATAACACGTGTAAAAACTGAGCAGACGTATAACTTGATATACGTAAGAACAAACGAGGATTGAATTTACCAATGTTGGAATTAAATATTATTATATACGATTTATACGTCAACGTCTTTTAAATTGCACTATTCTTCAATTCAACTCAAGAGTATCAATATCTTCTTGTTTAAGGTGAAATTTTTTTAAAACTTTTTTAGCAAGACTTTTTCGAACTACCATTATTATCTTACCGGTAAAATCATTAATCAAATATTGAACTGATGGAAAAAATCCTTTTTCAACAAGCTCCAATTTTCCAACCTCATCAATAATTATTACATCAGAATCAAATGCGTTAAGAATTTTAGTGTTGTATTCTTCGAAAACTTCAGGTTTAAAAAAATATTTTCCCTGGTTGAGATTAAAATTATTGTCAAACTGAATTGAAGCAAGCTGTTTTGCATCACCGGATTTAATATCAATTAATTTAAAGCCTATTTTTTCTTTTCCACTGAATAAACCTTTTGAGTAAACTCCACCTATAGTTTTCTGTTCGGCGTATAAATTTGAAATTAATTTTTCAACAGTTGAAGTTTTCCCGCTGTTAACTTCACCCGTAATTATTAGAATCCGTTTACCACTGAGCAGAAATTCCAAGAAAGAATTCTCTGCCGGGCTGTGGGAATCCATACTCTGTTTCATATAATTTATCGGTTATATTATTTACTCTAAAATAAACAGAATAATTCGTAAACAACCTATAAGCAATCTTTGCATTTAATAATAAATAGTCGGGCAATCCTTTCAAATCACCGGAGTCTGAATCATACGAATAAAGCTTTGATATAAATGAAGTTTCCGTATTCCATTCAAAGCCAAAGTTATATGCGCTGCCGAGTAAAAAATTCAAAACGTGAGCAGGACGGTTTGGAAGATCTAAATCATCAGCAGCATTTTTTGCAGATAAAAAGGTATAGTTCAATGCTGAATTAACAAATGAAAAATTATATCTGATATCAAACTCAAATCCCATTAACTCTGCTTTATTTATGTTCTGATATTGTCTTACATTTTCGCCTAAAGTTACAATCTGAATTAAATCTTTAACATCATTATAGAACAATGCTGCAGAAAGATTCACGCCGGAAAGATCTGTCACTGCTCCAAGTTCATAGCTATAGCTTTGTTCCGATGCAAGATCCGGATTAGCTTCATAGCTTCCAAGAAGTTCGGAATAAAATTCTTTCAATGTTGGAAATCGGGACTTTCTTGAAGCATTTGCATACAGATTTAAATTATCTTTCAATCTATAATTTAATCCGAAATTTCCATTAAAAATCGAATTCGAAGAGCGTAAAGGAGCATCATCAGCAAAAACAGGATTCATCCTGTCGTAACTTATTCCTATCACTGTCTTCAAATTATCGGACAGAGAAAATTCTTCTTCAATTCCGGCAGTCAAAATTTCTGCTTCATAACTTTTAAATGGCAAACCGGCATTTCCCTGCTCTTTATGCTCATCTCGTTTATACAGGAAAATGATTTTTGTCAAAGGAAGTATGTCTGTTGTAATGTAAGAGGATAAATTCAATCCATAAGATCTGTCATCATAAGTTGATTGAAAAGCATATCTTCTTGTCTGAGCGGTATAAGTATCATCATCATAGGAATTTAAAACATTATCAAATTTTTCATAAAAGAAATTCCCTCTTATTGTAACTGATGAAGATATAGCCGAATTGAACATAATATTTGCAAGGGCTTTATTCCATTCGGAGTATCTCCAATAACGTGGTCTTGTTGTATAAACATTTACAGGAACATCTCTTTCGTTAGCGATAAAGTTAAATGAAAAAGCAAGATTCAGATTTTCAAATAGTCTTGTACCAATTTTTATCAATCCGGATTTAGCATTGTAACTGCTGTTATCCCTTTTATTTCCGTCCTCATTTGCTGTAGAAGAAAAACTGCCTGGAAGTTTGAATCCATCAGATTCCGAAAGTCCGAATGCAATGTTCCAATAAAAGTTTGATAACGCTCCGTTAACTCCTAAACTTAAGTTTCGGCTGCTTCCGTTTTGATATGTTAGTCTTGCAGAAAGAGGTTTAACAGGATTTTCAGTAACCAGATTTATACTACCACCCATTGAATTTGGGCCATATAAAATTGAGGGTGTGTTTTTTGAAATTGATATTTTACTGAAACCGGCTAGTTGAATTGCATTAAGATCAAAACTTCCATCGTAAGGGATATAAATTGGGGCACCATCAATCATTACAGAAATTTGCCGTTGATCGAATCCGCGTATAGATAATTGTGCTTCATTTTTTCCGGAAACAGATGAATAAAAACCTGAGCTGAATTGAACAGCATCAAATGCACTGAATGCGTTCCAGTTTTGAATTTCTTTTTGGTCAACTTCAATAGTATTCAGTTTGTTATCTCTTTCTGCTTTTATTTCTATTTCACCCATGTTATAATGAATGACAGTATCTTTTTCCTGGGCTAACAATAGCGATGAAAATAGCATGATGATTATAATTAAAATTTTCATAATGTTTTCTCTTGTTTAGTTTTAAGTAAGTGAGTATGCGTAGTCTTAATTAAAAATGCAAAAAAGTGTGCAGTTAAATCCAATGGATTAAAAATTCTTTTTCTATCTGTTGCAGAAATAAATTCCATCGTTTTTACTTTTAGCAGCGGAAATAATTTCTGTGAATGATCTAGTATTTCATCAAAGTGACTAATGCCTATTCTGGAAAAAATTCTTTGGATTTTTTTCCTATCAGCTGTTTTAGATAAATAACTAATGGAGGAAATCATAATCACCGCTCTAAGTATCATCATCAATCCATTATAAAATGCTGTTGATGAAAAACTAATCCCGATAATTGAGAAATCTTTTTCACCTATGAGGAGAGGCTGAAGAATTAACAGTAAAAGTATTAAAACAATAAATGAAATCCGCTTTAAGAATCTGAAAAGCTTACTATCCAAATACAATAAATATAAAAATGCTAACGGGAAAAAGTATAAGGCATATCCTGTAGGAATTATAAGAGCAGTAAGGAATATTACTATTATGAAATATTTGTTTCTCATATTACGCTTTCTTTAAGAATTTCCTTAGTGCGATTTGCGGTGGCGTATCCATACCATCCTGCTCCTGCACCAAATAAAATGTAAAGGAGGATGATAATTGGAATTAATACAAGTGACATTTGACCGTCATAGTTTATTGCTCTACCGATACTGTTCAGCAACTCGATGTACACGTTATATATTCCCAATCCGAAAAATATTCCCTGCATTATAAGGCTATGAATAAGTGTGTACAGCATAATTGAAGAACCAGCAAACAGAGATGAAATAAAATTGTAATTGAAGAATGAGAAAACGATCTCTGCAATTATTCCCTGCATCATTATTGCGATAAATGGAGTTATGTTGAATCCCGGCAATGTAATTAATTTCAAAGTTGCGGCTACTGCACTGATTGCTATCATCGATCCTTTGTAGTTTATAAAAGATCTGGATGTAGTTATCAATACAACAGCAATAATAGTAAGCGCTGTTCCTCTGAAAGGAATTTTTGAAGCGTGCAGAATGGTTCCAAGAAAAACTTCAATCACGCCCCACAAAGCACCAAATAGTGCAGTGGTTATTAATTCATTATAATCTAAATCATTCTTCATAAATTTCTCAAATAAAAAAAACCTCATCGGAAAGATGAGGTTTATACTTCTATCACACTAAATGAATGATAGAACTCAAAATCTCCTTTCCAATTCATCCCGCTAAAACCGGGAATCGGGAGGTTTGATATTTTATAATCAAACCCATCGGTCTTTTTCTGATTAGCATTAACAAATCAGAATCAGACTCGGAGAACAAAATATTTTATTCTAGTCAGCTATCTTTTTGATATCCTCTCGAATATCTAATTCCTTCTCTACATCCTTTAATTCATTTTTAAATTGACGGATACCTTTTCCAAAACCTTTTGCCAGTTCGGGAATTTTCTTTCCACCGAATAAAATAAGCAGCACAAAAACTATTATCAGTATTTCCGTCATTCCAAGATTTGCAAACATAAATTTTACCTTTTGATAATTTTCATTCTTTTGTTGTGAGAACTGGTTGAAGCTCATTTTTAGTTTCTATCTTCTTACCAAATCCAAAGCTGAGAGCACTAAATCCGGTTTTCTCACAAGTTTTAATGCATAATCCGCAATTGTAACAATATGGATATAGGTTATCCCTTTTGGGTGATAAATCCAATGGGCAACTCCTGCTGCAAGGTTCTGCGTTTGCTCCGCAGGAACAAATACTTTCATTGTGATTGATACGTAAGGTTTTAGGAGTTCTGAAAACTGAAAGTACTCCGCCAACAGGACAAACATATTTGCACCAGTATCTTTTGAAAATGATACCTTCTATAAAAATTATTCCGAGTACAATAAATATTTCCAAACCTAAACCCATTCCCATCACATAATGAGAAATCTCTGCTGATATAATTCCGGGTGCAGATAAAAACGTGATTAATGGAAAATCAAGAATCAAGGTAAGTGCAAGGAATAAAATCAATATTCCCCAATATATCCGTGGATTTGGATTGATTTCTAATAACTTAGTTTTACTTTTTTTTGCCCTTGCCGGAAATATTTTTTTTGTAATGATATGCCAGTACTCAGATAAAGTATTGAAAGGGCACATCCAACTGCAAAAAACTTTTCCAAATATTAATGCAAGAACTATTGGCAGAATAATTCCAATTAATAAGACTTCAATAAATTCTCTTGATAAAAGAATTGTCTGCAAAGCCATTGCAGGATCAACAATATCAATCCCAAATATCGTAATAGAATAAAGATTTCCTATGATTGAATAAATTTCATTCACCACAAGAATCGGAACCGCAACAAGAAAAGCAATTGAGAATATCTGCACAATCTTTCTGTATAAATTCAATCTATTATAAAATTTATTGCTTTTAATTCTGAACATTTATATACCAACCTGCTCTTTCGGATAGACAATTATCGCGGATCCTTCAACAGGACAGACTCTTTCACATATGCCACAGCCAATACATTTTTCTTCAATTACTTTAGGAAGCAATTCATCTTCAAGTATTATTGCTTCTCTGAATATAGGACAATTTTCAAAACAAGCCCGACATATTACATCAAGATATGGTAAACATTTTTCTTCATCTATTTTGGCAATTCCCATTCTCACATCTTCTTTTTCAACTACATCATTCCGCAATGCACCTGTGGGACAAACAGGTGGACATTTCATACACACATAACATGGAATATCACGGGCAAATATCATTGGAGTGCCCATATTTTTTCCCCATTCAGCATGAGCCATACGAATGCTGAAATAAGGACAGATCTGGGCACACTTATTACATTTGATACACCTTGTAAGAAATTCCTTTTCCGGCAGTGCTCCGGGAGGACGCAACGGGATTTTGCGAGTTAGTAAATTTTGGAAAAATTTAAATAACGAAATCACTTTTCTTCTGTTTCTTCTAAATCATCCTCGTTAGCTATAAAAGTTGGATAGGTTCCTAATATTCCTTCAAACTCATTCATAATGTAACGGGACATATTCACCAGATCTTCTTCTTTTTCAGCTTCCATTACAACTATAATATTATCCCCTTTATAAACACCATGTGTTGTAAGATTTGGAATTCTCTTCAACTGCAGCGCAACTTCTTCAGCCATTCCTGTCTGTGTTGTAACAATCATACTTGCTATTATCATATCACTTTTCCCTTATTATAAGTTTAAGGGTGATTGCTTTAAGCAGTCACCCTTGTTGAATACTATGCTTTTTCTACCTTACAAGCAGCGACTTTATATTCAGGTTCAAATGATCCCGGATCAACTGCATCAATTGTAAGAATATTAGTAAGACTTTCAGGCCAATGCCACGGTATCATGATGGTTCCCTTTCGGGTTCTATCAATAACCTTTGCTTCTATTACTAATGAGCCGCGCCTGGTCGTTACCTTAACTTTATCCCTATTTTTAATTCCCCAGGATTTAGCATCATCCGGGTTAATTTCAACATAAGGAATCGGGGCAGCTCTATTTAGTTCAGGAATTTGTCCTGTCATTGTCATTGTATGCCATTGTTCAAGAATTCTCCCTGTAGTAAGTGCAACAGGATATTCTGCAGATACTGGTTCTTCAGGTCCTTTATCAGGTCGAGCAAAGATTACAGCTTTTCCATCAGGTTTTACATAAAAATACATTCGCCTGTTGCCAGCTTTATCTTTTGGGAAGTATGGATCTCCTGAAGTGAATCTATGCCATGTCCCCGGATGATCGGTTGTTGGAACGGGCCATACTAAACCTCTTACTTTTTTGAGCCTTTCGTAAGTAGCGCCGGATAAATCCATGTCTGTTCCTGCTGTCGTTTTAAGATATTCGTTCCAGACATCTTCAGGGTTCTTGAATTGTTCAAATCCGTTACTATAGCCTAAACGCTTAGCCAAATCAACTAACACATCACCATCCCATCGGGATTCTCCGGAAGGACTAACTGCCTTAGCCAGATGCTGTGATCTTCTTTCGGTACATCCGTAAACACCCTCTTTCTCACCCCAGAAAGCAACAGGCAATACCACATCAGCGATCTTTGATGTTTCGGTTGGATGAAATGATTCAGCAACCACAAGAAATGTATCTTTCATTCCAGGTAAATATTTATTAAGGTTTGGAAGTGATTGCGCCGGGTTCGTACATAGTATGTACATTCCTTTTATTTGACCCTTTGAAGCCGCTTCAAACATTGCTATTGTATGTTTACCAGGTGTGGGCTGAATTTTATCGGGAGTTGTTTTCCAGATTTCTGCTACTACTTTTCTATGTTGTTCATTAGCTACTGCACGGTGGCCGGGTAGAAGATGAGATAAAGCACCACCTTCACGAACACCGCCGCAAGCATTCGGCTGACCGGTCAGTGAGAATGAATCGCATCCCGGTTTTCCTAATTTACCTGTTAACAAATGCAGGTTGTGAATTAAGTTATTCAGGAATACCCCAGATACTCTTTGATTAACTCCCATACACCACATTGACATAGCAGTAGGTGATTCACCAAACATTCTTGCTGCTTTAATTATATCACTGGGTTGAATACCAGCTTGTTCTGCTGCATATTCAGGTGTATACTTTTCAAGAAATACTTTGTAATCATCATACGTGATAGGATCTTTTCCATTACTGAAGTTTACACTATCTTTTATGAACTGCTCATCAGTGTAACCATCTTTGATCAATTGACGGGCAATCGCATGCATAATAGCCAGATCATAACCGGGTTTAACCTGAAGATGAAGATCAACTATTCTGTTTGTCGGTGTTTTCCTTGGATCGATAAAGATTATCTTGCAGGAAGGACTATCCTTCTTTCTCTGAACTAATCTGTCAAAAACGACAGGATGTGCTTCTGCAGTATTTGAACCGATAATCAGGAATAAATTACAATGATCTATATCCTGGTAGGTTCCTATTGGTTCATCAGCACCAAAGGATGAAATATATCCACCGACCGCGCTTGCCATACAGAGGCGTGGATTCCCTTCAACATTATTAGTACCTATATAACCTTTGAAAAGACGGTTGGCAAGATATGTTTCCTCGGTTTGACCCTGCCCCGAACCATAATAAGCCAGTGCATCAGGACCATCTTTTTGGATAATATCCTTAAATTTAGATGCGACAAGATTCATTGCTTCATCCCAGCTAGCTTTAACCAGCTTGCCATCTTTTCTAACTAAAGGATGTAGTAAGCGATTTTTAGCAGTCATCATTCTATGCAGATAAAATCCTTTAACACAAAGAATTCCTTTATTGATTGTGTTTTCTTTATCACCTTTGATTCCAAAAGGTTTACCATCTTTAACTCCGAGCATAACGCCGCAGCCGACTCCGCAAAGACGACAAACGGTTTTATGCCAGACAACACCTTCCTGAATAGCAGCAGCCAGTGTTTTACTATTGGTGAGTGGCTCAACTCCAATTACCGCAGCAGCGGCAGTAAGGGCAGAGGCTTTTAAAAAATTTCTTCTTGATATTGACATTTGTTTATCCTCCGATGACTTAATTATGAAATTTCAGTGAATGACCATTATGGCAGTCAAAACACGATTTCATTTTTGTTTTTTCAAAATTAACTTCCTGACCGGCATGGCATCCGCTGCATCTTTCATCAGTTCCTTTAGCATGAAAAACTTCTTCTCCATCACCATGACAGATGTAGCAGCCAAAGTTTACCTTGCCGTGTCTGCTCTCATCCCAGGCATCCCAAATATCAGGTGTAACATCTCTGTGACAATCAGAGCAGCTAATAGTCCAATCCACATCCGGATGTTTATCTCCCAAAAGTGGAGTTGATACATTATTTACATTGCTGTTACTAAAACCAAAAAAGAAGGTTAGCGCAACACCAATGCAAACAATTGAATATACTTTTATTTTCATTGTTCTTCCTTATTTATTAAAAAGCAAAGGTTATTTCTGATTTTAATTCCCATGGAGCCAGATCCCAATTATCGCTGCCATTGATCAAATATTTGGCAGCAGTTCCCGGTGAAAAATATCCGGCTCTGAAAGTAAAGGTAAGGTTACTATAAATTTTATAATCAGTCTTTAAGTCTACTTCCCAACCTAAATCATCAGCACTGGTATTGAGATCCGGTCCGGCAGCTGTCCATGCATACACAGGCTGGGTCGCCTTTAAATAAGTAAACGATCCAAATAATTTCCAACTAGGTGTGATAGTCAGGGTGCTATTCAATTGAAGAGCTGTTGTGTTTTCAAGTTCTCTGTAGGCTCTTACGTTTGGAGCACCTAAACCCTGAGGAGTAATTCCTTCTTCATCAGGCATAATTGAATCTTCCCATACTTCTGTAAGATAGAAGAATCCTGCTGTTCTTAGTTTATTAACATTACCTTTTCCGCCTGTAGGGTCGTCATCACCGGAACCCATGCCTGCAACAAGACCAATACTTACAGCATCAGCCATAGCATAATCTAATTTTAGGTAAAGATTATAACCTGCAAGGTCACCATCATTGATGTCGTATTTCAATGCGTCTATCGCACTTGGTGAAGTGTTTAATCTTCCGGCATGAGTTGGATTATCAATTTCATCTTTACCGATTAAATAATTTGCTTCATAGTTTAATGTAAGTTTGTCAATTTTTGTAGTACCTGCAGCTCCAAATATTCCAAGTTTTGTTACCTGAGGTGTGAATCTTGGTCTGTTGTAGTAGAGACCATCAATCAGATAAGCTGTTGAATCTTCAATGGATCCATCGTAATAGTACATTCCATAAATTTCTAGATTTGTAGCACCAAATTTTGTATTGTAAGCAGCAGTAAATAAGTTAGCATCTCTGGCATCGTAACTTCCTTTTGAATCTGGTGCAACTCTTGGAAGATCAGAAATTCCTAAAACACCTTCGGAAATTTTTGCAACGCCCAGTTTAATATTATCGGCTTCACCAACTTTAATTGCAGCACTTAATCCATCATAGTTATTATCAAGAACCATTTTGTTTCCGGCTGACCAGTTGAACCTACCGACATTAAAAGCAGTGGAAATTGAAGGAACATTAAACCAGATGTATGCATGATCAACGTGCAGGGAATAATGTGTATCCTTGTTATCGAACATGCCGCTTGCTCCGGAATAAGTAGGGGTTTCATTGTCAACACCCCACCAACCCTGAGCTAAATCGAAACGAGTAATAGCTTTTATATTATCCCCATAATTAAATGAAAAGTTCAGTCTGAACATTTGAACCAAATAATGATCTCTATATTCAGTTTTTCCCAACGTAAAGTCATTCTGCATCTGACCCCAGGCATTATAAAGACCATTAAATTTGAATTCGGTTTTAGTTGCATCCTGTGCAAAACTCAACTGAGTTGCTATTACAAAGACGACCAAAATAGATAGAAAGTTTTTCATAAGTAATTCTCCATTAGTGAATGTTGTTTTTCCATTTAAGCATTTATTTATTTACCCCAACATTATGCCATAGAGAAATGTATTTTGTGAGCAACAAATTAAACCATGAGGGAGGATTTAAGACGGATAACCGTCAATTGACGAAAAAGTGCCTCTGTCTTAATTAATGCTGTATTTAATCATCTTATCCCTGAAAGTTGTCCTTTTAATTCCAAGTAATTCGGCTGCTTTTGATTGATTCCCATGAGCCTTTTTATAAGCCCAATTAATCGCAGCCGATTCAACTTCTTCAATAATTTTTTCAAACTGAATTTTATCCACTCCGTTAAAATTTACGGGCAACCGTTTTTGATTATCATTAACTATATCGAATGGGATATGATCTCTGGAAATATGATCAGAATTTGCAAAAGCAATTATTCTGCAAAAAGTATTTTCAAGCTGGCGAACATTTCCTGGCCAATCAAAATTTGTAAGTATTTCAAGTGCTTTCTTGGAGAATTCGATATTTTCTTTTCCATTTTTTTTTGCAAAATGATTTAAAAGCAAAGGAATATCTTCTTTCCTCTCTCTGAGTGGTGGAAGATTGATAGGAATTACATTTAATCTGTAATACAGGTCTTCTCGAAATTCATTATTCTTGACTTTTTCGAGTAGGTTAACTTTTGTAGCACTAATAATTCTTACATCTACCCTTGTAGATGAATGCCCTCCAACTTTTTCAAATTCTTTTTCCTGAAGAACTCGAAGAAGTTTAACCTGAAATGAAAGGGGCATATCATCTACATCATCAAGAAAGAGAGTTCCGCCATCTGCTAACTCGAATCTTCCTTTTTTATCTTTTATTGCCCCGGTAAAAGCACCTTTAACATGTCCGAATAATTCACTTTCAAGTAAGGATTCATTTAATATTGCACAGCTTAATTTGATGAATGAATTATTCTTTCTTAAACTGTTATAATGGATTGCATTTGCAACAATTTCTTTACCTGTACCGCTTTCACCCTCTATCAGAACAGCCATATCAGTTTTAGAGATCGTCTCCAACTTATCGTACAGCTGACGCATGATTTTCGATTTGCCAACAATATTATGGAAAGAGTATATCTCGGAGAGTTTTTCTTTAAGTATAATATTCTCATTTTCTAAATCTAGAAATCGACGTACTTTACTTATTACTATAAGGAGCTGATCTGAAGAAAAGGGTTTTGTAAGATAATCGAACGCGCCCAGTTTCATTGCTTCAACTGCCGATTCGATGGTGCCATAACCAGTAATCATTATTACTGCAGTATTCGAGTTAATGCTTTTTACTTTTTGTAGAACTTCAAAACCATCTAATCCGGGCATCCGAATATCTGTTATTACAATCTCCGCACCGAATTTTTCAAAATATTTAAGAGCGGATACAGGTAATTCAAAAGATTCAACATTATAACCGGCTTTATTTAAAACATCGGTCATTGTTGTTCGTTTTATCTTTTCATCATCAATTACAATAATTCGCATTTTAATTTTCTAAACTAAAATTAATTCATTCATTTTTTCATTAACCTCATGAACTAGATTTAGTGGCAATCTTACAGTAAACTCGGTTCCTTTTCCTTCTTTACTCTTAACTGATATTTTTCCCTCATGCTGAGTAACGAAACTGTAGGCAAGGTAGAGTCCCAGACCAGTACCATTACTTTTTTGCTTAGTAGTAAAAAACGGGTCAAAAATTTTATTTAAATTTTCTTTAGGAATACCGCAGCCTGAATCAATAACTTTTATTACACCAAAATTTTTCTTTTCAAGGTAACTTTTTACAGTTAATACACCACCTTCGGGCATTGCATCGTATGCATTAATAATCAGGTTAACAAACACCTGTTCAAGGTAATGATGATCTCCATAAATTGTGGATAAATCAGGACTAAGTTCTTCCTTTATCTGAATATTTTTACTCTTGAGTTTGAGTGACGTTAATGAAAGTATATCTTTCAGAATAAGATTAATGTCAACTTCACCCCTCTCTAGTGAATGAGAGCGTCCATAACTTAAAAGTTTTTTAACCAGTATTTCAATTTTATAAAGTCCCTCCATAGAAAGTTCTGCATAATTCTTAGTCTGTAGTAAGTTATGAGGTTCAGAAATAATTGCATGTAAACAATTCTGTATTCCGTCCAGTGGATTATTGATTTCATGTGCAAGCCCGGCTACAAACTGACCGATTGCAGCCATTTTTTCAGACTGTATCAATTGCTGTTGAGCAATTTGAAGTTTATTGTATGCATTCTCAATTTCTTCTGTTCGTTCTCTTACTTTCTGCTCAAGTTCTTCATTAGACTTTTGAAGTTTTTCTTCAAGAACTTTTTTCTCTGTTATATCCTGACTTAATAATACTACTCCTAAATACTGCGCATCTTCTGTCTTAACGACATTATACTTATTATCAAAATAATTTCCGTTTATCTTAATTATTTTATGTCGGGTGCTGTTATGATCTTGTTTAAAACCATTCATAACTTCAAGCACTCTATCCTTCATTCTTCCGCAGTGGCAATCAAGTATAGAAGTACCCACTCTTTCATCACTTTTCATTTGTCTGATCTTTTCAGCAGATTTATTAACGAAAATAATATCGTTATTCTCATCAACGAATATAATTCCCACGTCAAGGCAGTCCATGATTGCTATTAGCGATTTTCTGTCACAAAGTGGAGATTCAGGCATAGTAATTGTTCCTTAAATTAAATATTCTTACTGTTTTCAATAAATATGCCATGCAAAATTATTCATATTGGAAACAATTTTATTTTAAATCATCGGTTTTTCTCAATTAATAGAATTTAGTATTTCAATGAAGACAACAGGAATCATCTTAGCCGGTGGCAAAAGTTCAAGGGTTGGTCAGAATAAAGCCTTGCTTGAATTGGCTGGTAAGAAAATTATTGAAATTATTTATGGAAAAATTCGTAACTCATTTTGTGAGATTTTGGTTATTTCCAATACTCCTCAAGATTATGAATTTCTTGGATTGAAAACTTATAAAGATATTTTTCCAGGGCTGGGACCACTGGCAGGAATTCACTCGGGATTACTGAACTCTTCTACTGAAAGAAATTTTATAATTTCCTGCGACCTTCCTTTAATTTCCACTGAAGCAGTCGAATACATTAGAGATTACAAATCAGATAAAGCCGCCGTAATTTACAAAATAGGAGATTACCTGCAATTTTTATGCGGTATTTATACAAAGAAGTGTTTAACTTCTATTGAAGATGCTTTGATTTCCAAAAGTTTAAAGTTACGGGATTTTGTTATTAAAATTGACGCGGAAAAAATTAAGGCTGATAGATTCTCTGACGAAATTTTCTTCAATCTCAATACGATCGAAGATTACAATTACTTAATCAGCAGAAATACCGGTAACTAACGTGTATGCAATTGGATTTTAATCTGATAGTGTGAAAGTCTTAATATTATTCTCTATTATATTCGCATACCTATTGCTAAACTTAAATATTAACAAACCGGAAAGTAAACCTATAACCAAACTGATAAAACCAAAGAATAAAATTACCACAATAAAAGCATCCATCGAGACTGTGATTCCTGTCAAATTGTAAAAAGAGATTAAATATTGATAATTAATATAGCTGCCTGGAAAAGAACTGTGAAATAACAATCCATGAATGAAAGAGTATACAAAAATTAAAGCACCTACTGCCATCGATGTTATGTTACTGTTTCCTATTGAGAGAAGAATTATTTCGGCAATAAGTGCTTCAGAAAAAATAGCAATCAAAATATTTATAGAAAATCCTTTTGAAGCGAATATAAGCATCAAAGCAATGGCTGCTACTGGTAGCAGAGAAAATCTATAATTTATAATTTGCTTTGAGAATATTAATATGATAACAGCAATGAATGAAAATATTAATCCTTTAATAAAAATATTATGTGGAATTATGAACGCATCTGCAAAAATTTCAAGTAATCCCCAAATAACTCCAAGAATGAAAGTGTTAATAATATTTAAATGCAAATTAGTGCGGTATAACTTTTCCATTTATTAACCTGTTATTTAATGAAATACTGGCGCACATTTTAATTGTAGTCAGCATAAAAGTATTTACCAAATCCAGAATGGTTTTCCTGGTAACTTTAATTCAACAGCTTGTTTATTCATTGCTTTCGTATCAATAGCATCTCTGTCTGTATAAATTTTATAAACTGAATCCGCGTTATATTTCGTTCCAAGATAATGATCTTTGTTTTCATAACGTTTATTCCAGAGCAGCCACTGATCTTCTGATAATAGCCCGTTTTCATAAACGGTTTTAACATTTGCCTTAATTCTATCCCAGTAATCCGGATAAGCATTATAGACATAAGGTAAAGTATTAGATAGAACATTTACGCCGAATGCATTGCCCGGTATATCATATAAAGCATAAGGTGCAAATTTTATAGGATCATTAGATTGAACCCACTTCTTTGCATCTGTGTCTCCGTGTTCAGCAGCAAACTTTAACATATTAACCATATCATCCTGTAGTTCCCATATACCATGCCACTGAGTATAATCCGCACCCATCATTATTGCACCATGTCTAAATCTCCTGCCCTGATGATGCCATGCATGATACATTAGATACTCGGACTCTTCATCCCATCCATTAAGTAAAGGATCTGAGTAGAACTTACCATCTTTTTCGAGTCTGCTTATCGTACCGTTTTCAGTCAGCTTTTTATTATATCCAACCATCAATCTTCTCATTTCGTTATACTGAAGATTAACAAGGTCAGCAGTTAATAAGTAGGTACCTATAAAATCAGGTGAATGACAGCTTTTACAAATAGCTTCCATTCTTGATCTTTTCATCTTCCAGTTACCTAATGATTCTTCCAGCCAAACGGTCCTGAAACTCCAGGCAGATTGTGATTCCCAGGCTAGTCTGGCACTGACATTATGAGTCATAGACTGAGTTTCATTGCCGTCCATGTGACAGGTGGTACAGACAGGAATATCAATTGGGATAGCCTTACCATCTTTTGATGAATAATTCATGTCAAGATTCTTTTCCTGTGCACGGAATATGTTTCCATGTTTGGATTCAAGATATATCTCAATATGTGGATGATCGGGTCCAATATGACATTCACCGCAAGTTTCAGGTTGTCTTGCGACTGCTTTGCTGAAAGTATGTTTCGGATGACAAGCATCGCATTCACCGACACTACCATCAGGCCAAAGATTCCCTATATTGTGACACTGTTCGCATCCGTGTCTCGTAGAGATTGGATTTTCAAAAATTGATCTGTCAGTATTTTTTATAAGCCAGAATTGATGTGCATGTTTACTATCTGCAAATTCATTCACTTGTTCTTCATGACATTGTGCGCAATCCTTCGGTGTAGGATGCTTTGCAACCAGGAAATCACTTTCCGGGCAATAGAATGCATCAAAGTCACCTTCTTCTGCAGTATGACAATCAGTACAGGAAATATTTTGCTGTGCATGCAGACTTTGCTTCCAGTGATCGATGGCTTTTACTGCTATACCTTTTTGAGTATGACAGTTAACACAAGTCTTATTTATCCCGCTGATATCAACTACCAGATCAGGTTCACGGGTTTGTTTCATTTCAACTGCAGCAACTATTATTAAAATAATTAATAGCAGTATGCTGAACATGCCAACAAGTAATTTTTGTGTGGATAATGAATTGTTATTCTCAGACATTTAATTCTCCGTAATTAATTTCAGCTTTTAATAAACTATAATTTCATAAACAGTAAAGAAAAGGAACAGAATTATGGTTAATGAGCCAATAAAATAATGTGCTTTGAATTTCGGCCATTTATTCCTGATTATATCATCGATGAAAGGCCAAAAAGTTGCTACGATTACCAGTGCTATCATTAAGTAAATACCAGCTTTTAGTGGAATAAATTTTAATAGAGAGTAAACGGCAAAAAAGTACCATTCAGGCTTTATATGCGCTGGTGTTATGTTTGGGTTTGCCTGTTCTCCAAGTCCGGGCGGTAGTATAACAGTAAGAGCACTTATAAGAGTCAATAAAAACAAAGCGACAATTATTGTATGATAGAAATGTTCTGGATAGAAAGAATAAGTCTCTTCATTTTCATTTCCTTCAGCTTTTGATACACCGTGCATCCTAACAAAAACAATATGTATAACAATCAGAATGAAGAGTATTGTTGGTAGAAAGCCGATATGAAGATTGAAAAAACGTGTTAAGGTATTGCTTGATACCTCTTCCCCGCCTCTTAATAATCCTAATATAGAATTGCCAACAAGAGGTATTTCCTTGATCATATTTGTACCAACAGTAGTTGCCCAATATGATAGTTGATTGTAAACCATCGAATAGCCTGTAAAACATAAAGTGAGGGTTACTCCAAGCATAAGAATTCCAACAATCCAGTTTAATTCTCTTGGTTTTCTGTATCCTCTTGTAAAAAATACTCTTACCATATGCAGAATAATTGCAATTACCATAAGATTAGAAGCCCATCTGTGTATTCCTCTTATCCAGTAACCCATACTGACTTCTTCGGTAATGTATCTTACACTTTCATATGCTTTATCCGGTGAAGGGATGTAATAGAAAGTGAGAAGAATTCCTGTTACAACCATAAACGCAAAAAGAATTAATGGTGTAGCTCCTAATGCATAATACCAGTTCTTCATATGCTTAGGAATTGGTTCCTTAAGGAAAATTTCTGACATTACCTTAGAAGTTTTTTCCTGATTGAATGGTACCCGTTCCATAAACCATTTTCTTAAATTTCCGCTCATACGATCCTCCTCGATTTCTCTTCAATCCACATATAAACGAGATTCTTATCAACTTCAACTTTGAATTCATCTAAAGGACGCGGCGGTGGACCTTCTACTACATTACCCTGTGCATCAAATATTCCTTTGTGGCAGGGACAATAAAATCTGCTTCTGTGTGCTTCCCAATTTACTTTGCAACCAAGATGTGTACAAATAGATGAAAATACTTTATATCCATCTTCATTTAGTATAAGGTATAAAGTGCTTTCCCCTATCTGAACTTCCTTTGCTTCACCTAATTTTATTTCCTCTACTCGTCCTATGAGAAGTTTTTTCATCTGTGGGGTTTCCATTGAAGGGAATATATAGTCTAGTCCGTGTCTTAACAACAGAGCTGAACTTGCGAATAATCCTCCGCCCATTATTAATTTACTTATGAAATGCCGGCGTGATTTGCTTTGAGGATTATCTTCTTCATTCATAATTAACTCCTTCTACATTTTAATTCGTTATAAATTGCCAACAATAATGCCATGAGAAAGAAACTAAATACTAATGAATAAAGTGTATCTGTGATGAGATGAATGAATGAAATCCGTCAACTTACGGATTTTCGTCACCAGTAAGATTAATAATTGTGAAGTGCATTTAATAAATGGTGAGTTTCAGTATAAAAACGAATCCCCGATTCAGAAGCGTCAGTGACGTTACAATCGGGGATCATAGCATTTTAATTTTAGATTAAGAATAAAAACAAATTAATAATTATTTTTTTTCCTTATACTCAAATAGGTATCCTTGTCTCGCTCTTGCTTCTTCATCCCATTGAACAGCTGTGGTTCTTAAGAATTCTTCTTTGGCTGATTTCATCTTTTCGGGATCCAATCCAATAAATCTTTGAGCTTTATCTTTTGTAGAAATATCCGGCAGTTGTACCGGATACTTCCACCCCTGTCGTACAAAAAGTTCTGCAAGTTCTCTTCTCGCTTGTTCACCTTTTTGAATTGCTGTGCCTAAAACTCTTAATGCTTCCACAGGTGCATGGAAACCAAGTCCATTTGCTGCAGCAACCCAATCCCATCTCCACTGAGCGTGACGGATAAGAGTTAAAATCGATTTCATTTGCGTATCGGTAGCACCGTTATCCCAGGCAAACTTGGCTTCAATATGAGCAGCGGCAATCGTTTTTTCTACTATTCTTCTGATCTCTTCAATTCTATCCTGTCTGTCATACACATCCTGCATTAATCTTTGTGTATCTTCTCTGTGACAAACCTGGCAGGTATTGGCAATATTATTCAAAGGGGATTGAATGTGATGATCTGTAAACTTCACACCGCCTTCACTTTTATAAGGCATATGACAATCGGAACAGGAAACTCCGCGAATGGCATGAATGCCTGTCATGAATAATTCGAAGTCCGGGTGCTGTGCTTTAAGCATTGGCGCTTTTGATAACGAATGTGTCCAGTCAGCAAATTCAATTTCATCGAAGTAAGCTTCCATGTCATCTGCACTGAATCCTTTATCCCACGGAAATGTTAAATACTTGCCTTCACCTTTGAAATAATACTCGACATGGCATTGTGCACAAACAAGTGAGCGCATTTCCTGCCGTGAAAAACTACTGATATCCCTTCCCTGCCTTTCATATGCTTCAATTAAAGCCGGACGCGTTATTCTTAAATTCATCGTTTGTGGGTCGTGGCAATCCTGACATCCAATAGGATTAACATGCTGACTGCCTAATTCCTTCCAGGTAGCCTTGTAATAGTTTTCAGCTCCCATTTCATTCATCATCCTTGGAACATCGGTGCTCTTACAGGTCCAGCAGGTCGCCGGCTGTGGAGAAAATTCGTTATCACCGGTTCGAAGAATATTACGGATATCTTCAATTGCATGAGCATGACCACGTCCCTGATTATATTCTCTTGAAAAGGCATAACCTGCCCATAGAACTACTAACTCCGGATACTTTTCCAAGTAGTCAATCATCTTCGCTCCGCCGTGGGCACTGGCAAAATCTGTTTTCAATGTATTCAGATATGATTCATACTGCCGGGGAAAATTCTCTCCCCAAACTTCATTACGTGGTTCCCATTCATTAATCGGTTTTAACATTTGCATTGTATAAACTGCTTCACCTCTTCTTTCGATGATAGTTGAAGCAAATAAACCGATCAAAAATACAATGACGACTGTTCCTAAAAATAACAGCCATCCAACCCAGGGTTTTGTTTTAACTATTTCGCTTATTGGTTTCATAGTACTGCCTTTTATTTTCTAATTTGATTTTCGTTTAATTCCAAAACTTTCTTCCATCCATTTAGGAATGGATGAGCTCAACTGCGGAACTCTTGCATAAGGTGTGGAAGCGAGACTGTTCACTCGTCCGTGCGGAGTTTCGCGGTGACAATCCCAGCAATACCCATCTCCATGTTCCTGAATCGACTGCCCGCTTATTGCACGAACTGAAATCGGATGGATTTGATGAGCGTGACAACGAATACAGTTTCGCTGCACTGCATTACGACCTGCTTCGTGAATACGGATAACCTGAGGTTCAAGTCTGAATGTAAACATGTATGAATGCCTTAATCCATCGGATGCTTTGAAGAAATATTTTTCAATAACATTATCCTGTGGCACATGACAATCATTACAGACAGTGAATCTTCCATGACTTCCATTCTGCCAGGTTGCATAATATGGTGCCATAACATGACAATTCACACAAGCAGAGGGTTCGTCAGAGAGATATGATGTTGCTCTTCCTACATGCATCACCAGAAAAGCTATTCCGGTGAAAATTCCAAAACTAAAAAGCACCGGAAATCGCCATTGAGGCGGTGGTAAAAGTGCTTTTAGTATTTCTCTTATTTTTTTCATATTTATTTGAAATTATTTTTTATTCTTTAATGAAGTTGTTAAACATTTCTTCTTAAAATTCTCCCGTGATTTACCTATTCCATTTTCTATACTACTTAATTCATTATCAGATAAAATTGATTGCGCTTTCTGAAAAAGTATTCTTTCCTCTTTTCTGATATGCTCCTCGAGTACTACACCAATTTTATCAAGATCATTAACAAGATCATCAGAATTATTGAGTGACGATATTCCGGCTTCAATTATCTTATGTTCATCGAGGAGTTCATCAATCAGTTTATCTATTTCGGTAGTTTGATTCCTCAGAAGAGGAAATAAAATTTCTTCTTCGTCTTTAAAGTGGATTGTCAGGTCAGATTTGAAAGCTTCGATTGCATAATTCATTTTACCGTCAGGATCTGTTGGCAGAGCTTTATATGGAGGGGCATTCTTCTTAAGAAGCTGAGCTAATAATAAGCCCTTATGATGATCGTGAGAAAGTAGAATAAGCGCTTTATGTCTTTTCATCTTGTAAACATTAAAATTATTTAATACTTGCTCCCGCTATGCAAATTTAAATCATCTCACGTTCTAAGGCAATTGCTTTAGGAAAAAGCAGATTATTTTCGAGGTGTATGTGCAATTGTAAATCCCTGCCAAAACTTTTTAAGTTCATTAAAAGTCTGCTAAATGGCAAACCTGATTTTTCATCCTTTGAAAAATCATTCGTTAATTCAGTCATTCTCTCGTACTCTTCCAGCGCAGCTTTATGCTCACTTTCCATCATGTTTATGGGATTATCTATTTTTCCAAAATATGGTTTCTCCGATTTGCTTCCGGCTTCTTTCAGCGATACAAGTTGTTTTATGTAAGGAAAGAGAATCTGTTCTTCTTTAAGCATATGCTGCTTTAAATCTTTGTAAATAACTGAAAAACATTTAGTGATTTCAGGGAATACAGAATTATTAAAACCGTTTTGTTCTTTAATTTCTGAGATCTGGTCAATTATTATGGGAATCATTTTATAGATATAACGGTGGTGATTATTGATGATGTAGTCAACTAAGAAATCAAGGTTCCAATCTCCAAATTTATCAGCCTGGTAATCATCCCGGATTGTTTCGAGTTCAGTGATTAGTTCTTTTACATCCAGATTGTGTTCCTTGCATACGTCTTTTATTGAGCGGTTTCCTTTCCGGCAATAGTCAACTTTATATTTCTCAAATACTGATATTGCTCTCAGATTCACATTTATAATATCGGCAAGCTTTATGTTCGGGCTATAAGGAGTCTGCCAGGTTGAATGCATTGAATTCATTTATCCCTCATTAATTCTTTTGTGGATTTTTATTATTTCCGGATTTTTCTTCAATTGCCTGTTCTGATCTTACCTGCTCATTCAGTTTTTTAATTTCTTTTGTGCCGGTTGGATGACCGTAACTGTTCATCAGTTTATAATGCATAAGATATTCATCTTTACTTATATCATTCTGCCAGTTGCCTGTAACCATTCCGAAAGCGGTTACAGCCATAAAAATTGATACTACGCCGATGGCAACACTTCGTTTACTTACCTTTCTTTTTTGGGGAAGAATAGATTTTAAATCAAGAGTATCTTTCACAGGACAGACATCTACACAGTTAAGGCAAGATGTACACTCATCAGACCATACTGTTTTAACTGAATCTACTTTAATGAAAGACGGACATGCTTTATTGCATAGTCCGCAGTCAATACAGCTTTTTGCTGAACGTTGAATTTTATTCGGACTTAATAATGAAGTTATCCCCAATAATGCACCGTAAGGACAAAGAAATCTGCACCAGAAGTTTCTTATAAAAATTGAAAGCACAAATAGAACTGCAATAACTATTAATGCTGTTTGAGAAATATCTGCGAAGAAGTAATACATCTTTACATCTGATATTGCATTGTACGGGCTATCCAAAAAAGCTTTGAGTGCTAAACCTGACATTAAGAAGATTACTGAATAAATAAGAAAACCTAACATCAGATATTTTAAACTTCTCAAAGGATAATCAAGAAATTTCGGAAGCTTTAATCTTCTCTTGAATATTTTTTCACCGAAGTCGCCTACAAGTTCTGATAAAAAACCAATCGGACAGAGCCAGCTGCAAAATGATTTTCCGAAAACCAGCGACATCAGTACGATTGACAGAAAAATAAAAAATCCAGCCGGATGAGCCGAGTGAATTTCACCGGTCATTAGAAAATGATAGAAGCTCATAAAAGAACTGATCGGCAGAAAACCATCAACACCGGGCGGGCGAGAATGAAATGATGCAGCGCCATTCGTTTCGAGATATTGGATAAAGAAATAAAACTCAACACCTATCCAGACACAAAGTGCGGTAAAAAGTGATTGTACAATAAATCTTGTTTTTTGTATTCCCTTTTCATCGTTACGGATTATTTTGGTTTTAACTTTCATTATCGGAGTTATTTGTCTGGTTTATAAATAAAAAAATATCAGATCTTACTAATTTTGTTCAAAGTTTTCTCTTTGAATTTATCAATGGTTTCATCGGTAAGCATATTGTATGCTTTGGTTCGCAGTTCTCCCCACTTGTCGTGAACCGGACAGGGTTGATCCGGAGAACAATGCGGAAATCCAAGCACACATCTGTTAAAGAGATCAAGTCCGTCAATAGCTGTAACAATATCAATCAAGCGAATTTTTGACGGATGCTTAGCTAAAAGAAATCCGCCGGACTTTCCTTTTTTTGAATCAACAATTCCACTTTCCGTTAAGCTTTGCAGGATCTTAGAAACAAATTCTTTTGGTATTTGGAGTTTATCTGCAATTTCATCGGAAGGGCAAACGCAGCCCGGTTCCTTAGCAGCCATGTAAAGAACTGCCTGAAGTCCGTATTCGCATTTTTTAGAAAATATTACAGTCATTTTTAATAATCAGATAACTTTGTCTGATTAAAATTAAGGATAAATGAGAAGATTGTCAAGTAGATTTTATTATTGGTCCGAATTTTAAAGAGGGAATAGAATTACTCTCAATAGAGTCAGCGATAAGGAAAATTCTCTTGATATAGAATAATTAATAATAATTGTTTAGTTTAAGAACAGAAATTCATTCATTACATTTTTATAACTGACAGGTCAATGATGCTAACAAATCAGCAGAAGAAAATTAGGTCAAAAAAAAGTAAAACCAATAAGATAGAATACCCTCATATTTCGAGAAACCAAAAAATCCTGAATGGAATCCCAATAGTTGACGGTACGCGAACATCCGTAAAAGCGATAGCCTGTTATTATCAAATGGGCATGAGTGTTGACGAGATATTAAATACTCTCACACATTTAACACCTTCACAAATACACTCGGCTTTAGCATATTATTTTGATCACCAGTCAGAAATAAATCTTCAAATCCGGGAAAATATCGAATTATATGAGTCCGGTAAGAGCTAAAAAATAATGTAAATGGAAATCAAAGTTTTAATTGATGAGGATGTTCACATAAACCTTGCGAGAGTTCTCAGAAAACGAGGTTACGATGCGATCAATGTGCAAGAATTAAATAAAAAAGGATTAACCGACGAGGTATTACTCTTGCAAGCGATAAAAGATAAGAGATGCTTTGTTACTTTTAATGTTAAAGATTTTTTTATTCTTCATAAGAAATTTATTTTAAATAAGAATGAGCATTATGGAATAATTGTTTCAAAACAATTGACTTTCAGCGAAACGCTTAAGTAACTACTAAAAGTGCTGCAGATTAAAACCAGCGATGACATGAAAAATCATTTGGAATTTTTATGATCCTGAATTTGAATTATGAACACATACATATCATCCTGTGCATTGACAAAAAGAAATTGAAATCATAACATCCTAAAAATCCTTTTTCTTAAACCCTCTCAGACCTAGAAGTGTTG
>CAZXCP010000032.1:0-25827 GCA_964639355.1 uncultured Ignavibacteriaceae bacterium
AGAGCAGGGGAGATTGAAGAAATTATTATAGTAGGTATTTACAACACATTTAATCGGTATGCAGAATATTCTCCGAACGACACCGGTTATTTGTACATGAAATTTATTGTAGAAGAACTGAAACCAATGATCGACAAAAATTACAGAACAGAACCGGGCAGGGATTATACTGCAACCGGTGGTGCCTCAATGGGCGGATTGATCTCTCTTATGTTAGCGTGGGAACATAGTGAAACATTTTCTATGGCTGCGTGTTTGTCGCCCGGGTTCCTATATCGCAATTTTAATTATGTAAGTACAATCTCTGTATATGAAGGAAATAAAAAGCCAATTAAGTTGTATATAGATAATGGTGGAGATGCTCTTGATAATGTTCTTCAGCCGGGAATTGATTTGATGTTAGAAACATTAAAGAACAAAGGTTATGAACAAGGAAAAGATTTGATATGGTTTAAGGATGAAAATGCAGTCCATTCTGAAAGTGCCTGGTCAGAAAGATCGTGGCGGTTTTTAAAAATGTTTTTTGGGAAGGGATAAAATTATTTTTTACTTATCCTCTTTTCAAAATGCTGATAATCCTTAACACTTTTCCAATCACCGCCCCAGGACCAGCCGCGTTTTTTAAATTCTTTCACCAATTGTGAATCCCGTGTAATTGTTCCCGGAGCATCCGGATCATAAACAGCACCCGCAGGTAAAATTTTAGTTCGTTTTATGTATGGATTCTGCATCGGATTAATATCGATGGCATAACCATAAGCGTGATTTGAAACTATTCTTGTTCCTGAAACAAAACGATAGTTGAATGCAGTTGTGTTATTATCTGCAAGCGATGCTTCATCGGACCAATCATATTTTACAATTGGAATAACTTTATCAACAGGAAAACGCGACTCTTTTATAAACTCAAATATTTCGATTATATCCTGCTTAACCGCTTTGTTAATAAGAAGCTGACCCTTACGAAGGCTTCCATCAAACGAGTAGTAAAAAACATCAACCAGAACAAGATTGCTTATAATAGATTGTGGAATACTTATTCCGTCTATTGCCTCTTCAAATGTTAATTGAGAATCTATTATTAAAAATTCCGAGTTATGATTCTGAACGTGATATCCATTGTTATTAATGATATCACTTTGAGCTAACAAATTAGAAACAGATATAGCTGAGATGACACATAACAAATATATTTTCATCGTATAATTATTTTTTTTGACACTTTATTTTGACGCAAAGCTATGATGAGATGATATGAACATGCAAGTCAAATTAAATTCAGTTTTTTATTTAGTTTGTTTAATGGATATATTTGCCCGTCAAATTTAAAGGAAAATACATGAACAAAGTTCTTATTGCAGTTTTATTTTTACTTACTTTTACAGCTTGCGGTGATAATTACGATGTTGTTAATACCGAAAGCGGATTATCTTATGTTGATGTTAAAGTTGGTGAAGGCCGTGAAGTTAAAGACGGCGATCTTGTCCTTATGCACTTTGCTATATGGAGACTTGGTGATTCAACCGATATATATGCTGATTGGCAGAACGATACGACAAAGAATGAATTTAAAGTAGGATCTTCATTTGAATCAGATCAGCAGATGCGTTACGTTGTCGGTTCAGAACAATTTGTTAAGGGCAGCGACGAAGGATTTATCGGTATGAAAGCCGGTGGAAAAAGGACATTGGTAATTCCTGCAAGTCTTGCTTACGGAGATCAGGGATTTGGTCCTATTCCTCCTAATTCATCAATAAAAATTTTAATGGAAATTTTTGAAGTTAAGGATCCGATAGTTGCACAAATGTGGGATGTTGATTCTACATTATTCAAACAGACAGAAAGCGGTTTGCAGTACGCAATTATTGAGGAGGGAACCGGGCCCGCTGTTGAAAAAGGTAAACTTGCTTCAGTACATTATTCAGGTTTTCTTATGGACGGTACCAAATTCGATAGTTCCGTTGAAAGAGATGAACCGCTTATGCTTATGGTTGGAATGGGTCAGGTTATTCCCGGCTGGGATGAAGGGCTGCAGCTTCTAAAGCAGGGAGCTAAAGCACGATTCATAATTCCTCCTCAGCTCGCTTACGGTGAGCGTGATCTTGGAGTTATTCCTCCGAATTCAACATTGATTTTTGATGTTGAAGTTGTTGAAGTGAAAGATCACGGCAGCAATTAATTTTATTTTGTGAATATCGAAGTGTTGGATAATTCTGACACTTCAATATTCATCTTTCTATCTTCTCCTGAATATTGGATGCAGATGTCTCCCGCTGTTCCATCAACTGCATTCTCCAGTTTCTTTCTCTTATCCACTCACCTACGGCCATTCTAAGAAAAAAACAATAGCAATAAAAAAGTGCAACAGATATTAACATAAAAATTGAAAAGTATGATGGGAGAAATAAAATGGAAGTTAGAAGCGGGGTTAGAATCATCACATTGAAAAAAATTATCCATCCATGCCTTCCTTCTTTTAGAAGAACATATATCATATATGGAATAAATACACCGGCAACTACAATTGCGATAAAAATAAATATCCATACAATGAATGAAAAGAAGAATAACAGTGATGCTGATAGTTCATAATTCAGGAATAATGCTAATCTGTCAAGATAATCCGGGGGATACTTACTTGATGCTCTTATCTGCAATTTAATTTACTCTTAATTCTGATTTATAAATAGTATTTAAGTAACGAAATAGTCTGTCCATAATATCCTGAACCAAACAAGTTTAGATGATTCATAACGTGATAGAGTTTATAGATATTTTCTCTGAACTCATATCCGTCCGGTAAGGGATAATATTCGTTATATGCATCGTAAAACTGAGATGAAAATCCGCCGAATAGTTTTGTCATTGCCAGATCGGCTTCACGATGTCCATAATAAACAGCAGGGTCAATTAAACATACTTCACCAGATTCATCAACAATGAAGTTACCACTCCATAAATCACCATGCAGAAGACATGGCTGTTCATCACTTCCTTTGAGTATATCAGAAATTTTGTTTTCAAGTTTTTTAATCAACGAGGTTAAAGTTGAATCAGCATAACCGTTCTTCACTCCAAGTTCATATTGAAACAGAATTCGTTTGTTGAAGTAAAATTCTGTCCAGTTTGTCGCTTCACTGTTCTGCGTTATATTCATCTGGGGATTTGATCCGATATAGTTGTTCTCATTAAAACCGAAATGTTCCGACTTGAACTTATGTAAATCAGCAAACTTTCTTCCAAAATCCTCAAAGAAGTTTTTTATTCTGGTTCCGCTTTCAATCGATTCCAGAAGAATATAATCTGATTCAGCAGAAATAACCTCCAGAATTCTGATCGCATTTGATTTTCTAAGTTCATTAAGTCCGTTGGCTTCTTTAATGAACATATCATCAGGCTGACTGTAATTAACCTTCACAAAATACTTTTTACCCGATTCGGTTGTAATCATTTGCGAATCACTTATACAACCGCCGGAGACTGAATGTGTATTTACAATTCTGTCATCAATAGATGATTCAATTTTATTTAGAAGCTTCTGATTCAATATCCTTCCTTATTTTTTCAAGCAGATTTTTATTGCCTTCTTCCAGCAGATCAAGCACTGTTTCAAATCCGTCGGCGACACCGTAATATGGATCAGGAACTTCCGTAAATCCATGGTCAATAAAAAATTTCGACATTTTATGCACCTTATGATGATATTTACCTTTAATATCTGATGATAAAATGTCTTCATAGTTGTTATCATCCATTGTTACTATGTAATCAAATTCATCGAAATCTTTTTTGGGATTAAACTTCCTTGCCAGACTTGTAAGTCTGTAACCTCTTTTTGCAGCATGACGGTTCATTCTCGGATCAGCTGGTTCACCCTCATGATATCCTATTGTTCCGGCTGAATCAGTTTCAATTGCGTTCTTCAAGTTTTTCTCTTCAACCATTTTATTCATAATACCTTCAGCGGCCGGGGAGCGGCAGATGTTTCCCATACAAACAAATAAAACTTTTTTCTTCACCATTTCTCCATTAATTGAAAAATTCATTTCTTAAATTTATCTGTATTAAATCAATACTACAATCCACACATTTTTTTAGATTATTAAATTGTTCAAAAGCTTCTGAAATCTTTTCTTGTGTGCGATATAAATAAGATCAGTAGAGAATGTTCACTTTATTGATTCTATCTGTCTTAATAGGACTACAAATCCTTTCGTATTAACTATAAATACTTCTTATTAATAAATAATTTGATGGCATTATAGTTGGGCTAACCAAAGATCATTTTGAAAGGTAATATGATGAAAAAGGCAATAATAATTTTCAGTTTACTACTCACCAGCGTTTCATTCACTCAATGGGGAACTTCCTCTGTAAAACTGGGCTTCTTTAATCCTTCAGCAACCGATGGAGGTTTTATAATAGGATTTGACGCAGGAACTTTTATTGATAAAAATTTCAGCTGGAATTTCAGCTTCGACTGGTTTCAAAAAAATTATACTGATAAAAGACTGGTCGCTGAACTTAATAATTTTTACGGTACAAGTGGAACAATAAATGAACTGCGTGCAAAAACAAATATTCACGATTTTCCGGTAATGTTTAATGTAATAGTAAAATTTCCGATGAATCCGCGTTCACAGATTTATTTAACAGGTGGAGTTGGTGCCGAAATGCTCTTAATCAATTATAGAAATTTCCAGTATCCAGATCAGGATGAATTAGAAGTAGCATTCGATTTCAACTGGCGGGCAGGAATGGGTGTTGCATTTGCACTCGGGGCAAGATCCGAAGTATTTACAGAGCTTTCATATCATCATTCAAACCCGGGATGGGAATATGAAGTTGACGAAACAGGATTTGGTCAGCAAAGGATTTTTGAACGCTCCTATGATATGAGTGGAATTATGGCAAGAGTTGGTTTCAGATTTTACTACTGATTTCAGTGCCGAGAATAGTCACTACAATTTTTCTTTGTCCGCCGTTGTTACGGTGTTCGCATAAATAAATTCCCTGCCATGTGCCGAGGTTTAATGAACCGTTGGATATTGGAATATTTATTCCGCTTCCAAATAGTGATGATTTTATATGTGCCGGCATATCATCAGAACCCTCTGTTGTATGAACAAAATAGGGAAGATCTTCAGGGACGAGTCGATCTGTAAATGCCTTCATATCCTGTCTTACATCAGGATCGGCATTTTCATTTATTGTTATCGAAGCAGAGGTATGTTTAATAAAAATATTTGCGATTCCTGATTTAAATTTTTTGAGTTCAGGTATTTGCTGAACTATTTCATCCGTTATTAAATGAAATCCTCTGGGTCTTGACCTGAGATAGAACTCTTTCTGAAAAATTTCCATTTTGAGTACTTACTAAATCGTTATACAGGTATAAGGGTATAAGTTATATGGCTAATATTATTCGAAAATTATACGAATAAGGAGCTATCTTGAAGATAGCTCTATTTCAACCTTTAATTCCTCTTCACCACGCAAAATAACTACTTCAACTATATCACCCGGAACATGTTCTCCAATTGCATAAGTGAAATCATAAATGTTTGATATTTTCTTTCCGCCAAAAGAAGTGATTATATCACCAGTCTTTAAACCTGCTTTGTCAGCCGGACTGCCGTCAGTTACCCCTCCTAATTTGTAACCATCGACTTCGCCAGCAAAATCGGGGATGGTACCCACCCAAACTCTGCCGGTTGTCATTCGTCCGCGGTCTTTTCTTTCAACAGATACATAATCAGGTTTAACTTCTTTCTGAACTATTTCTTCAGCAACATCATAAACAAATTGTAAAACTTTTTCCTGTCCCTTTGCATTAATTTTATCCGCTGTATCAGAAGGCTTGTGGTAATCAGTATGAGTACCGGTAAAGAAAAACAAAACAGGAATCTGTTTACCGTAAAATGATGAATGGTCGCTTGGGCCGAATCCTTCATCATTGAAAGTCAGCTTAAACTCATGAACGTTCTTCTCATTAAGAATATTTTTCCATCCTGATGAAGTTCCAGTTCCATAAACTATAAGATCATTTTTTTCATTAAGCCGTCCGATCATATCCATATTTATCATAGTCACGACGTCCGAAATTGGTACCGGAAAATTGTTGACCATATAAGTGGAGCCCAGCAGACCAAGTTCTTCGCCGGAAAAAGCTGCAAATACAATATTCCGCTTCAACTGATCTCTAACTGACATAAACTTCTCTGCCAGTTCAAGAAGTCCGGTAGTGCCCGATGCATTATCATCGGCACCGTAATGTATCATCGGGATATCACCCATATAAAGAGAATTATGTTCACCCCATCCAAGATGATCATAATGAGCACCAATTACTAAGTATTCATTTGCATATTCAGGATCGTTGCCGGGAATAAATCCGGCGACATTCCAGCAGCTTTTTTCAATTTTAATTACTTCAACCTGTGCATTGATGAAGGCAGATTTAAATAAAAAAGAATCAGGTTTAAGATTACTATTTATTATTTCAACCACATTTCTAAGATCTTTACTTTCAGCAGTGAACAGATCTTCGATAAAGTTACGCTTAATACTAACTGCCGATATTCCTGTAATAGATGATGCATTATCATATTTAAAGGGAATTAATTCATCGCCGTCTTTTTCATAATCGTTTATGAATATAATGCCTGAGGCACCCTTATCCCTTGCTGTGGTGGTTTTATATCTTAAGGAAGAATATTTTTCAAATTGTGAATGCGGATTTTTTTTATCGGGATGATTTCTAAGTACCACAACAATTTTATCTTTTACATCTATAGCATCATAATCATCGTAGTCAACATCAGCTGCAGAAATGCCGTAACCGGCGAAAACAAGCTTTCCGGATATTGATAAGTTATCAGTAAATGAGAGCGGTATGTAGTCATGTTTAATTTTTAGTTCGTTTGATTTAACACCCGAAGTGATTTTGAATGAAAGATTATCGCCTAACTCAATTCCGGCCATAAACGGGAATTCCTGAAAATAATTTCCATTAAAAAACGGATATAGCCCATACCTGTCAAATTCATTCTGTATATACACTGCTGCATTGTATAATTCAGGAGTTCCTGTCATTCTTCCTTCAAGTTCTTCTGATGCGAGGTATTTTACATGATATTGTATTTCTTCTGCAGTTATATCAGGATTCAGCGGTGCCTGCGAAAAAGTATAAGAATTTAGAAGTAAGATTGCCGATAGTAATAAAACAGCATTCAATTTTATATTCTGCATTTCCTTGCCCGGATTAATAATTCAAAAATATTTTAAAAAACCATATTTATAAACGAATGATACAAGACTAATTGCAATCACTCCTCAATCCAATCAGCAATAAACACATTTGTATCACCTTCTTTTTTGTTGAATCTGTTGGAAGCAAACACAAGCCGTTTACCGTCATTAGAGAACATAGGAAAACCATCGAATGTTCCGCTGAAAGTTACCTGTTCCAAACCTGTTCCGTCAATATTGATAATGAACAGATTAAAATCTCTCGGACTTTTAGCTCCATAGTTTGATGAAAAAATTATTTTTTCACCACCCGGATGAAAGAATGGTGCAAAACTGGCTTTACCAAGATGAGTGACCTGTTTCATATTACTTCCATCTGCGTCCATCACAAATATTTCAAATTTTGTAGGTCGTAATAGATTCTCTTTAACAAGTTCATCATAATCTTTCAGTTCTGCTTCGGTTTCCGGTCTGCTGGCACGAAATACAATTTTATTTCCATCCGGTGAAAAGAATGCACCGCCGTCATAACCTTTTTCATAAGTTAGCCTGGTCTGGTTGCTGCCATCGAGATCCATAATATATAATTCCGGATCGCCATCTCTTGTTGATGTAAAAACAATTTTATCGCCTTTTGGTGATATTGTAGCTTCTGCATCATACTTAGCGGAATTAGTGAGTTGCACTATGTTGCTGCCGTCAGCATCAGCCATAAAAATATCGAACTCATCATAAAGTTTCCAAACATAACCTTTTGATCGATCCGGAGGAGCTAAACAGCCGTCATCGTAGTGGTGAGTTGAAGCATACAGGATTTTATTGTTATCAGGATAAAAGTAAGCACACGTAGTTCTCCCTTTTCCGTTTGACACCCGTGTTTTATCTGTTCCATCCAAATTCATAATATATATTTGATCACAGTCCATATCGCCGTAAGAGGTCTGATAAATAAGTTTATTGTCATCGAATGAAAAATATGCTTCAGCATTCTCACCCGAATCGGTAAGCATTCTTATATTCTGTAAATACTTTTCACCGTCAAATCTATACGGGTCATCACTGATTTGAGCATAAACAGAAATCGTAATAAAAATTAATGTAGCAAATAAATAAAATGAATATGTCATATCTTCCTTATTAGATTATTATTGATAATTATTCGGGTACGTGAACAAGAAAATATTTATTAGCTGATTCTCCTATTAATTTTGCTTCTTCCAGAGTCATATGCATTCCATCATGATCATCATCATCTTCATGTCCGGCTTCAATTATTGCCAGGTCGGCATTCTTAGCGTGTTTTACTAATTCATCACAATAAGCAGTATCTCCACCATAACATATTTTCATTCCCTCGTAAGAAAAATTGTATCCAAGAGCAGGCACCTGTCTGGTTGTTATTCCATCCTGCAAATATTCACGATGAATTACGGGGAATGGTTTAATGCTTACCTTTTTACTGCGAAATGCTGTTTTCCTTTCAATCACCTTAAGATTGATGATATATGATAACGAGCCTGAATAAACTTTTTGAAATGCACCATGGATTGTTTCTATTTCGACACAACCTTTTGGATAATGAATATTAAGAGGGCTTTTTTTATTTAAAACTCTCATATAGGTCAGTAATGACCAGACACCTCCCACATGATCATGATGACCATGTGTTATGAACAGGTCGGAAATTTTGAGTATTTCATCGGGAGACATTTCCGTGTTTAAGTCACGCAGAATTCCATCACCCGGATCAACAACAAAATTTGCATTTCCTGCTTTAATTAAAATTCCGGTTGCAACATTCGGTATTGAACAAAAAATTTTAATTGAAAAATCTTTTTTCTTCCAGCTAAGCGGATACTTAGTTGATTTCATAAAACTTACTTTTAATTGAGTTATAACAAAAATTATGGATTATTTATTTTGTTTGCACTGAGTTTTATCCTTACAGCGTGCAAATATGTTGAATGAATAACTATCCAAATCAAAACCCAGTTCTTCACAGATCGATGCGGGAAGCTTTTTAATTTTTATGTCAGAAAACTCAACAATTTTTCCGCAATCTATACAGATTAAATGATCGTGGGTTTGTCGTTTATAGTTACTCTCATAGCGGTTTATATTGTCTCCAAAATTTCGTTTACTTATCAGTTCACACTGAGCCAGCAATTCAAGTGTATTATAAACTGTTGCTCTGGAAACATGTGACCGGGCATTCTTCATCTTTATAAATAGATCGTCAGCACCAAAATGGCCATCGTGATCAAGAGCAGCATTTAGTACCTCAAATCTTTCGGGCGTTATCCTGTTTTTGCCTCTTTTAAGAAAATCCCGAAATATTTCTTCAGCTTTTTGATTATTCAATTTTTTTCCGGCAGGTTAATTTAGAATTTGTCACAAAAATAAATTTCATATTGACTAATAGCAAGGTCAGTTGTTACTAAGGGACACCAAGAAATCGGAGTCCATTAACTGTAATAAAAGTAAAAATATAAGCAAGTAAAGTAAATAAAGTAACCTGTAAAAACGGAATTCTCCAGCTTCCTGTTTCTTTTTTACTAACGGCCAGAGTGGAGATACACTGCAAAGCAAATATAAAAAATACTATTAATCCAATAATTGTTGAAAAAGTAAATAATGGTTCACCTGTTGCTTCGTTTTTAGCGGACCGCATCGATGATAGAATAGAAGACTGCAAGCTCTCCTCATCAGATGTAACTTTAAAAATCAGAGCAAGTGAACTTACAAAAACCTCTCTTGCTGCAAATGTAGCAATCAGCGATACTCCTATTCTCCAATCCATACCAATAGGAGTCATAATCGGCTCAATAAATTTTCCTATGTCTGATGCGTAAGATGAAGATAATCTTTCAGCGGTAATGAGCTCGGATAATTCCGTTTCATCCATAAAATCCGCACCGGCTATTTCGGGTGAATGGTTAGGAAAATATGTTAAGAACCATAAGACTATGGAGAAGACAAGTATTACCGGACCTGCGTGTGTTATATACTGTTTTGCACTTTCTAATGAATTTCTTATTACTATCAATGGTTTTGGAACTCTATAAGCCGGCAGCTCAAGAATAAATGATGAATCGTCTTTGGCTTTCAAAAGGTTTTTGTTGAATTTATTTACTACTGCAGCGGCAACCAGCGAACTTACAATACTGAAAATGTATATTGCCGCGAGTATTATTCCTCCAATCCAGGGTTTTTCACCGGGAGTTAAAAAAGCAATAAGCAAAGCATATACCGGAAGTCTGGCACTGCAGCTCATAAGCGGAATTATAAAAATTGTAAGAAGTCTTTCCTTCCTGTTTGAAATTGTTCTGGCTGCCATCATAGCAGGAATTGCGCAGGCGAATCCTGATAGCATCGGTACGAAAGATTTTCCGTTCAAACCTATTTTAGACAGGGGCTTATCAATTAGCATTGCTCCACGTGCCAGATAACCGGTATCCTCAAGTAAGCCGAGTATCAGAAACAGTATCAATATCTGTGGTAAGAACACCAGTACTGCCCCCGTTCCGGTAATGATTCCATCTGCTACAAGATTACTAAACCACGTATCTCCAAGCATTCCCGAAGCAGATTCAGCAAGCACACCGAAGAATTCATCAACATATCCCATAAAAGGATCAGCAATCCAGAAAATTGATGTAAATGTAATTGCTGTTATAAGAAAGAAAAATATCAAACCCCAGATGCGATGGAGCAGGATCTTATCTATCCTCAAAGTGAGTTCATCCGGCTTATTTATGGCATCTTTTAAGGTAGGATTTAACACAACTAATTGTGAATTAGCTTTAGTAAGGTTAATGTTCGGTTCGGTGTTACTTAGCGGTTCGATGATGCTGTTTTCAATGCCCTCAATCTCATGATAGATACTTAATAATTCATTTTTATTTGAATCAGTAAAAGTTTTGGTTGGAAATTTTTTGCCTTCAACGGATAAATCATTGAGATTCTCACTAATAATTTTAACCAGAGTGTTGATTCCTTTACCTGATCTTCCATCTATTAAAACAACATCGCATCCGAGAATATCACTCAGCTTGTTTTCAGAGATAGTTACTTTTCTTTTATGAAGTATATCAACCATGGTAACTGCAACGATCAGTTTAAAACCTGCCAGAATTAATTGTTTTGCCAGAAAAAGATGTCTGGTTATCTGACTTGCATCAACAGTAACGATTACCAGATCAGGTGAACCAAGTTTCGGATGTTTATAAAGTGAATTAACCGAAACCTCTTCATCGGGTGAACCTGGGTTTAAACTTATAATGCCGGGAGAATCAAGCAGATCTGCCTGAATATTAAACTTCCTTAATATCTTTGCAGTTGAATATTCTACTGTTGAACCGGGATAGTTGACAGTTTTAAAATTTTTACCGCTCAGGTAATTGAAGAGAGTTGTTTTGCCTGAATTGGGTGGTCCGACTAAGGTAATAAGCGGAAGTTCCGTCAATACGGGAGAATTCATGAGACGATGATACAGTCTGCTTCATTTTTTCTGATTGCTATTAAACAACCTCGTACTGAAAAGGCCATCGGGTCACTGAAAACAGCAGTATTCATAAGCTGAATTTCCTGACCAGGTGTAAAACCAATTTCTAATAGTCTTCTGAATGATGGGTTTGATTGATCTATGTCGTTAATAATTCCTTTTTCTCCGAATCTTAAATTTGCAGCCGTTTTCATCTTTTTTCCATGTTTAAATATTATTTAGATTAAGTCTACTTAAAAATAGAATAGCAGAAGTAAATAATCAAGTAAAATAAATTGAGTTGATCTAAAAATTTGTTACACTACATAAAAACAAAAATAAGATATATAAGATGGTATGGTACCGGTTTCGGTAATAATTACAATAGTTACAAATTCTTTTACATATTTTTTAAAAATAGAGTAAAAAGTAGTTTTTTCTTACAATCGGAATAATTGTATTTTTTAGAGCAATATTTACTTTTGTTGAATTACTCATCTAAAATAAAATCCACTTTTTTAACGATTTTATAATAAATGGTTGCAAAAATGAAATTCTTTGGTTTATTCTTAACCTCTATCAGTAAATATTATCGGAATATCAGGAAGTAAGATTTTCTTAATATTCTGGCATTTAGTATGATAAATTAATAACCAGTTCTTTAGAGTTAATAATTTTGATCAATAATTATAATGGAGAAAAAAATGGAAGTCGGAAAAATTGCTTTTCTTGAAACCTACTCTCTTGAAGAGAGCGGGGGAGTTATGGGAGCTATTCTTGTTACTGATTCAGAAACGAAACCTCTGGAATTCAGAGTAACTGCACCAATTAAACCCACAACGTTTCAAAAAACTCTTTATGGCGATGTTCTACTGGAGCATATTCTGGTTGAATTGATATCTGTTCCGCTGCTGAATGCAATTAATGAACAGATTGACTTAATATTGGTAAAAGATCCTTTGTTTCTGGGTGCTAACAGCAAGCAGGCTATTCGAGTGTTGAGAGTTACCAATGATGACAAGAGTAAGTCCCGCGCAGGCAGCAAAGTAGAGGAAATTAAGCAGCCTGGCGGAGAAAAACTCTACATTGAAACGGCCAAAAAATTTGAGTCAGAACTACAAGGTATTAAAGATAGTCTTGAAAAGATTGCAGAGCACAGAAATCTTATTGAACCATTTGAAAGATTACGAATAGCATGTGAGCAGGTACAGAGCCAAAGAACTAATGAATAATAGTAATGCTTAAGAAAGTAAGAAAAAAAGTTGCGTCTTCAGTTTCGAAAATTGAATATACAGACTACTATGAATTCTCCAAGTGGTTAAGAATTCCCTCGCTTAACAACATAGAATTTGGAGCACTTGAGAATGAATATACCCCAAATCAAATAGAAATAGGGGAATTGGAACTACCGGTAGCGCAGAAGCTTAAATTTCAGATTACCGGTGGTAAACTAATTCCAACTCGCGAAAAGCTGGTATTTAAACGAGCAAAAGCTGCACTTGTGTTCTTTGCTATTGCAAAACCTCAAAATATTTCATTAAGCAACAGACTGCTCAAATCCGATGAGGAAACCGTTCGAAAGAATTTTGTAATTGATATAATTACAAAAATAACCCAACATAATTTTTCAATATCAGGTAGTACAGTTGATGAAATCAAGTTTACATATTCTGCTGATGAAAATAAAGTAAGACTTGTTGATTACCAGGTTAGAGAACCGCAGATCAAATCTTATAGTTTACTTGTTGAACCACCTGCTGTTGAAAATAAACTTGCTGAACTAATTCCGGAAGTTTATAAAATTGAGCTCCTTAACGATCAATTATTAACCGTTCAGAATTTAATAAATTTAACTCATTATATAATAGACATAAGTAATTTGCCTCCTCCGGATGTAAAGAGATTCCTAATACCGGGAATTGATGATCTTGCGACCAGAGTAATATCTTATAAACCTGAAAGAATGCACCCCTCTGCTGTAAATGAAATAAATTTTTCAGGTGAATTAAAAACCATTGTATCTAAAGCACCGAAGCTTGAGTTCAAAAAAACCAGCACAAAAGTATTGAAGTTTACTAAAACAAATCCTGCTGCTATAAAGGTTCGGAATCCGCTTGAAGATAAATCTGCCTCGGTAATGAATAAAAAAATTGTTAAACACATTCTGACAGGCAGTGTAAAAGCAACTTGGGAGAAAACAAGAAAAGTTATACCTGACCTGCTTCCTCACCAGGAAGAAGGTGCTAAGTTCCTCACTGAAAATAGTTATACAATAATGGCGGAGGAACCCGGAAGTGATAAGCAAATTCAGGTTATCGGTGCAATCAAATTTTTATTTAATACAAAACAGATCAAATCAGCACTTATAATTATTAAAAATACCCGGCTTGGAAATGTTGAACATTCGAGAAGATTCAGAGTACAGGAAGGTTTACTTGGGCGGTTGGTAGTATTTGCTCCGGAAATTTCAGTTAGTATTTTTAGTTCGGAATCGAATGCGGATTATAATAGCCAGGCATCCACAACTATTATCAGTTATCGAAATAATGACGAACTTTCATCATTGATTGAATCCGCATCTGAAGGGAAAACCTACGATTTGGTTTTGGTTGATGAATTTTCAGATTCATTCAATTCTGATTCTGAAATTGAAAATCTCTTCAGACGTTTTTATCCGGATTATTTTTGGGTGCTCACCGGGAAAATCAATACTGATGACTATAAATTAAATTTTAAAGATACATATCTGCCTGAAGGTAAATCCTGGAAATTCTTTATCAGAACTGCTGATGATCTTACTTCGAAAATCCCGCCTGTCAAATATGAAAATGTTTGGTTTGAGCCTGATGGTGCTCAGGTAGAAGAATATAATCAGCTTATATCCGCCAACAGAGATGAGTTAAAGCAGGTAATCGAAAGCCTTAATCCATTTAAATTTCAATCTACTGTTTTCTCGTTGATTCACAAAATAAAACAGATTGGTAATTTCTCTTCAACATTGGTTGATAGCCCTAAAAGCAGATTTTTATTAGATCAGTTAAAGATTACAGTGGCAAATAAAAGAAGAACTCTCATATTTACACAGTACGATACACTTGGGTTAAAGAGGCTGGAAAAAATACTTGAAAGCGAAAAGATCAGATATCTCAGCGTTCAAAATGGTTCATCACCGGAAGATTTAAAAAGGGCATTAAACTTATTTTATTCACGTGATGATTATCCTGTATTTATGACAAATCTTAAACCTGCAAGGATTAAAGCTGATCTTAAAAAAATCAGCTATATAATAAACTTCGATCATTGGTGGAATCCATCACTGCACTGGCAGTCAGAGGAAGATCTAGGTCTTGAAAACTATTCCGGCAGACCACTAGTATACTATAATTACTTAATGGCTAACTCATTTGATGAAGTGATAACCGATATTCTTGAATCCAAATCATTAACAAACAAAGAACTGTTCGGTGAATTAAATACAGACTCATTAGCCGAACTTATAAACGAATACGACTGGCAGGAAATTTTTGAACTTGGAAAAGATATTCCCGACAAATCTGAAAACATATCATTCATTAGGAACAGCCTTGCTAAAATTACAATTGATGAATTCTCAGAACTAATAAAGAAAATCTTTTTAAGACTCGGTTATCGCGATCTGGATGTAATTGAATTACAGGACGAACCATCTATGTACGTTCTCGGCAGATCAGGAAAATTGAGGAGTTCTATTGAATTCCGGGCAAAATGTATCCTAGCTAAAAATGTCGAAGTTAAGGATTGGGAAGAGATCCTTGATCAGGAGCCGAATAAAGCTAAGTTTGAAAGATTATTTGTTATCTCAACAGGGATTGTGAAAAGACCTGGTCAGGATATAAAAAGAAATGTAAATATAATAGATGGAGAAAAACTGATTAATTTAATTAACCTGCTAAACCTTATGTCTAAGGACAGTCTGAAGTTAAGAAAGTACGATGAAGAATAAACAGGCTAAGATTTTTATTAAAGAGTGAGAGAGTTAAAAACACTCTCACCCCTCAGATTTTTAATTAAAACATTTCATCATATTTTGTCCACAACTCTTCGGTAAGCAGCCAAGCTCTATCAAAAACTTTCACCTGCCACTTATAAGAATAGTCTGTCAAATACTCAACAGCTTTTTTCCGATCAGCTATCAATAATTTTTTGGCTTCATCCTCAACTGATATCTGGTTAGCGAACAATTCAGTCTGCCAAGGATCCCAAACTGCTCTAACATCATATCTCATATCTCCCCATCTTTGTGCAGACAGGGTTCCCAGAACATTAAAAGCCCACCACGCGGATTTTCGTGTATAGCCGTTTTCTCTTCCGGGGGTGGAACAACTTTCCGGTACACGCGTTATGCTACAGTATAACGGAGTATATATTGATGAGGCTACATTATCCCACGCAAGCCATACAACTCCACCTATTTCATTCGGCAGCCAGTCTCTGCACTGAATAATAGTTGCATACATTGTATACCAGCGCGCAATTGTTCTTTCACCGCGCCATCCCCAGCCGCCGTTAATTTTTAAGAGTTTATTCATATCATAAGGCATCTGAGGGTTTGCAAGTGGAGATTTAATTGTTTTTCCGCTGTCATCGGTTACAGTGAGATGTTTTGTCATATCGAATTCTGTATCTTCGTAATAATCAGAAAATATTTCCACCATTTTTTCAAGTGTGATCAAAGTATCGGGCTTTATGGAAAAAGGATAATTTTCGGAATGTGGATCAAGTTTTAGTGAAGGTGCAGCGAGATCAAATACTCGCCATTCTCTTCGTCTCGCGGCAAGTGAGTTTCTGTCTGCATAAGCATAACAAAACTCAAATTCTCCGACTTCGGGATGCCACCATCCATTTTCCAGGGCAACCTCGAATATATTTTTTGAAAACATAAAATTATTTGTATCATTAACATCAATGCTTCTTATTCTGCTTGCATTTGCATTAACAGAAATGTGTTCATCAGGAACACGTTGAGCAACCCAGACTGCTCCTATTTTATCTTTGCCGGGTCCAACAACTTCGAACATCCATACTTCTTTCGGATCTGCGATTGTTAAACACTCTCCCTCATCATTCCAACCGTATTTATCTAAAAGATCACCTGCAAGTTCAATGGCTTCGCGCGCAGTACTGGCTCTTTCAATCATTAATCTGACTAATTGTGTACAATCGATCAATCCTTTGTCCGATTTTAACTCTTCACGGCCGCCGAAAGTTGATTCACCAATAGCCAATTGCTCGGTGTTAATGCAGGGATAGGCTGTATTGATGTATCCAAAAGTTGATTCGACTTGAGGTATCTCTCCTGTTGGTTCGAATTTATATGCGGGCATTTTTTTTGAATTATCAGGAACTCTTTTATACATCATCACTTTTGAATCCGGTTCAAATTTCATCGGAGGCATAATATCAAATTCACTTCTGGTACGGTGACTGTCATCCGTGTGAGATGTCATTACACTGCCATCATAACTGGCAAGTTTGCCAACGGTGATAGTTGTGCACCCATCCGGAAATCCATCAATCCAGTCAGGTTTCGTTTCATTTTTTGATTGCATATGCTGAGTGAATCCAACACCCAGATAAAACATTGTAAATACCGAAAAAATATAAAGCTTCATCGTTCACCTTTATTTGTTAAAAGACCAAACATATATTCAAATATAGCCTTTGAAATGGAAATAGTTAAATATTGAGTATGATTAATTTGCATTTAAATTGAGGTTTCAACCCTGGTCCAACTGCACCCATTCTGTAAGACAACTGCTTATTTATTATAAGGTTTTTATTAACTATTTTGCAATAAATATTATTTTCAAACAAAGATAGATTTTGACTAAAAAAGCAAATGATCTGAATAATGAAATTATATTTATTAAAAATATTTTTAGTTTATACAATTATTGCGTGCTGGGCATTTGCACAATCGACAATTGATGATAAAACCAAAAAACTTTTTGAACAGCTTGAGAATGCCGAATCGAATTACAAAACTCAGGCATACAATGATCTGCTGGACTATCTGGTTAAAACCTCCCCGGATAAAGCTGTTGCAATTGCTGAAGAAGCTTACAGATTTGCAGCTACCAAAAATGATTTAAAAGGTAAAGCTGAGGCTTCTCTTTATTTGGGTAGTGCATATCTGAAACTTCATAAACCTAATATGGCATTGGACTTTATAAAAGAGTCATATCAAACAATGAGCACCATAGGCGACAGCACCGGTATGTGCAGATCCAAGGTTAAGTTAGGTGTTCTTAAAATAATTACCGGAGACATAAGCGAAGCTATTGATTACTTCTTCCGGGTTGAAAATTTAGCTGTCCGTATTGACAATATTCGCTGTCAAATAGATGCGCTGAATTATCTTGGAATAATTAATTATATCCTCGATAATTTTGACATAGCAATAAGTTACTCTGAATCCGCTCTGAAAATGAGTAAAGACAACAATTACATTGAGGGTGAATCTCTGGCTTATGAACACCTGGGAATAATTAGCATCAGACTTAGAAACTATGATAAGGCATTGGACTATAACACAAAAGCATACGAATTAAGAAAAGAATTGGATGATCTTACAGTAATTACTGAAATATATGATAATTACTCAGTTATATATAATCGTCTTAACGACGTTGATAAAGCAATAGACTACACTGAAAAATCTATGAAGCTACGCGAGCAATACGGGGATGTGAATGGAATGGGGTCAAACTTTATGGGGCTGGGAAGTATTTATAAATCGCAAAACAATCTGGATCTTGCTATCGATTATTACCGAAAAGCATATACAATTAAAAGAGAAGCAAATGATCTGAGAGCATTTACAGTTATTTTGAGAAATCTATCTGAAATTTATGAGAAGAAAAATGATTTCCAGAATGCTTTCAATTATTTACGGGAGTTCAGAGCATATAATGATTCGCTCTTCGGTGAAAACTCAAGAAGACTTTTACTCAGGGCTGAAGCAAAACATCTTCTTGAAAAACAGGAAGCTGAAATAAAATCACTTCGTGAAATAAATTCCATCCAGGGCAAACTTCAGAATTTTTTGATAATCATAATTATACTCGTTACTCTGCTGGCAATTGCAATAATCATAGTTTACTTAATAAACCGGAATTCGAATAAAAAACTTAACGAGGTTAACAAAAAAGTTCTTGAACAGCGGAACAAATTGCAGAAGTTGAATGATGAACTGGTTGCCTTAAATAAAGACAGGGATAAATTTTTCAGTGTAATAGCACACGATCTTCGCAGTCCTTTTTCTCCACTGTTGAGCTATTCCGACGTAATATTAACTGAAATTGATAAACTCAAAAAAGATGAAATCGCTCTCTATGCGAAAAATATTAATATATCCGGAAAAAGAATCTACAGTCTGCTTGAAAACCTGCTGCAATGGCTTGGTATCAACTCCGGCAAAATGAAAGTAAGACCGAAATCTTTCGATCTGAATACTGAACTTCCTTTGATCCTGGAGTTATTTAACGATTCTGCAAGTCAAAAAGGAATTAAACTCATCAACAATATTTCAGATTCAACCATTATTTATGCAGACAAAGAGATGATAGGTATTGTGTTCCGGAATTTGATTTCAAATGCTATAAAGTATTCCAATATCGGTGACAGTATCACTGTATCTTCCGATTTAAAGGACAATTATGTTGAATGTATTGTTGAAGATACCGGAATCGGTATAGACGAAGAGACTTTAACAAATTTATTCACAACATCGGTTAAGTCAAGCCATGGTACTAATAATGAAATCGGATCAGGATTAGGACTTTTACTTTGCAAAGAAATGATTGAGAAGAACGGAGGATCAATTAAAGTCGAAAGTAAAATAAATACTGGCAGTAAGTTCATATTCACAGTACCTGTTTCGGAGCATAAGAAACTTCAGACATTATCAGAACACGAATCCGTGTCGAACTAAACTTTCTAAACTGATATAAAATTCATTGATATCAGATTATTGTAAATCTTATCTGTAATCTTTAATTCGTCGAATTATAGCTGGTTTAAGCTGTAAACCTTTATTGAATTCAGAATACACTCTAAGTATATTTGAATCAACTAAAATGTTATTTATATGAACGAAAAAGTAATACTTCGGACCAATTATCCGGATTTAAAATTATTCAAGCAGGGGAAGGTCCGCGATGTATATGATACGGGAGAATACTTTCTCATAGTATCAACTGACCGATTATCCGCTTTTGATGTGATAATGGATCAGGGTATTCCGTATAAAGGAAAAGTACTCACGAAAATTTCCGAGTTCTGGTTTAAGTTTTCTGCAGGCATAATAGAAAATCATCTGGTAACAACCGATATCAACAAGTATCCTGAGGTTTGCAAACCGTATTTATCGGAACTGAAGGATCGAAGTATGATCGTAAAGAAATCAGATGTAATTCCGATTGAAAGTGTTGTAAGAGGCTACATATCCGGTTCCGGATGGGTTGACTATAAGAATACCGGAAAAATATGCGGTATTCAGCTTCCGCAAGGATTATTGGAATCTGAACAGTTTCCGGAACCTCTGTTTACACCGGCTTCAAAAGCAGAATTAGGTTTGCATGATGAAAACATCAGTGAAGAGGAAGCAGTAAAGATTGCCGGAATAAATGCTATTGAAACTATAAAGACTAAAACATTAGAAATTTATAAAGCAGCTTCTGAATTTGCTATTGATAAAGGCATAATCATTGCCGATACAAAATTGGAATTCGGATATTTCAACGGAAAGATCATTCTTATTGATGAAGTTCTGACACCTGACTCTTCACGCTTCTGGCCATTGGATAAATATGAAAAAGGCAGAGGTCAGGAAAGTTATGATAAACAGTTTGTACGTGATTATCTTATCTCAATTAATTTTAACAAACAGCCGCCTCCGCCTGTATTACCTGATGAAGTAATTAAAAAGACTTCAGAGAAATATCTTGAAGTATTGTTTAAACTAACCGGTATCAGTCTTGTTTAATGAAACCAGTTCAGATTAAAATATTAAGCAACAGGCAATTATTCATTCAGTGGGATGATAGTACCAATTCAAACATAAATTTGATGAAACTGCGTAAATACTGTCCCTGTGCCACCTGTGCTTCTGAAAGGGAGGACCAGGGTAAGACTTATATCCCGATATTTTCGGGTAATCAAATTGCAATTTCTGAAATTCATCCGGTTGGCAGTTACGCAATATCCGTTAAATGGAAAGACGGACATAACACCGGCATATTTGAATATCCATTTCTTAAATCTCTTGAAGATAAATAATGGTATTGCCCAATCAACTTACTGTATTAAGAATTATTCTTACTCCGTTCTTTTTTATTCTGTTTATTTCGGGTGAACAGCATCTTATTCAGATATCTCTGGGCATATTTATAATAGCAGCATTAACAGATTGGTACGACGGCTGGCTTGCACGAAAGTTCAACTATATTACCGAGTGGGGAAAATTCTGGGATCCCCTGGCAGATAAAATTCTTACATCAACTGCATTTATAGGATTTGTGATTATTGGTATGCTCGAATGGTGGATGGTTTCACTAATTGTATTGAGAGACATTATTATTACTTTATTAAGATTGTATGCTGAGAACAGAGGCAGGATTTTCATTACCAGCTATTACGCCAAATGGAAAACTTTACTACAGATGGTTTTTTTGTATTACCTTTTAATTGTTTATACCGCAACAAATACTGATGTAGTCTCTTCAGGCAATGAATTAATTTTCTCTTATTTGCTGGATAGCAGATTAATATATTCTTTAATGCTTCTGATAACTCTGATTACAGTGCACTCAGGTTATACATATCTTTACAGCAATAGAAAACTTATAATGGATTTGTTTTTTGACACAAATAAACTTGTTTGAAAAGATTATCGGCTCCGGTTTTTATACCGGTTATATACCAATTGCTTCTGGAACTTTTGGAAGCCTCGCTGCCCTGATAATATATTTTATACCGGGATTTGAAAAGCCCGCGATCATTATTCCGGCGATAGTTATATTTTTTTTCGCAGGTGTTTTTATATCAGGCAAGTTTGAAAAAGTTTACGGTGAAGATCCTTCTGAATGCACTGTTGATGAAGTCGTTGGTACATGGATAGCATTGTTATTTCTACCCAAAACATTTGGAATAGCAATTACTTCGTTCTTCATCTGGAGGATTCTTGATATAATTAAACCGTTTCCCGCCAGAAAGTCAGAAGATCTGCCTGGCGGATGGGGAATAATGATGGATGATGTATTATCCGGACTGTATACATTAATTTTCATGCACATTCTTATTCAATTAGCAGGAACATATTAGTGAGACTAAAATGAAAGCATATTTAATTTCAATTGGCGAAGAAATTCTGATTGGACAAACTTTAAATACTAACACGGCATTTATAGGGAATAAACTCAGCGATATAAACATTGATGTTATAAAATCAGGTGTTGTAAAAGATGATGAAGCCAATATTATCGAAGAACTAAATGAAGCAAAACTGAAAGCTGATGTTATTATTATTACAGGCGGATTGGGCCCAACTCATGATGATATTACTAAAAAAACCATTGTAAAATACTTTAACACAGTACTAAAAGAAAATAACGAAGTACTTGAAAATATCAGGTTGCTTTTTGAGAAAAGAAACAGGAAAGTTACACCATTAAATGAGCAGCAGGCTTTAGTCCCCGAAATAGCAGAAATTATAAGCAATGAATACGGCACTGCTCCCGGAATGTGGATAGAGGAAGAGAAAAAGATTTTTATCATATTGCCGGGCGTACCTTCAGAAATGCAGCCAATGATTGAGAATTTTGTTGTGCCAAGACTGACAGAAATTGCTTCATCTGAAGGCCTGCTAATCAGAAGATTAATACTGCAAACAACCGGTATACCTGAATCGACATTATATGAGAAACTGGGCGATCTTAATGAATTGCTTCAGGGTGCAGAATTAGCATTTCTGCCTTCAGTCTTTGGAGTGAAATTGAGAATTACAGTCAAAACAAACGATGAAGAGGAAGCAAAGAATAAACTGATTGAGATCGAACAAAAAATCAGAGGTAAAGCCGGCAGATATATTTATGCCAGAGGGGAAGAGAAGCTGGAAGAAACTATCGGGAGGTTACTGGTTGAAAGAGGACTTAAACTTGCTGTAGCTGAATCCTGCACGGGCGGACATATAAGTAATTTACTGACTAATATAAGCGGCAGCAGTAAATATTTTGAGCGGGGAGTAATTTCCTATAGTAATGCTGCAAAGGTTGAAATTCTTAAAGTCGATGAAGATACCATAACTCAATTTGGTGCTGTTAGTCAGGAAGTTGCTATGCAAATGGCAGAAGGCGTAAAATCAACAAGCGGAGCAGATATTGGAATAGCCGTTACAGGAATTCTTGGACCGACAGGTGCAACAACCGATAAACCTGTGGGGTTAATATATGTTGGTTACTGCGATGAAAAAGTTTGTCTCGCCAGAAAATTTATGCTCGGAAATGATAGGATTATAAATAAACAAAGAGCTACACAGGCAGCACTGGATGCTTTAAGAAGAAATTTACTTGGTATTTCAATCGATGATTAGACTCTTCGTTGCGCTTGAAATTCCTGCTGATGCAAAAAATAAATTGTTTGAAATAAGGAAAACTATATGTGATGATGATTTGAATTTCAGATGGGAAAAGTCGGAAAAGCTGCATGTTACTTTAAAGTTTATCGGTGATGTTGAAGAAGAATTACTAACGGAAATAAAAGATGAATTAGAATATTTGAACAGTTATCCACGATTAAACAGTACAATTGAAAATTTTGGTTTCTTTTTCAGGAATGGTATTGCAAGTATTCTATGGGCTTCATTGAAGCTCGATCCCTGCATCAAAGAGATTGTAGAAAAACTTGAAAACTCATTTGAAAAATACGGCATCAAAAAAGAAAAAAGAGAATTTAAACCGCACCTAACGTTATTAAGACTAAAAAAAGATCCGGGTAAGAATTTCATTAATAAATTCAAAGAGTTTAACTTTGAACCGATAAAATTTCAATCTGATAAAATCACACTCTTCAAAAGCGAATTAAGTAAATCCGGTTCAAAATATTTTGAAATTAAAACATATCATTTAAACTGAGGTGAAAAATTATGAGTACTGAAAAAGAACAAAAACTGAAAATCATTGAGGATGCCATATCCAGCATAGAGAAAACCTACGGCAAGGGTTCTATAATGAAACTTGGCGATGGTGTCATCAATAATATTGAGGCGATTCCCACTGGCGCTTTGTCTTTAGACTATGCTCTTGGTATTGGCGGAATACCAAGGGGAAGAGTTACAGAAATTTATGGACCTGAATCCAGCGGTAAAACAACTCTTTGTCTCCATGTAATAGCAGAAGCTCAGAAGATGGGCGGATTAGCCGCATTTATCGATGCCGAACATGCACTTGATGTGCATTATGCAAAGAGACTCGGTGTGGATACAGCGAATCTTCTAATCTCACAACCGGATTACGGTGAACAGGCTCTTGAGATAACAGATACGCTTGTAAGAAGCAATGCACTTGATATTATTGTGATTGACTCCGTTGCAGCTTTGGTTCCGCGTTCTGAAATTGAAGGCGAGATGGGCGATGCAACCATGGCAGTGCAGGCAAGATTGATGTCACAAGCTCTCAGGAAACTGACCGCAGCAATATCAAAATCTAAAACTGCAGTTGTATTCATCAATCAATTGAGAAGCAAAATCGGAGTTATGTTTGGAAGTCCGGAAACCACCACCGGCGGTAACGCGCTTAAGTTTTATGCTTCTGTGCGAATTGATATACGCAGAATAGCAGCAATTAAGGAAGGTGAAGATGTTGTGGGCAACAGGACGAAAGTTAAAATAGTTAAGAGTAAAGTTGCACCTCCCTTTAAACAGGTTGAATTTGATATCCTCTACAACGAAGGTATAAGTAAAACCGGTGACCTGATTGATCTTGGAATTGAATTCGGGATAATTAAAAAAGGTGGTGCCTGGTTCACTTATGGTGAGGACAGGATTCAGGGCAGAGAGCAGTTCAGACAAAAACTTTTAGAAGATCCTGCTTTCTTCGGTAAACTTGATACAGAAGTAAGGGAGAAACTCGGATTTAAAAAAGCCGGGAAGACCGCCGAGCCTGAAGTGAAAGAAGAAGATAAATCCAAGGGTAAAAAAGGCAAATAACATTTATCACCAAAACAGATCCTAATGTTAATTGAAAGATTAGTTAAGAAGGATGAGACTACAGTAGTTGTTTATCTGGATAATGGTGATAAACTGTATCTTTCATACGAGGTAGTATTAAAGAACGGTCTGAGGAAAGGATCTGAAATTTCCGAAGACCGTTTTGATTTTCTGATCCGGCACAACAAAAAATATCATATCCGCCAAAAAGCCCTTTCATACCTGGCAAGACGCGTACATTCAAAACTTGAACTGGAAATTAAGCTCCGCCAGAAAAAATATGAGATAGATCTGATAAATGAAGTGCTTAGCGATCTGGTTGAAAAAAATATTATTAATGATGAAAGTTTTGCTCTGCATTTTACCGATGAAAAAATCAGCAGAAAGAAATGGGGAATAATGAAGGTGAAAAGTGAATTAATAAAAAAAGGTATATCTTCTGAACTGATTGACAAAGCTTTAAAAAGTTACAGCACACCGGAAAGTGAAAATGAAACTGCTGCTGTCCTGGCAAAAAAGAAATTAAATATTATTTCAAAAAGAGAAACTGACCCCCAGAAAATCAAACAAAAAATACTTTCTTATTTAGTATCCAGGGGTTTTTCGTACGAACTGTCATTTGACGTGATTCAAAAGCTGCTTGATGTTAGGGATGATTATAAGTGAGGATATTAAACCCAATTTTTCTCTTATTGCGTAAGGCTATGAGTTGGCAGCAAGTGTAACGGACGTAAAAAATGACAACCTCAGATGACTAACTGCAATAAATTGTATAACTAAAATTATGGATATAATATTTTTACTTGGTGCAGTTCAGGCTTTCTTCTTCGGGGTTTTACTTCTGGATAAA
>CAZXCP010000033.1:0-25607 GCA_964639355.1 uncultured Ignavibacteriaceae bacterium
GATGGCTTATAAAGTTAAGAATAAAGCATATAAAATTGCCTACCAACGCAAAAAATGAAGCAAATGAAAATATTTTAACAGAAGCTCTTTAACATTTTAGAATTCTGAAGTGAGATTATCGTGTGACGACATTTTATTTTCGATTATAAAATCAAATTAACTTCAATTTTTATAGGATTGATAAAATGCATTATTCCAGTCTTATCAAAATCATTGTTGCTGATCAACATAAAATTATTAAGGAAGGTATAATCAATCTTCTAAACTCATTTCCGAATTTACTTGTTGTAGATGAGGCAGAAAATGGGCGGGAATTAATTGAAAAATATATTAAATCCTGTCCAGATTTAATTATAACCGACATCGATATGGTTCCGATCTCAGGAACAAACGCCATTGCAGATATTGTTAAAATTGAACCAAAAATTAAAGTATTATTTTTATCGGCTAATTCAAACGATGTCCAGGTAAACAAAGTTTTCAGCATTGGTTACTATTCGATAGTCAGTAAATCAATAGGAGTCAGCGAATTAGTATACGCAATTAATTTAATAATGTCAGGAGAATATTATTTCGGCAGGGAATTTTCAAAAGCAATAATCGAGGTGAGTAGTGTTAGAAAGGAAGAGAGTGAATCTAAACAGAAAAATATTAACTCATTGGAACAACTTAGTAAACGTGAAGAAGAAATAGTACTATTGCTCGCATCAGGTCTGACAACGCAAGAGATCGCTGAACGGTTGTTTATTTCAAAAAGAACCGTTGATACCCATCGCTTGCATATTATTCAAAAATTTAACTTAAGAAGCTCGGCAGATTTGCTTAAATTTGCCTTTAAATATTGTAATGAGAAGGAAATAGAAAAAAGCTAAAAGTTATTTTATACATCTTTGCGAAATTTTTATTTAGAATTTAGGAGATGAGTTTTATCACCTTTACCATCCCTTATATAAATTTCATTTTTATGGATAGATCGTACTTTTAGGTCCTTATAGGTTTCACCTTCACGTAAAAATATTGTTTTACTTTCATTTAGATCTAAAATTACTGCGACCTTACTTGAACCACTCATAATTAACCCATTTATTTTATATTCGAACTGTTTCTTATTTTCATCGACAACATTTTTTATTGATTTCGATTTATTCGATACTTTTTTCTCGAATTGGTAATTAAAAGGATCTCTGGATAAATTAACATTACGGAATGTATCCTTTACGGAAATATTCGCAGCGGAATAATTTTCAAGGTGGTCATTAATTTTGTAATTACTATTAGGAGATGAATAAATTTTCTCGCTATTAAAAAACCGCATCAGGACAGCACCCCATACAATCAAAAGAATCATAATTAGCAGCAAATTAAGTTTTTTATTTTTAATGTTCTTCATTATAAATTTATATAAACCTTCACTGATGATTCCATAGTCAATTTTTGTGAACCAAACTTTTTATAAAAAATCGAAAATTCTTTTATCTTTATAATCTTTTCTCCAAACTCTAATTTTCTAAGAAAATTATACATGTCTTCATAACTGGCCTCTAATTCCAAATCAATTTGGAGTATGTTCAGATTATCTACTGCATAAGCCTTTCCAGGTTTTATTGAGATGAGGTCTGTACCAGTCACTATTGCTGACTGATTCAGATAGTCTACAATCTCAGATAGACCGGCTTCTTTATCATCACTTAAATAAGCCGAGATGATGTTTTTTATTTCCTTATTTTCAGATGCAATCAGATCAATATCATCATAGTTACCTGAAACCTTATTAATTTGGTCTTTAATAGAGTAAATTTCAGAGATGGTCGAAACAAGATTTCCGAATCGTGGAAAAATTTCTAGAAGTATAATAACCATTGAGAGAAACAAACTTATCCCGATTGTTCTTTTCCTATTTCGGTTTTTAATCAATTGCATAATTTAAAGTGAGTTTGAATTCGAAACCTGAATTTAGGTTGAGTCTTCTGTCGCTTTTATTTTGTTTTCTATCGATTTTGGACAAATAATTCAGTTTTACATTGGATGTATTTGAGCTCGACTCAAGTCCGTTTATAAATTGCGCGGCATTATCCTTTCCAGTCGAAACAGCCTCAATCTCTATCGTTGAATTATTTTGATCCGCATTTATTATATGTAAAGTACTTAGTTCAGTTTCAGGTGTGATCACTTCGGAAATTAATTTTAGGATTCCAGAATATGCCCTGGTTTCCTGCCGTAATAACTGGTATAATCTAAAATTTCTTTTTAATGATTCATTTTCAGCTTTTAAATTTTGCAGTCGTACTATACTTCCAGAATTTTCAATTAAGTCATCATTGGCTTCATTGAGCTTATGAGATAAAAATAAATCTGCGATGAATAATGTGACCAATACTGAAAAAACTATCAGAAAATTATTTAAAACGAGCTTGTGTACTATAGTTTTTTCAATTTTATCCCGGATATCTTCCAGCGTTTTAGATTTGAGTAGATTTAACTTCTGAAATGGATTTTCAAATATTCCAGAGGCGATTTTCTTTATAAGATAATTTTTCTCTTGACTTACATTTTTAACGGTATGTTTATTTTCATTAAGGATTTCGTTGAGGTCATCTTCAAGATCCTGCTCACTAAATCCATTTAATATCAACTGAACATCTGATTCATCAGGAAATAATTTAGGAGAAACTCTCCTCGTGATTTCTAAAATCTTTTCTTTGTTAAATGTATAATCAGCCTCCTCATTCGAGACAATTCCGGTGTCTTCAAGATAGATATCTTCATAGTAAAATTCCCCGTTGACACCGATGGCCACAAATTGCAGTTTATCATTTCTGTCAATTAATAATAAATTCTGATCTAAGTTTTTATCAGTGCTAAGAATAGAAAGTAACTTAGGTGTGATCAGATGGAAATAAGCTCCTTTGATTGAGTCTAAAATTTCGCTTATTTCATTTAATTGATTACGTATCAACACAACTACATAATGCTGCTTGATTTCATCTGAAAAATATTTCTGATAAGCGAAAGAAAATTCCTTGGATGTAGCAGCGGGTAAGTATTTTTCAACATTTGTCAGTACCCACTCCTCTTCCTCTTCTATCTCATCCGACGTTGTCAATTGAAACACTTTGAAATCATTAATTGTAACAGCAAGTAATACTTTCTTAATATTCTTACTCAGCAAGATCGTTTCAATTCTGGATTTAATAATTACCGGATTCTTATTGTAAATAGTTTCTTTGAAACAGATTTCAACATTCTCCTCACCTTTAAAGGAAAGATTAAATTTCAATCTTGACTTCAGTAGATATAAATCCACTTTTTCTTTACATAAATCCAATAAAATCAGGTATTTAAATCCGGATAGACCCAGAAGATTAATTTTATGAGATGAGAAGATTTTATCGAGATGATTTCGCATTTTATACTTTATTTCTCAACCTTGTTGTATAAACTTGTGTAGTCATCCCCATAGTAAATCCGTGGAGTTATATAAATCATCAACTCTCCTTTACTTTTTCTTTTATCGATATTGGTGAATAAATAATCTCCAATAAAAGGTATATCGCCGAGAATGGGGAATTTATCCTCAGTTCGTATTTCAGATTCCTGCACCACACCGCCAAGAACAATTGTTTCTCCATCTTTTAACCTGATAGTCGACAAAAAGGAGCGTGTATTGATTGCAGGGATTTGTTGTTTGTCAGGAGAAAACTGGCCAACAGGCGTTTCAAAATTCGGCTTTATTTCAAGAGTTAACTCACCGTTTGTTCCAATCCAGGGCGTTATCTCAAAAGAAATTATGGCCTCAATTTTTTCTATTCTCTCCTTTTCTATGAAAGTTGAGTTAACCGCATTAACAATAGGGACTACTTCTTTAAATACATAGTTCTGAACAGTCCCGATTTTTAAAGATGCGGTATGCCCGTTAAGAGTTGACAGCATTGGTTTCGATTTAATATTCGCCAGCCCCTTCTGTTCCATTGCTCTTACGTTTACATAAAAATTATCAGGAAGCTGTCCCAGTTTAGCGACATCGAACTGAGTTCCAAAAAGACTTACCGTCCCAATATCATTAAATATTTTGTTAATTTTTTTTCCGCTGGCGGTCACATCCAGATGGGGATACCACACATCTTTTCTATTTAAATCCGTTGAATCACCAATACCAGCGTATATACCAAAGTTATAAATATCATCCAGATTGTAATCCACCACAAGCGCTTCAATCAAGACCTGTGGAATCGGCTGATCAATTTCCTTAAGATAGTCCTCTACCTGATCAAGATTTCCTGAAGCACCCGTAAGAATAATTCCATTATGTTCCAGTGAGACGCCAACATTTACACCTTGTGATATTGAAGCCGGGAGATTTTGTTTTGTTTCATCGGCCCGGAGATAATTAAGTCTCACAAGCCTTGTATCTTCCAGGCTCTTTGCATTTTTTTCTCCTATAATGTAAATACCATCCTCATGTCTGTATGTATACTCCGTTCCCTTGAAAAGATATTCAAATGCGCTGCTAATCGTAACTTCCTTGCATTTTACGTTAACAGTAGCCGATGGTTCCGCTAGCTTTATGATCTGAAGTCCTAATTGGTTTGACAGATCATTTATAATTCTTCCCAATTCAGCATCAATTACATCTATTGTGACTTTACCGTTTTGAATACTAACCCAATACGGCCGGTTAGAAATATCATTTGAAGATTCTAGTGAAGAATAGTATGAAGATCTTGAAATATAAAATATTGAATCCTGAAGAGATATATAGTATCCGTTGTTTTGCAGAATATTCTTTAAACCGGTTACCAACTCGATATTATTTAATGCCCCTGAGATGTATCCCGAAGTACCCTTTGTGAGCAAAAAATTAAAACCGGTCTTTTTTCTAAGGAGATCAATAAGTTGATTAATTTCTAATTCATCAAGTTTCAATGTAATTTTTCCCTGAGCGTATTCGACAACCGGATCATCCTTAGCAGGCGGAGGTGGGATGATTTCTTTTTTCTTATTTATATAGAATCTTTTTTCATCGTAACAGAATTCAAGATCATTATCCAGTGCAATAATCTCCACAGCATCGTATACACTAATATTAAACAGTGAGATTGTTATTTTTTTATCGATATCATTTTCCACTATAATGTTAGTTTCATATTCAAACGCAATTGAGCGCATTACGTCTCTTAAATCTGTATCCTTTAAATTCAAAGTAGGAATTAATGATAAACTATTCGGGGGATAATTTTCTATTTGCCCGTATACAGCAGAAAAAAAGAAGGTGATAAACAGAATAATGATAAGTTTGTTAAAACAAGGTTTCTCTATTGACTTCTTCATACGTCGTTATTCCCTTTTTAATTTTTTCAATGCCTGCATCCCTCAATGTCTTAAATGTAATCTTATTCAGGTGTTTCCGAATAATTTCTGCAGATGTCCTTGCTGATATCATCTCGGCAAGTTCGTCTGTCAATTCCAGGAGCTCAAATATTGCTATTCTGCTTTTATAACCTGTAAAGGAGCAGTCGTAACAACCCTTCTTATTGTAGACATCTGAGTGTGACCCATTTGATCCATTTGGAGTTGCGGTTTTGCATTCACACAGAAGTCTGATCAGTCGTTGTGCAATTATTAATTTCAGTGAAGAGGCAACCAGATAAGGTTCAATACCCATATCTACTAAACGTGTTATTGCCGAGATGGAATTGTTTGTATGTAAAGTGCTGAACACAAGATGCCCTGTTAATGCTGCGCGAATTGCAATCTCCGCAGTTTCACGATCACGAATCTCTCCGACCATAATAACGTCCGGATCCTGTCTTAAAAATGCTCTTAAAGCAGCTGCAAATGTGAATCCTATATCAGGTTTAACGTTGCACTGGTTTACTCCGAGAATGTTATACTCGATAGGATCTTCAACCGTCAGAATATTCCGATCTTCTGAATGAATTCTCTGAAGAGCTGCATAAAGCGAAGTTGTTTTACCCGATCCGGTTGGGCCAGTAACCAGGATCATTCCGTATGGCCGGTTAATATTAGTCATTAATATTTTCAATTGCTCAGATGATAATCCGAGCTTTTCAACATCAAGATTCAGCCTCGAACGGTCGAGGATTCGCAGCACTACTTTTTCTCCGAATCGTGTCGGCAAAGTAGAAACACGGATGTCAACTTCCCTCCCCATATATTTGAATTTAATTTTACCATCCTGTGGTTTCCTCTTCTCCGAGATGTCAAGCTCTGCTATTACTTTTATTCTGCTTATGATCGCAAGACTTTTTTCTTTCGAAGAATTTAATACTTCACGCAGATGACCGTCGATTCTATATCTGACCCTGAAGTAATCCTCATATACTTCAATATGAATATCGCTGGCAGAGGATTTAACTGCTTCAGCAATTAATTTATTTACCAGATCAACTGTGGAATATTCAAAATTTATTTGAGATAGAAGATGTTTTGCCTGAACCTGCTCATATTCAGGATAATGTTTTTTTAATTCTCGGACGATTATTTCTGCAGGAATTTTTGTTGTCTCAATATTCAGTCCCGTATAGAATGATAGATCATTAATCATTTTCGCATCATCGGGCGTCGGAGTTCCAACGAATAAAGTATCATCAACAAGCTTTAGGGGCAGTATATTCAGCTCAAAAGCCAGTTGTGCAGATATTTTGTTTAAGGCTTCCTTTGTTATTTCCGGCATAGGATTCATTGAAATTTTCCTATCGCGATTATTACAGAGATGGCGTCAGAAATTGTATCTCCTATTATATCCAGGAGAAAAAATCCAGCTGCGAGAAAAGTTCCGAAAGGGATTTTTCTATTTAGTACCTTTTTATTTGTTGTTGCACTGACAGTGAAAATGTATCCAAGAGCGACCAGACTCGACAACCAGATACCCCATAAAGATTCAGGGAAATTAAATAGAAGCAAAAGCACGAAAATCAATTTTATATCACCGAATCCGATCCCTTCGTTATTCTTATAATTCTTTATCAAACGGTTTAATATAATGAAGAATAAAACTGCCCCTGAGGCTACAATTAGATTAAGCTGTAGATTATCCGGATAAATATAGAGGGATACAAATGCTAAGCTAAGAAGGAATAAGACCAGTGGATTCGGGATAATAAAAGAATAGTAATCAATTGCTGCGATTAGAAACAGAAGATAGAACACGGCGAACTTTATCAGAAATTCTATTGAAATTCCGTATTTAATATATAGGATAATAGCTATGATTAAGGATATTAGCTCTACTAATAGATATCTTTGAGATATTTTATTATTGCAAAAGCGACATCTTCCCCTTTGAAACACAAAACTAAAAATAGGGACAATGTTCCAAAACTTTAATTTCATTTCTCCGCAGAAACATATTGACTTAACTAAGTCCAATTTTCCATTACCCACTAATGATGTAATGACATTATTACCAAAACTCCCGAGTGTAATTGCTAATGTCATTATCACTATTAATTCAATTGTCATCATATATCACATTCTACTTACTATATCTTCCAATGCATCATCCAACCGAGCAATAATATTCTCATTATAAAAAACTGAGTAAGAGGCCATTCCGATTACCTCAGCATCTGTTGTCGATATGATTCTGAAGCTTATATTCATCTGCATATCGTCCTTTCTAGATATAAATTCCTGATTTGAAATTTGTTCAATCCTTCCAAGAATTAAGTAATTAGCTTGTAACTTCTGCCCGATGTTCATTATATCTTCCGTTGAAAGTAACTCTACTGATTGTATGCCCAGTTGGGTAATTGTGTTTTTTACTGCAGAACGGTCTATTACCTTGTATTCACCATTTAGAAATAGTATCTCAGTAAGTTTATCAGCTATTGCTTTCCCAACATTATTTGCCAGGTATGTCCCTTCTGTCTGAAAATTCATCACTGCAACCCTGTCACCGTCAAATTCTTTTTTTATTAGAACGTCCGGTCCATATGAACAGCTCGTTACGAGGATGGTTATCAGTAAAAAATAAAATTTCATCAAATTCATTTTTTAATCCTTTACTTTTTCAACAATATTGCCTGCTTCTGTAACCTCCCAGACATTATAAGTACCGTCATCGTCAAAATCGACCACAGCAGTAGCAAGAGCTCTGAAAGCATTGACATCACTTTCAATAATTTCAATAGTATAACGTGCATTGCCACCCTCTGTCACCAGTGGTTCTTGCTTATAGCCGAGCATCTCAAGATCACTTGAATATTTATCATACTCGAACTTATAAGACTTCTGAAGCATTAACACCTGCTTTAAATTAAGCTTCGCTTCAGTGGTTTTTGCTTTCGTAACCAAAGGTAAAAGATTAGGGAGTGCAAGCAGCACAAGGATTCCAATGATCACAAGAACGATTAAAAGTTCCGTCAGCGAGAATCCATCTTCAGATTTTAGAAGTTTTTTTAACATTTGTTATACTCCGAAATAGTTAATTATTTCAAACATTGGCAGGTATAATCCAACAAGAATAAAACCAACTATACCTCCAACAAGAATTATCATCATGGGTTCTAAAAGAGCGGTTACTGTATCAAGGTTATGATCAAATTCATTGCTGTAGTAATTGCTCATTTGATAAAACACTTTATCAAGTTCAGCGCTTTCTTCTCCAACTGCTAACAGACGTGAAAATGTAACATCAAAAAAAGTTAGCTTGTTTAGGTTTTGGGAAAGACTTTCGCCTTTTACAGTTCTCTTAAGCAATAAGTCTATTTGCTGTTTGAACAAATGATTTTGAGAAATATTTTTTGAAATTTTAAGCGATTCAACAACACTGACTCGGCTCTTCAGTAAGATTCCCATACTCAATGAAAATTGCGCCATCAGGTTATTTAAGTAGAGAGTTGAGATATACGGTGTTTTGATAAGCATCCCGTCTAAGAAAGTTTTTCTGAATGACTCAGATTTTAGTGTATAAAAGAATAGTATTGGAGCCGTCAGTAGTAAGAGCATAATAATCGAGCTATTATTAGAGAAGAAAGTGCTCATTAATACTAGGAACTTCGTTATATCCGGCAGTTCTGCTTTTACTGAAGTGAAAAGACCTTCAAATGCTGGAATAATAAACATCAGCATAAACACAATAACGCCTACTGCTACAACTAAAACCAATGCAGGATATCTGATAGCCTGAGCAATTTTCTTTTTAAGATCCTGTATCTTCTCCTGGAATGATGAGAACTCTCCAATAACTTCTGCAGTCTGACCAGTTTCCTCTCCTACTCTTAAATTAGCAATGAAGATTTCAGGAAATATCACAGGATACTTTGAGAAACTTTTTGAGAGCGAAACACCTGCTTTAACGTCCTTGAGTATCTTCTTTAGAATTTCCTTCAAATTCTTATTCTTTGTCTGTTTGATTATTATCTCAAGAGCTTGAATTACTGAAATCCTTGAATACAGCAGCAAACTGAATACACGTGCAAATTCAATTACTTCTTTCTTTTGTATTCTATTAAATAAATTCACGTTCATATATTCTTAAACCTTCTCAATGCTACAGGTGGAATGGAATACTCGTATCTGTATTCTTTTTTATCTTTCAATATCATAAGTTCAATCAGTCTTATATCCTGGGAGTGCAATACTTTTTCATCTTCAAAATAGAATAGCGGATACTCAGAAAGCTTCCCGTTCTCAACCATAAATTTCTTGTTATCCCAATTTCTAATGATCAACTTTGATAACTCTATATCTTCAGTCCAGAGATCAAAAAAAGTAATTGAGTCTGACGTAATTTCAACTTGATCATTATTGTTAAAAAGTATTTTGGTTGAACTCGTTAAAAATCTTATTTCAAATTGATCTGACTGTCGAAATTCTTGTTCAACTATATTTAATGGATTATATAAATTGTTTTTGCCTTCAAGTCTTGATATAGAAGATGAAATAAATTTTTGTGTAAACAAGAAAAAAGAAAACACCAGACTTACAGCAATAAATGACAGATTGATTGTCACAAGAGTTTCAATCAAGGTAAAGCCACTATTTTCTTTAATTCTAGATATCATTTAATACAATACTTTTAGTTCAATCAACTTCTTGTCTTTATCACTCCAGTAAACACCAACAATCACTTCGTTCAAGTCAGATTTCATTATTACATTTCTCTTAACCTGAAGATTTCCAACCGGATTTTTATATAATGTATCAGTTAAGATTCTATAACTAATACATCTGTCAATTTCATTTGATGCTATTGCTAATGCTTCATTCCTCAATAAGATCTTAGGACTGTTGTAAAGCGTTCCGAAAAATCCAGTTACTCCAACTACTAGCAAACCCAATAGTAATATTGCGACCAGGGTTTCAATTATCGTAAATCCATTTTCGTTTTTTAATAAATCCAAGTTTCTTTCAATATTCCCTGTTTAGAATTATTATCTGCAAAACCAATTGGCAGTAAAAACCAATCGCTAAGTTTATTCCTGTCAATTTTTACATTTATAAGCCAGTTGATATATTCATTCGGTTCTTTGTAGTACCAGTAATTATATGTGTAAACGGTGCCTGTTACCTCTCCGTGCTGCTCAAGATTATTTTCGCTATAGACAATCCCTTGCATTTTACTTTCTTTATCAATCTTTATTTTTGATTTATTGTTGCTTAACCCGGAAGAAGTAGTTGTAAGTATTACATATCCATTTATAATGCTGGATGAAATTTCTATTGCTTTATCCAGTTTGGTCGAATCTTCCGCATCGATTGATAAAAATATGACTGAAGGATAATCGAACTGAGAGTCGTTGATAATAATTTCATCTGAAGAAAATAATTGAACATTTCTGAAATAGCAGCCGGGCTCAACATTAATGCTTCCTTCAGTAATAAGAACTATATTTTCGAGCGTAGAGTTTTTTTCTATCTGGATATCTCCTTTAGAAACTATATTCATATCAATTGAAGAATTTGTTCCTGAAGAAAATGAAACGATGCTGTCAGATTGAAATGTGATGGGTTCTAATTGCCGTTTTAAATCGATGTTTTCTGAGAATGAAAGTTCTCCCGTTATATAAATAGTTTTATATTGTTGTAGATCATTGATGTTGATTGAATTAATTGAAAAATTTTTAAGCTCTATTTTTGAATTCTCATCTAGTAGAACCTGATCACGAAAATTTTCCACCAACGAATCTGATAATAGATGAACTGGAATGTTGTTGTCTGTGGTTATATTTCCTTTATGGTAACCATCCTCAACGGGTGGTTCCCCGAAAATGTTCCCCTTGATAAATTTCTTTGACGTTGCAAGGATATCTCCACTAATCTCTGTCTTACCAACCACGCTTGCTCTTAAGTTTGGGCGTGATATTACAAGGGCATTATTAAAATATTTTGAGTTGGAATTTGCTCGACCAACTAAATAACTAATCTTAGAAGAATCATTTATTCCTTTAGATGAGGTAGTTATCTCATTAAACAATCCTCTGTTTTTTTTAATAACAGTTACAAGAATTGAATCAATAAATATTTGCATTGTATCTGAAGAAAAGCTTAAGGTATCGCTGAGGATGGTATTTAATGCTGAATAGCAGGCTAAGTCTAGTTTCTTCTTTTCTACTGCCTTGATGGATTCTCTATCATAAAAAAATATGACTGAAAGTAACCCAAGAAGCAGAGTAATAACCAGCAAGCTGACCATTAAGACTGATGGCAATGCATAACCGTATTCGTTAAATATCCGCATTTATTCTATCTCAATTAAATGAGTTTAATATTTTTTATACGGTTATATTTTAATGAAAGGGGAGATGAAATGAATCAGTATAAATACTGATTTTGACTTGCTTAAATGAAATTAAATAGATAGGAATTTCTAATAATTATAATTAAGAAAATTACTAATCCTTAAAATAAACTTAATGCAAAATTTTAATGTTTTTATAATTGAAATTATAATAAGCCATTGTAACTAATTCCCATTTTCTCTATTGAATCAACTCACAGTAAAAGAAAAGGAAAAACTTTCGAGCAAATAACTTTAGTTATTTTGTCATTCGATAATTTAAAATGTTAGTCGCTCAATTCAAAGAATAAAGACACATTTAGTCCGATTAAAATCAGGAAAGTGAAGCTAATTAATACATCGCTGTCAATATATTTATCTTCAATAAATGATTTAATAAATATGGAATCAGCAATTATCACAAAAACAATTGTAAATATGTTTGGCTGACAAATATTTATTTCTGAACGTTTTCTTATAATTAGATAAACTAGAATTGATACTAGAATTATATTCAAAATAAAAAATGTTATAAAACTCATTTTTGAATTATTCACGTCAATTAATTTAAAATAGTTTAGAAAACTTATTCCGTATAAAATTATTGAAATTAATCTTTTGTATGGATCAAGCATTTATCTTTTCTTTTTATATAACGGTCTTGTAAGATTTCCATTAACATTAACTAAATCAGGTTTTAGCGATTTAAAAATGTTATATCCTGAATTACCTAAATTAATTGCATCAACTATAGCTGTAGATTTAGTAAAATTCATAGGGAATGCAACTGTAGTTGTAAAATTAAACAGCTGAACAATATTCGATTGACTTGTAACCGTAGCATTATATTCTCTTCCAAGTGTTTGACAAAATCCAAACCCCGTTGATGTTTTCAAATTTAGTGCTTTAGTTATAGTTTTACCAGCGCTTTCTGAAAAATTCTCAATGTTAACATTATTATTATCAACAGTTATTGTGCCAGAATTAGTAAAAGAACTTACCTGCTGTGAATACGAAACCCCGCCATCTCCGTAAATTTCCGCCGTTGTCGTGGTTGTTACTATTGCAAAGTCTTCAGTTCCTGCATTAAATGTCTGAGTAATAGTTTCTGTTATTGTTTCAATATCAGATTCAAAATCATAGCTTGCTGTGGCACTTGCACTAGTAGTATCCATTCCATTAGGATCAATCACATTCAAGGGATTATTAAGAGTATAATTATACGGACTCCACCCTGGATATTTATCAGCAAGCGGGTCTACTGTGTGCCATCTACCTAGTTCACTGTCGTAGTAGCGTGCGCCAAAATAATCATAGTTGGTTGTGCCTTCATCCCTTTCTTTGCCTGTAAATTTGTACTTATCATTGGTTCCCATACCAGCAGGTGGTAATCCTCTCATAATTTCACCAAAAGGATAGTAATCCTGTGCTCCAATAATTTCACCACTCTCATCTAATGTCATACGTATACTTCCCAAATGATCCTTTACGTAATAGCACCTGTCGTCAGCCCTGATATATTGCCAATACCAGAATCCTTCACCATCCTCCACCCAAACAGAATCCCAGGTCACATCAACTCTACCCATTAGCCCATTACCATATAAGTTTGCCATTTTAACTCTCTTGGTATATAAATCGTAAACAAGTAGCTCCCTGCCAGTATGATCTCTTAGATAATATTCTGCAGATGATGCAGACCACTTATATACTCGATTTCCTGTATCGTCATATCCAAATTTATAAATATCGCTGCTCTTTGTCATCTGTAAAGGTAAATTTCTATGATCATAATCCAAAAGACTGATGTTTCTATAACCATCAAAAGTTAAATTTCCCTTATAATCGTAAGAAAAATTATAATTTGAAGAATTTACATTCACTGATGACAATTTATTTGAACCACTTACAAAAGAATAGCTAATTTCTTTACCAGTTCTTTCCTTTGATGTCAAATTTCCATCAAGATCATATTCATATTGTTCTGCCGGATGTCCAGGCCATACCCTTGATTTCAGTCTGTTTAATCCATCATAGGTATAAGAGAAAGATAAATTATCCCAACCTGGATCAGCATTATTTTCAATGTTTTCATAATGAATGTTTGAATTGTTGAAATAGGTTAAGTCTTGATTAAAAATTGTTAACCAACTATCTGGATATTGACTATTTTCAATTTGTCCGCCTCTAATCGTCATCCTACCCCGATTATCATATACAGAATGATTTAATAGTGTATGTCCAGTTCCTAAATTTGAGTATTGTGTTGTTTCAAGACCACTGTCATCGTAAAAATATATTGTTTCAAGGTTTGCAGTTGTTTTTGAATCAGTATGATTACTCCAGAAATATTTCAATCTATTCTCAACATCGTATTCATACCAGTAGTACATTGTGGAGTTCACATTTTGTTTAACAATATTACCAAAATTATCGTATTCATTAATAATTCTCCTCGGATTGTAATCATTTCTGTCATATACCCACATGTTAGATATTCTACCCCGTGCATCATAAGCATAAACTTTGTAACTCCAGGGATCGGTCAATTTATCCCTGAAAGCTGTGGCGACAAGTCTGCCTTTTAGATTCTGCTTATTTAACATATAAGGAGAAACTCCATTAAGTTCACTAAAGACGCCTGTTCGTTCATATTTATCATACATATTTACAACTAGAAACTTGTCAATATTTGTTAAATAATTTTCAAATGGCCCTAATCCATTATGATTAACACTATAATCTAAATCAGCATCCAATTGATTGAATCCATAAGTAGAAGTCAATACACCTTTTATCAACAATCTTCCAACTTTGTCGTACTTGCAGAAAATCAACCCCTTTTCACCTGGAGGTGTTGCACTGTTAAGTTCAAATCGAAGATTTCCATATTTATCATACTTGAATTTTGTAGTACCTGCATCGGGTGAAGTCTTCTGAGAGATGTTACCCAAATCGTCATATAGGTAGGAAGTTGTTTTCCCACCGGGTGAGACAACACTTTCTAATTGATAAATATCATTATAGTTATAATGGGTTTGATAGGTTGTAGTTTCGTCATATCGTTTATGTGTAATTAGATTTCCTGCTTTATCGTAAAATTTTTCGGTTCGATTATTTTCTTCATCAAAATATTCCTGTTCCTCATATAGTTCACCAGATAAGATGATTGGCAGATAATAATATCGCTTTCGATTTGAGTACCCAAAATCAGCATCGTATCTCTGTTCGACGATTCTTCCCAAGTAATCATACTTGGTATAAAAAGGTCTGTTTTCACCATCCTCAGTTTTATAAGGCAGATTTAACGAGTTGAATGTATTTTCTTGCGTATTATAATAATTACCCGATTGATTTTTCCTTAATAGATTTTTTAATAGACCAAATTCATCATACTCTGCACGTTCTTCCAATGTCTTGTTAAGAGCAGTTGGATTATTAGAAAAACGCCTGATCGATTCAATTTTATTTTCTATATCATTATAATTGTAAAAAGCTGTACCTGAGGCATATAATGTATCTGATATGGTTGTACGATAAGTAACAATTAGCCTGTTTGGTGGATTGTCATCAAATTGAAATTTTTTATAAGAATATTCTGGATACCACTGATATAAAGGTGGAGAATCAAGTTGAAGACCTATCAGAGTTTTGCCAGCTGATTTGAATAGATTTATCAAATACGAAATATTAATATCTTGCTCAGTATAAAGCTTTCCATTTTCCCAAATGAATGAAACTTGTCCATATAATGTCGAGTCACTTGTAACACCCCTAACATAAATTACCTTTGATTCTGAAGGATCCGGTAAATAGGAATAGTTTGATGCCTTAAGAATAAATGACACGTTTAATAATAAATCCAAGTAAGTGGTATTTAAAGGATTGCTAAAGAAAATATAACCAACCGAAGAAATTACAGGAGGCGGATTACCTCCACCTCCATCTTCTCCCTCCGGTGCTTGTTCAATAACATCTTTAGGATCATCAGGAGGGAGTGTTTGTTCTTCATATTCTTTTATTATATCTAATCGATTCATATCGATACTACCATCTTCATATTTTGTTAAAGATGATCCGAAATTGCTTTCAAAATAGAGAGTATCATTAATTGTAACTTGTTGTTGAGAGATCACACCTGTATCTGCATCAACAAAACTTCCTGTAAGATTAGCTGAGGTCAAACGATTTAGTTTATCATATGAAAATTCAGAGTAATTTCTATTTACATCGATTTCAAATAGTAAATTGCCTCGTTTATCATATGAAGTATAATTTTTCAGTGTGTCAGCCCCATTATTGATTATTGTTATTGTTTCTAAAGGTTTATATTGATGATAGCGTTTATAAAATGTGGAATCCTTGAAAGTGCCATCCCAATATGTAATCTTGCCACTAATTTGCTGAGGCAGCACCTCATACTCATCCAGAGGAGTCCAGGCAAGATAAAGTTTTGGATATTTAAATATTTGCTTATTCCCATTATCGTATTCTATTGATTTGAGGTATCCTTTGTAAGTCGTGTCTTCTTCAAGAGGGTAATATTTATATTCTTGATTTGTTTCTCTTCCATAGATCGGTGATAGTTGTTGGCTATATCTCAATTTACCTTTGAATATGCCATCGGGATTAGTTTGAGGTATATGTGTTTCTGGATAATAAATATTCTTAATATAATTTTTTATAATTCCTGCTGGATACGAATCAGTTTTCTCTTCTCCAACAAGTCTGATTTTGTAAAAATTATCTGTACTGGAAAACAGATCTGCAGGTATAAAATTAGTATAGGTTATTTTTTTTCTTAAACTTATAGCATCCTTTACTTCTTCCGTTTTCAGAATTTTGGTTCCTGGTTCATAAGTATAAGTATAATTAGTAGTAATGCTTTTAAATGCAGTGTTGTCTTTGTACTTTTGTTCTGTTTTATAGTTCAAGTGAAATTTTCCGTCAAAATGTTCATAGAATTCATCACCATAGTTTACTAATGGCAGTATGTCGTAGTCGAGATTGTATATAACTTTATTTCCACTTTGTCCAGGAGATTTATCTTCGATTGTTTCTGATAATAGTTTTGTTGTTTTGAAAAAATCTCCAAATATGTTGTCCATATAACCGGTTTTGAAAATCGAATATTTTTTTAATCTGGAGATTTTTGTAGGAGCAGAACCATTCGTAATATGGTTATCTTCAATAATTTCGGTGAAAATATTGTAAACTTCCGAACGTTCTTTTAGAAGATTTGTAACATTTGCAGATTCTCCAGTATAACTATAATTATAAGTTTCGGTTTTAACTAATTGCTCGCTTTTTTTCTGTTTACGACTTTTAATTATAAAGTTGGTGTAACAGTCACGAAATTTTTGGCTCATATTTTCATTATTGTAATTTACAATAGAATTTAAATTTATAATTAGACCGCTGAAGGGAGTAGAAAATTCCTCATCATAAAACTCGAACTCAGAGGTTTTCCCAGATTGATAATTAATACTCATTGGAAGTGAAGCTTTAAATGTATAAGTACTGTTTTGATAGCTGTCTTGATATGTCCTTGGTTTAACTTGAGACAAGATCATATCCTGGAAAAATTGATCATCCTGAATGAATTTGACATAAGCTCTTCTGCTGCCATTCGGATCTCGTATAGTACCAATTAAGTCGGTTTGACCATTCCAATCACAATAAAAATTTAAAATTAAGTCATTCCAATTTATTAATCTTAGTCCGGCCAGTTTTTCTGTATCTCCCCAATCTACTACATTGTAAGAAACTTGAAATAATTCTCTCTGATCTTGCACATACGGATCAAAAGTATTAATTGTAATATCTTTAAGAACTTTCCTTCCATTTGTTATACTGGTAACATCCTGGTGAATGTTATATGAATAATGCAAGTAAATTGTATCCTGTACGGGTGAAATTATTTTTTTTAGATACATAACTTTGGGGTCGTACGGCCCACCGCCCATTTTTCCAACAAGGTTTGAAAACTCTTCTTCAAAATAGTAGGTGAGTCCATCACCGGGTTTGTACCACAACCTTCTAAAGATTTCACCAGTATTAGGTATGAATTCTACAATCGCATAACCATAATTCTCCAATCCCTCTTCTTTATAATCACCTGTGCGTCCTGTCGTATTGACATTTCTTAAACATATTTGTGAACCATCCGATTTAAGAAGTCTGATGTAATCATTTCCAAAATAGGGTGATCCTTCCCCATCATATCTTCTATCATTCGAAATCAGATTGCTGTAGTGATATCCCGGGATTATCAAGGGTATTTCAGATCCGTTTAGATCCTGATTCGTGTAAGACCCATTTTCACGACCAGCAAAAAAATTAGTCTCAAAGTTTAATATCTGGACAGCAAATCCATTAATGCCTAAAATCCATTCAGGCATATTTACATTATGTCCTGGAGAATCATTATTATTAGGATTTGGAAAAAATCGATGCTGGACATTAGCATTGTAGATCATCGAAATGTTGGTCAAATCACCCCCGAAAAATTCTAGTTTTGTGGAGTAATCCAGCAAGAGATTTCCGTCATAATCATTTATTATTTCTTTACCAAAAGAAGTAAAACTTGTCTGCGGAAAACCCCTCTCATTAAATTTATCAGCAGAACTTGCCGGCATTATTGTATTTTGAGGCAAAATTTCCATACAAAAATTATAAAATAGAATTATTGAGATTGTTACTATTGATTTCATTGTTTGCTCCAAATATTAAATTAAACTTTGGAGACAAAGTGGGATTTTTATTTTAGATATGAATCAGTATAAATACTGATTTTTTGGCAAATATATTACGGGGATCATGTTAATCACTTTAATAGAAAATTAAAATGAAAGAAGAATAAAAATAATGTTGAAGAGCTTATTTAAAATCAAATTTTGAATTGTTTATTAAATAATTAAGGTCTTTTATACGAACCTTATTAAAAGCTGGATAAATATATATCAATCCAGATTGCAAGTGGAAAATAACCATTAGAGAATTAAATTATTTACTTTCAAAATTAAATTTGATCGCAGTACTTTTAATATAACACCACGCTATAGTTATCTAAACTTTAAGTAAAGATTAAAATATGGATTATTTTCTAGTCTCGAATTAATTATATAGCAAAGAATTAGATCAGCATTTCCCTCGGTGAAAAGAGAAGATTTGACGAAAAAAGATTGTTTCGGCTCATCAAACGATTTTAAAACATGTAATGAGTTTCCAATATCTTTTACGAAATAATTTGAGAATACTGTGTTAAGATTTTCTAAGCATTCAGCACAATTTGAATAAAGATTAACCGTTTCGTAGAATATATTAAAGGATTTAACTGAAATATTATCCTCTAATGCTAATTTAGTAAAATCAAATATCTTTTTGTAAACATCATCCTTAAGCAATGTTTCCATCCCCTGACTTTCTTTAACCTCGATTAATTTATTGAATATTGAATGATAATTATCCTCATCTAAATTATTAAGAAGAATGCTGAGTGAGTCTGATGCCATAAAAACATCACTATTTGATTCAAAAGCAAAGATTAAGCTTGTTTGGGGACAAAATATGATGTTAAATAGAGTATAAATCTTTACAATCCTAATATAATTTTTAAATCTACTCATGATTAAATCCTATAAATTTGTTTTTGAAATTCTGAACAATCTTGTTTTTTCTTTACCTTCTAATTCTTTCTATAGGTCTAGGCGCCGGAGCCGTAATTGGAATACTAATTCCGCCTCCTCTTGTTACAAAAACCATGCCTCTAGAATTACCAGTATTTCCATTATTTCCACTCCAATCGAAATGATTCATAAAGTTATTAGCTTGTTCAGGATTAATAGTTAAGCAACCCAAAGATCCTCTGCTTCTAGGTCCTCCTCTATTCGATGCTCCACTATGGACATTAACATATTCCATCGTTACTTGACTTCCATCCGGAGTCGTTCCTGGAGTATTTGTTCTACTTCCATTCTCATCAACTAGATTTAATCCTTGTTCAGTACCTCCGTGGTGTCCACTTTCATTATTGAACTCAATCCAACCTTCATTGACTTCATTTCCCGCTGGGGTATTTTCCGTTGTACTTTCAGAATTAGCATACGTGCTTCCATCATATGTGCCAACAATTTGACCATTTTGTAAAACAATTACTAAAGCAGTATAAGTATCCCCACTATAATTATCTTCTGGTCTATTCTCTTGATCCATAAAGTAAATACTATCCATACCCGAAGGATCAACATAGATTAAGGGATTATTTCCAACATAACTATATGGCGATAATGGAGGATATAAATCAGAATGCGGATCTATTGTTTGAAACCTTGCCAACTCAGAATCATAATAACGCGCACCAAAGTAATCGTAGCCTGTCAAATCATCACGCTCTTTTTCTGTAAACTTATATTTTTCATTTAGCCCACCGCTTGAAAAACTTCTGCCAGGAATAATTTCACCGTAAGGCAGGTAGTCCTGTGCAGTTACAATCTCGCCATCTCTGCTCAAAGTTGCTCTTATACTTCCCAGATGGTCCTTAATGTAATAGTATAATTCATCTTCTCTGCGATCACAAGGATATGGTCCGCCTTCATCATAACAGGTATCAGGCAGCCAAAAAACATCTGCTCTTCCAATTAAACCGTTTCCATATATGTTAGTCATTTTTAATTTACCTGTGTTCAAATTATAAACTGCCAGTTCTTTACCTGTGTGGTCACGCAGGTAATATTCTTTTTCCCCGCTTATATCTTTGTAAATTCTTAATCCGGCATCATCATAACTGAATCTCATGTCTATTACCATCCGATTCATAAGCAGGGGTAGATTTCTATGGTCATAATCATAAATAGAATATCCTCTGTAACCATCAAATGTTAAATTGCCTCTATAATCATAGTTAAATGAATACTGTATATTATTTTTAAGAATATATTCTAACTTATTACTGTTATTCTGCATATAGTAATGAATAGTAACAGTAGGATCATTTTTAAATTTATGCATAAAGTTACCATTAGCATCGTACATATATGTTTCAGAGTAATCAGAATTAGAGCATGAGGATTGTGTCAGTCTGTTCATCCCGTCGTACGAATATGTGAAATTAAGTACTGGCCAATTATTGTTGCCAAAATTGGTAATTGTCTGAGTATTAACATTTCCATTTTTGTAATAAGTAAGATTTTCACCAAAGAATGGCGGTGCTTCAATCGGAGTTTCTTCACCGTGAATAATTTGATAAAGTTCGGAGCTTGTGGATGAAACCCATCCCCTGGTGTTATATGAATATAATTGTTTCAAAAAATAATCTTCCTCAAGAAGATAAGTTAACTTTGTAACTTGATCTGCTTTATTATAAGTGTATGAAGCATCGAGCCTTGCGGTAGTCTTAGCATTGTGAATACTGCTCCAGACATATTTTAATCTTCCTTGCTCGTCATAATCGTACCAACAATGAAACTCGTTGTTAACAACTTGCTTTGTCAGATTTCCGAGATTGTCATATTCATTTACTATAGTCTTACGATTAGAACCACTGTTAAAATACACTATAACCATTTTACATCTGCCTAGCACATCATAACCGTACAGTTTATAGCTCCAGGCATCTTCAAGTTTATCTCGAAAAGCAGTAGCAACCAGTTTTCCACGTAGATTGTAATTGTTATTAAAATTGAACAATATAAGCCCGTCTCCACCAGTTATATTGCTAAAAATTCCGGTTCTTTCAAATTTATCATACATATTTACAACAACAAAATTTGCTGTATCTGTATTTAAATTTTCAAAGTGTGAAAATCCACTTTGGTTCACACTATAGTCCTTATCAGGATCCAAATTATCAAAACCAACATTTGCAGGAAGCAAACCAGTTGCTAAAGGCCGATTGAATTGATCATACTTCGTAAACATTAAAGCTTTATCAGTCGCTGGAGCTGAAGCGTGAAGTGAGAACCTTAGATTGTCATATTTATCATATTTAAATTTTACAGTTCCTTCGTCCGGAGAAGTTTTTTGACTTACATTACTGTGCCCATCATAGAAAAAACTAATTTTATATGCTAGCCCTTTAGGTGGAACAACTTCTATTAGTCTCTGTAATGCATCATATTTATAATCTGTTATTAACGTATTGCCGCCTAATATTTTTTCCTCTAATGCTACTGTTCCGTTTTTGTGATAGTAAATCTTGGTTGTTTTATCTTCTTCATCCTTAATCGTTTTCAGCTCATAGAGATTTTGCTCCCATAATCCTGTTAGATTGTTGAAATAATCATTTTGTGGTGAATATTGAAAAGTTTGGTGTGGATACGTGGATGCTGGATTATCATAATACAGAGTGTCAATTCTTGAAAAATAATCATAACTGTAATACAGATCCCTATTCTCAGCATCCTTCTCATCATTTTTTAGACCTAGATAGTTATAATTAGTTTCTTTTTTAAGATCGAACAGACCAGATGAGTTTTGCACCAGTGTTTTACGAAGCTGTCCAAAGGAATCGTACTCCAGATTTGTAAGAATCTTGGTGTCATTTTGTGGATCGTGATTAAAACGTTTTAACATTTCAACTTTGTTATTAAGATCATCGTATGTAAAGAGTACTGAGCTTCGTGCATTAGATTCCTCAGCATTGAATGCAGTGTATGAGATACTTAGCATTGGATCTACTCCAAAATAAAACCTTCTATATAGATCCCCAACTTCTGGCGTTTTGGCTGTGATTTTGAATCCATAGAGGTCTTCATCCTCATTCTTACAAGCTTGTATTATTGTAGCTACATCGATAATCATGGAACTATGATCTTCAAATGTAAAACTTTTTTGTCCAAGGGTTGTGTAAACTTGACTACCATTGTAAGATTGAGTGACACCTAAAATTTTTAATGATAGATTTTGCCCTGTACTTACTTCATGTCCTTTTGTATAAAGATTTAAATTTGCATAATTCAAGTTTACTAAGTTATCCATTGAAATTGGCTCTTCGAAAAACAGGTAATAATCATAAAGATCTGGAGGGTCAGGGGGTTGTGGATCGCCACCACCAGGACCGTCTCCCTCAGACTTTGCATCTTCTTCGATGCCTGGATCCTCAGGCGAATCAGGTGGTATTATCTCATCACTTTCATAAACCGCTTTTCTAAAATAATCCATTACATAGCCCATACCAATTGTTAGAAGCCTTGTTGGAGTCAAATTTAGATTCTGTAGGAGGTACGTAGTATCTCCTTGCGTTTGTCCATCTGAATAAAAACTTCCTGGAAATTTGGCTTTTAACAATCTGCCGCCATAATCGTAATCGTATTCCGAATAATTTCCATTAATATCAATTTCAAAAAGTAAATTACCTTTTGTATTGTAGTCTGTATATGCAATCAGAGTATCAGAATCATCATTATAAATTACTTCTGTTTTAAAAGGCTTTGTCTGAAAAGTGTTATCGACAAATATTGTATCTTCGCGTGTATTATCAACTGTAATTAGTTGACCACTAATAGTATCCGCTATTGAGTAATATTTAAGGACACCCCATATATATGGTTGAAATTTAGTATAAGAATAATTGGTTTTTATGCCGTTACTATTTACTTCTGATTTAAGAAAACCAGCATATACCGAATCGTGTTGATTCTGAGCAGCACTTGTTGTGTAATAATCATAGGTTACACTTGTGCTTTTTGAATGTGAATTAATGATTTTTAGCTTTAGTTTACCGACTTTTTCAATATCACTTGTATTATAATAAACATAAATATTGTGCGATTTAACTAATGAGTTGTTATGAACCATTTCGTATTCAGGTAAACCCAGTTTATAATATGAATTTATATCATTATAAGTTGCAGGCATATAATTCTTATATCCAACCTCATTTTTCAGAAGCTGAGAATCAGTAGTGATCATTTTTGTTTTTATACTTTTATTACATAGTCCACTGATGTCTTCATAGGAATAATCAACAGTTTTAACTGAAGTTGAGCCATTGTCGGATATTTGTTCAGATGTACTAATTAACCAGTGCATTTTATTGTAAATTTCTGAAGTATCCCATGTATTTGTTTTCACAATGGTTTTATTTCCGTCCGCTATCGTTTCCGACACCAGCCTTATAACTCCAGCTCCATAGTCACTGATTTGATAGGGTTTATAGCTAACCAGATACTTAGAAAAATTTTTTGTAATATTAGTGATGTTCGGAGATGAACTCCCAGCTACATAACCAATTCTTTTAATTTGTGTTTTTATATTATCGAAAGAATAACAAAGAGAATAATTAACGTAAGGGTCTTTCTCCCAATTGTAGATATACTCTTCGTCCTGTACTTTATGCAATGAAGGATAATTATCAAATAACTCTCTTTTCTCAAGCATATAATTTGTAAAATCATCGCGGAATGTTGCATTCAGCATAGTCTGATTACTTAAGTTAACTTGATTACATTCACCTAGTCCCTGAAGGCCAAAATCATAATCATCGATAATCGGTTCTTTATAAGTGAAAATGGTTTCCTTACCATTATAGTATTTTAATTTGTATGGCAGATAAGCTGGAATATAAAAATAGTAATCGAACGATGAATATTTATATTTTCTATAAAGTTCATACTGTGGATCACCAGGCAATGTATAGTAGAAAATTCTATTACTTCTACCCAACTCATCAATTATATTATTAATATATTTTGTTTTTGTATGTTCTAATCCACCAGCCATTTCAGTTGTGAACAATGTTGAACCAGTATTAAATTGAAAAATAAGTTGAGTATGTGTTAAGAGATAATTGTGGTATAAGGTTAAATCAGTTAATTCCCACCCACCCATAATCCATTCTTCAAAGTTGTAATCGAGATAGGTTAATGAGAACCACCTATGATCTGGAGGAGCAGTTTTAATCCTTCTGTTGATATAGATAGATTGGAAAAGTTTTCTTCCATATTGTTGAGGATTACAATCATACGGTGCATGAGCATAATCAACCCTTAAGCTATCACCGGATTGCGTTGTGATATATTTTAGAAACATAATTTTGGGATTTTCAGCATTTTCCGGATTCCAACCCCTTCCATTATACTTACCAATTTCCTCTTCAAAATAATATGTCAAACCATCACCGGGTTTGTACCACATTCTCCTTAATTTATTTATCTGTCCAGGAAGCCAATCTACAACCGCATATCCATAGCCGTCAGAATTAGTTTCGACATATTCGCCTGTTCGATCCAATCCATCTCTGTTATACAGCATTAGTACAGAACCATCATCCTTTAAAATTCTAATCAAATCATACTGCTCATATCCCTGTTCAATATTTGCGCCTACTGGTTCTTTTCTATTTGTATAATGATATCCTGGTATTAAATATGGAACTTCCTCACCATATAAATCCCTACTTACATTCTTCATATAAAAATTGACTTCGAAGTTGGTTGTCTGCAGGGCAAAACCCTTTATTCCAATTATCCAGACAGGTTTATTGACCGGATAACCAGATTTTCTGGCTTCATTCAGATCAAACACCTGATGCCCGACATTAGCATTATAATTAATCGTTAAATCAAACGATAAATCATTCTGTAATTCATATTTACTGGAATATACAAGACTGAGATTACCGTCAAATTCTCCGATTACCTCATTACCGTCAAGTAAACTACTTGCTGTTGTTGAATAACCACGTTCGTTAAATTTTTCAGCTGTACTTACAGGTTGCGAATACACTACTTCACTCGTTAAACAGAATGTTAGAATCAAACTGAAAATAGTTTGTAAGATTGATGGAACAAATTTAACCTTCATTTTACTCTCCAAATATTAAATTAAACTTTGGAGACAAAGTGGGATTTTTATTTTAGATATG
>CAZXCP010000034.1:0-25502 GCA_964639355.1 uncultured Ignavibacteriaceae bacterium
AAAGAATACAAAGCTGAAAACTAAAACAAATACAATACCTTTGTTTCTATTAAGCATGGATTCAGTCAAGCACCCACCCAGAAAAACTATCAAAAAAGATAAATAAAGCAAATTCCTTTGACTTAAAGCTTCTCTAACCTGCACATAAAAAATAGTCAAAAAGATACAAAGACCAATAATCCCAAGGTCAAGCAACGTCTGAAAATACTGGTTGTGCATATTAAAAACTTGCACCCCTTCCAAATATCCATGCTCAACAAATTTTTTATCAAGCTCAGATTGAGAATCTCCAGTCCCTACTCCAAACCAAATATTTTCTTCGATTGCTTCCAATCCCGGAATCCAAATTTTGGATCGCGCAAAATAGCTTCCATAATTTGAAAGCTCATAATTGCTCTTTAACATATCCATAAACCTAGTTTTAACAACAGGGTTTAATAATATAATCAAGCTAAAAATCAATGGTACCACAGCTGCCAGTAACAACATAAGTTTTGACTTACGTGATAGTGCATAATAAATCAAGTTTAAAATAATTGTGCACATTAAAGCTACTGTAATGGTTCTTGCCCCTAAGGCAATGACCATCAGAAAAAACATAATGAACACAACCCCAATCATTACATTTTTAAATAAGGAAATGGAAGAATTTCTTTCAACCAAATAATTAAGAATTATTAACAGAGCTACGCTTAAATACAACGCAAAGTACACAGCCTGCAGGCCAATAGGTTTAGATAATCTGTCATGAGAAAACATCCATTCGTTAAAAAAAGTATTGTGCAATGTATAGCTTGAGTATAAATTAAAGGCTACGCACACGACAGAAGCAATAAAACAGCTTAGCACAAAAAAGAATAAAATTTTTTGTCGCATATTTACATCGATCTTAAAATCTAAAAAAATTAATGGTATGAAAACCATGGCTTGATGCTTTTCTAAAACCGAGAAACCAGTGCCCAAATTTTCAAAAGAAGTATTCATTAATCCCATGACCTCTAAAGCAAAGTAACCAATCCATAATACAGAGAGTTTGTCAAATTTTACAAAGTTGAAAACTTTTGAGACGATACAATGGTATAGGGTCAAAAAGACACCAGCAATAATTAAAGCACTTGATGCAAAATAGTGATATGGCAGTGACGCTGTCAAAAGAATAAGTAATAAAAATTTTACCTGTTCATAATTCTTCATGCTCTGCTTTTTGAGAGTTATAAGGAAATCTATTCATAAAAATCATCTGGCTAAGTTCGCATCCAGGAACGACCTTGAGTTGAATTTCATTGGCAAATATACTACGTCTATATAGATAGTGTATTCAGCATAAAAGAGAAAGGTTTGACAAATTCACTTCTGTAATTACTTAAAACAAAAGGCTAAATGAGTCGAATATTGCTAATAGAGCAACGTGAATTTTAGCTAATTCCAGCTACTGCAATTAGTCAAACAACACATTCCAAAAAAAATCTCCTATGACTTATAGTCAATCACAAAAAAGTCTCTGAAGAAGAATGAGATTTAAATATTTCAAACTGTAAGATTAAAAAAATGTAATTGAACCCCCTGCCTAAAACTTGTATACCAAAAGCTTACTATATTGCATGGTTTTTGTGTGATAGGACGGTTGATTATAGCTAAATTTTATTGATTATTGACATGTTTGATCTAAAAGGTAAGAGTTTGTTGATTACTGGAGGGACTGGATCCCTTGGAAAGGCTTTAACAAAAACAATACTTTCACAATGGCCAAACATTAAGAAATTAGTTATTTTTTCAAGGGATGAGCAGAAACAGTTTGAAATGGCTCAAGAATATCCTGTCTCAAAATACCCTCAAATCCGCTTTTTTATTGGTGATGTCCGTGACTTTGAAAGACTAAAAAGAGCCTTTAGAGGAATAGACTACATAATCCATGCGGCAGCAATGAAACATGTTCCAATCGCAGAATACAATCCCATGGAATGTGTGAAAACCAATATTAATGGGGCCGAAAACGTGATCAATGCCGCCTTGGAAACCGACATTATACATGTTGTTGCATTATCCACTGACAAAGCCTGCGCACCTATAAATTTATATGGAGCAACAAAACTGGCTTCAGATAAGCTTTTTATTGCAGCCAATAACATCCGGGGAAGGAATCCTATTAAGTTTTCCGTTGTTCGCTATGGGAACGTAATGGGATCTAATGGTTCTGTCATTCCTTTTTTCTTAAAGAAAAGAAAAGAAGGAGTATTGCCAATTACCGATCCTACCATGACGCGATTCAATATATCGCTTCAAGGTGGAGTTGAAATGGTATTACATGCTCTTGAAACAGCATGGGGTGGGGAAATTTTCATTCCAAAATTATCATCATACAAAATCCTTGATGTTGCTGAAGCCATCGGGCCAGAATGTGAACACAGAACCATTGGGATTAGACCAGGAGAAAAAGTACATGAGGAAATGATTACAGCTTCAGATTCTTTTTATACCTACGATTTAGGTAAATACTATGCTATACTGCCATCTACACCATTGTGGAATCTTGAGGAATTTATTAGTCAATTTAAGGCACAAAAAGTTCCGCTTGGATTCCGCTATAATTCAGCCGAAAACACCGATTGGGTAAGTGTGGCCGATTTGAGGGTACTGATAAAAAAACATGTCGAAACAAACTTTGAAATTAATGCAACCAATACCGTACGGTAAACAAAGTATTACTGAAGAAGATATTCGTGCCGTATCGGAAACATTAAAATCTGATTTTTTAACCCAAGGGCCTAAAATAGATGAATTCGAAGAGGCCTTTGCAAAATACATTGGCTCATCCTATGCTGTTGCGGTGGCAAATGGAACAGCTGCATTACATTTAAGTGCACTTGCTTTAAATGTAAAGCCTGGACAAAAAGTTATTACAACTCCCATCACGTTTGCCGCTTCGGCAAATTGCATCAGGTATTGTGGAGGGGATGTTGTCTTTGCCGATATTTCACCTAAGGACTATCTTCTAGATATTCAGAAAGTGAAACAGCTTCTTGAGCAAAGTCCTGTTGGAACTTATGCGGGAATTATTCCGGTAGATTTTTCTGGAAGAGCTGTAAATCTGGAAGAACTGCGCATATTGGCCAATCAATATAATTTATGGATTATTGAAGATGCCTGTCATGCACCAGGTGGTTACTTCATCGACAGCGAAGGCAACCAACAGAATTGTGGCAACGGACATTTTGCCGATTTAGCGATCTTCTCTCTTCACCCTGTGAAACATATTGCCACAGGCGAAGGTGGTCTGATTACTACAAACGATAGAGAACTATTTAAAAAACTACTTGCCTTTAGATCACATGGAATCACCCGGGATTCAGAAAATTTTACAAACTCAATTGCTTTTGCTTCCGGTTCTACATCCGTTGATTATTATCCAGGTTGGTATATGGAGATGCAGTCATTGGGATATAATTATAGGCTAACCGACTTCCAGGCCTCTTTAGGACTAAGTCAACTTGGTCGAGCAAGTATTGGCGTGGCCAAACGAAGGGATTTAGCAGCTCGTTATCAAAAGGCCTTTAGGGATAAGAGCTTTGTTATTGGGCAGTCTGGAGTAGTTGATGGTCATGCCTATCATCTTTATGTGCTTGAAGTAGAGAATAGGCTTGGTCTATACAATCACCTTCGAGATAATAAAATCTACGCACAAATTCATTACGTGCCTACCCACCTTATGCCGTATTACCGGCAATTTGGCTGGAAGGAAGGTAACATGCCACACGCTGAAAAATATTATAAGCACTGCATAAGTCTACCTATGTTCCCGACATTGACAAGAGAACAGCAAGATTTCGTAATTGATTGTATAGAAGATTTTTACCAATCAAAGTGAATTGTGAGGGCAACAGATCTAGAGTCGGAAAGGCTACGTTTTAGACCATTATCAATGTCACATTTATCGCAAGATTATGTGAACTGGCTTAACGATCCGAAAGTCTACAAATATTTGGAGTCAGGCGGGAACTATACAATGGAAATGCTGCAGACATATTTAGAGGAGGTTGAGAAAAAAGAAATTCTGTTTTGGGGAATCCACTTGAAATCAAATGATCTACATGTTGGTAACATTAAAATAGATCCCGTTGATCAAAAGCATGGTTTAGGAGAATATGGAATCTTAATGGGTCGACCTACAGAGTGGGGAAAAGGCTACTCTTTTGAGGCTTCTCAAACAATTATCAATTTTTGTTTTAAAATCATCAAGATAAGAAAAATAACTCTAGGCGTGGTAGTCAATAACATTGCGGCTGTGAGTTTGTACAAAAAGCTTGGATTCAATATAGAGGGACAATACAGAAACCACGGTTATTATGACGGTAAATATTGTGATGTCCTAAGAATGGCCCTCTTCAATCCCCTCTTTTCTTATAATGAAGAATAAACTCATACTTGGTACGGTTCAGTTTGGCCTGGCGTATGGAATAAATAATACACTGGGAAAGCCCTCTAAACAGGAAGTATTTAATATACTTTTAGCAGCTAAAGATTCAGGAATTACTATGCTTGATACAGCAGATCAATATGGAAATTCTCCTGCATTGATTGGAGAGTTCAAGAGAACTCATGCAAAAGAGTTTCTGATAAACACAAAGTTCAAAGTCAATAATACCAGTATCCATTCACAACTGGACAGTTCCCTAGAAGTGCTGGGCGTTAGTTCAGTTGAGGTTTATTTCTATCATAGTTTTGAGGAATTTATTAAATACCCTGCCGTTAAACTCGAACTTGTAAAGCTCAAAGAAGCGTCAAAACTGAAAAAAATAGGAGTTTCTGTCTATACCAATAGCGAAATTGAGATTGCAACAAAAACACATGAAATTGATGTAATCCAAATTCCTTTTAATTTATTGGACAATAAGGCGCAGCGAGGTTATTGGTTAAGTAAAGCAAAAGAAAATGGTAAAATTATTCAGACCAGGTCTGCTTTTCTTCAAGGCTTGTTCTTTAAAGAAATTGAATCTTTTCCTACCTATCTTTTGCCTCTTCAAAAATATGTCATTCAATTGCAATCTTTGGCAAGTCAGAGTGGACTATCGATGGAAAATATTTGCATGTCATATGTTTTAGGTCAACCGGGCATTGATCAAGTGATCATTGGTGTTGATAATTCGGATCAGTTAAAACAGAATTTGACTTATTCTAAACATATCCTGGACGACAAGATCGTGAAAGAAATCGATGCAATTAAAGTTATTGAAACTGATCTGCTTTATCCTATTAATTGGAAATGAAAGTCTTACTGATTACACAAGCTCGATTTGGTAGCACACGCTTGCCTGGTAAAGTTCTAAAGGAAATAGCCGGTAAATCTCTTCTACAAATTCATTTGGAAAGGCTGTCAAAATGCAAAGAGGTTAGCCAAATTATTGTTGCTACTACAGACCAAAAGGAAGATGATAAAATATCAGATTTGGTAAAAAATCTTAAATTTTTTGTTTATCGGGGTTCAGAAAAAGATGTTTTAGATAGATTTTATAAGGCAGCAAAGCCGTATTCACCTGATTTTGTGGTTAGGGTTACATCAGATTGTCCACTGATTGACCCCCAGTTGGTTGATGAGGTCATAAAATTCACGAACCTTAACAACGCGGATTATTGTTCGAACACATTGCTTGAACATTTTCCGGACGGTCAGGACATTGAAGTTTTTAAATTTCAAGCGCTTGAAACTGCATGGAATGAAACTGCATTGCCGTCAGATCGCGAACACGTTACTCCTTACATAAGAAAAAATTCTTCTCATTTTGGCGGTGTTAAATTTAAATCCGTCAATTATCCAACTCCTAATAATTACTCTCACATAAGAATGAGTCTAAAGATTTCGAACTGATTAAGTTGATCATTGAAAATTTGGGAACCAACAAGACATGGAGAGAATATACCCAATACATTATTCATAACAATCTAATGGCGATGAACACCGACATTATTAGAAATGAAGGCTACATAAAATCAGTAAAAGAAGATAAAATATGAAAAATAGATATACCAAATCTGAGGAAATGTTGGGCAGGGCTTTAAAAACAGTTCCACTAGGCTCACAGACTTTTAGTAAGAGTAAAACTCAATTGCCTTTTGGGGTTTCTCCCTACTTTGCATCAAAAGCAGAAGGTGCTTACATGTGGGATGCGGATGGTAATAAGTACATTGATTTTGTGAATTCACTGGCATCCATTACACTTGGATATAATGATCCTGACGTTACAAATGCTGTTAAACTTCAACTTGAAAAGGGTACCATTTTCTCGTTGGCAAATGAATTGGAATTTATTGTAGCCGAAAAAATTGTAACCATGGTACCATGTGCTGAAATGGTTCGCTTTGGCAAAAACGGATCTGATGCCACAGCAGGAGCAATAAGGATAGCGAGAGCATATACAAAAAAGGATCATGTTTTAGTTTGCGGATACCATGGCTGGCAGGATTGGTATATTGGGTCGACAGGACGCAATTTAGGTGTGCCGCAAAGCACCAAAGATCTTACCCATGCCTTCCAATACAATGATATTGAGTCGCTCGCGAAATTATTCAACATCTATAAAGACCAGATAGCAGCCGTAATCCTGGAGCCGGTGAATGTCTTTCCTCCCAAAGACAATTTTTTAGAAAAGGTAAAAGAAATAACCCATCAAAATAAAGCAGTACTTATATTTGATGAAACGATTACTGGTTTCCGTTATGCAAATGGTGGAGCCCAAGAATTCTTTAATGTTATTCCTGATTTGGCTTGTTTCGGCAAAGGCTTGGCTAATGGGTATCCGGTGTCCGCTTTAGCTGGTAAGGCTGAAATCATGAAATTGATGGAAGAAGTGTTCTTCTCATTTACTTTTGGCGGTGAAACGTTATCATTGGCCGCAGCTGACGCAACTTTGGACAAACTGGTAAGAGAGCCGGTGGTTTCGCATTTAAACGAAGTTGGAATTTCCCTTATTAAAGGCCTAAAGGAATTGATTAGCGATCATGAGCTTGAATTCCTGTTTGCGGTTGAAGGCTATCCTGTCTGGTCATTTTTCATCATCAAAGATACTGAATGGTGTACAGCCTGGGAGATCAAGACTCTCTTCTTACAGGAAATGTTTAAGCGGGGAATTTATACCATTGGAACTCATAATATGAGTTACGCCCACAACCAAGGACACGTAGCTGCATTATTGAAAGCGTACGATGAGTTTTTTCAATTGATGAAAAAGGTTGTTCTAGAAAAAAATATAAGGAATCATATTCACGGAGCGATTCTTGAACCTTTATTTAAATTGAGATAATGCTTGCTATCAAGATACAAGATGTGATTTCAAACTTAGTAAAACAGACTTTATGAGTGAGACCAATAACGTTGTGAAAAATAAATACGGCTTTTACTGGGTAAAAGATCGTCCACAAAAAGAGGAACTTGAAAAATATTACAGTGAAAAATATTATCAAGAGGCAAAGGGTAGTTATGAAGTTGAATATGACTTAGCTGAGCAAAATTATTTCATTAATAAAATCGCTCAGAAATATTACGTTTTAGGGCAGCATTTAGGTGACCCCAAATCAAACAAATTTTTAGATGTTGGTTGTGGGGAGGGCTGGGCATTGCAATACTTTAAAGAAAAAGGGTGGGAGGTCTTAGGCCTTGATTTTAGTAGTTTTGGTTGTGAGAAATTTAACCCAAAATGTTGTGAGTGCATAATCACCGGTAATGTGTATGAAAATTTGGATAAGTTAATTAAGGTGGGGCAAAAGTTTGATGTTGTATGGGTAGACAATGTGCTCGAGCATGTAACTGATCCCGAATTCTTAGTCTCGAATATTAAAAAAATAGTAAGCCCATCTGGTATCCTTGTAATCGAGGTTCCAAATGATTTCTCAATTATCCAAGAGTATGCATTGAAAAAAGGTTATGTTGATAATCCATTTTGGGTTGTCACTCCAGACCATTTGTCTTACTTTAATAAAGAAGGTCTGGAGAATTTGCTACACTCGTTTGGATGGAAGTCTATTAATATTTTAGGTGACTATCCAATAGATTGGGGGTTATTAAATATCAACACCAATTACATTAAGGATAAGGCAAAAGGAAAAGCTTGCCACAAATCGCGCATTGAATTTGAAAACCTTCTTCATACAATGTCCACAGAAAAAGTTATTGCTTTTTATAAAGCTATGGGGGATTTAGGTCTAGGTAGATTAATCACAGGATTTTTTAAACATGCCTAAATGATTTTCTCTTTTAAACAATTGAGACTATATGCGGAAAATTATTTTCAGAGTTGACGGAAATTCTGAAATCGGACTTGGCCATTTTTACAGAATATTAGCTCTGGCCGATTTAGTTAGGGAAGAGTTTGATTGTTTTTGTGCTATTCTGCAGCCAAATGAGTTTATTGAAACTCAAATATTAAAGATGGGGATTGGGCTCATTCGACTTGATCAATTTGATTTTGAAAAATTATCAGGAAACAAAGATACTGAGAGAGTACCATTTGACTTGGCGCAACATCTAAAAGGAAATGAAATAGTTGTGCTGGATGGTTATCAATTCGATAATTATTACCAAAAAAAAATTAAAGAATTTGGATGCAAGCTTGTTTACATAGATGATGTCTATAAGGAATGTCCCTTTGCGGATGTAATCATTAATCATGCTCTTTCCGCCTCACCTTCAAAATACAGAAATACAAACGCAAAAATCCTACTTGGCCCAGATTACGCCCTATTGAGAAAGGAGTTTTTAGAGGTCGCGAAAAAAATAATAATAAAGAACAAGTTCGATACAGTATTTCTCTGTTTTGGTGGTGCTGATGTTGAGGATTTAGCATTCAAAATAACCTCTTTCTTAATAAACGACTCTCCCTTTAAGGCTATAAATATTCTAATTAGTTCTTCTTACAGAGGAGTTGTCGAGAACTTTAATCGCCTAAGCGCCATGGAAAGGAAGATTATTATACACAAAAATATAAGCGCTTCGGAAATCATTAAAGTAATGGTGTCTTCTGACTTTGGCGTGATATCTGCAAGCAACATTGCATATGAATGTGCCTGTACAAACTTGCCCTTCGTAATTGGACATTACGTTGACCATCAAATTCAGTTTTATTCTTCATTAAAAGATCAACAAAATGTAGTGGGAGTTGGAAAATGGCAAAATGTAACACCTTCAACTCTATTAGGTGGGATAAAAGAACTTATTGACGGATACTCACCAAAAGCAAAAGGTTTTATAGACGGAATGCAACAAAAAAGATTTATTGACTTATTCAAATCGATCAGCACCTAAAAAAATCTTTCCAATGAAAGTTGGTATTTTTAGAGTCAATATGGTTTTTGATAATTTTAATAATCCAATGAGGATTAAGTTTTAAGCATTATGTTTACTGTCAGCAATGGATACTGTCAGTAATGGAATTTAGCCCTATACGCTTGAGTTAGGTTTAAAATCCCAAGGCCAGAATAGATAAATATTGAAACAACTAGTATACATAATTACAGGAACCAATAAGGGATTGGGAGCGGCCTTTGTCAAAGAAATTATTTTTTCAAAGCCGGATGCTATAATTATATCAGTTGGAAGGAGATTAAATAATGAGCAAATAAAATATCTTGAGTCCAAATCAAGCAATTTTTATTTCTCTAAGACTGACCTAAATAAACTCAGATCGATAGCTAAAACTCTTAATTTACATTATAGAATTATTAGCAATGCTGATAATCTCATTTTTATTAATAATGCAGGAACTGTTTTTCCAATAGAAAAGATTGGATCCTTGAATGAGAAAGAATTAATTGAATCAACAAATGTGAATGCGTTAGCGCCCTCCATCATTACGAATTACTTATTGCAACACTGTAGTAGTAAAGCCATAATTTTTCTAAACATCACAAGTGGAGCTGCCGAAAAACCTATTGCCGGCTGGGCTACATACTGTTCTGGAAAAGCCTACTCCAAAATGTTTTTTTCAGTATTGCAGGAACAGGTAAAAGAAAACTCCCGAATCAAAGTTTATCAAATTGATCCTGGCACAATGGATACTGAAATGCAACATGCAATTCGAAATAGCAATCCGGCAGTGTTTCCACGACAGAAGAATTTTATTGAATTAAAGCAATCCGAAAAACTTAGTATCCCTCAGGAAATAGCTAAAAAAATCCTTGGGCAAATTGAATTCGAATGAAAGTAGCGGTAATTTCCGACATACATGGTAATCATTACGCTTTGGCGGAGGCGCTAAAAGTTGCCCGGAAAGAGAGAGCAGAGAAAGTATTGGTGTTGGGCGATATTTGTGGTTATTACTATCATCCCGATAAGGTACTTCAATTAATAAAAGAATGGGATTATCTAATGATTAGAGGAAATCATGAAAGGTTATTACTTGAATTAAAAAATGGAAAAGTAAATGAGATTGATATTAGAAATAAATATGGGAGTGGACATCGTCTCGCTATAGAAAAACTGTCTCCTGAAGAAATGGATGAAATTTGTAATGCCCCTGATCAACTTCTTGTTACCATTCAAAACACATCGATTTTAATGTGTCATGGATCACCCATTGATAAGGATCAGTATCTTTATCCGGATTCTGACAGGATCACTTTGGAGGGATGTGATGTCGAAGGAGTCAATCTGGTATTGGTGGGTCATTCTCACTACCCGTTTTCTTTTCGCAATAAATTCAGTACCCTCATCAATGTGGGTTCAATAGGGCAATCCAGAGGCATTGGAGGTATTGCTTCATGGGTCATGATCAATAGTACAAATGGAGCTTTTGAAATAAAAGCTACTCCCTATCCAATTGAAAAATTGGAACAAGAAATTGACTTGATTGACCCTGATGTCCGTTATTTGAAAGAAATTTTAAAGCGGAATAAATGGTGAGCAAGAAATACAACATTTTAGTAACCGGCTGTGGGGGTGATATCGGCCAAAGTATTGGAAAAATATTGAAGCAAGAAGACATTTTTGTCAATGTGTTTGGATGCGACATTAATGATCAACATGCTGGAAAATTTATCTTTGATAAATGTTCTGTGGTACCTGAATGTCGATCTGTGGGGTACATGGATGCATTAAGAAAGATTATCAAAGAATTTAGAATAGATATAGTTTTGCCTGCATCCGAGCCTGAATTAAGATTTTTTACTCAAGAAAAACTTTACGGAAAGCTTTTTGATAAGCCTCTAGTAACGGCTAACCTCAATACCATGAAGATTGGTTTTGATAAATTACTCACAACAGAATTTCTAAAAAATGAGGGATTACCATTTCCAGTTACTCAAATAGCAAGTGATGAAAAAGAGCCTAACCTCCCAGTAATTATGAAGTCAAGAAATGGTTCAGGAAGTAAGTCCCTATTTTTAATCAAGGAGATGAACGATTATAATTTTTACAGGAAAAAGTATCCAGATTTCATTGTACAAGAACTTATTGAGAATGATGATGCTGAATTTACTTGTGGTGTTTTCAGGGACTCAAAGGGAAACGTGAGAATTATCAGCTATAAAAGAAAGTTAATGGGAGGATTCTCGGGGTTTGGCATTGTTATTCAAAACAATGAAATAGACGAATTACTTTTAAATATTGCTGAAAAGATTGATTTGCGGGGATCAATTAATGTCCAATTGAGGCTTTCTAATAGGGGCCCACTTGTTTTTGAGATCAATCCACGTTTCTCTAGTACAGTAATGTTTAGACATTTAATGGGGTTTAAAGATGTCATTTGGAGTATCCAAGATCAGATGGGAGATTCAATATCAGACTATACTGAACCCAAAATTGGCACCAAATTTTATAAAGGATTTTGCGAGTATATCGACTAAAGAAAAGTCCTCAACTTAGCGAGTTAAAATATAGTCATTATAACCAGAGACAAACATGAAACTAGGCCCATTCGAATTAGGACAAGCGCATAAGCCATTTATTGCGGCTGAAATGAGTGGTAATCACAACCAATCATTGGATAGGGCAAAGGAAATTATAAAGGCGGCAGCGGATAGCGGTGCCCATGCAGTTAAGCTCCAAACTTATACAGCTGATACTATGACTATCAATCAAAAAGGGGGCTTGTTTGATATTACTGACAAAAAATCTCTCTGGTATGGAAGAAATCTATATGAATTATACAATGAAGCACACACTCCATGGGAATGGCATAAGCCCCTATTTGACTATGCCAAAGATTTAGGAATATTATGTTTTAGTACACCCTTTGATGACTCAGCAGTAGATTTCCTAGAGCAGCTGGACGTGCCATTTTATAAAATTGCCTCTTTCGAAAATACTGACCACCCTCTTCTAAAGCGGGTTGCAAGGACAGGAAAGCCTGTGATAATGAGCACTGGTATTGCAAATCTAAATGAGATAATCGAATCTGTGCAGATCCTAAAAGAGAATGGTTGTAAGGACTTGATATTATTGAAATGTACCAGCACCTACCCTTCAACGCCTGAAAACACAAATCTAGTAACTATTCCTGTTTTGCAACAAATCTTTGAGGACTGCATGATTGGGTTGAGTGATCATACTATGGGTATTGGAGCATCAGTTGCCTCCGTGGCTATTGGTGTAAGGTTCATTGAAAAACATTTCACCTTAGACAGGGCAGAGGGAGGTGTTGATAGCGCTTTTAGCATGGAGCCTGCAGAAATGAAATCATTAGTGATCGAAAGCGAACGAGCGTTTTTGTCATTAGGGAAAGTTCAACTTAATACCCAAACTGTTGAGGAAAAAAGCAGACAATTTAAACGATCTATTTATGCCGTTAAGGATATTAAAGCTGGAGAGAAGTTTTCAAAAGAGAATATCCGGGTAATCAGACCTGGGGATGGATTGGCTCCCAAATACTATGAAATGGCATTAGAAAAATATGCTAGGTTAGATATTAAAAAAGGCGTTCCCCTAACCTTAAGCGCCTTGTCCTAAAATTGCCTTACTTCAACCAAAGATGATGCACATAATCTGGTTCAATCTTAATGTCCAAACAACGAGTGCTTAGTCAATTCGCAGCCTATAGCAAAAAATTATTCAAATTCGATTTTATCAAAGAGAGCATTAGGCGCCTTGATAAGGGCGGTATTGTTTACACCATTCTTAACTTCTCAATTTACGGAGTATATTTCCTTCGAGCCTTAATAATTCCCAAATTATTGGATAGTTATTCCTACGGGATTTTTAGTGTTTTTAATTTATATTTAAGATTCGTTACCATATTCGATCTAGGAAGCATTTCCTACCTTCAAAAAGAGGTTGCAGTCGATCTTCACAACCAGAATGGATATAATCATAAATTAGAAAGGCAAGTTATTTTTTTGAATATAGGATTGGTGCTGATATCCACCGTCTTTTTTCTTCTATTCAATCGTGATGTTACTGGCAAAATTCATCTCTTTGATCTTCTTTTTTGGATTTCAATAGCTGCATTTTCTCAAATGTATGTAATCAAAACCGGGGTCTTACGGTCTTTGGAAAAGTTTAAGGTCTTATCAAAGGTCTTATTGACAAATGCCCTTTTAAGCACGGTAATTGTAATATTCTTTGTCCTTAAAGTAAGCAACATTTATTTCATCTATTTGGTCTATTTGCTTAGCGTGTTCCTACCGGTGATCATTCTTGTCCTAAAAACCAAATTTGGATCATTGCTTCCCTTGGATTTTTTAGCTCATTCTTGGCCTATTTTTTTATATAATATTCTAATGTACATGTATGTCAGCATCGATAAATTCATAATAAAGCACATCTATTCTTTCCTCGATTTTTCAACTTATTCATTATACAGCACAATTATTACCTCCATATTTATGGCCGTATCATTACTATGGTCAATGTTTTACAGCAGGATATTTAGCAAGAAGTCGGATGTGTCTGAGAAGTTGGACACGGTCAACATACTAATAATATTTTTATGTGTATGTCTTTTGAAAGTTGCGTATCCACTTTTTCATAAATTTTTTCCTAACTACACCGAAAATATAAATTTTTACAATGTTTCACTACAATACGCTGCATTGGTCTATTTTCTGCCCAACACATTGATCAAATATCTTAACAATAAAAAAGCCTTAATTCTAGTATGTTTGATTCTAGCATTACATATATGCTTAGTGCTCCTATTAACTAAGTTTGATGTATTTTTATTGTTTATTCCATTAATTTCTTGGCTGACCTATTTCTTCCTTGAAATTCTTGCTGGAAAAAGGCATAACAAGTTATTGCAATTAGCCAGGGTTTTACTTTCTATTTTACTAGTACTGGTATGTATTCTCTAGCTGTCGTTGTAGATTCTCAAAATCATCTCTTCTTATCTGTGTTTCTTAAAAGAAACTGCAATCAATTACAAATTGATGAGGTGCCCTTAATTTCTATCGTAGCACATCCACTAAATGGCAATCTTTTGAAGCGTTTAAGGATTGCACGAAATATTAAGCATTGGGTGAGCCAGAACAATAATTATGATGGGGTATTAATTCTTAGTGACTACAATTATGCATATAGAACCTTAGTCCACTATTGTCGGTGCAACAAAAAACCCATTTTCCTATATCAGGATGGGTTTATTTTTTTTGAACCATGGCCTAAAACTTTCTCCGGGATTTTTAAAACAGTCATTTATCAAGGCATCAAAGCTTTAGGATTTAGTCATTTAATCTCCTATCAAAGTTTTCATACTAATCCAAACCTGGTATTCTCATGGGGAGGATATTTCTCCCGAACTTTTAAAAGCATTACGTCATCTGAAATTGTATCAATTGGTTGTCTCATGTATGAGAAAGATTTTAAGAAGTTTCAAATTGAAGAATTCTTAGATAATGTAATTCTCTATTATGGCACGTTCTATAGAGATATAGCCAAAGATAGGATGGCCAAAATCGAAGCAATCAATAATTTGAAGAGCCTCATCCAAAATGAGGATAATATCACTTGTGATATTAAACTCCACCCACTTGATAAGAATAGACATTATCTGGAACAGCTCTTACAAAACAATTCTTTGAATAGTAGAGTAAGTATTCTGGGAAATAAATTTTCTTTATCAGAAAATATAATTAAATATAAGTATATAATTTCAGAATTTTCCTCAGAAACAATTTTTGCCTCCATATTTTATGGAAATATTTATTTCATTAAAAACCAACTTAACGAGAAGCATTTTCAGGTGTTAAAATCTTTCTTAATAAAAAGAAGAATTGGATCTAATAATTATTTCATAATAAACCAGGACTTGATAAAAACATTTAAAGCTGAATTTTTCCAGAATTTTAATGTAGCGCAATTTGAACAAGCTATTCAAAAATATAATTAATTTTTTAGTTATTGTCCCATTTCCAAACTCAGTATTTGGATTGTCTAGCAATGTGCTAACACTTGCCTATATGTCATTACTATTGCCAATGATGGTGTTCTTATTGTGGCAACGTTTTTGGATAACGAAAATGAAAAAACAGTTAGTTATTATTTATATACTGCTACTATGCGTTTTCTTAATCAATATTACAAGCTTCTTTGCCATAACATTTTACTTACGAATACTGTTTGCAATAGCCGCTGGTTGGTTCCTTTTCTTGTGGAACAAGACTTCAAGTGAATCTGAATTGATCAGTTTTCTGCGTGGCACACTTTATGCTATTGGTATATTGTCATTTTTGGTTTTTCTTGTTTATCCTCCCGAGGATGGAAGATTGATCAGTCTATTTGATGTTCATACCTCGAAGTATTTCTTCTTTGCCTTTGTAGTTATATTCACCCATCAGGTGCTTAAGAACAATAGAATCTTAGACTATACCGCTCTAGGCTTTGCCCTTATACTACTAAGCTTATCCTTGCAGAGAGGAATAATGACAACAGCCATATTCTTTTTGCTTTTGACCTTTCGGGAAAAATTTTTGAGAAAATTAACATGGCTGGCTTTGCTATTAATCATCTGCTATCAGATCGGGCTGTTCGATCCACTCATTAAAAGACTTTTCTATTCAATTCCAGCGTCAGGTGATTTGAACGATATCATTTCAAACATAAATACATCAGGCAGGCTTGAATTTTGGACCTATTTATGGAAAAATGAAAGTATATCGTTTTTTGGAAAGGGTCTTGGCTACGCAATTAATATTGGAAAAAACCAATTTCCGGGATTAAACCTTGTCCACAATGATTTTTTATGGTTGCTAATAGATGTTGGTATCTTTGGAATTACTTTACTGTTTCTTACAATTCTTTATATGTATAAGAAGGTGTTAAAGATAGAAGACACAACCTTAAAAAGAGTTTATCTCTCGCTATTATTCAGTATACCGATAATAATGTTGGTGGATAATTTTGTCTTTCATCTTTACGTCTATTTTCCCCTTTTATTTGGATACTTTAAATACTACAGCCATGCAAATGACGAATGAGCCAAGAGTAACCGCGACATTCAGCTGGGACGATGGCCATCCATTAGACCTTAGAATCGCTCGGCTCTTTAATAAATATGAGCTGAGTTGTACCTTTTATGTCCCAAAAATCAACTCGGAGAACCTTCCGACTCTAAGTTCATTAGACTTGAGAAATTTATCTCTAGATAATTTTGACGTTCACAGTCATACGCTAAATCATATTTATCTAGAAAACTTGCCTTCCAATCAGCAAGCATCTGAAATAAGATTAGGAAAAAAATATGTAGAAGATTGCACTGGAAAAGAGAATCACATTTTTTGTTACCCTGGCGGTAAGTATACCCATAGAACAATCGAATTGGTTAAGGAAGCTGGCTTCAAATATGCAAGAACAATCGACATGGGCTTTGCATACGCCTATTCATCAGATAATTATTTGATGCCGACAACTGTAATCATTGCCCCTCTAACTAATTTTCAAATTATAAAGCATTCAATAAAAAGGTATTCCCTAAGAAGGGCACTTGATATTCTTAAGTTTAATAGGACCATCCTCAATAATACCTGGTTGGAAAAGGAACCTACTAACAAATCAAATGTAAAAAGCTATCATTTTTGGGGGCATTCTTGGGAAATTGAAAAATATGATTTATGGTCAAATTTGGAGTTCTTGCTACAAAGCCTTATTGCCTCAAATGTCAAAATAATCTCGAATAAAGAGTTCTATGAACAACGGCCTGATTTGTAATAAAACAATCCACGATAACAATTTAATCTAAGGTATCTATTCCTTTTCAGTATTCATATATGAATGGTAAACGTAAGATTTTATTTATTGCCGGATTTCCCCCTCCTGCAAGTGGTCAATTAATCATGCAGAAGAAAATGTATGATTTGATAAATGCAGAAGACAAGAAACTAATTAACTTAAATTTCTCAGCCCATTCAAAAGATTTTTCAAAGAAATCAGTTAAGAAGATTACCAGACTTCTGACAGTTTCCCTTCAGATACTAACAGAAGGAATTTTTAGACAAAATGAAATTGAAAAAGTATACTACTCTCTAAGTGGACCAAAAAAAAGCGCACTAATTAAAGATATTCTAATAGGTATTCCATTAAATCTATTCTTTAAGAAAAAATTGATATTGCAAGTTCATGCAGGGGGTTACAATGATGGCTTTATAGAAAATAAACTTTTGTTTAATTGCTTGCGGATGCTATATAAAAACATTGAACATTTGCTTTGCTTAACTGAATACCAAAAGAAGGAATTAGACTTTCTATGCGCTAAAACAAAAAGCATTGTCTATAATTTTTGCGAAGATGTAGCAGTGAAGAAAATGACTTTTAAATCAAACAATTTGAATGGGAAATCATTTATGCGATTATTGTCCGTTGGACATTTAAATCCAAATAAGGGGATCGCGGAAAGCATAACATTAGCTAAACTGTTAAAATCCGAAGGGATAGATTTCAATTGGAGATTTATTGGGTCCTTTCAAGACAGCGCCTTTGAAGATAAAATTAGAATGATGATACGGGAGTCTAACCTAGAACATGAAGTTGCCATAGAAAATGAAATTGCCCACGATTTGATCTATACTGAATACAACAATGCCGATTTTCTAATTTTTCTATCTAATGGACCTGAGGGTCAACCTGTAGTATTAATAGAAGCATTGATGATAGCAAAGGCGGTTATCATTGCAAAGAATATCAGCGGAATCAGTGAATATATCACAAACAATTATAATGGGTTTTTATGCAATGACTATTCGGAAGTTCTTCCTCTTCTAAAGAGCTATAATAATATAAACACTGAAAAAATCAGATCAAATGCAAGGAAAACTTATCTTGAGCACTTTTCGGTGAATGTATTCTCTCGGAGAATGAGTAAAATATTTGCAAAGACATTTGCTAACAGTTAATGTTTTTTAACCAGTTATCGTTCAGGGATTGATCATTTATTCAAGATTGTAAAGTAAATATTTATTATTAAAATGCGAATATTGATAACAGGCGGATCCGGTTTTATTGGCGCTTATCTGATTGATGAGTTATCAAAAATTAACAAATGTCAAATTGTCAATTTAGATATTGTCGAACCTACCGATAAAATACATTATCCATTTTGGAAAAGGATCGATATATTAAATAAAGAAAAAGTAATCGAAGTTTTTCAGGAATTTCAACCAGACTGCATTGTCCATTTAGCGGCCAGAACGGACACAGACCCTCAAAACGTGATGAAGGACTACATTGTAAACACAGAGGGCACGGTAAATGTATTGTCTGCCATTAAAGCCTGCCCAACAATAAATAGGGTTGTCATCACATCAACGCAGTTTGTGCATCAACAGGGTGGCATGCCTGAACATGATGAAGATTATGCTCCTCATACGGTTTATGGAGAAAGTAAGGTCATTACTGAAAAATTGACCAGAGAAGCCAATCTTCATTGCTGTTGGACAATTATTCGGCCCACCAATATTTGGGGACCAAGGCACCCTCGTTATCCAAAGGAATTTTGGCGAGTTTTAAAAATGGGACATTATTTTCATCCAGGGAAAAAACCTGTTATTAGATCCTATGGTTACGTGGGAACCGTAGCTGATCAAATACTTCAAATATTGACGAAGGATGTTAATGAGATGAACAAGCAAGTACTTTATGTAGGTGAGGCTCCTATCAATTTATATGACTGGGTCAACGGGTTTTCATTGGCTCTCACTGGAAAAAATATTCGAGTAGTGCCCCGATCAGCTGTTAAGGTTTTAGCATTGGTAGGGGATGTTTTAAGTGCTTTGAGACTTAAATTTCCGATCACAAGCAGTCGCTTTAAAAGCATGACCGAAGATAACCCTGTCGTGATGGAGAAGACATTTAAATTATTAGGAAACCCAAAATATTCCTTAGAACAGGGAATAACCGAAACAGTCGTTTGGTTAAAAAGTCAAAGTGAATTTTGGGATACTGATAACAATGGAAATGTCTAGCCTTTTTTTGCAACTATTGCAATTGAAACCGGATAATCCGGGTCTTGAAAATTAAGCTCAGAACGAGTTAATTCCTGATGCGCAATTCCCTTGATAAAAGAAATTGCACTTAATGAATTCCCATAAGTTTTTACCTCAACATTCTTTTCTCCGAAAATATCCTTAAAAGCTCTTTCAATGCCTTGCGGGTAAAAGCTCCAAAAATGCCCCCAACGCTCTGCATCATACGTAGAGACCTGTGATATACCAGAGACGGTTGCAAGCATCACTCCTCCAGGCTTTAAAAGTCGATAAGCTCCTTCAATAGCCTTGTGAAAATCATAAATGAAATTGAAAACCTGCGTGCATATAAAACAGTCCATTGCATTTTCTGGAAGTGTTTCTGGTTTCGTTAGGTCTCCAACTATTGTTACATGTTTTTGTTGTTCTACATGCAAGATTTCAAAAGAAACAACAGCATTCCCAAATTGCTTAGAGTATCTACTCTCCGCTATTTCCAAAACTTTTCCCTTAATAAAGTGTTGGTTTTCCTTTAAGAATTTCTCAATGTAAAATCGATCAATGGGTGTGCCGCGATCTCGTCCATGTATTCTGGAAACCGGTTGAATACTCCTTAAGTTGTGCCACTTCAAACGAGAGATTCTCGTTTTATTAAATATTGATTTGACTAAATCACTGAAGGTCATAACCCAAATTCTATTTCTTAAGCCAAATTTTTTCAGACCTATATGTTGTGCCAACATGTTGTAAAGAACTCAGGGTCATTTCGAAAAGTACAATACCAGCTTCATTAACTTCTATAATTCTTGTTTCAATTCTATGTGGAGAGGGTGTGATCGAGTTGTTCAAATTATCCGTATATGTTAAATTGTATTCAAGTGATCCCGCTGTTATAAGACGTGTGCCTGATTGTTCTATATAATCGACATCACTTATGAAAGGGGCAAACATTTCAAGTCCTCTTTCCTTACCATATTGCCAAATTTGTGAGATAGTTCCCCCTTCATTGTTTTGATTCTCGGTTATCTCGTATTCAACAGCTCTGCTATACTGCGAAGTTGCCGTCCCGAATCCCCGTCCAAATCCGTTGTCAAATATCAATAAATTACCATTTGGCAATAAACATGGGGCATGTTGACCCCATGTCCAATCAAACTCAGCTTGGATGATTGGACTAAGCAAATAAGGAACATATTCTGAGCTCCACCCGTCATGAGGCGCAAGTATCCATTTTAGTTCATTGTTCCAAGTTAACTTCACTACTCCTTGAGCCTGTCCCGAAACAACTATTGAATTGTCTTTATCATCATATATAACTGCATTAATATGAAACCAATCACTTCCGTCTCCGATCTTTCGTAGAGTGTAACGATCCGTTGGCAGAATTTCCCGTAAATCCCAAACATTTGTTATCATCCCCGTAGTCCTATCCATTTCGACAATGTGATCCTCTACGGTAGGTATTCCTATCTTATCCGCGGTTATTAGAAAATTGCCATTTGGCATTTCAAAAACATCATGATGGACATTTTGAAACACTGGATATACTGAATACTCCTTTATCAACTCGCCAAGCATTGAGTATTCATACACACTTCCTTGACCGTTCCCAGATACGCCAAAACCTATATTTCCATTCTTAAAAACCTGAAGACCATATTTCGTAGTCAGTGAAAAGCCTATTGAGTACCATCTGATCTTTCCGAACGCATCAACCATAAATGGAATATTAGTTGGGCGATAGTTCACTAGAAAAAGAACATTTGTCTCCACTTGCTCATATTGTTTAACAATCCCAAAATCAGGAAGTCCAAGAGGTAATTGTTGGGTTACAATTTGGATAGACTTGACGAATCTTTTAATCCCATCTTTACTCATGAATTTCAAAGTCACCTCATTAGAATACCCAGGATATAACCCTATGATTTCTAGGCTATGCTCATAGTCATAATAATCGAAGCTTCTTACAATGTCTGATTCTATACCGTCTTGACCCACTACGGTCACTTGAAATTTCCCTTTGACTGGAGTTGTGTATTTAATCATTGCTGTCAAGGGCGCGTTCTTAAAAGGATTCAACACAATATCTGATGATGAAATTTCTGGAATATTTCCAAGGTAAAATGTTTGAATTGAAGTTGAGTCAGTGAAATTGAAGTCCGCCTCCCAATTTTTCGCATCTAGGATGTAATTTTTGACTATTCCATGATCAACTTCTAATGAATTCCCATCTTCAAAATCGATTCTCAATTTATTGGTGCTATTGTCTTCCGAAATCTGGGAAATTAGAATTTCTGAATATTTTTTATCAAGGAGAAAATATTTAAATTCTAAAATGTTGTTAACCAGTTTAACACTATTGACTTCAAAAGTTAACAAGTCTAATCTGTTTTCTAAGTCATTGTCATTACAAGAGATAGAGACCCCAGCTAGTAATAGTAAAATGAAAGGAGTAACTTTTAAAGTATTCATTCTAAAATATATTTTTTCACTTATTCACCAAACTAACAACTCATATTGCACTCTGGCACAATGGCTTCCTTAATGAATATTGAAAAATAGTAAAATAATTGTATGGCCCTCGCTTTTAAAACTCATTTGCAACTACTTCCCTTAATCCATCTTTAAAATTAATTTGATGTCTCCAACCCAACTTATATAACTTTTCTCCATCCATCAGCTTCCTTGGTGTGCCATCTGGTTTTGAATTATCAAATTCAACTTCACCATCAAAACCTACAATTTCCTTTATCATCATTGCCAAGTTTTTAATGGTTATCTCTTCTCCAACTCCTACATTTATGAATTCTAATTCAGAATAATTTTTCATAAGAAAAAAACAAGCATCCGCAAGATCATCTACATGAAGGAACTCTCTTAACGGTGTTCCCGTACCCCATATTTCGACATAGGATGATTTGTTTTTCTTAGCCTCAACAAATTTCTTAATCAATGCAGGAATTACATGTGAGTTTTGGAGATCATAATTATCATTCGGACCATAAAGATTAGTGGGCATGGCGCTAATGAAGTTGCACCCATACTGTCTTCTATAATTTTCACAAAGCTTTATCCCTGCAATTTTGGCTATTGCATATGGCTCGTTGGTTTCTTCCAAATAACCAGATAGTAAATATTCTTCTTTCAATGGCTGCGGTGCCATTTTAGGATAAATGCAAGAAGAGCCGAGGAACAATAATTTTTTGACATCATGTACATAGCTTTGATGAATCACATTGCTTTCAATCATTAGATTTTCGTAAAGAAAATCAGCTCGGTAGGTGCTATTCGCAAGTATGCCTCCAACTTTTGCAGCCGCAAGAAATACATATTCTGGTTTCTCATCAGCGAAGAATTTCTCCACAGCAGCCTGATTGCATAAGTCCACCTCAGAAGAAGTTTTTAAAATAAGATTATTATAACCTTTACTTTGTAATTTTCTTACAATGGCTGAACCCACCATGCCTCGATGTCCCGCGACAAATATTTTAGACGGTTTTTTCATTTATTCGTGATATTGGAAGATTTTGTGTCCCCCCTCCTTCAAATAATGATCGCGTTTGAATAACTCAAGGTCACTTCTTACCATGTCTTCAACCAATGAATTCAAATCATATTTTAACTCCCAATTCAGATCTTTTTTTGCCTTTGAATGATCCCCAATTAATAGCTCAACTTCTGTTGGCCGGAAGTATTTTGGATCTATTTTAACAACAACCTCTCCAACTTTCAATTGTGCGTCTGGAGCATTCACCTTTGAAACAATTCCAATTTCATCAATTCCTGTGCCTTTAAATTCCAGTTCAATTCCAAGTTTTAGAAATGTCTTCCTTATGAAATCCCTGACAGTAGTAGTAATTCCGGTTGCAATAACAAAGTCATCTGGTTTATCATGCTGAAGCATGAGCCACATGGCATTGACATAGTCCTTGGCATGTCCCCAGTCACGCTTGGCATCTATGTTCCCCATAAAAACTGTTTTTTGCAACCCCAAAAAAATCCTGCAAGCAGCTCTTGTTATTTTACGGGTTACAAATGTTTCACCTCTTAATGGTGATTCATGATTAAATAATATTCCATTAGAAGCAAACATGTTGTATGCTTCTCTATAATTCACTGTAATCCAATAGGCATACAGCTTAGCAACTGCGTATGGAGATCTCGGGTAAAATGGGGTTTTTTCACTTTGGGGTACCTGCTGGACAAGTCCATACAGTTCCGAGGATGACGCTTGATAAAATTTTGTCTTGGTTGTGAGCCCTAGAATTCGAATTGCCTCCAACAAACGCAGGGTTCCAATCCCATCCACATCCGCAGTGTATTCAGGAGTATCAAAACTTACTTTCACGTGAGACATCGCCCCCAGATTGTATATTTCATCTGGTTGAACCTCCTGCACGATTCGAATTAAATTACCGGAATCACTAAGATCTCCAAAGTGCAATTTGAGTTTAACATCCTTTTCATGAGGATCTTGATATAAATGGTCAATTCTGTCAGTATTAAATAGTGAACTTCTCCTTTTAATCCCATGAACTTCATATCCTTTCGATAGAAGAAGCTCTGACAGATACGCTCCATCTTGACCTGTTACTCCTGTTATTAATGCTCTTTTCATTTAACCAAAGTAGTCTAGAAGGCAAAATTAGACAAAACGATGAATAGGCCTAATCCCTAAACGCTTGAACGGTTTCAATTGATTTCATTGATTCCTCTAGACCAAACCCATTTCTCTCTAGAATTTCGACATAACTCCTAATATGCAAATCTCCAAACCCATCACTAAACTCCACCTCGTCACCTTCTAACTTCAAAGATCGATAGGTTCTTTTCCCTTCATGCTTTAGCTCATCAGGAATATCCTCATAATCCACGCTTAACTTCCACCTCACATTTGCCTGATCCAATTTCAATTGCCCGGAGGCTCTTGAATGTTTTAATTCCAAAACCTTGCTTTCTTTTACCTCCCCAAAAATCCAAATCAACATATCAAAAAAGTGAATACCGATATTGGTGGCTATACCACCTGATTTAGAAATCTCTCCCTTCCAACTGTGGTGGTACCAATGACCACGTGAGGTAATATATGTAAGATCCACATTATACACTTTGCCCTTAGGGCCATTCTTTATTTTTTCTCTTAAAGCAATAATGCTTGGATGAAGACGAAGCTGAAGAATAGTATATATTTTTTTGCCGGTTTCCTTTTCAATTTCGGCCAACGCATCAATATTCCATGGGTTTAATACCAATGGTTTTTCACATATAGCATCAGCACCATGACGTAGCGCAAATCGTATGTGGGAATCATGCAAATAGTTAGGCGAGCAAATGCTCACATAATCAATTTTAATCCCCTTTCTTTTAAGCTTGTCCAAATGCCGATCAAAGCGTTCGAATTCAGTGAAAAAATCGCAGTCGGGAAAATATGAATCTAGTATACCAACGCTATCATGCTTATCCAATGCAGCCACCAGGTTGCCCCCAACAGCCTTAATAGCTTGCATGTGTCTGGGTGCTATGTAACCAGCGGCTCCGATTAACGCAAAATTTTTCATTGTACTTTACTCACTTTACCCTCTTTCAATCTATACTTCTCTCCGCTTTCTCTGCATTCAGCAATACCTTCTTTATCAAACATCAACTTATGCCCATATTCACTCATCCAACCCACATGCTTAGCCGGATTACCCACCACTAACGCATTGTCCGGAACTTCCTTGGTAACTACCGCTCCTGCTCCGATAAACGCGAATTTCCCAATATCATGTCCACAGACAATGGTGGCATTCGCTCCAATGGAAGCGCCTTTTTTTACCAAAGTTTTAGAATATTGCCCTCTTCGATTAACCGCACTCCTTGGATTAACAACATTAGTAAATACCATACTAGGTCCCAGAAAAACATCATCCTCACAAATCACTCCTGTATAGATGGATACATTATTTTGAACCTTTACGTTGTCGCCCAATACCACTTCCGGTGAGATCACTACATTTTGACCAATGTTACAGTTCCTGCCGATTTTACATCCTGGCATAATGTGGCTAAAGTGCCAGATTTTTGTGCCGTAACCAATCTCGCAACCTTCGTCAATAACCGCTGTTTCGTGGGCAAAAAAGGCTTTT
>CAZXCP010000035.1:0-24598 GCA_964639355.1 uncultured Ignavibacteriaceae bacterium
AGAATAACTGATAATAACTATATTGAAAGTGCAACTTCAGCAAATGGTTCATTTACTATAAGTTCCAAAGAATTCAGAATACCCATTACAAATCCCGATCCGTTTCTTGGTGTTGCATTCAAACTTTATGGAGAAGAGTTATCAGAGAATGATATTGTTGTTTATGTTAAAACTGATGTTGACAATGATTGGGTTCAATTTGAATTTGATGATGATGTTGAAAACCTGTCAGGTGAATTAACAAGCGGATTGCAATTCTTTGATAAACTTACAACCAAAATTCAATTCAAAATATTGCTTAAAGAGATAACAATTGATTTAGAAAAAATAGTGTTTAGTTTTATCAGTCCGGGTAAAACACCTGATGAAGTTTTAAAGCAAATCAGGGAATATGAACCTGAGATCAATTTTATCCCGGATATGGATATTTCAGGAGATCGTGATCGGGTTTTTGATTTAAGTAAGATGAATTCTGCTAACTCATATCCCAGACCGCCTGTTGTAACAAGAACAGATTGGGGTTGTCCGCAAGGACAGGGTTCATTAGGAAATCCAAGTTTAACCAGTCCGACACATTTAATTGTGCATCATTCTGCCGGAACAAGTTCTTCAAATGACTGGCCTGCAGTGGTTAGAGCTATTTATACACTTCATACACAATCAAACGGATGGAGCGATATTGGGTACAACTGGCTGATTGACGCAAATGGTGTAATCTATCAGGGACGAGCCTGGTGGCAAAATACAAATGATAACGTCCTTGGTGCGCACTTCTGCGGTAAAAATAGTAATACAATGGGTGTTTGTGTTATGGGGACTTATACATCTGTCAGTCCAACAGAAGCAGCTAAGACAAGTCTTGCAGAAATTCTTGCTTACAAAGCAGATGAAAGAAGTATTAATCCGCTCGGGAGCAGTTATCACACAGCTACAGGTTTAACATTAAACAATATCAGCGGACATAGAAACGGCTGCGCGACAGAATGCCCGGGTACTAATTTATACAATCAGCTGCCGGCTATTCGCAATGCAGTTTATGAATTACTGAATCCAACATCTGTTGAGCTTGCAGACAACTTACCGGACGAGTTTTATCTTGCACAAAATTATCCAAATCCGTTTAATCCTTCAACAAAAATTAGTTGGCAGTCTTCAGTCGACAGTTGGCATGTCCTTAAGGTCTTTGATGTCCTTGGTAATGTTGTAGCATTTTTAGTAAATGAATTCAGACCTGCTGGAAATTATCAAGTGGAGTTCGATGCTTCTGGACTTTCATCCGGAGTTTACTTTTACACTCTTACAGTAGAAGGCATTGTTCAAACAAGGAAAATGATTTTATTACGATAAATAAATTTAGAGGCTGACTTACGAGTAATGTTTTCTCGATAAATTTTTCTGTCCCGATGCATAGTGACAGAAAAACACCTGCCTACCGCAGGCAGGCTCGAAAACCAGGTAACAGAAAAGATTCTCGAGTAATAAAATGTATCGAGAGAACGTTGTGAGATAGCCCCAATTCACTTTCAATCATTCTGAGGTATATATGAAATTCAGAATTTTTACTTTGCTTTTAATCATCATTTCACTTCCATTTTTTTTACAGGCACAGCAAATGAAAACAGCTTTTATTAATGGTAAAATCTATACCGTAAATGAAAAACAGCCTCTGGCTGAATCAGTTATTATCGAAAGAAATAAAATTACATTTGTTGGCTCCGATGCAGATGCAAAAAAGCTGATAGATGCATCTACAAAGGTTGTCGACCTTAACGGTAAACTTATGCTGCCGGGATTTATTGACAACCACGTCCATTTTATAAGCGGCGGTTCATATTTACTTGGTATTGATCTTCGTCCCGCTAACTCAACAACAGAGTTTAAACAAATACTAAGAGATTATGCCAAAGCTCATCCCGGTAAATGGATAATAGGCGGATACTGGGATCATGAAAAGTGGGAAGTGAATGATCTTCCTACAAAAGAAATGCTCGATGAAGCTGTTGCTGATCAGCCGGTTTTTGTTGACAGACTTGACGGACATATGGGAGTAGCAAATTCTCTTGCATTAAAAATGGCTGGTATAACAAAGGATACAGAAAGTCCCGACGGCGGTTTGATAGTTAAAGATCCTGTAACCGGAGACCCTACCGGCGTGCTTAAAGATAACGCAATGTATTTTATAAACAGACTTATTCCTGATCCAACCCCGGAAGAAAATTATGAAGCATTGCTTGCTGCTCTTGATGAAGCTAAGCGTCTCGGCATAACCAGTATTCAGGATATTACTTACGGCGCAGCTTTAACTGCTTTTCAAAAAGCAAAGGATGAAGGTAAACTAACCTGCAGGATTTTTACACGCTGGCCCATTAGTGATTATAAAAACCACGTAACAAATAAAATTACTGCCGGTTACGGAGATGAGTATTTACGCATGGGTTCACTCAAGGCTTTTGCTGATGGCTCTCTTGGTTCAAGTACTGCATGGTTTTTTGACAGATATGATCAGGATACGCTTACAACCGGATTGACAATGGACATCATTACTGACGGCAGTATGGAAAAGTGGTGTACCGATGCTGATAAAAATAAACTTCAGCTTTCAGTTCATGCAATCGGTGATAAAGCAAATTCTTACATGCTTGATCTATTCGAAAAAATAACTAATGCAAATCCTGAGTGGGACAGAAGATTCAGAATTGAACATGCACAGCACGTACGTTTCGAGGATATTCCCCGGTTTGCTGAACTTGGCGTTATAGCTTCTGCACAGCCGTATCACTGCATTGATGACGGCGTATGGGCTGAAAAAAGAATTGGTCCTGAACGCATAAAATACACTTATCCCTTTAAATCTTTTTTGGAAGCGGGAGTAAAACTTTGTTTTGGCACGGACTGGTACGTTGCCCCGTTAAATCCACTATGGGGAATTTATGCAGCAGTTACTCGCAGAACTCTCGATGGCAAAAATCCTGACGGCTGGGTTCCCGAACAAAAAATTTCCGTTGAAGATGCAATTAAGTGTTACACCATAAATTCCGCTTATGCATCCTTTGAAGAAAGCATTAAGGGAAGTATTGAAGTCGGTAAACTCGCTGACCTTGTTGTCTTAAGCGATGACATTTTAACTATTGATCCGATTAAAATAGAAAACGTAACTGTAGAAATGACAATCTTTGATGGAAAGATAATTTTTCAGAAATAACTTTATTATTAGCTAGCTTAGCTCTTCTTAGTTTCACTGAGAGAAATTAGACCAAATGTTTAAATCAGTGCATTTGCTTCTTTAATTCTGCAATGTTTAACCGACTAAGAATAGTCTTTAAAATTGGTTATAGCATCTTTAAAAGTCTACTATTTATTTCCGGAACGGCCTGCATATTCTTCATATTTATTCCGGTGAAATAATAGATAACACCAGTCCTGCTGGTCTTTGAGAAATAGGCAGCAGCAAACATACTACCGGAAAAACCATTCATCGTATAAAACTCTGAATCCGCTTCTTCGATAATCAGCCATCCTAAACTTTTATCTATCACTTTATGGGAGCGTGATGGAATATTTTTAAGATTTTGGGGAGCCAGTAAGAGCTCAATGGTCTCTCGCTTGACAAGTTGTTTATCTTTAAATCGTCCTTCGTTTAATATCATCACAATGAAGTTAGAAAAGTCCTTAAAAGTAGTCCGTATCATGCCCGCCGGGTAACCCGGTTCCCCGAAATGCTGTACTTTTTTATAGTTAGGTACAGTATCATCGGGTGAAAAGTTATAAGTAAAGATGACTTTAGCTGTATCGAGGTTCTTTAAATGCCAGTTTGTATTTCTCATTTCAAGAGGATTAAAAATTTTCTCTTTACAAAATTCCGAGAAATCCTGATTTGCTATTTTCTCAACGAGATAACCAATAAGCGAGTAGCCGATATTTGAGTAACTGTATTCTTTACCCGGTTCACTGGAACTAAAATATTCAGTTGAATAATATTTACCTTCAGGTGTAAATAAGTCTTTAATATACTCTTCAAGTGTAATTTTTGAATCACCGATTGAAGATGGAGGTCTGCCAACTTTTTCAGGAATTCTAAGTCCGGTCGGCATAACATCTTCAAAACCGGCAGTATGATTTAACAGCATTCTGAAGGTAATTGGTAAACCGGGAAAATTTGGATTTTTAACTTCAACCGGCAGATATTTATTGATATCCTCATCAAGCTGGAATAATCCCTCTTCATGCAACATCAGCAACGAAAATGATGTTACAGTTTTAGATAATGACATTAATGGAAAAATGTTTTCGCTGTTCAGAGGCAGTTTCTTTTCCAAATCCGAGTAACCGTAGCAGCCATTCCATATAATATCATTATCTTTTATAATACAGGCACCTAATCCTACAAATTTCTGCTCCTCAAGGATTTTCGTAAAAAAACCGTCGAGTTCATCACTTGTATTCTGATCCAGGATTTGAGCACTAACTGAATATTGGAACTGAATTAAGAATAAAAGTAATAGAATTGAAAACATAAATTTAACACGCAATGGAGCTTTGGCGTTCATGGAGACCTCCTGGTAATGTAGAAAATATGTACTGATATCAAATGATAATAATCTACTATAATGTGGGGAATTATAATTAATTTGATTTTATTCCACGCTGCGGGTTTTACCTTATTCATATAAAGGTGTAGCAACTAACAAGCGGCTGCACCGTTTTTAATGTTTATACCTCCCCGCTTCTTGCGGGTGTTATTTAACTGTGTCGAAACAAATATCTATTTATTTATTGAACCGTTTTACTTTTCGCTTATCAAAGAGTTTAACTACATTTTGATCAGCTTGTATAAATCTTTTATAACATTTGGATTAAACAGCATATAAGCATGAAATAAAGAAAAATACTTTTTGTTTATCGCTAAATTCCAAATTGAACTTGAGCTTGGAATTATCATTAAATCAAATGGTGTTCTCAATGAATAGTTTTTTATTTGTTTTAACAATATTTCTTTCGATTCTAATTCCTTTAAGAAATTACTGTTAGGACGTAATTGCCTGGCACCTTTTCCAAAATACAAATATGCCATATAACTTCCATGATGAGGAGTTGAAATAGTAATAAACTTATCCACTCTTTTTATTCCTTCCAACTCTTGCAGGTAATATCTGGAAACAATTCCTCCCATACTAAAACCAATGAGTGTAAACCTCGCATCCTGTCCTAAAACTCTATTTATTTCCGCACCCAATTTTTTTCCTAAATCTTCAATACCGAGTTTTGCATCAATTGGTTTAAGTGTTGGAGCAAAACAATTGAAACCATACTCTTCAAATTTCTTTTTCATTAAAAGAAATATTTTGCTTGTGCTGATAAATCCATGAACTAAAACTATATTCATTTCACTATATCTAGTTAAGCGCTTATTATCTAACATGAATCAAATCAAGATGTTAAAAACACCATTTAATATTATTTTTTTGCTTAACAATCTGAACCCTCCTACCACACTGTAACGTCAACCTTTACATTTTCACACATATAAATGTAAAAATGCTGGGGGGTACTTGCTAACGATCGTTTTCATCAATTCGCTTGCTTTCGAATTTTTCAGCAATGAAATAAGATTCGCCAAGTATCAGAATAGAAAGAGGAGATTTTTCTTCTATCCAATTATTTCCATTCCACCTTTTTGCAGGCCGAGAATTTAAATTACTGACCTCAATATTTTCATTTACCAGTACTTCGGCGTATTTATCTAATAGAATTTTGGGACCTTCAGCTAAAAGACCATGCCCACCCTCAAGAAGATAATGTATATGAGCAATTGAGTTCAGGAATTTATCAAAGGGGATCCATTTCTGACATAATTCTTGATGTGCAAGAAATAATTTTCCAATCAATGCGTATGCATTTGACGGTTTTCCCTTGAAATATAAACTCACATTGTCATCTTTTTTCAATTTTAACAATATATGATCACTTTCGTAGTAACTAAGCGTACCAAATGGATTTACTATAAAGTAATCTCTAATTGATTTTGTTGATATTTTCCATGTAGACCAAATTTCATTATTAAAAATAATTTCAATTAAAAGATTCAACTCATTGTGATTATTTTCGTGTGCAGCTAATCTGATAAATGATTCATCCTCAATATCAGTTTTATCAATATAATTTAATATCTCTTTCATATGGTGTTTAACGGCGTGTTATGTTAAAACGTCGATGTTATCTCAAATTCTGATTTTTTATTTTATCAATCATCCGTTTCAATATCTCCTTAATACGGATCCCCCTCCTGGCAGCGTCGGTAGGTAAATGGAGGGCATAAGCATAAATGCAATTCAAACTTAAATGATTTTAGAATTAAAGTCCATTGTTTTAAGAGCTAATCGTGTTGCATTTATATCTGTTCAAATTTTTTATTTATCTCTAGTAAATGATCTGATATTAAAGCAAGGATAACACCTATCAGGTTAGCAAATAGATCAATGGTGTCGTAAACATTTTCCATGATACCAAAGCCGTTTGTAACCTCGAACAATGTAACAATTATTAGTGATATTCCTGCTGTTATCAGTTTATTCTTTTTCCAATTATAAGCAACAATACTTATTAAAAAGTATATCGCAAATGAAACAGATAAATTCCCGGCATAACTTTTCGCTATTTCTGTAAAGGGTCCGCTGTAACTCTGTTTTAATACAAGGATTATAACTCCCAGCAGAACAAATGAAACATTTCTTATTTTCTCTTTTCCACTCATTGAAATTCGACTAAGATTTAATATAGCTAATCGGACCAATTCGAAAAATGCTTTCGGTTGAGACAGGGTTAGCAGATTAACTATTTGGAAAAATTATTGTTAAATCATCTTTGAATTCACTTCCCCAATAAAAATGATATTACTTTTTCATTGACAATCTTTGTCTGTGATATTGTCAGATCATGGCTCGCATTCCGGATTACTTCTGTGTTTATCATCGAAGCATTTGCTTTTATTCGCTGCACAGCTTTATCTGCATCATATATTACTTCATTTTCACCGACAAGGAACAGTACCGGAATTTTGAAGCTTCTTAATTCCTCGTCTGAAAGCACTGTTGGAGTTACAGGCATTCTAAATGTAAAACACTTCATTGCCATCAGGGCGTCTTTCATCCAGTTTTCCAGCATTCGCTTACTGGAATCATCACCTTTTTTTACCAAATCCTGACACATCCAATTGGTAAGAAAACGGGTCATAAAGAATTTGTGCGGCGGTAAAGCTCCTATAATTCCCCGCCATGTCCATGCACCGGGCAATTGAAAAATTGTAGCAGCCGGTGCAGCTAATACAACACGGGATAACCGATCCGGCTGGCGTAGAGCATACTGACTGGCAAGCCATCCTCCAAAAGATAATCCCATTAAGTTAATGTTGTGGCTGAGTTCTAATTGTGTAAATAGTTCATCCAGCCACTGCGTGAGATCATTTGCATCTGCAACCGGACGAGTATTAACACTTCGTCCGACATCATAGATATTATCCACTGCATAAATTCTGAAATGTGATGCAAGTTCCGGAATATTTGGAAGCCAGATCAATGAGGAAGCAAAACCTGATGGAAGTAAAACAAGCGTTGGAGCATTCTCCTTACCGCATATTCTCACGTATGTCTTACCAAAAGAAGTTTCAACGTACCGCACTTCAGAGGGATCAGGAAATTCCTGCGCACGCTCATCATAGTATTTGTGATATTGTTGTTCTGCTTCTTTCGATTTGAAAGGATAATAAGCTGGCAGCCGTGTGTAATCCGGTCCTTTGAACATGTGTTTAATGTACAACGATAAAAGACCTGCACCAAAGACCACACATAACAGCAGAATGATAAATAATGTCATTTAATAAATTCGTTCCGGATTCTCTTAACTCATTACAATTTGTGATTTTAAGCTCACAACCAACGAGCGGCTGCACCGTTTTTAATGTTTATATTTTGTTTTACTTACCAGGCTATATAATTACTAGAATATTTATTTGATTATCCAACCGCTACAATCTCTCCCTGTTACGGTTCCCTCTACCGGCATCGTCGATAGGTAAATGGAGGGTATGTTCATCTGTGCAATTCAAAATTATGAGATTTTAACTTTAAAGTCCATTAACAATTAGCAAATAGCTTTAAGTGAGGAACCCCAACTTTCAGGAGAGATAAATAAATATTTATTTCCGGTTCAGAAATTCTGCTTGCTTCCGGCATCTTAATTCTAATGACTTCAGAGACATCTTTTGCCTTTTTTCAATTAAAAATATTGTTATCTGTATATGGAAAGAAAATCAGCTTTATAAACTGAACTTTATTATCTTTTCCCTCGTTTTTTAATAGTCTTTGTACCATACAGATATCAATAATAATAACTCAAATATTAATGCACTCTAAATTAATAAGACAATTATGAGCAAATCAGATAAAAGAATAATTCAAAAGGCAGTCAGCAGCAACTGGTTCCAGAATTTCATCACAATAGTGATAGTTGTTAACGCGATAACCCTTGGGTTAGAAACATCAGAGTATATGATGAATAATTTCGGACCTCTGCTGATTTTTATAGATCGCCTCGCACTAAATATATTTATAATTGAAATCCTGCTTAAGCTTTATGTATATCGTTTTTCTTTTTTCAAACAAGGCTGGAATATATTTGATTTTATAATAGTTGGTATTGCATTGTTACCCAGTTCCGGAGCTCTTTCGGTTCTTCGTGCACTGCGTATTCTAAGAGTTCTCAGACTTTTTTCAATAGTACCTAAACTCCGCTCGGTTATAAATGCATTGCTGGATGCAATACCGGGAATGTTTTCCATTATCGGAGTACTTTTACTTGTTTTTTATATAGCGTCAGTACTTTCTACAAAGCTCTTTGGCGCTGTTTTTCCGGATTGGTTCGGATCAATTGGTAAATCTATGTATTCACTATTTCAAATAATGACTCTTGAAAGCTGGTCCATGGGTATTGTACGACCTGTCTTACAAGAGTTTCCTGTGGCCTGGTTATTTTTTATTCCGTTTATTATCATCACAAGTTTTACTGTCTTGAATCTGTTCATTGCAATTCTTGTTAGTGCAACACAATCACAACACGAAGCAGAACGAAAAGCAGAAATGGAGGGAATGAATAAAGAAGCACAGGACGAAAGAACCTTAATAATCAGTGAGGTGAGAACTTTAAAATCAGAAATTGAACTGCTCAGAAAATCCATTGATGAAAAAGTAAGGTAGAAAAATCTTCTTTATGAAGTCATTACTTGTGGAGAGAAGTTGCAAATGAGAAATAAAAAACCCCGATGATAAACACCGGGGTTTGGTTATTTCATAACAGCAGAAGGTCCGGGGAGTACCTAATGTTGTCAATTCAAACTTAAGGATTTTGCCTTCTTGTTTCAATCGTTTTGGTAGAATATTTAATTCAATCTAAACCTTTTAATGCTTCATCAACAGATTTATATAAGTTAAATGCTCTGTATAATCCAGTTACTGTAAATACCTGAAATGCTTTATCATCAGGAATTACAACTCTCATCTCACCGCCTTTTTCACTTATTCTTTTAAGCGCAATTACCAATCCACCAATCATTGATGAATCGATAAAACTACATTTGCTGAAATCAATAATAATTTTATTAAAACCTGTAACTGAATAATGCAATAATCTGTCCCTAAACTCCTGTGCTTCTTTCACGGTAGCTCTGCTGAGGTTAACTCTTTCAATTACAATGTCCCCGATTACTTCGCGGGAAAAATCATCTGCTGGCATTATAACTCCACTTTTTTATAGAAATGTCTTATACAAAAATACTAAAAAAATACCTGTCTGCTTGCTTTAGTTTTCGCCTGTAGTGTTTTTGTTTTAGCTTTTTTCATTTGTATCGGGCAAACTAGCTTATTACATCACTGCCTGCAAATTCTATTTCACTTATTAATTAAAAAATATTTTTTTCATTTTAAATTTGAGTATTTTTACTTGTCACTGTTCATCATTAACTATTTACGGAGCTTTACTATGAAAAAAATATTACTTCTCTCGCTGTGTTTTTTGATTAATCTCTTTCCGCAAGGATTAACAGGAACAAAAACTATTGGAACAGGAGGCGACTACGAAACCTTTCAGTCAGCAATAAATGATTTAGTAACAAACGGAGTCGGGACAGGCGGAGTTATTTTCAATGTTTCCTCCGGTATTTATCCCGAAAGAATATCATTAACATCTTTTACAGGTTCATCCAGTAATAACAGAGTTGTATTTCAAGCTGCCGGCGAAGTTACGCTTAAAGGCACAGGAACTTCCGCCACTAATGAAGCAATGGTTACCCTTACAGCCTGCGATTATGTTACATTCGATGGAATAAACATTGAAGACGGAGGCACATCAGCCGCTGATCAGGTTGAAGTTGGATACCGCATAACAGGAACTGGAACAAAGGGTTCAAATTATATTGAAATCAAAAATTGCAGTATCACAATGGGCGGAGGTTCAGTTTACGGCTCACGTTTTACCAGAGGAATAGTAATTACCTCTGCTGCAACAGCCGTTGAAGGATCCAATAGTAATAACTTAATATCCAATATAATTATCAATAAGGTAGCCTGGGGTATACAGGTTGCCGGACGCGCTACAATTGCTGGTGTTCCCACCTTCCCTGATTTTAACAATGAAATTAAGGATTGTGTTCTCGGCAATAATTCCTGGATCGGTCATAATGAAGCAAGTTCAGCAATTGGCATTCTTTTATCCAGCCAGAAATCCGTTAAAGTTCATAACAACAAAATAGATTCGGTTATCGTTGAAACTGCTACTGCACCTGCATTACCGGTGAGCATATCGGGTATCAGCGTTGATAATGCTGCAGGAGAAATTTATAATAATAAAATTAATAATATAAAATATTATGGTCCCGGCGGATCATCTCCGAATGGAATAAGGATCAGCATTATTGAAAACGATACTATGAAGATATACAACAATTTTATTTCTAATGTATTTAAAAGCGAATTTATTCCGCCTTCAGATAACAGCGTATACTCTAAAGGTATCTGGTTATTCAGACAATCAGGCGGAGGAGGCACAGGTATAATTTATTATAACACAATTGTTATGAACGGTGAATACCCTGTTTCATATTCTTCGGCAGGTTTTTATCTTACTAAAATAGGTGCCGGGACATCATTTGCAGAATTAATAAACAACATAATTATTAATAACATTGTGCCAATTAATTTCTCTCCTCATGAATATGGAAATTCTGCTTATGCAATTATTGATGGTAATGCCGAAAGAGATTTCCTGGTAAGTAATTATAATGTTCTTTTTGTATCGGATTCAAATGCCGTACTCGGACAAATCGGACGGCAATTAGGTTCTACAGTTGTTAACGCACCTACTTTTGAAGAGTGGCAGACCATAAGCCAGGGTGATTCCAATTCAGTGTCCAAAGACGTTGAATTCGTTAATGATGCGATAGGTGATCTGCATTTAACAGGTTCTTCGGTTGGTGATCAGGATCTGGCTGCTATACCTGTCAGCTGGATAAACTTTGATATTGATAATGATCCCCGTGATAACTTTTTACCATACAAAGGTGCAGATGAAGATCTTATAGCACTTCCTGTTGAACTAACTTCTTTTTCTGCAGTTTATAACAACAATTCTGTTATTCTAAATTGGATTACTTCCAGCGAAATAAATAATTCGGGATTCGAAATCGAACGGGCTTCATCTTTGACTTCGCCCCGTCAAGAAATTTGGGAAAAAATAGGATTCGTAAATGGAAATGGAACAACAACTGAAAAATCATATTACTCATTTGTTGATAACAACGTTTTAGATATAGCTTATTACCGTTTGAAGATGGTTGATTTTGATGGTTCTTTTCAATACTCTGCCGTGGTTGAAGTTAAATCCGGCCATTTAAATGGTTTTGAGTTGAGTCAGAATTATCCGAATCCTTTTAATCCGGTTACTGTAATTAATTATAGAATTGCTCAACATTCCAGTGTAGAACTAATTATATATGATATACTTGGTAATACAGTATGCAGACTTGTAGATGAAATAAAACCTGCAGGAACTTACGAGGCACTTTTTGATGCTTCATCATTAAGCAGTTCTGTTTATTTCTATACATTAAGAGCAGTACCTGTTAACGGACAGCCTCCGTTTATTCAAACAAATAAAATGATCCTTATCAGATAATATTTTAGCGTCATAATTTCATATAAGGCTGTCTCATAAGCAATGTTTTCCCGAGTAATGAAATGTATCGAGAGAACCTTTTAAGACAGCCTTGATTTATAAAATGAAATGTTTTTAAACTCTCAATTAATCTTAAATACCATAATTTAATTTGAATGACACTACAAATTAATTTGTATAAACGCTATTATTTCTGTTGAGTTAGAAAAATTATGGAAATAAAATCACATTAATACCTTAATTCCAGGTAATACCGAAATAACAAATTATTTGTGCCAGTTATCTTCTCATACCAAATTTTCAGGCACTATGATATTCAATCAAATCTTATTATTTCTCATTACATAATCTGAAATCAATTTCAGTGATAACCAAACACCCTTACAGATAACAGAATATTGTACTTATAATCAAACCTTGAAGATTTCTAAACAGCGCAGAAAAGAATCAACTGCAGAATATGAAAAGATTTTTATATTAAAAAACCCCAATGCATTGCACCGGGGCAAACTTTATACCTCCTAATATTTACTACCTACTACTTACTACTTACTTACTACTCCTTATCACTTCAATCCAACTTCATCTATCGATTTAATAAACCCAAACCTTTTCAGAAGTGCATCAACTTCAGGTTCTCTACCTCTGAACTTTTTGTAAAGCTCCATCGGGTCCTCACTGCCGCTTCTTTCAAGAATGTGAGTTCTGAAAAGTTCAGCAGTTTTCTGATCGAATAGATCTGTTTCGACAAAGGCTTCGAATGCATCTGCATCAAGTACTGCAGCCCAGTAGTATCCATAATATCCTGCAGAGTAACCATCACCACCAAATATGTGATTAAAGTTTGTGCTCTGATACCTGGCAGCTATCTCTGGAATCAAGCCGATATTGTTTAAACTTTTTTCTTCAAACGAAATTGCTTCCATTCGATCGGGTGTGGTTAATGTATGCCAGTCCATATCAAGAAAAGAAGCTGCGAGATACTCTGCTGTTTCAAATCCTTTATTGAAGTACTGCGACTTCTGAATTTTTTCAATCAGTTCATCGGGAATTACTTCACCGGTTTCATAATGCTTTGCATACAATTTAAGAACATCCGGATGAGCAGCCCAGTTTTCCATTATCTGTGAAGGCAGTTCGACAAAATCAACCGGTGAACGTTTTGCTCCGGGATAATTTGACTTACTGAATAAGGAGTTCAATCCGTGTCCGAATTCATGGAATAAAGTATTTACTTCATCAAAACTGAGTAAAGCGGGCTTACCTTCGGTTGGTTTAGAAAAATTTCCAACATTAATTACGAGCGGAGTAATAAACTCACCATCCATATTTGATTGACTTCTGTAACTGCTTGCCCAGGCTCCTGCTCTCTTGCCGTCACGCGGATAATAATCTGTGTATAGAAGTCCGATATGTGTACCATCAGCCTCCCTTACTTCATAAACTTCAACATCGGGCTGATAGACCGAAACATTATTCAGTTTTATAAACTGAATTCCCCAGAGTCTAGTTGCAATATCAAATGCACCCTGACGAACATTTTCCATTTTAAAGTAAGGACGGATCATTTCTTCATCCAAAGCGTATTTTTCTTTTTTTACTTTTTCTGCAAAGTACCACCAGTCCCATCCTTCCAGCTTAAAATCTCTTCCTTCCTGCTCAATTAAATTCTGCATATCGGCAGCTTCAATTTTAGCCTGAGCAATTGAGGGTGTCCACAAATCATTTAAGAACTTCAAAACATTATCTGCATTCTTAGCCATATTTCTTTCAAGTTTGAAATCAGCATAAGTATTGTAACCAAGCAGATTTGCTTTCTTCACACGTAACGATGCTATTTTTGATAAGATCTCTTTATTATCATTTTCATTGTTGTTGTTACCGCGGTTAAGATATGCTTTATAAAGAACTTCTCTAAGATTTCTTTTTTCAGAATACTGCAGGAAAGGTGTAAAGCTTGGTCTCTGAAGATTAAAAGCCCACTTGCCTTTCATACCATTCTGTTCTGCTAATTCCTTAGCTCCTTGAATAACTGCATCCGGAAGACCACTAAGATCATCCGGATTCTCTATAACTAATCCAATTGCATTAGTTTCTTTACGAAGGTTATCGCTGAACTTTAACTGAAGCATGCTCAGCTCATTGTTGATTTCCTTCAACTTCGATTTATCTTCATCATTGAGAGCAATACCGCTTCTGACAAAATCTAGATAGTAATTTTCAAGTACTCTTAACTCTTCTTTATTGAGATTTAGATTTTCTTTTTTGTCGTAAACAGATTTTATTCTGTTGAATAAAGTTTCATTGAGATAAATGTCATTGCTAAGCTTTGATAACTCCGGTGTTATCTGTTCAGCAACTTTTTGAAGATTAGCATTAGAATTTGCACTGTTCAGATTTGAAAATACCCGATTAACTTTAGAAAGGAATTTACCGCTCTTCTCCATCGCTGCAATTGTATTTTGAAAAGTCGGAGCATCAGGATTATTTATTATGGCATCTATCTCTGCCCGTCTTTGAATTATTCTCTCTGTTAAAGCCGGAAGAAAGTGTTCATCTTGAATAAGATCAAATGGCGGTGTTTGAAATGGTGTAGTCCATTCCATAAAAAAAGGATTCTGAGCAGTTTCTGTTTGTGGATTCATATAGCCGGTATAAGCTGAGAATAATATTACTGTTAATAAGATAATTTTTTTCATAATCTCTCCCTGATTATTTAATGATATTTATTTGATGAAAACACCAACCTACAGATTAATCCGTGGGTTAAATATATATATGTATCTGTTTAAGGTAACCGTTTCAAAGTTTTATTATTATTTCATAATTGATTTAATCAACTCAAGTTATTTAAAACTATTCTGTTTTTTTACCAAACTCCGGATCAATTTTTACAAGCTTAGCCATTATGAATCCTGGTATAGTTGCAATGCAAATCCAAATAAAGAAATTCTGATAACCAATTAATTCCTGAAGCCAGCCGCTCCACATTCCGGGAATCATCATACCAAGAGCCATGAATCCTGTTGCAATTGCATAGTGCGAAGTTTTATACTCGCCATCTGAAATGTAAATAAGAAAAAGCATATAAGCTGTAAAACCAAACCCGTAACCGAATTGTTCAATTCCAACCATTAAGCTTACTACCCAGAGATTTGAAGACTGAGTATAAGCAAGAAAAACGTAAACAAGATCGGGAAGATTGATTGCAATGATCATTGGCCATAACCAGAATTTGAGTCCGTGCTTTGCAATTACAATACCGCCGATTATTCCGCCAATAGTAAGACAGGCAACACCAATAGTTCCGTACACCAGACCAATTTCTGATGTTGTTAGTCCAATTCCGCCTACATCCTTAGAATCAAGAAGGAAAGGCGCGGCAATCTTAACTAGCTGAGATTCTGCAAGTCTGTATAGAAGTATAAACCCGAGAATTATTCCGATATTTTTTTTCTGAAAGAAAGCTGCAAAGGTTTTTACGAATTCAGCAAGAATTGGGCTTGATTCATCTTTTCTTGCTGATACATCCGCCTTAGGATATGGAAGAATAAATTTATGATAGATGAAGAATAATCCAAACAATCCTGCTAGAACAAAAAATGTAATAGACCATGCAATTGGAATACTGCCGGTCGAAGTTTCAAGAAAGCCGGCAAGTATTACGAGCAATCCCTGCCCGGTAATCATTGAAAGTCTGTAAAATGTAGAACGTATCCCTACAAAAAATGCCTGATCTTTCTGAGTTAAGCCAAGCATATAAAAACCATCAGCTGCTATATCATGAGTAGCAGAACTGAATGCAAGTATCCATAAAAATGCAAGTGAATACTGAAAGAAATTAGATAGAGGAAGCGTAAGCGCTACACCTGCTAATCCACCGCCGACAAGAAGCTGCATAAAAATAATCCAGTTTCGTTTCTTACCGATTATATCAACAAATGGGCTCCACAGAGGCTTAATAACCCATGGCAAATATAACCAGCTAGTGTATAATGCAATGTCTGTATTTGAAATATCCAGCCGTTTGTACATTATAACAGAAACCGTCATTACAACAACGTATGGAATTCCCTGAGCATAATACAAAGAAGGAACCCAGAACCAGGGATTACGTTTTTCAGCTTTTTCCTTTGACATTCAAACTCCGGCAGCTTTTGGTTTTATTAATTTCATTGACCGTAACTAACTAAGAAGATTCTTTGCCATCAATACAGCGCCTGTTTCAGGTGGATTCTCTGCTTCTTTAATTGTAACATCATTAAATCTTTTTACAACTTTTTCTTTAAATAAATATGAGTAATAATTTTCGGTAGTCAGGAGACTTCCGATTAATGATATGTATAACACTTTTTCTTTAAGTTTATTCTTCATCGATGCAATGTGTAAAATCATTTCATCTGATTCGGATTCAATAATTTTCACTGCTTCTTTATCATTTTTTTCAGCGGCTTCAATTACAATAGGAGCAGCGGAAGCAATATCGAAATTGTTGCGGTAAATTTCTGTGATAAGATCTTCTGGTGAAGTGATTGAGAATTTATCTAAAACAAGTTGAGTCATTAAGGTATTATTACCTCTGCCGTCAAAATCTTTTGCCACAGCATTTAGTCCCCTTTGACCAATTCTGTAACCACTACCTTCATCCCCAAGAAATCTTCCGAATCCGCCAACTCTATGAATTTCAGCTTTTGCATCTTTACCGAACATAATAGACCCTGTTCCGGCAATAAGAATACTTCCGGGTTTTCCTGAAAATGCTCCTTCGAGAGCAATGCGTGCATCACTTTCTACTCTTAACTTTTTTAAAGTAAGATTTTTTGATTTGGCTGCTTCAAGAATAGAAATTTCAAGAGATTCGGCATCGCTTCTTCTTCCGCCTCCGGTTGTACCAAGTACAATTGCTTCAATATCATCAAAACTAATGTTCTGATTTTCAGCACACTGTTTAATTAATTCAAGAATTGTTTCAGATACTTTTTCATTTCCAAGCATAAGAAAATTTGAAGGTCCGCCGGTAGTTTCGAAGACTGGAGTTAAGTCAAGGTCAGTTAAAATGCATTTTGTTTTAGTTCCCCCGCCATCCATACCAATCAAATATTTCACGATAAATTCCTGTCAAATAATTATAAAATTCAGCTACAAAATAGAGATTTTTAAAGGCATAATAAACTGAATTGATCAGTGAATCAATATTCCAAGCACCAGATACATCAAAGCTGTAATAGCCCCGGCAACTAACGCATAAGGTAGCTGAGTTTTCACGTGATCTATATGATCACTTGCTGAAGCCATTGAAGCAATGATTGTTGTATCAGAAATCGGTGAACAGTGATCACCAAAAACTCCGCCGCCCAAAGCTGCTGCTATTGTAAGATATACATTTGCATCCAGTGCCTGTGCCATGGGAATTCCTATTGCGAGCATAATGGCAAAAGTTCCCCAGGAAGTCCCGGTTGAAAAAGCTATGAAACAGGCAACAAGAAATACTATTACAGGGACAAAGTTGGGGGATAACCATTCTTTAGAAAGTTCTGCCGTATAAACTCCGGTTCCAAGTTCACGGCAAACTGTACCGATAGCAAATGCAAGCATCATGAGAAGAGCTAATGGAATTAATCCGCTTATACCTTTGAAGATTAATTCGATAGTCTCCGCGAATGTGAATATTTTTTGTGAAATGTATAAAATACTTCCGACGATTATAGCGGTTAATACTGAATACAAAACTGCTGTGGAACCCGAGCCTTTACCAATTGCAAAAAATATCTGTTCATACCATCTGAGTGAAGAGATATTTTCAACCTGTCCCCACCCGGTATAAAGAAGCATAAGCGGCATCATTCCAACCATAACAGCAATGGGAATAATCATATTGATTGCTTTTTCTTTTACATTCTCTTTTTTCTCCATTGCAACAACATCCGATGAAATAAGAGGAACTGCGCCATCACGCAATACTTTACCTTCTTCACGTGCACGCTTCTCAGCTTTTTTCATAGGTCCAAAATCTTTTTGACTAAGAATTATAAACAGTACCATTGCCATTGCAAGCATCGGATAAAAATTAAATGGAAAAGCTTTCACTAATACACCAAGCGGATTTGCAAATCCCTGTGCGGCTATCAATCCCATTATATATGCTCCCCATGCATTTAACGGAATCAGAATGCAGGTAGGTGCGGAAATAGAATCAGCTATGTAAGCAAGTTTTTCACGCGGAATTTTTAATTTATCAAATATTGGTCTGAAGATTGCACCGACCGTAAGAGCATTTATACTTGACTCAACAAAGATGGCAGTACCGGTTGCCCATGCTAAAAGTTGAACTGTTTTTCTGCTTTTCCCGATTTTTTTTCTCTCTAATCGGTCTAAAAAATTATTAATCACATTTACGAATCCCACTACACCGCCTGATCTTTGTATAAAGGCAATCAATGCACCAACAAGACAACTGAACATGATTGTTCTGGTATTACCGCTGTCTTTAAACACATCAACAAGCGCCTGAATAGTTGCATTAGTTCCATCAATGAGATTACCTCCGCTGAGGAATATCCATCCAAGCCAGATACCGAATAAAAGAGAAACAAAAACCTGTCGTGTTTTAATTGCAAGCAGTATTGCAAGCACGGGGGGAAGTATTGATAAGAATCCGTAATGTTCCATAAAATTAATTATAGTTTATTATCAAAAATATTTCTGAAGCTTATAACAGTTTGAATACTCGATCTGCTGCGTTTTCCATAATATTAAACACAGGAGTTTTTATAGCACGGGACATTTCAAAATAAAATTTCTCCTTATCAAGATACGAAGGAATATAATTATAGTTATCGAATTTCGGGTAAAAAGGATTAATTGTTACTGCTGCCAGTTGAGGCATTCGTTTGAACAAAACTATTACATTATTTATATCACAAAAATTAATAAAAGCAGATATTTTTGATATATCTTCTGATAACAGCAATTGCACAGGTGAATTAAAGACAAACTTAAATGGTTTATTTATTTTCTTTAATATACCGGGTAAGTGTTTTGTTAAGCTTTCTATGGATAATAATCCGGGGATGAATATTTTTTCAACTCTTTGATTAAGAGAACATTCAAGTGTCAAAAAATCGTCATCATCCACAAGAGTGTTATTATAAAGATTGATGATAATGCCATCATATATTATTCTGATATTATCGTCACCGTTGAACTCATCAGCAGCTATTGGATAAGAGAAGATTTTTTCTATCAAGCTCATTTCCTGAACTAACTGGCTAAGATTTATGCTTCTTGAAGCTCCTGTAGTGAATACCAGTTTATCAAGAATATACATAGGCGAAATGCGATTCAGTGAGCCATCAACTAAAAGAATATCAATATTATTTTGCTTTTTTATACTTTCGATTATTTGAGTCAGCGCTGTTACACGGTTTGGACCGGCAATAACTACTTTGCCGGGTTTTGTGATTTTTACAATTAATATTTCCCCGAGTGAGGTTGAAAATTTTGTTTCTTCAAGAACATCAAACTCAGCATCTGTGTTCTGCAGGCATTTTTCTGATGTAGCAAGAATTGTATCTGCTTCAAAATACAATCTTGGTTTAGGAAGGTTTGTTATATTATCAATTTCCTCGCCATCATAACCTATTCCGGTAACACAAATTTTTAATCCTTTGGACTTAAATCCATCAAGCAGATAAGCTAAGGTTGTGGTTTTACCCGTATTCTTAGCGGTTCCTATAACTCCAATGGATTTCATAATTAGCTGACAGTCCCTGATCCGAATTTACCCGGATAAGCACCATCTTCTTTGTTACCGAGACATCCGTCGTAAATTGCTGTGGTTAAATTATCTCGTGCATCAACTTCTCTAAGTGTTTCAGTGATCTTCTCGATTAAATCTTCTGTGTAAAAATCTGCTTGTGGAGTAGTTTGTAATCCTGCATCACCAATGAATCTGAATGCATCTGCTATTGCACGGATGCTGTCTATCCTTGAAGTAATACAAATAGGTCCTCGCGAATATGCTTCATCTGTTGATGCAACAGTTATTGCATCAACACCAACAGATGCAGCTAATGAAGCATGATAAGACGTTGCATTTGCTGACTGCACACGCTCTTCCGACTGGGTCATAAATGCAATCGGTTCGCCGGGCCAGATGGGTGAATTAACAATCTCTCTTAAAGCATAAATCTTGGCAGCATTATAATCAATAAAATTCTGTTTCATCATTCCGTTAATAACAATATGAGGTCCATAACAGAATAATGGTTTCAGAATTGGTTTTGCACCGAGCTTTATTCCGAGCATAACATTGATGAGTAAACCGGCAAGAGTTTTCCATGCAGGAACTCCGCTGAGTTCATCGTTACCGGGAATATCAAAAGGCATATTATATTTAGCTGCAAGTTTAATCGCTTCAACACCATCAACAGCGAGTCGAACAGGATCGGTACCTGCACCTAATGAGCCATATACAAGATTGATTTTGGCTAGATCAGCACCTGCTTCTCCGGCTAATAAAACTGTTTCAGGTGTATTAAGACCACGATGCGCACGGACTGTAAGCAAGGTGCTTTCATCCAGACTCTGACGCATCAACTTAATATTATCAAATGATGTTATCGTACCATCGTTTTCATGGGTCAGGCAGCCCTGCAGTAAACCTTCATATCTTGCTTCCCAGGAAGGATTAATTATCAGGAATCCATCGATACCATAACGTTCGCATACTTTTGCGTGAGTGATATCCATAATAGGACAGCCGCTTCCTAAAAATTTAAAAAGCAGCGGTTGTTTTTCATTGTACTGAATTTTATATGGATTTACCGGCTTAGAATTGCTTAAAAAACTATTCAGGTCTTTTAGTTCTGCTTCTGTTACTTCGCGAACACCTTTTGCAAAATTCTTTTTATTGTTTCCATCAACGATTACATCATCACAAAGAGCATAGTATTTTTCTAAAAGATGTTTTTTCTTTGATTCATCTTCAGTGTGAAAAAGTTCTTCCTGAATTTTAGCTCTTTCAATGCCGGGAGATTTTTTACCTTCAGTAAATTTTATAAGCTTCGTTGCAATACTGTCTAATAGTTGACCAATTTCTTTATTGTTAAAATTATAATCATACTTTGAGGTTATATCTTTCTTCGTCCTGTTCAGACCAGTTCCTGTTAATCTAACTTCCCTGCCCTCAATGTAAGCAATTAATTCTTCGAGTGAGGAATGTTCACCAAATCCTTTATCAAATCCAAGCTCTGCAGCTAATTCAGGAGTGATGGGTTTCCCGCCAATTACAATTTTAGACTTTTCCCGAACACCAGCCGCATCCAGCATATCGATAAATCTTGCAAGCATTTCAGCAACGCCGTAACCAAGTGTTCTGCTTACGAGAATAAAATCATAATTTCCGTTTGCGGCAATTTTGACTATTGCTTCGGGTGAAAGATCCGGTGAGAGAAGCTCGGTTTGATGTCCGTTTTTATCAAGTTCACTTTTTATAATTTTTATTCCGACATCGTGGACAGGATCAAACGGAACACATAGAATCTTTTTTGACATATTGTACCGTTAATCCTTTTCTTCCTTAGTGAGGTATTTATACATATTGCCCGGTTTGTAAACATATTTTCTTAATCGTAATCTTACACCGTATCCGTCAAACTCCTGATACATAATATCAATCTCACCCAGATTCATTTCCTGTCCTAGCTGCAGGGCAAATTTCTTACCTTCATTTTTATCTTTGCAAACGATATAAGTTTCAATATCAATTGCATCCATAACTCTTTCAAGTGCTGAATTCATATACGCCTCTTACAATTAGTTATAAAAAAGCCTTGAGAACCTTCTTTGATTCTCAAGGCTAAAGGTTCTATTCGTAAATGCCAGCGTGTTCACATACGATCTCAATGAGCATAACCAGTCCGCGAATAACCATTCTGGTTCTGTCTTCAATTATCTGACCCTTATTATCTGTTGTTCCCAGTCCCGGTGAAATAAAAATGTTTGCATCGTAAGCTATTGTCGGAATGATTCCCATCTGTGTAGTACCATCCTGGAATAAATTTGAACCTGAGTACATATCCTCAATAGAAAAGATTGGAATACCAAGTTTTCCGTCTTTCCAGCTGTTCTCATAATTAATTTCAACAGTACCGCAGTTATAACTTTTTTCAAACAAGAAATCTTTGCGGATTCTTTCATCTATTCTGGAGAATTCGTCAATAATAATATCATATAAATCATCAATTGGTTTTGTAAGAACTGCCGGATTATCTCTCAGTACTCTGAGTGCTGCAAGCTGACCGCTTAATCCTTCTTTGCCCGGATCCATTGTAACAAGAGCGGCTTTACCGTAAGAAGCAGTTGTACCATAACGATTACCATGATAACCAAGTGCTCTTCTTATTGGAACAAGAACATCTTCTTTTCCGATTATCAATCCGCTTGTTGCTGAACCGGTGGCTTTATCCATACTGTAAATCATAACATCGGCTCCGATATTTTTAATGCTGTTGCCGATAAATGGAAGTCCCCAGGCATTATCAATGATGTAAGGAACATCATATTTCTTAGCTAACTCAGCTAAACCTTTTTGAAGAAGCGGTGTTCCATTTTTATCTTTTTCACCATAACCGTAACCTGGAGTATCATAACCAAGTGAGGCAAATCCTGATAGTAAAGTCTGATGTCTTTCAGCAATTTCACCAATCTTTTTAATTGATTCTTTTGCTTTAACATTTTTCATAAGAGGAGTCGGATGATAATTCAATCCATGAACCGGATACTCCGCACCTTCTAACGGAACGAGAACAGTATCAAGATTATTTTGTCTCTTACCATAAAATCCTAATTCACCTGCGGTACAGCCTCTGTCAGCTAATATGTCTTTGTACTTTGGAGGGAAAGGTCTTCCATAAGATGCCTGATGGTGAATATGCCTTTCCATCGGTGCGATGTAACGTGTTCTGTAATTGTCGCCTCTACCCTGATTCGGAGCGGTCATCAGAGTATCGAATGTAACCCATAATCCGCCTTCGCAGGTATTAACCGGAGCAGCATCGTAATCATCTCCGTACATTTCTTTAATTATTTCTCTAATCTGATCAACATAAACTGCGAGAGGAACTACTTTCTTTGATTCCTGTGCCATAAAGTGTTCAATATCATCTCTCAACGGAGCAGGACAGCCTGATATTGCACCTGTTAATCCGAATGCGCCTTTTAGTTCAGCTGGAATTTTTAGTGTCTCGGCAGCTTTTTTAGCTTCAGCATAAATTTGCGGAGTGCGCTGTTGTAAACGTTTATACATTTCAAATTTGAACCGTGGTTTAGCCATTATAATTTTTCCTTATAATTATTTTTTAATTGTGTGTTATAATTAATTTTATTTTTCAAAACCTTTGATGAGAAGTTTATCTCCTCTTTTTATTCCCAGATCTTTCCCGGATACTCTTTCCTTCATTAGCACAATTGTATTTTGATGATTCGGCATATGTGTATCATCATAACCGGCTATTGAACCAATTTCCGTATCATTCCAGAAAATTTTATCGCCTGTAAGAAGCACACCGCTGTTAAGTAATTCAACAAATCCTATATAACAGATATTGTTAACAGTACTTCCCGGTTTTGCATCCTGTTCATCTGTACCGATAAGCTCAATAATGGTATGTTGCGAGAATGCTCTTGATATTGGCTGGATTAAATTCAAGCCCCTGCTGTCAAGTTTACCATCAAGCACAACAACGAACTTACCGGTGATATCAAGTTTGCTGTTATAGAAATCGTGATTGACAAGTTTTCTTTCGTATGGATCTGACATAATTACACCTTTTACTTAAACAAGACTTGATACAAAATCTTCAAGTTCACCATAAAGGAAATCAATAACCGGAACTTCAATCATGGTATAACAGCCGGGTCTTTGTTTGAGTGTTGCCCTTGCTGCTGAAACCATCACCTGTGCAGTGAGTGCGGGATTATTGATTTTCAACTCAAATTTTAATTGCTGATTATGGGTTGCTCCCGATACACCTTTTCGTTCCATCTGTACTCCGTGTCCCACATCGATAAGATCTTCAACCTTATTAACTTCAAACACATAAGTTCTGTCTTTAATGAAATATGGATCTGTTTTGATTGCCTGCTCAACTTCAGCAAAGTTCGCTCCGGGTTTAAGTTCCACATAAACCATTCTTCTATGGATACCCATTCCCGCAGGAACTGTAATTGAAAGTGCATTCTTAACACCGGGCAATTCTTTGACGACAACTGTATGACCCATCGACATACCGGGACCATAGTTTGTATGTGTGATTCCTCTTGGAGTCATTGCTAAAAACCATCCGCGAATAACCGAATCAATTCCGGGATCCCATCC
>CAZXCP010000036.1:0-23874 GCA_964639355.1 uncultured Ignavibacteriaceae bacterium
AAAACCAGATTGGCCTGATAGACGGGTTAAGCCCCTGTATAAGCGATGCAAGGGACTAGCGGTACATCGGCCATACAATAAAAGAACTGGTGGCCCGGCGTGTTTTCCGGATTGCGGCAGGGTACGAAGACTGCAACGGTTTGCGCGGTGACATGGTTTTTAAAGCCTGTGCCTGCCTGACGTAGGCAGGCACGATGATTATCGTCAGGGGCGACAGCCATTTTGCCTCAAGGGATTTTATGAAGTGGTGCCCCGAACAGCCCCTGACAGGTTACATCACCGGGCTTCCGGGCAACAAAAAACTCCACAGGATGGCCAGTCTTACCATTGAAAGCGCGGAGCGGGAGTCCAAGCAATATGGTAAGTCCGTGAAACGGTGCCACAGTTTCATGTACCAGGCCGGGAGCTGGGGGCACCCCAAAAAGCAACGGTAAAAGTAGAAGTATCGCCCAAGGGCAACAACATACGTTATATCTTTACCAATTTAACCAACATCAGGGCAAAGCAGCTTTACGAAAAAGGTTACTGTGCCCGTGGCGTCATGGAACTGAGGATAATGGGATGCTGGGCATACTGAGGATTTAGCCATAATTTAACGTATTATTTATGAATTTATTTAGTGACACAGAAATCAGAAAAATGAATTATGGTAATTATGAGATTAATGAATAAATAACATCATAGGTGTATTAAAGTACAAACGAAATAATAGAAAAGTGTAATGGAACATAAAATACCTTTATTTGATTTGAATTTTGACAAAGCTGAAGAAGATGCAGTAATAGAAACATTGCGATCAAAATGGATATCAACCGGGCCGATGACAGCAACATTCGAAAGAAAATTTGCTGAAATGCTTCAGGTCAACCATGCAGTGGCACTCGCCAATTGCACTGTTTCACTCCATTTGGCGTTGTTATTAACTGGCATAAAACCTGGAGACGAGATTATTTGTCCTTCCTTGACATTTGTGGCCACTGCCAATGCGATACGTTATTTAAATGCCATACCAGTATTCTCCGATATTGTAAGTTATGATAATTTGACCATTGATCCGGAAGATATTGAAAGAAAAATAAACAAAAAAACAAAAGCAATACTTCTGATGCATTATGGTGGGTTTGGATGCAATATGAATAAAATAATGGCTGTTGCCGAAAAGCACAACCTAAAAGTTATTGAAGATGCTTGTCATGCGCCTCTTGCCGAATATAACGGAAAAAAACTGGGGACTTTCGGAGATATTGGCTGTTTTAGTTTTTTTTCAAACAAAAATATTAGTACAGGCGAAGGTGGAATGCTTATTACCAATAACCCTGAATTATTTGAAAAAGCAAAGATTCTCAGATCGCATGGGATGACATCGTTATCCTATGAAAGAGCAAAAGGGCACTCAACAGAATATGATGTGATTGAACTAGGATACAATTACAGAATGGATGATATCAGAGCATCTATTGGCATTGTTCAACTTGATAAGCTAAAAAATGATCTTATAAGAAGAGCAGAATTACGAGACTATTATGTGAAGTGCCTCGGTGATATTAGTGATATAATTATTCCTTTTAAAGATTATCATTTTTTCACTTCCAACTATATTTTCCCGATTGTACTTAAAAATTCAAATTCTTTGAAAAGAAATAAAGTCAGGGAATACCTGGCTGAAAATGGAATTCAAACTAGTGCTCATTATCCTGCTGTTCATAGGTTTTCTATATATTCTGAATTTGCCTGCGAGCTACCAAAAACAGAATATATTGCAGACAATTTGATAACCTTGCCCATGTTTTCAAAATTATCATTTGAAAATATTGAATTTATTAAATTAACGCTGGGAAAGGCATTACTTATGCATTCTGACTTATAAAACAAGATTATCTATCTTAATTAAAACGGTTAAATTATTGATCAAATGATTCCAACTATATTACAAAAGATTGAGAAAATTACATTATTGGGGAATGAAACAATTTTATTCGCGCTCAAGAAAATGGATTTTTTAGAACGTAAGCTCTTAATCATTGTCAGGGATGGAAAATTTATTGGTCTTCTCAGCATTGGTGATATACAACGGGCAATCATTAAAAACTTGTCACTGGAAACCCAGATAATCAAAATTATCAGAGATGATATCCGGGTTACATTTGAGGATGATGATATTGATAAGGTCAAAGCAGAAATGATTGAAAGTCGGATTGAATGTATGCCTATTATTGATAAAAAAAACAATTTGGTGGATGTGATTTTTTGGGAAGATATTGTTGGGTCTAAATACAAAATGCAGCAGAAGATAAACATACCTGTTGTGATTATGGCCGGAGGTGAAGGCACAAGACTCAAACCCCTTACCAATATTCTACCAAAGCCCCTTATCCCGATCTTTGACAAAACCATTATTGAAGACATAATGGATCAATTTGTTATGGCGGGATGTAATGAATTTCATATTTCTGTGAATTACAAAGCCGAAATGATTCAGAATTACCTGCAAAACTTGGATAATCCTTCTTATCGAATTCAATACATCCATGAAGATAAACCCCTTGGTACTGCCGGAAGTCTGTATTTGCTTTCAGAAAAAATTTCCACAACATTTTTTGTTTCAAACTGCGATATAATTATCAAACAAGATCTTGGAGCGGTTTATAAATACCATAAGGAAAACAAAAATGACATTACCCTGGTTGCAGCTTTAAAACACTATCAGATACCTTATGGGACCATTGAGTCGGGAATTGATGGAATTCTCACCTCCCTTTCAGAAAAACCTGAAATTATATTTAAGATAAACTCCGGGGTTTATGTGCTGGAACCCGAAATGTTATCTCTAATTCCGAAGGATGAGTTTTTTCATATAACTGATTTAATTGTAGAAATCAAAAAAAGAAAAGGGAGGGTTGGTATATTCCCTATTAGTGAAAAATCGTGGCAAGATTACGGCTTACTTGAAAATATTCCTTTTACACATAAATGAATTTTATTCTTCTTAGCAAAAAATATTGACAATGAAAGTTACTTTTTTCTCAAATTTTCTTAGTCATCATCAATCTCCTTTCTGTGATAACATGTACTCAAAATTAGGCGATGACTTCACTTTTGTTTCTACCGAAATAATGCCACAATCATTTCTTCAAAATGGGTACCCTGATTGCACTGACTATATTTATAATCTTAAATCGTACATTGATAATGAAAGTTTTAATAAAGCAATTCAACTTGGGATTGATTCAGATATTGTTATTATAGGTGCAGCTCCTGCTATTTTCATTCATGAGAGAATGAAGAAAAATAAGCACACCTTCTGGTATTCAGAGAGATTATTGAAAATTTGGATCGGACAATTGTTAGATCCACGTTATCTTAGAAGGTTATTGCTTCGTCATACGCTATATCGAAGAAAAAATCTTTATATGCTTTGTGCAAGCGCATATATGGCGAATGATTTAAATCTAATATTTGCTTATCCTAAGAGAAAGTTTAAATGGGGTTATTTCACCGAAGTCAAAGAAATCGATATTAAACAAATCATTTCACAGAAACCTGTCGAAAGGATTGAATTATTATGGACTGCACGATTTATCCCTTTAAAACATCCTGAATTAGCTGTGCAATTGTGCAATGAACTTAAAAAGAAAGGTTATAGTTTTCATTTAAATATGATTGGAACAGGTGAAATGCAGGATCCTATAAAAAAATTAATTATAAAAATGAACCTGCAGGATTGTATCGATATTTTACCAAGCATGCCGAATTCGGAAGTTCATAACTACATGAAAAAAGCGAATATTTTTCTATTCACGAGCAATAGAAGAGAAGGCTGGGGTGCAGTTCTGAACGAAGCGATGAGCAACGGATGCGCAGTAGTAGCATCTCATGCAATTGGAGCAGTTCCATTCCTGATAGATCATCAAAAAAACGGTTTAATTTATAAATCCGGTAGTTTGCCGAGTATTTTACGTCATACGGAAAAATTGATTAATAATACAACTTTTAGAAATGGATTAGGAATAAATGCATATTACACTATGCGGAATGAATGGAGTCCCGAAAGAGCAACATCCAATTTCTTGAAATTAGCAAAATCAATTCTTGAAGGGCAGGTTTGTACAATTGATTCAGGACCTTGCAGCAGAGCGAATAATACAAAAGAATTTGTCGATGAATAGAATTTTCAATCTATTATTTTGCTATCGAAAGATCCATATAGCACTATGTCAACAAGTAGTCTTTGTTAATTTTAACTATGTTAATAATGAGAGATATACAATTATTTATTAAAAAAGAATTTTTGTTGTTGTTTTTACTTTTAATATTATTTATTGATCTACAGCAAAAAGGATATTACATGTGTTTTATCCTTGCATTTTACTTCGTCACTATAAAGGGTCCTTCTTTAATAAATAGTTTTGATCAATTAGGAATTTTATTGATTTTTTTCTCAATTTCATATTCAGTAATCTATTTATTAAACACTGAAGACCACAGTTCGCGTTTTTTGATCTATGCTATTTCTCCGATATCCTTTTATGCACTTGGCAAATACTTTTCGATGAAATATCGTTCATATAAAGTCTATTACTTTTTGTTTCTATTTTTATCTTTAGGTTATTCTTTCATCCCTGCCATATCAATCATACATCAAATCATTGAAAATGGATTTGTAGGTGAAAGGAATTTAACACTTTTAACAAGGGATGTTGAGTCGGGCGGACCATTGCTTGGTGCTTATTTTACAATGACTATGGCTGCAATTGGCACCGTCTTTGTACAAAGTGGAATAAAAATTGAAAATAGAATTAAATTTATTTCTTTAGGCGCTTTTATTATTTCCTTATTGTGCGTTCTTAGGGTAGCCAGCAGAACTCAGTTAGGTATTGCACTAATATCTTTATTAGTGACTATATCTTATTTGACGCTAAAACAACCATTTATCAAAAATATTCGCTTATTATTAGCAATTGCAATACCATTGATTGTGATATACTATAGTATTTCTGCGGATGCCGCTTATTTGAATATTCTTGAACAAAGAAATAATGACCAAGAAGAATTAATGGGAGCAAATGGACGTACTGAATTATGGTTAGCATCTTTGAATAATTTAACTACACAACCCTTTGGCTGGGAAATGTCGTCTGACATTTCAGAATTCTCCCATAACCTATGGCTTGATGTTGATCGTATTGCTGGAATTATACCATTTATTTTTTTATCATTATTTACAATATTGTGTGTTAATTTGGTAACAAAAACATTAAAAACAGCACCACGACATCTGTATTTTAACACCACAATATTAGTGTTGTTTATTGGATTTATGGCTGTATTCTTTGTTGAACCAGTTATGGAGGGATTATATTATCTGTTTCTAATTTTTTGTCTTTTTATTGGCATCCTGTCAGGATATGTTGGAACAGGATTATTATATAAAAAGAGTTTGAGAAAATATCGTTATATTAATTTCAAATACAATAATGAGAATACTAATAATATTATATAAAGGATGCAAAAGAATTAACAGTTTTTTGTGCCGGTTACTTGGACAAATGATGGCATATATCTTAATGAAACTGAATGGTGTTATTATTAATAGTGGCTTCACGTCGAGAGGAATACCAATTGTGGATGTTTCTATAGATGGATCTTTTATTTTAGGAAAGAACTTCGTGATGAATAATGGGAAAAGATACAACAAAATTGGTCGCCAGCAACAGTGCATATTTTATGTTGGAAAAAGTGCGAAGTTAGAAATTGGCAATAATGTAGGCATAAGTGCAACTGCTATAATTTGTGATAAACACATAAAAATTGGCGACGATGTAAAAATTGGAGGAAATGTGGTTATTTATGATACTGACTTTCACCCCTTAGATCCAACTTTAAGGAAAGTATCGGCATTTGAAAAATACCATACGAATAAAAAGGATGTGATTATTGGGAACAATGTATTCATAGGGGCGCATTCAACCATTTTAAAAGGAGTTCATATTGGTGAAAATTCTATAATTGGTGCTGGTTCAGTAGTGACAAAAACAATTCCGGATAATGAGATATGGGGAGGAAATCCTGCAAAATTTATTAGAAAGCTATAATCGCCAAAATTCAGCAATCCATAAAAATAAAAGATGAAAGAAATCGCTGTTTTACTTACTTGTCATAATAGAAAAGTAAAAACAATTAATTGTTTAAAATCTCTGCACAAAGCAATTGATAAATTTAATAGTGAGACCAAGTTTGATATATATTTAGTTGATGATGGCTCTACTGATGGCACTTCTGAAGAAGTCGCGAAAAATTATTCAAAGATAAATATAATTAGAGGGTCAGGTAATTTATATTGGGCAGGGGGAATGAGGCTTGCATGGGAAACGGCACTAGTTGCACATCCCAATTATGACTCGTTTTTACTCATAAATGACGATGTCATTTTTAAAGAAGATTTTTTATTTAATCTTCTCAAAACTCATAATTACTGCTTAAAAAATTTTAATCAACAAGGGGTTTACGTTAGTTCTACTAGAGATTTAAATAATTCAAAAATTTCATACGGTGGATTAATAATTAAGCATAAAGGATTAAAAGTGAAATCTACCATAATTAATCCGTCTGACGTCCCAATACCTTGTTCAATGGCTAACGGTAATATTTTAATGGTAACCATGGAAGTAGTGAAAAAAATTGGCATTATTAATCCAATATATATACATCGATTTGCAGACTTTGATTACTCTCTTGCAGCTTCGAGGCAAGGAATTCCGGTTTTAGTTTGCCCTGAATTTGGAGGTATTTGTGAAAAAGAGTATAAAAAAGGTTGGATATCAGGCACTTCTTTTAAAAATCGAATAAAATATTTGTATAGCCCTCTTGGGCTATCTTACAAAGAACAATTTTATTATTTAAAGAACAATTTCAGATATCAACTTCCTTACTATTTTATTATGCTTTGGCTTAAGACCTTATTCCCTTTTATTTGGGACAAATTTAATAGAGGCTAAGGCCCCTTGGTATTCAAGTAAAAAAAGATGAGTTAGAAGTGTAAAAAATATAATATATGAAGAAAATATTAATTCTATATAAGTTTCTTCCTCAATATAGGGAGGATTTCTTTAACCTGTTGAAAATTGAGCTTGCTAAACATAAAATAGAACTGGATTTAATCTATGGAAAAAGCAAAGATATTGTTGCTCTGGGAAGAGAAGTCGACATCGAATGGGCAAAATATATTCCAAATAAAAGAATAAAGATCGGAAAAACTGAAGTTCTCTGGCAACCTTGTTTAAAATACCTGAAAGGTAAAGATTTGGTGATTGTGGAGAATGCAAACAAACTAATCATAAATTATTATTTAATGATTGCCAGACATTTCTCTAAATACAAATTGGCATTTTGGGGCCATGGGAGAAATTTACAGGAGGATATTGGAAGCTATCGTAATAGATTTAAATCTCTTTTTATGAACAAATGTGATTGGTGGTTTGGTTATACAGAAGCGACAAAAAAAATTCTATTGAATAAAAATTACCCGGAAAATAAAATTACAGTTGTCCAGAATGCCATCGATACACTTGGTCTAAGAGATTATTATTATGATATTAAGGACAGTGATGTAAATGATTTGAAAGATCAACTTAGGATTGATAATAGCAAAACAGGAATCTATTGTGGTGCAATGTACCCTGAAAAAAAACTTGATTTTATTTTGGAAACCTGTGTACGAGTTAAGAAAGAAATCCCAGAATTTAATATGATATTCATTGGTTCAGGAATTGATTCCTATAAAGTACAAGAAGCTTCGAAAACTAATTGCTGGATGCATTATGTCGGACCAAAGTTTGGTAAAGATCGCATTCCGTATTTTAAAATTGCTTCAATTCAATTAATGCCCGGTCTTGTAGGACTGGGGATTCTGGATTCATTTGCGATGGAAACACCAATTATAACCACAAACTTTTTATTCCATAGTCCTGAGATTGACTATCTGAAGAGTGGAATTAATGGTATAATAACTAATAATAATTTGGATGATTATTCCAATTCGGTAATCGAAGTATTAAAAACTGAAAGTTATATTAAATTAATTGAAGGTTGTAAATTGTCTGCAAAAAAATATACTGTTGAAAATATGGTTGAAAAGTTTAAAAATGGAGTATTATCATGTTTAAGTTATTAAAGAAATTAAGAAATTTTCTTCTTATTGTTACTGTTTGGAGAAAACATCAAATAGGAAGAAATTTTCATGCAGGCGCAGGAGTTAGATTGTTGAATAATTGTAACTTGGCGATAGGTGATAATGTTTATATTGGTAGAGGTTCACAAATCGAATGTGATACGAAAATAGGTTCAAATGTTATGTTTGCCAATCGAGTTGCTCTATTAGGAAGGTATGATCATAACTACCAGCAGATTGGTATTCCTGTGCGATTTACTTCTCATATTAGAGATGCCGATTATAACTGGAAAGGACTTTCTTTAAAGGTTGAAATAGGAGATGATGTATGGGTAGGATATGGATCGATAATTTTAAGTGGTGTTAAGGTTGGCGATGGAAGTATCATTGCTGCCGGTTCTGTTGTTACCAAAGAAGTTGAGCCTTACTCTATTTATGCGGGTGTTCCTGCAAAAAAAATTGGAAATAGATTTAATAGTAAGGTGGAAATGGAAGAGCATATAAAGCTTTACAGAAGTAATTGTAAAAAATATCAATATAGTGTTGGAAGTGATACATTTGACAGAAAGGTGAATTAACCTATAAAAGCATTAACATACTGTTCAGCTTTTTATTCCATATCCAATAACAAAAGGACTCACTCTTACGGAAATCTTACAAATTCAATGATTTTAGTCAGATTTAATGGAGGTCTTGGAAATCAGATGTTGCAGTTTGCAAGCTATATCGCTTTACAAGAATGTTATCCTGGTGTTCGAGTAGTGGCAGATATTAGAAAATATAACATCTCAAGAGTGCATAATGGATTAGAATCGGAGGGATCTTTTCCTATCCGTTTAAATGATTTATTTGATAAAAGAACAAATAAAGTTTCAAGCATAGGCAGATATTGGCATTTTTATCTCAACAAAGTAGTTCTTAAGTTTTTTGGTGTTGGCTTAAATATTTATTATAACAATCATATATGTGTGGAATAGCAGGTTTTATAGGTTTCTTAAATAATATTGAACTTGCTGAAAATGCTAATAAAATTCAGCAACATAGAGGGCCTGATTATCAATCGGTGTGGAATGATGATTACATAGCTTTAGCACATCAACGACTTTCTATAATTGACCTAAGTGCCGCTGCAAATCAGCCCTTCCATAAAGGTGATTTTGTAATTGTATTTAATGGGGAAATTTACAATTACAAAGAACTCCAGGAAAAATTAAAAAATGAAAAACAAGTTGTTTTTTCCACTTCTTCCGATACAGAGGTAGTAGTTGAGATGTACAAACATTTTGGAATACAATGTCTTGATTTCTTTATTGGAATGTTTGCATTTGCTATTTATAATAAGCAAAATTCTAAGCTTTTTATAGCTCGCGATCATTTTGGAATAAAACCCTTATTCTATACACAAATTGATGGAGCATTTGCTTTTAGCTCAGAACTTAAGACTCTTGTAAGAATCCCAGAATTTAATAAAACTATTAATCCAAAATCATTAGTTAGCAGCTTAAATTATCTATGGGTATCAGGAAATGAAACGATGTTTAACGATTGTCACAAACTGCCTCCAGCCCATTACCTAACGTATAATAAAGATGAAGGCATTAAATTAAACAGGTATTGGGAGCTGGATGATAAATTAAAATCAATTGATAATGAACAGAATACCGTTGATGAGCTATCAAATACGATCGAAAAATCTGTGATGCGTCACATGGTAGCTGATGTGCCCGTAAGTAGCTTTTTAAGTGGTGGACTTGATTCTTCCCTCATTGCGGTGTTGGCAAAAAAGAAAAATGATCGACTATCCACTTATACTATATCTACATTGATGAAAGATAAGAAGATCGAACAAATGCCCGATGATGAAAAATACGCAAAAATTGTTGCAGACACTTTCCAATTTGACCATAACGTAATCCAAATAAGCCCAGATATATTAAATGAACTTCCACAAATTGTTCACACTTTGGACGAGCCTATTGGCGATCCAGCGGCAATAAATACTTATCTTATCTGCAAAGCAGCCAGACAAAAAGGGGTAAAAGTACTTCTGTCTGGAATGGGGGCTGATGAAATATATTTTGGCTATAGGAGACAGAAAGCAACACTTTTAGCAGTTAGATATAATAAACTCCCCAAATTTGTAAAAGACATAACTTCTGTAATAGTAAATATACTGCCTGTAAAAATATTTGATAAGGGCTTCAAAATTAGTCGATGGGCTAAGCGGTTTATAAGTTTTGCCACACTCCCGACCGATGAAGCGTACATGAGAAGTTACTCCTATTATAGCACCAAGGAACTTAAAGACCTTTTGAGAGTTGATTACAAACCTGCTATTGAATTAGTTTTAGATGAACATAAATCTTTATTTAAATCAAAATATAAAGATGATTTAGTCAACCAGATATGCAACACAGATACGCAAATGTTTATGTTAGGTTTGAATTTAACCTACACCGATCGAGCATCAATGGCAGCATCAGTTGAAGTGAGAGTACCGTTTATAGACAAGCTGTTAGTGACAAAGGCCATGCAGATACCGGGTCATCTGAAGATTAAAGGAGGAGTGTCAAAGTACATTTTGAAAAAAACTGCTGAAAAATATCTACCCAAAGAGATCATATATAGAAAAAAAGCTTCTTTTGGCGCACCAATTCGATCATGGATCGCAAATGAATTAAAAAGCATGGTTGATGAATTGCTTTCTGAGGAAAATATCAACAAAAGGGGATTCCTAAATTATTCTTTTGTGAAAAAGATGATAGAAAGCGACCGAAGTGGCGAGGAAGATAAAGCTTACCAAATTTATCAATTATTAACTCTTGAATTATGGTGCAGAGAATATTTAGATAAATGAACTTGATAACCATGTAATTTAAAATATGAAAAAACTCATCCAAACTTTAAAACCGGTCAACTATATGTCGAAGAAGTGGTTATGCCTTTGGCATGATTAATTAATCGAACATTTAAACAAAGTAAGATTCGATAAAAAGCAGTCGAATTAATTTTGCGAATTAAAGAAACACAAAATAATCATCCAATATGCAACAACTAACCCAAAAACTAAATAATGGGGAAATGAAAGTCCAGGAAGTACCTGCTCCGCAATTAGGAAAAGGTATGGTATTAGTTAAAAACCATTATTCACTAATAAGTGCGGGAACTGAGAGCTCTACAGTAAAGGCTGCCCGTAAAAGTTTGATTGGTAAAGCTAAAGAAAGACCAAAGCAAGTTAAACAGGTAATTGATATATTAATTCAACAAGGTCCGATACAAACTTATAGAGCAGTTTCTAAGAAGTTAGAGGCATATTCTCCTCTGGGTTATTCGAGTGCGGGTGAAATCCTTGAGGTCGGAGAAGGAGTTGCTGAATTTTCAAAAGGAGACTGGGTCGCTTGTGCGGGAGTTGGTTATGCGGTTCATGCTGAGATAATTTCAGTTCCTGTTAACTTAATAGTGAAACTAAATAAAAAGGCTAATTTAAAAAATGCGGCATATAATACCTTAGGAGCTATTGCTATGCAAGGTATCCGGCAAGCAGATTTAAGACTTGGGGAGACCTGTGCCGTAATTGGATTAGGCTTACTCGGACAATTGACTTGCCTTATGTTAAAGGCTTCAGGAGTGAAAGTTGTAGGGATTGATGTTAATCGTTCGGCTGTAGAATCCGCGAAATTAAATTGTACTGATTTGGCTCTTGAAAGAAATTCCGTAGGTATTGAAGACCAAGTTCTTCAATTTACAAATGGGATTGGTGTTGATGCAGTTATCATTGCTGCTGCCACGGATAGTCTCGATCCGGTTAATTTTTCTGGTGCTATTGCCAGAAAAAAAGGCAAGGTAATTATATTAGGGGCTGTTCCAACTGGGTTTGAACGTGATCCATATTGGTATCGCAAAGAATTGGAGCTAAAAATGTCATGTTCCTATGGGCCTGGTCGTTACGATTTTAATTATGAAGAAAAAGGGATTGATTATCCGGTTGCCTATGTACGCTGGACCGAAAAACGAAATATGCAAGCCTTTCAAGAATTAATTTATAGTGGTAGCATTAACATTGACTATTTAACAACTCATGTAATAGACTTCAACAAATCCCCTGAAGCCTATGATATGATTCTGAGTAAATCAGAACCATACTTGGGAATTATACTAAAGTACGATATTGTAAAAGATCAGAAATTACATCAGAAAATCGTCACGAACAGAACTTCTCCAATTTCCAAAGTTAACATCGCTTTTGTAGGTGCAGGAAGTTATGCTCAAGGAAATCTGTTGCCAAATCTTCCCAAAAACGACTTGGTTACCCGAAAAGGTATCCTTACTAATACTGGCGCAACATCAAAGCGCGTCGCTGAAAGATTTGGGTTTGACTTTTGTACATCGGATGAAAAAGACATTTTACAAAATGATGAAATTAATACCATATTTATAGCGACTCGCCACGATTCTCATGCGGAATATGTTTTAAGATCATTAAAGAATAATAAAAATGTTTTTGTTGAAAAACCGATATGTCTTACCCCTGATGAATTAACACAAATTACTAATGAGTATAACGGGAAACAACATTTGTTGGTCGGATTCAATCGTCGTTTTAGTCAGCTTTCTATTCAGTTGAAGGAAAAAATGGGGAAAGGCCCAATGTCTATGAATTATCGGATCAATGCCGGTAATATTCCAAATGACTCCTGGATTCAAGATATGGAACTTGGTGGCGGCCGAATAATTGGTGAAGTTTGTCATTTTATAGATTATCTCACCTGGATGAATGGAAGTTTACCAATAGGAGTTTTCGCCAACGCTTTACCCGATGCGGAAAACAATAATGATACATTAAGTATTCAACTCACATTCGCCAATGGCTCCATAGGAGTTGTTTCTTATTATGCCAACGGACCAAAATCCTTATCCAAGGAATACATCGAAATTTTTAATGCCGGATCGGCTGGTATTCTTGACAATTTCAAAGAATTAAAAATCTTTGGTAAGAAGAAGTTTAAGAAAAAATTATTTAATCAGGATAAAGGCCAGGCGAAAATGGTGAATGATTTTATTTATTCAATGCTAAATGGTACACCATCTCCAATATTATTTGAAGAGATAATTGCTGTTACGAAAGCTAGTTTTGCTGTATTGGAATCATTAAAAACACGGTTGTTGGTTAAAATATAATCGGAATGAAAGAGAAACTGATCGAAGAAAGATTTAAGAAGTTAGAAGAATATTGCCGATCAGAAGACTTTAAAGGTTATGATCCATATGATGGATTAAATAGTACTGTTTTTCAGGCTATACCTTTTATATCAAAAAATCGAATTGCCAGATTGGCATGGATACAGCTGTTCAAGCGATCCCCTTTTAACCTAAGGTCAATTGGCGGAGTTAAGAAAGATTACAATCCCAAAGCCTTAGGATTGTTCCTGTCAGGATACTGCAACCTTTATAAACAGAAACCTCAAAAGGAATATCTATATATGATTAATTTCTTTACAGAGAAAATTGCAACTTCAGTTAATAAGAATTACAGCGGAGCATGCTGGGGTTACAATTTTGATTGGCAGGCACGTGCTTTTTTTCAACCTAAAAACACACCAACGGTAGTAGCAACAACTTTTATTGCCAGTGCTTTAATGGATGCTTATGAAATTATCGGAGAAGAAAATTTGCTTAATATGGCTCGAAGTGCCTGTGATTTTATTATTAAAGATCTGAACCGTACTTATGATGAAAAAGAGAATTTCGCATTTTCCTATTCCCCATTAGATAAAACCGTTGTTTTTAACGCTTCTTTACTTGGCAGTAGGCTGTTATCCAAGGTTTATAGTTTTACTCATGAGAATGAATTGTTGGAACTTGCAAGAAAATCGATAATATATTGTTGCGATTACCAGAAAAATGATGGTTCCTGGTATTATGGAACATTAGACTTCCATCAATGGATTGATAACTTCCATACAGGATACAATCTGGAATGTATCTCCGATTACATGAAGTATTCAGGTGACAACAACTTTGAAGAGCATTTAACTAAAGGCTTTGACTATTACATTAAAACATTTTTTACCCCCGAAGGAATATCCAAATATTACAATAATTCTATTTACCCTATAGATATTCATGCACCCGCTCAATTGATAATTACATTATTAAAACTTGAAAAGTTTCAGGAATACAGAAATCTTGCAGAAAAAGTTATTTCGTGGACAATTGAAAATATGCAATCGGATAAGGGGTATTTCTATTATCAGGCAAATAAATATTTTTCTTCCAGAATTCCTTATATGCGTTGGGCGCAGGCATGGATGTTTTATGCTTTGAGTGAATATTTATTACAGACCGACAATCACTAGTTCAGGTTTATGCTTCGAGTAATAATTTCATTAACAAACACTTAAATATAATTGCACATACATTTATTAAACTTAAATAAAGCTATGAAGATTTTATCGGTTGTAGGAGCTCGCCCAAATTTTATGAAAATTGCCCCTTTTATTAAGGCAATAGAAACGTATAATTTGGTTAAGCAGGTTACCATTGAGCATATTTTAGTACATACCGGCCAACACTATGATATTCGGATGTCAGAGGCATTTTTTAAGGATCTCGGTATTCCAAACCCAGACATAAATCTTGAGATAGGCTCTGGCAGCGATGCGGAGCAACTGGGTTACACAATGATTGCATTTGAAAAGGTATTAATTGAACATAAACCAGACTGGGTGGTAGTTGTAGGTGATGTGAATGCAACATTGTCATGCTCTGTAATTGCAAAAAGACTTAATTTAAAGGTATGTCATATTGAAGCGGGCCTTCGTTCAGGAGATTTGACAATGCCAGAGGAGATAAACCGCCTAGTTACTGACAGACTATCCGATCTTTTGCTTACTCCGGATACAATGTCATCGGAGAACCTAAGAAAAGAAGGAACCCCGGAAGCGAAAATACATCTTGTCGGAAACATCATGATAGATACTTTTGAAGCGAACAAGGGAAAGGCTGAAAAGCTGGCTATTGAAAAAATTATACGAAGTAATCTGATACCTGAAGCCATTTCTCCACCTATAATACCAAATGACGGAGAATTTGCCTTAATGACCCTTCATCGACCATCGAATGTTGATTCAGAAAAAATATTCGTCCCAATCATAAATTTTCTGACAAATGAAGTTACGAAGAATCATATACTAATATGGCCAATTCACCCTCGAACGCGAAAACAATTACTATTTCTTGACTTGTGGGATAAAGTAAAAAATCATCCCTCACTTATTCTTTTAGAGCCATTGGGATATCATGAAATGCTACGATTAAATATGGGAGCAAAACTCATGTTAACTGATTCGGGTGGTCTTCAGGAAGAATGCTGTGTATTGGGAACCCCTTGTCTTACTTTACGCTGGAACACAGAAAGACCAATTACATTGCGCGAACATGGCGGAGCCAGTGTCCTTGTTGGGAATAATATTGAAAGAATACGAAAAGAATATTTTCACACACTTGAACTGAACAGACATCCCTCAAGACCTGAATTGTGGGATGGGCACACCGCTGAACGAATTGTTGCAAAATTGGTGGAGATGAATGGATCTAAAACAATTTAGGATATGAAACGAGACCCGAGCACTCGGGACGAGTTACATATGATACCTTTGAAAACAAACAATTTTAATCATATGAAAATTGATTTTTTAGGCATTCCTGTTGACGCTATTACCATGTCAGAAACAGTTTCTCTGGTTGACGAAACAATCAGTCAAAATAAAAAGATCAACCATGTTGTAATAAATGCAGGAAAGGTTGTTGCCATGCAAAAAGATAAAAAATTGTTCGAGAATGTGGTTTCCTGTGATGTTATTAATGCCGATGGTCAAAGTATTGTTTGGGCCGCACGTTTTCTGGGTGAAAATTTACCAGAAAGGGTTGCTGGTATTGACTTGATGCAACAACTTGTTCATTTAGGATACGAGAAGGGCTACAAATGTTTTTTCTTTGGGGCAAAAGAAGATGTGGTTAAAAAAGTAGTTGAAATATATTCAGAAAAATATGGCCCTTTAATTATTGCTGGATATCGCAATGGTTATTTTAGGATAGAAGAAGAACCAGAAATAGCTAAACAGATTGCGGAAAGTGGCGCCCAATTACTTTTTGTTGCCATTACGTCTCCGAAAAAAGAAATTTTTTTGTATGAGTACCGTGATGTACTTTCAAATGTAAACTTTACGATGGGTGTTGGAGGCACATTTGATGTCATTGCCGGAGTTACAAAAAGAGCTCCGGTATGGATGCAAAATGTTGGACTGGAATGGTTTTATCGTTTTATCCAGGAACCACGAAGAATGTGGTATCGTTATCTGGTTGGTAATACAAAATTCATATGGATTGTGTTGAAAGAAAGATTCAACGTCAAACAATCCCATTAAACTAAAACACGTTTGAAACGATTTTTTGATTTGACATTAAAAAAACCCCAATACATTTTCCGAATTGAATTAAAGAAATCTACTTTAGTATTAATTTGTGAATGGTTTATTTGAACCTAAAACAGGTATATTTTTATAAGCAAAGAAGATGAATAATTAAAAACTATATCAAATCTAAAAACATCAATAAGATGTATCAAAAATTAATAAAAAGAATAAGATCTGGATCATTTGATTGTTCTGGAATCCTCTTTCACGCACTTTATTTATTCAGAAAAAATATTAGTGTAGCTCTTTATAATCAGATAATTCACATTATATGTTACACAAAAGGGGTGAAACTTGGCAAAAACATAACTTTCGATGGATTTCCAATTATTCACAGGCATCCAAATTCATCAATTATTTTTGGCAGCGGGTGTACATTTAATTCTGCAAAAAAATCAGTATTAGTTGGGCTGCAACAACCTAGTGCATTTGTAACATTGGCAGAAAATGCGGAAATTATATTTGGAAATAATTCCGGTGCATCAGGACTTAAAATAGCTGCAAGATCAAAAATTACAATAGGAAACAATGTACTTATAGGGGCAGGGAGTACAATTATTGACAATGATTTTCACCATTCCAGTCCCGCAAAAAGAGAACTAAATATTATTCCATCCAGACCAGTAATTATTGAAGACAATGTATTTATTGGCCTTCAATGTATAATTTTAAAAGGGGTAAGGATTGGTGAAAATACAGTAATTGGAGCAGGAAGCGTCGTTTTCAACGATATTCCTGCAAATTGTATCGCTGTTGGAAATCCTTGTAAAGTCATCATGAAAAGAAAAATTGTGTAGCTATTGAACGATTAACTTTTCAATTGCAATAGTGTTGCCAACTATTGTTTTCACGATATACAAACCAGATCTTAAATTTTGGATGTTCAAAATTTCCTCTATTGATTGTACTTCGCGGCTGATAAGTTCTTTGCCGGTCAAATCAAAAACAAATAGTTGTGTTCTTTCCAGTGGCATCTGAGAAAAACGGATAGTTACTTTCTCCGTTGCAGGATTAGGGAACATTTCAATTTCAAGCTTTTTGTATTGATCGATCCCGGTCCCGGTTGCAACTTGTTCTGATAAGGTAATGAACACGCTGGCCTTTTGGCTGAAAGTCATTTCTCCTTCAATTAGCTCTGCCGTAAGTGGATGCTCTGCGTCCATGGCTGAGTTCCACAGGCGAAGTTCGATGGGGTGTCCGTTTACGAACCCGTTATAATTGCCCGAATCGGATGCCGAAGCAGCTATACTCGCAACATTGCTTATGAAATTTGATTCGCTTAGCGTTATTGCACCTACACAAACTTCGTTGTCAAAGGCAGCAATCTCGTCTCCTACTTGTAACCCGGATTCTTTTATGTTTTGAATGTTGATATTCATGTGGTTAAATCCGTTGCCTTCGTAGCCGAGGGTGAAATGGCTGATTTTCAATTCATCGACTATAATTTCGATGGATTTTTCGTAAGCCTCCCCAATAGTCAGGACAGCATCTCTTTTTACCTTTACAAGATAGCCTTCTCCAGGTTTGAAATGGCCAAGACGGTTCATCCAGCCAAAGCTTCGGCCCCAATATTCAAGGGCATAACCTACTTCATCCTGAACTTTTATCAGGACTCCGGCATCAATTAATTGTTGCATCACTACCGTTGAGTTTACATTGCTGGAATACGGAAAGGAAATCAAATTCCACCCTTTTTTCAGCGTAATATTTAACGGAAGGCTTACCGGTTGACCGATGATTTCAAGAGTGCAATTGTTACGCACATGAACGCTGTATCCTTCGTTGTTCTGTATGTCTCCAATGTTATTTACCCAGCCGATTTGATCACTCCATTTTTCAAAAGTTCTACCCCTTTCATCCTGAACTTTAATCAAACTGTTGCGTTCAATGAGGTCTTTTTTCACTATTGCCATGTCAGGGTTTTCCGGTGCAACGAATGCTGAAACAAGATTCCAGCCTTTTCTGAGTTCAATGGACTGTGTAATCTCGTTAGTGTCAGGATTTGGTTTTGTGGGGTCCGTAACGTTCAAATCAGTTACAACAATACTGTCGCACCCGGCTATCGAGCTGAGTGTACGGCTGTATGTGCCGCTTACCGACCAGCCCATATAGGAATCGCCTTTAACAATGGATATTTGCTCATTTGTTGTAACAACGGGGTTTACCGATAGGATTGTGGTGACAATGCTGTCAGCTCCCGAAGCAGCTATTAAGTTTCGCTGATACAGGCCGGGTTCCGACCAGTTGTGATAGGCAGAACCTTCGCAGATCGTTACTTCTTCTGCTATACGTATTGACTTTAGTACGGTCATGTTTATGATTACGATGCTGTCGCATCCGGATTGAGAAGACAGTTGTTTTTCGTAAACGCCTGATTTCGTCCATCCCTTATAGGATTCACCTTCTTTTATGGTTACATCTTGCGTTGTGTAGTTTATTGGGGTGATCCATAAATTGCTTATCACAACGCTGTCAGCACCGGAAGCTGTTGTGAGCGTCCGCTCGTATTGGCCTTCCTTTGTCCAGCTTTGATAGGAACTGCCTTCACAGATATAAATGTCTTCGACAGTGGGTTCTGATAATACAACGGTCAGTACAGTAGTTACAATGCTGTCGCAACCTGAAACGGCAGGTAAGGTGCGTTGATATTCACCTGGGTCAAACCATCCGTTATACGATTCGCCTTGTACAATTAAAACTTCTTCTTCGGAATATTTAACGGGGGTTATCCATAAGTTGGTAACAACGATGCTATCGGCACCTGATGCAGCCTGTAAAATACGTTCGTACTGTCCTTGTTTTGACCAACTATTATACGAACTTCCTTCGCAAATACTAATATTTTCTGTGGTATATTTATTTAAGGTAACCGTTAAATTGGTGGTAACAATACTGTCACATCCGGTTAAAGAAGTAAGAGTTCGTTTGTATTTTCCTGATGTTGACCAACCCAGGTAACTCTCTCCTTCCAATATATTAATGTCTTCGGAAACGTCGTAGCTTGGGTTGACGGTAAGTATTGTGGCAACGATGCTGTCCCCGCCCGTTGACAAGGTGAAGGTACGTTGGTATTCTCCGGGCTCACTCCAGCCAAGGTAGTCCTCCCCCTGGCAAATGGATTTGTATTCAGTTTTTTTTTGGGGAGCGGGTATTACCGGGTTTGAAGCAGCCGATGCCACAGAAGTCCCTGCTGAATTAATTGCTTTAACAGTAAATGTATAGGAAGTGCCATTGGTTAATCCGGTGATGGTATGAGAAAGTGAAGTTGATCCGGCATTAGTATCTGTTCCCCCGGAAGGTATTGAAGTGACGATGTATCCCGTAATCGCAGAACCCCCATTATTTTCAGGGGCTACAAAAGTGATCGTTGCACTTGTGTTTCCAGCAGAAGCAACAACTGAACCCGGTGCATTAGGCAAAACAGCATTTGCAGAAGCATATTGGTAAGCCCCAATATCAGGCAACCCTATAATTGGATTCCCTTCAAAATCTTTTGTTAACCCAACATCGACCCCTGCATTAATAGCAGGCGAACCTGTTTGTAAATGAAAAATGGAAGGAGATACAAATAATGGATTTTGCCCTAAAATACTATTAGCATCTTGACCACTTACAGATTTATATGTTTCCAACTGAGACACTGAATAATTTTTGCCATACCATATCATTAACCTTGGTGCGGAAGTATTGTAATATAAGTTATTGTCGAGTGTAACTGATCCTGCTGTTGCAACAATACCCATTATGGAAAATTTTGTTGTATGGCTAATATCAGTATCATTATAAAAAATGTTATTTTTAAAATCGACTACCGAACCGTCCTGTATAAGAACGAAATAAGTAAAGTCCGTAGTGATTTTTGGGTCAACACCATAGAAAGTATTGTTCCAAACATAACAATGGTCTGGTCCACCTTTGTTCCCAATGTCAAACGCCCTTGAAATAGTATTTTTGTAAATGTTGTTATAAATATACACATTATCAATTGAACCATTTCCTTCTTGACCACAATACATAAAACCTGAACCAATTATTTCAACACCGTCAACTGGTGCAGGAAGTGGGCTATGATAGAAATAATTATTACGAATAATAATATTATTCCAAATTGTATTATCAACTGTTCCAATATCAACGCCGGTAGTATGAAAACAATCGTAAAAAGTATTATACTCAGCAATATGATTTTCATAAGTATATCCATTAGCACCGTAAGCATGCAGACTAATAGCCCTCCTGCCGCAATTATGTATTTCATTACTTTGAAATAATGTATTGCTACGTGCAACTGAAATACCATATCCAAGATTTCCCTTAATATTAAGGTGGTGGATATGACAATTCTTAACAATCAAACCGCTTATATCTGCTTCGATATTCTCGTGGATGCCATAACCGGAAGCATAAGCAATTTCAAGATTGTCAAAAGCGATATACTCTTTTGCATTTAAAGTAACGCCCCTAAATCGTTGTGAAATTTCAACACCTAAATATCTTGTATTTGGGTCTGTTGGCGAATAGATATGAATATTTCCGTTATGCCATGTCCAGTCAAATTCTTCCGCTAAATCCCCAATTGTTTCTTTCTTAACTCTACCCCATTTAACTGCACCATCGGGTTCAACGAAATAAATGTTACCATGGTAAATATTAATCGCATAAGGGTCTGTATACGAACTGGCACTTTTCCAAATATTACCAGATGTGTTTGTCCATGAAGTTTCAATTTCTGAACCCAAAATACGTGGCTTATCGCCTGTTCCGTATGCCCCGTAAGTAATGTAATTGCCAGAAGCACCCGAAGATGGAATAGACAACTGCGCCCTCCATGTGTCCCCCCTTTTAAACAAAATCTGGTCGCCCGGTTTGGGTGTAAAGCGGTTTACTTTAGTCAACGATTTCCAGGGTTGGTCGGGATTTGTTCCGGGGTTTGAATCATTTCCTGAGGAACTCACATAATACACAGCGGCATTACTTGCAAGGAACATAAAGACAAAACAAAATGCCAGAAAGTAGCGCATGTGATTCCTAATTAAGGTCAATCTTCTAAAGTCACCAAAATTAGTAAAAACATGGAGTTTTTTCCATGCGAAATATTTTAATAGAATCATCTTCTAATAACTTAATTGGGTTTGTACTCTAAAAACAATTTAATGGGTATGTAAATCGAGGGCAAACATATAACATAAAATTTTCTTTTAATCAGTTTAGTTGCTGATTTACATTGGATATTTTGCTGAATAATTCATAGGCAATTTTGCTTTAAAAAATTGAAAATGCGGAATAGAAGTGAGATTACCCTGTAAACTCATGGAATCGGGTCGGAAGGAACTCACATAATAAATAGCTGCATTACTTGCAATAGAGATTAAAACAAAACAAAATGCTAAAAAACAGGAGATGTGATTTTTCATTACGGACGATTTACTGGTTTTACAAAAAAATACTAACAGAATGGATTTTTTCCACACGAAATAATTTAATAGAATCATCTTCTAAAATATCTTAATTGGGTTTTGTGCTCTAAAATAATTTCACGGGTATGAAAATCGAGGTAAATATATGAAAAAACTGTAGGGTTAATTGGAGCCTATCCGACGAGAAAATTAAAAATAAAATCAAAACGAAGATGATTAACATATTATAGTAAGGGAAGTGAAATTCAACTTGTTATATCAAATATTAGAAAGTGATATAACTATTCTGAAATGTGAAGAGGCGATAGGCTATAATTCACGTGCTGGTCTATGTTTTGGTGAGAGGATTTAGATTGAAAGGTTGATATGGCAAATATTAGAATCTGATGACTTGGTGTTTGTAAACCCTTGCTCTCTAATCATATTTATTAACAATAATATTTTTCTGTTTATAGAGTAATTTATAAGCAGTTCAAATAAGGATAAGGGAATTTAAGTATTTTCAAATATTAAATTATAAAGAAATTAAGCTTACTTAACAAGGTAGATTTGCCCCCCTTGTCCAGAAAGATTAGATTTGCTATTACAGTTCAGGATTACTAAAAATAATAAATACAATTATGGGAAAAATATCAGATTCAATTAAACCGGGTGTTGTAACAGGATCCGATTTACAATTTATTCTTAAAGAAGCGCAGGAAAACAACTTTGCTATTCCGGCGGTGAACGTTGTTAGTTCTTCCTCTGTAAACGCAGTAATGGAAGCAGCCAAAATTGCCAATGCTCCGGTGATGATTCAGTTCTCAAACGGTGGCGCCGCATTTAATGCCGGCAAAGGTTTGAAAATGGAAGGCCATCAGGCAGCCGTTTTAGGTGCCATTGCTGGTGCAAAGCACATTCATACCTTAGCGGAAGCATACGGTGTTTACGTTGTTTTGCACACCGATCATGCCGCGAAAAAATTGTTGCCCTGGATCGATGGTTTGTTAGAAGCCAGCGAGAAAAACTTTGCTGAAACCGGAAAACCATTGTTTAGTTCACACATGCTTGATCTTTCTGAAGAAACCTTGGAAGAAAATATCGAAATCAGCAAAAAGTACTTAGAGCGCATGGCCAAGATAGGTATGACGCTCGAAATCGAACTGGGAATTACCGGTGGGGAAGAAGATGGTGTTGACAACACTGATGTAGATTCATCCAAGCTTTACACCCAGCCCAAAGAGGTGTTTTATGCATATCAAGAATTGAGCAAGGTTTCTCCCAACTTCACAATTGCTGCTTCTTTTGGTAATGTTCACGGTGTTTACAAACCCGGGAATGTGAAATTGACACCGAAAATCCTCGATAATTCACAGAAATATATTGTTGAAAAATTAGGCTTGAAAGATAAATCACCTGTCTATTTTGTTTTCCACGGTGGTTCAGGATCTTCTCAGGAGGAAATCCGCGAAGCACTTGGTTACGGTGTAATAAAAATGAACATTGATACCGATACGCAATGGGCTTATTGGGACGGAGTTCGTAAGTTTGAGGCAGCTAAACACGATTATCTGCAAGGACAAATTGGTAATCCCGACGGCGACCACAATCCCAACAAGAAATTTTATGATCCACGCGTTTGGCTCAGAAAAGGCGAGGAAGCAATGATTGCCCGTTTGCAAATTGCTTTCGACGATTTGAATGCTATCAATAGTATATAAGAAATAGAGCAAATTTAATAAAAGCCGCTTGGGAATTCTCCTGAACGGCTTTTTCTATTTTAGGGGATTTAAAATATTTATTTCCGATTCTTAAACAGATTATATAATTATACGAA
>CAZXCP010000037.1:0-23027 GCA_964639355.1 uncultured Ignavibacteriaceae bacterium
GTGTTCCATTATTGTATTGACAACAGGCGGTAAAGCAAAAAAAACAGCAATCGAGAATTCCATTCCTGTCATTGAGTTAAAACAGGGTTTTCAACCACGATATGCACTTGGAATAGGTTTCTTCTCACTGCTGCTGGTACTTGAGAAAATTGGTGTCATTGCCCGTCAAAATGAAATAGAAATAATTTTGGAACTCTGGAAGACAAAAGGAAAAGAGTATGCGGATGATGATAACGTAGCTTTTCAACTAGCTGAAAGTCTATTGGGATTTACTCCGATCATATATTCAATAGCAGATCTTACTTCCAGTGCAGGGTACCGATTTAAATGTCAGCTTAATGAGAATTCAAAATTACACGCCTTCCATAACGAAATTCCCGAGATGAATCATAATGAAATTATCGGTTGGGAAACCTATACTGAAAAATCATTTCCGGTTAAAGTTGTTAACCTTCTTGATGACCAGTGTAATGCTCAGATCAAAAAAAGGTTTGAATTCATGAATGAAATCTTTAGTCAGAAAAAAATTGATGTTATCAATCTTAAAAGCAATGAAAATTATTTTAAGGTAAGATTAATGGATTTGATTTACTTGTGTGATTGGATAACTTTTTATATAGCAGTACAAAGAGGTTTTGATCCGAGTGAAATCGATAATATCAATCAACTTAAAGACCGTCTCTAACCGGTTTCTTACCAAATCATATTTGAAATACTTTCTTCTCGCAGTATTTCTTATGACTGAATTTTCTATGGCTCAATTTTACTATTTCGGCAGAAATAAAGTTCAGTATGAGGATTTCGACTGGAAGGTTCTGCGTACACAGCATTTCAATATTTATTATTACGGCGAAATGGAGACAATTGCCGAGATAGGCGCATTCTATGCAGAAGAGGTATATGATGAATTGAAAGTGCGGCTCAACCACGTTGTTACAAGAAAAATACCTTTAATTTTTTATAATACTTCAATACACTTTCAACAGACTAATATTACACCCGGGCTGATTCCCGAGGGTGTTGGCGGGTTTTTTGAATTTCTTAAGGGAAGAGTAGTACTTCCGTCAAATGGTTCACTAAAGGAATTCAGACATGTTATCAGACATGAACTGGTGCATGTTTTTATGACAAATAAGATTTACCGTACTCTGTCCGATCACCGTATTCCTCCTGAAGCACTTCCTCCGTTGTGGTTTGTTGAAGGTCTTGCGGAATACCTGTCCACAGATATTGATGCTCAGGCTGAAATGGTTATGCGCGATGCTGTTATCAACAATTATTTTGCAGGTTTGAAAGATATTTTTTCAATTTATGGAAGCTTCCTCATGTACAAAGAAGGACAAAGTTTTCTGGAATTTGTAGATGAAGTGTATGGTAAAGAAAAAATTCCACTGATGCTTGAAAATTTCTGGATGTATAAAAATTTTAATAATCTGCTCGAATACCTGCTTGGTAAAACTATTGAAGAGATTGATGATGAATGGCTTTACTGGTTAAGAAAAAAATATTATCCGTTATTTAATGAAAAGGTTCCACACACTATCGGTGCAAAGAAATTAACTGAGAAAGGATTTTTTTTCAGTCCTGTTCATTATAAGATTAAGAACAAAGATTATATTTATACCTCTGCAAACATTGATGGATATTCCTCCCTGTACAGAATTGAAATTGATGAAAAACTCCACGCACAGAATTCACCCGAATTAATTCTAAGAGGTGAAAAGACAGACGAATTTGAGTCATTTCATTTATTCAGATCAGCAATCGATATCTCGTCTGAAGGCTTGCTTGCATTTGTAACCAAGAGCGGTGCATCAGATGTAATTCATTTTATGAGTACAGCTACAAACCAGATTACCAGAACTTTTCAGCGGGATTATCTTTTATCAATCAGTTCGCCCAAATTTAATTCAAACGGAAGTAAAATAACTTTTCAGGCGGTAGATCAAAAAGGATTCAGCGATATCTACATGTACGATTTGATTAATGATTCACTGGACAGGCTGACAAATGATTACTATGATGATAAAGATCCTGTCTTCGGATTAAGTGATGATATTATCATTTTTTCTTCTGACCGTACGGCTGGCAGAATTGAAAAAACCTATAATCTGTTCTCAATTGATAGTGAATCAAAACGAATTTCTTATCTTACTTATCTGGATGCGGATGTTTCATCTCCTGTTTTATCTCCGGAGAAAAATGAAATTTATTTTACTTCTGATATTGACGGGGTAAGAAATATCTGGAAAATGAATTATTTACCCGATGGTAAAACAGCAGATTCGGTTATAAGAGTTTCAAGATTTTTTACAAGCTCATTTGATCAGAGGTTTTTTGCAAATGATAAACTGATCTTTACCGGATTTGAAAAATTCTCATTCCATATTTATTTATTTGATTTGAACATTGATAATCAGGATTCTTTATTCTCTGTGAAAATGGATTTTAACGGTGCCGGTGGTAAATGGTTTTACTCAAACATTACTGCAGCCGCAGAAAAAGAAAAGATTGAATACGAAAAAGAATATACTCTGGATTACGCAGCGGGACTCGTGTCAACTGATCCGGTTTTCGGAACTCAGGGAGGAGCGATTTTCTCATTAAGCGATCTTCTTGGTGATGATAAATATTTTTTGCTTCTGTATAACACTGCAAATGTACAAAGTGATTTCTTAAGAAGTTTCAATATTGCTCTTGAACGACTTGACCTTAGTAAGCGAGTTAATTTTGGTTACGGAGTATTTCATTTCAGCGGACGAAGATATGACATCCGTGATACCGATGAATACTACTTCGAAAGAATTTTCGGCGGATTCTTCAGATTTAATTATCCAATCTCCAAATTTCAGAGGATTGAAGCTCTCGCCTCACTTGCTAATTCAGACAAAGAAGTATTCGCAGGCATAAAAGAAAGGAAGGCATTACTTCTTACTAATTCTGTTTCCTTTGTACACGATAATTCTCTCTGGGGACCTTCCGGACCGCTTGATGGAAGCAGACTTCTTTTTCTTCTTGGTTATACTAGTGATGTAAAATTCAGCAACGTAAATTATTTCAGCGTTATTGCTGATCTAAGATATTATCAAAGAATTTGGTTGACCACTACTATTGCCGGGAGATTAGGATTGTTCTATAATGAAGGTAAAGAAGCCAGAAGATATTTTATGGGAGGAAGCTGGGATTTACGCGGATGGCCCCGCTGGTCCATTCGTGGAGAAAAAATGTGGCTCTCATCTTTGGAATTTCGATTTCCTCTGATAGATGTGTTGTATGTTAAATTTCCATTTTTTGGTTTAGGTTTTATGGGTATTAGAGGCGCCGCATTTTTTGATGCCGGTAGCGCCTGGGATACAGAATACAAAACAACTTATGGAAGTTTAGGTGCAGGGATCAGATTCAACCTGTTCGGAGTCCTCGTTCTTAGATACGATATTGGGAAAAAAATAGAAAATAATTTCAATAATTTACAACCAGGATTATTTTATCAATTTTTCTTCGGATGGGATTTTTGAAAAAAATAGTTTACATCATTTTATTGACTACATTTTTATTCAGTTTTTTGGGATGTGCAAGATCCATTATCAAAATCAGCCTGCAAAAAGATGAATCACCCATAAGTCAATTTGCTGATGTTCCGGAAAGAAATTTTTTTATTCCTGTAACAATTAGTGATAATATAAAACTGCTTTGGGAAAAAGATGTTTATGGCAGTTTTAACAATTCTTCGTTTGTATTTTATGATTCAACCATAATTGTTCACGATCTTGGCGGTAGAATTCATGCATACGATATTTATTCGGGCAAACAACTTGGCGTGTTAAAGTATAAGGGTGCTGTTTTTTCAACCCCAGTAATTTTTGGTTTCAATCTTGTTACTGCACTCGTGCTTAACAACGAAAATAAAACCGAATTAATATTCTATGACTTTTTTAACGGCAAAGAACTGAAAGTCATCGGGATTGAAGGTAAAGTGATTAATCAAATGTTAAAAATCAATGATGACTTAATTCTTATTACCGAAAATGGTATAATAAAAAGAATTAATTCTAAAGGAAGTGAAATCTGGACAAAGCAATTAGATTCTTTTGTTCACAGCAGTCCCGCATATTCTGATGGTAAAGTGTATTTTGGAAATGATGCAGGTGAATTTATTGCGATAGATTTTGAAACTGCAGATATTATATATAAAAAAGAAATCGGAGCCTCATTTAATAGTGGAGTTACAATTAAAAATTCACTGGGCTTCATCAGTGATGATAAAGGAACCCTCTTTGCTATAAGCTTGAAAGATGGATCAATTAAGTGGTTATATGAATCAGATGCAAGAATATTAATGAATTCTGCTCTGGATGACCGCAACTTGATTGTTGCCAATTTAGCCCGCGATGTATTCTCTATTAATTTCAACAATGGCGAATTAGTCTGGACCAGAAATTACAACGGTGCAGTATTTAACGGTACTCCGATTATTACAAATAATGCAGTTATAATTCCAAATTTATTCAAATCGGTTTTGATTCTCGATAAATCAAACGGAAATGTTATAAATGAACTCGAACTCGATAACAGAGCTAAATTAACTCCTGCAATCAGGAATAATATATTGTTTATTGGTTATGATAATGGAAATGTACGGGCTTATGAGATTATTAATTAATGTTTTATTGAGTCTTGCCATCCCGGTAATTTCAATTGCACAGGAATGTAAATCTTTTTTAATTATCCGTTCCGACATTGAGAATATACGGGTATTCATAAATGACTCACTTGAATTTAAAAACCAGTTTGAGATTGAATTATCATCAGGCGAGTATAATATTTCTATTCTGGAAGACAGCGACAGATGGGATGCAAAATCTTTTCATAATTCATTTAATATCGACTCCTGCGAAACGATGGAGTTAAGTGTTAAATTCTCTTCTGAGATTTTAATCGATTCAGATCCGCAGGATGCTCAAGTTTTAGCAGTAGACTCATTACTTGGTTATACCCCCTTATTACTTCCTCAGAACTTCAGTAGTATTACATTAAAAAAAAATGGGTACGCCGGGAAAGAAATATTTATCGATCAGCATCAATCAAAAATAAATGCTTCGCTTGAGTTTATCGGTAAAGAAGAAAAAGAAAACTTTTTGAGTAAACCGATTGCAAAAGTTTTGTTTGGAACGATGATTGCTTTTGGTGCTACCGCTGCTTACTTCAAAATTCAAGCTGATAATAATTTCGATGACTATTTAAAAACTGGAGAGTTGAAATACAAAGACAGAACTGAACAATATGATCTGATAAGCGGAATTTCACTTGGATTGACACAAATTAATTTCGGATACCTGATTTATAAAATATTTATCGATGAATAATCATGCTCACAGTGCTTGAAGCATTAAGACTATCCGAAGGGTACTTACAGAAACATGAAATTGATTCTCCCCGACTGAATGCCGAATTACTGCTTGCCGCAATACTAAATTGCAGAAGACTGGATTTATATCTTTTATACGATAGACCATTAAACGAAATTGAACTGAATCATTACCGTGAATTTCTTAAGAGAAGAAGTAAACATGAACCGCTGCAGTATATTGTGGGTCACGTTGAATTTTACGGATTGAAATTTATTGTCAATTCTTCCACACTCATCCCAAGACCTGAAACCGAATTACTTGTTGAATATGTAATTAAAAATACTGTGCAAACCAAAGAGATTCGAATCCTGGATATAGGAGTGGGTACAGGCAATATCTGCATTTCGCTGCTTAAGAATCTTCAGTCTGCCAGTGCCGTGGGAATAGATATACTTGATGAAACACTAAAGATTGCACAATTAAACTCCGAGGAGAATGGGGTAAGTGATAGATCGAAACTGATCACTTTGGATGTAATGAAAAACAATCTTTATGAACTTGGTAAATTCGATTTGATAATCTCAAATCCGCCTTATATTTCATTAACTGATTTTAATAAACTTGAACCGGAATTAAAATTACACGAACCAGCAGTTGCTTTAACAGACTATGCAGACGGATATAGTTTCTACGAACGTATCATTTCTATTTCGCGGAATTTATTGAATCCTGGTGGTAAAATTTTTTTTGAGCTCGGACAGTTTCAGCATAACAGAGTTAAGCAGTTTATGGAGACAAACGGATATTTTAACATTAGTTTAATTAAAGATTATTCAAATATTGAAAGAATAATTTCGGGAGAAATCTAATGAAAGCAGTAGTTCAAAGAGTCAGCGAAGGCGGCGTATATATTCGTGAAGAAAATTATAAAGCTGAAATTAATAGTGGTATGGTAATATTGCTGGGAATTAAAACAGGTGACACCGAAAACGATGTAAACTTTATAGCGGATAAATGCAGCAACCTGAGAATATTTGAAGATGCTGATGGCAAAATGAACATTTCAATCAGAGAAATAAACGGGGAAGTGTTAATCATTTCACAGTTTACTTTGTATGGTGAAACTGCGAAAGGCAATAGACCAAGTTTTATTGAAGCAGCCAAACCTGAAGAAGCCATTCCGCTTTATCAGAAGTTTATAGATAGACTAAAAAATAATCTCGGTGAAGATAAAATTAAGTCAGGCATATTTGGTGCAATGATGAAAGTGAAAATAATTAATGACGGTCCTGTTACCGTTATGGTTGAATCAAAATAGCAGGTAAACATTGAATCCTGTATTAATGATTTTTATTGATGGGGTCGGTATCGGGGAAAGTGATCCGGACAAAAATCCGTTTGTTAAGTATGGATTCAGAACATTTGAAAAGTTTTTCGGATCAATACCCCACAAAAATAATTCTTTACTGCAAAGAAATTCTTACTTTCTCTTTCCTGCAGATCCTGTTATGGGTGTGGAAGGATTACCACAGAGCGGTACCGGTCAGGTTTCAATATTCTGCGGAATAAACGCTCCCAGATTTGTTGGTAAACATTTCGGTCCTTTTCCTTATTCGTCCACTATTCCAATCATAAATGAAAAGAATATTCTTAAACACTTTAAACAGCAGGGAAGTAAAGTATTCTTTGCAAATGCATACCCGAAAATATTTTTTGATTACATAAATTCGGGAAAACAAAGATTGAGTGTAACTTCATTAAGTGCAAAACTCTCAGGAGTAAAACTAAATACTGTTACTGATGTAAGAAAAGGTACAGCACTCACCGCAGAAATAACAAATGCAAGATGGAATAAAAAGCTAAACTACTCTCTTAAACAAATCTCCCCTAAGACAGCTGCGAGGAGATTGCTCCGGCTTGCAGGTGAGAACAATTTTACTTTGTACGAATTTTTTCTGACTGATCATCTTGGTCACGGCAGGATTCAGGATGAGTTTAATGAAATTTATAATAATCTGGATGAATTTTTGTTTACAATACTTTCTGAATTAGACCTGGATAATATGACTCTGATAATTTGTTCTGATCATGGAAATTTTGAAGACCTTTCAGTCAAAACGCACACTTTGAATTCAGCATTAACAATCACTGCAGGTAAATTTTCAAAACCCTTATTTGAAAATATTGCCGACTTAAGTAATATTAAGCCGGCTATTATCAAATACTGCAAATGAAAGATTTCCCTTTAATTAAATATGCTATTTGTTTTGTTATTGGTATTCTGCTTACGTCTGTAATTCAGATTGAAAGTACAATACTTATAGCATCAATTGGCTTATTATTTATTTTATTATTCTTTACTGTGGTGTTGTTTAAGATCAAACAACCATTCCTTAATAATTTTCTGGCATTTATATTAATTATTTTCTGCTCTTTTTTCATAACACAAATAAGATCAGAATCCTTTCATACTTCTTTGAGTTATTACCACAAAGAAAAAGATGTAATCCTTTATGGAAAAGCAGATATCATCGAACTGAAGCGTGATAATGAAATAGTATTTACTGTGATATCTGATTCCATCCATTTTGCAGGAAATGTTTATACAAGTTCTGAAAAGATACTTTGCAAATTCAGAGGTGATTCACTTTATCGGGAGGAACTGTATTCTAATTTGCTGCCGGGTAACTCAGTTTATATTGAAGGAATATTTCTTAAAGGCAGAGAACAAAGAAATCCGGGTGAATTTGATTACAACAAATATCTTAACAGTAAGAATATTACGGGAATTTTAATTTGCAATGAAGATGATAGTCTGGAGATTTTAAGTAATGAAGGCGGATTATTCGAGTCGTGGATTTTTAATACAAGAAAATTAATCGACAACAGAATTCATCAAATATTCAATACCCAAACTGCTGGTTTGCTCAGAGGACTGATCCTGGCTGATAGAAGTGAAATAGATTACGAAATAAAAACTCAATTTATAAATTCGGGTGTTATTCATGTATTAGCAGTCTCAGGATTACATGTTGGATATATTCTTATCATTTTCATTTTTGTATTTGGAAGGTTCAATGTTTATTTGAGGACGATTCTTATTGCAGCAGGATTGTTTACATTTATGCTTATAACCGGTGTACCGCCATCGGTATTCAGGGCAACCGTAATGGCAATTATTATTTTGATTGCATTCATATCAAACCGAAGTACTAATCTAATCAATTCAATTGCATTTGCTGCTGTTGTTCTGCTGCTGGTTGATCCGAATGAAATTTACAACCCGGGGTTCCAGCTTTCATTTTCTGCTGTGCTGTCAATTGCAATTATTTATCCGATTATTGAAAGACAACTTAATAGTTTGAAAATTCAAAGCAGAATATTTAAAAACGTGTTACTTTTTATCGGTGTTTCTCTGAGTGCACAAATAGGGACACTGCCTTTCACATTAGCTTATTTCGGAAAGTTGTCGGTTGTATCAATCTTTGCGAACCTGCTGGTTATTCCATTAATAGGAATGGTAATCGCATTAGCATTTACTTCACTGTTCGTAAGTGTATTTTCATTACTGCTTGCATCTTACTTCGCAGCAATAAATGAACTTATTGTGTCTTTATTATTTATGATTGTATCATACACCGGAAATTTTCAACACTCATTCATCTGGATTCATGATTATTCGCTTTTCGACTCAATAATATTCTATGTATTGATTGCTGTATTTCTTTATGCTATTAAAGATTCAATAAAGTTGAGAGGAAAATTAGTACTCACAGCACTGGTTATATGGAATATTATATTTTTATCAGAACTAGATGATCATCAACTGCTGCCTGATAATAAATTAAGTATTCTGATGATTGACGTCGGTCAGGGAGATGCAATATTGATTAAATTTCCGGATAATCAAACTGCTTTAATTGATGCCGGTGATCTGAATCCGTTTTTTGATAATGGCGAGCGGATAATCATTCCCTTACTCAGGCATCTCGGTATTAACAAAGTGGATTATGGTTTTATATCCCATCTTGATGCTGACCATTATGGCGGTTTCCTATCTTTATTATACTATGGTATGATCGATGAAATCTTCAAACCTCCGCCGGATAGCTCAGATAAAGATGTAAGACTTGAAAAATTTCTTTCAGAACTGAATATAAATGTGAATTATTATACCCGTGAGTTTTATGATATTGGCGGTGCACGTCTTTATATTTTGAATGACGATAAAGATAATTTTTACAACACCCTATCAAGCAACGATAAAAGTGGAATGATGAAACTTGTTTATGGTGATGTTAGTTTCCTGTTTACAGGTGATGCAGAGAAGAAAGCCGAGCAATATTATGTTAAGAAGTATGGTCGCTTTCTTCAATCGGATGTGTTGAAAGTTGCTCATCATGGGAGTAAAACAAGTTCAACTGAAAGTTTTATTAATTCAGTTCAGCCTGAATTGAGTTTAGTCAGCGTAGGTTTAAAAAATAAATTTAAACATCCTTCTGAAGATGTTATTGAAAGAATTAAATATTCTGGCTCTGAAATCTATCGTACAGATCAATCCGGTGCGTTATTATTTCATAGTGACGGATATAACATAAAAAATATTGATTGGAGAAATTTATAAGCAAATGAGTAAACCGGTTTGCATTGGAATTTTAGGCGGCGGACAATTGGCACGAATGTCCGCTTTCGAAGCAATTAGAATGGGCATTAATGTTGCTATACTTGAAAAAATTAAAAACTCACCTGCCGGACAATTAACTAAAGAAGAGTTTGTTGGCTGGGTTGATAATAAAAAACTGCTGAAAAAAATTTCTGATGTTTCAGATATTATCACACTTGAAAATGAATTTATAGAACATAAATATCTGGAGTACATTGAATCACTCGGAACCAAAGTTATTCCTTCATCACAAACAATTTCACTTATTCAGGATAAACTAATCCAGAAACAAACTTTAACTGCATCTGCAATTCCAGTTGCAAAATTTATCGAATCAGATGAGCAAACTGATTACATTTCGATTAGCAGGCAATTGGGAAAGAAATTTATACTTAAGTCCAGAAAAATGGGATACGATGGCTACGGCAATTCAACGATAAGTAATTCAAAAGAATTTGATAGCGCATTGCTGAAGCTTAAAGATCGTCATTCGGCTCTTTATGCTGAAGAGTTTGTTCCGTTCAGAAAAGAATTAGCTGTGATGGTTGCCAGAACCAAAAAAGAAATTAAAACTTATCCCGTGGTTGAGACCATTCAGAAAAATCATATTTGTCATACTGTAATTGCTCCCGCGGATATTTCAGATAAGCTGAGAAAAGAAGCAATTGAAATAGGCATTGAAGCTGTAAAAGCCGTTAAAGGTTACGGACTTTTTGGGATAGAATTGTTTTTAACAGATGGAAATGAAATCCTGTTAAATGAAATGGCACCGCGTCCGCATAATTCAGGACATTATACAATTGAAGCATGTATTACATCACAGTTTGAAAATCATATAAGATCTGTGTTGAACATGAAATTAGGTTCAACCGAAATGATTAAACCCGCAGCAGTAATGATAAATTTGCTGGGTAAAAAAAATGGTCCGGGTATAGTATCTGATTTTAATAAATCATTTATTTATGAAGATGTACATTTACACATTTATGGCAAACATGAGTCAAGAATTGGCAGAAAGATGGGTCACATAACTATGATTGGTGAAAATTCAAAAATAATTTTGGATTATCTTAAAAATGTTGAGAAAAAAATAATTATCTGAATAAATTAAAAAGGGAATTTTATGAAAGAAAATAATCCTGTTGTTGGAATTATAATGGGAAGCGATTCGGATTTGATCGTGATGAAGGAAGCCGCCTCTGTTCTTGATGAGTTTGGAATCAGTTACGAGATTAAAATTGTATCCGCTCACAGGACACCAAATCTTATGGCTGAATACGGAATGAGTGCTCATAAAAGGGGAATTAAAGTTATAATTGCCGGTGCAGGCGGTTCCGCACATTTGCCTGGAATGATTGCTTCACACTCACCGCTGCCGGTGATTGGAGTTCCGGTAAAATCAAAATCGTTAGATGGAATGGATTCGCTGCTTTCCATTGTTCAAATGCCCGGTGGTGTTCCCGTGGCAACGGTTGCAATAAACGGAGCAAAGAATGCAGGAATTCTGGCAGCACAAATTATTGCTAATATTGATTCTGAAATACTTGATAAGATTATATCGTATAAGAAAAAACTTGAGATTGAGTCTATCAGAAAAAATGATAACATTAATTTAACATAGGGCAATAATTAAGTACCATATTTTTCGGGAACTATAAAAATGAGAACTCGGTTGTATTAGTGTTAACAATCACTAATCAATTAAGGAGTTCTTATGAAATCATTTTTGTTTTCAATCCTTTTCTTTGTTTCGGCCTCTTTATTAGCTCAGGAAGCCGAAATGTTCAATTCAAGATCAAATTCTACTTACCCGGGTTCTCCCATTAAATTAGAAAGAAATGATGGTACATCTCTGTTTCTGGAGGATTTCAATGGTGATAATACACAAGCCGGTCTTAATGCAAGAGGCTGGATAACATTGAATGTTGATGGCGGTGGTACAACTTCATGGTTCCAGGGAAACACAACAGTATTTTCATCTTATGAAGGTCCCGCTGATGGATATTCAGCACAGAACTTTCAGGGTGCAAATGGAAATCTGATTGACCAATGGTTAATTTCTCCTCCGATCACTGTTAGTGCCGGTGATACATTATCATTCTGGCACCGTTCACCTGATAACACAATTTATGATGATTCTATTTTTGTTCGTTATTCTACAACTGCTGGTACTACACCGGCTGATTTTGATGTTACATGGGGAAGATATATGGTTAGTAAAACAGGTTGGGCAAGATGGACAGGTACATTCCCTACTTCTGGAACAATAAGATTTGCAATTCAATATTATCACACACAGGGCGGTCCAACGGGAAACTACTCTGATTTTTTTGGATTAGATTTGGTAGAAGTTATTCCGGCATCTGTTCCTCAGACAGCAAGAGTACAGGTCATACATAATTCTGCGGATGTATTAGCTGATCCTGTGGATGTTTATATCAACGGTTCTTTAGCTTTAGATAATTTTGCATTCAGAGCAGCTACTCCTTTCATTGATCTGCCGTCAGGTGTGACATTAAATATTGGTGTGGCTCCGGGAAATAGTACTTCTGTAAATGATACATTAGCTAACTTTCCAGTTGTTCTTGATGCCGGTGAAACTTATGTAGTATTTGCCAATGGTGTACTTACCAGTGGTTATACTCCAAATCCAGACGGCAGAAACACTGATTTTACATTATTCGTTAAAACTATGGCCAGAGAAATTGGTACCGGTAGCGGTGTTGATTTATTCGTTCTGCACGGTTCAACAGATGCTCCAACCGTAGATGTAAAAGTCAGGGAACTTTCAAGTGCTACTATAGTTGATAATGCTGCTTACGGAGATATTACTCCATACATTACTGCTCCTGCACAGGATATTACGTTAGATTTATATCTTGGTAACGGAATTAACTATGTTGCATCTTTCTCTGCTCCTTTATCTGGTTTAAGCGGTGGTGCAGCAGCAGTATTTGCATCAGGTTTTCTTAACCCGTCTGGTAATCAAAATGGTGAAGCATTTGGCTTATTCGCGGCTCTGCCCAATGGTACCGTTGTTCCGTTACCAGCAGCAGCAGGTCCAAATGCGAACGTTCAGGTAATTCATAATTCTGCTGATGTTTTAGCTGGTGCCGTTGATGTTTATATTAACGATGCTCTAGCAATAGATAATTTTGCCTTCAGAGCTGCTACTCCATTTATTACTCTTCCGGCAGGAGTAACTCTTAACATCGGTATAGCTCCGGGTAGCAGTTCATCAGTTAATGATACACTGGCTAATTTTCCTGTAATTTTGTCGGCTGATGAAAACTATGTTGTTTTTGCTAATGGAGTTTTAACAAGCGGTTATGCTCCAAATCCTGATGGAAGAAATATTGGTTTTACATTATTTGTAAAAACAATGGCTAGAACATCTGCTGTTGGTAGTGATGTAGATCTATTTGTACTTCACGGATCAACCGACGCTCCGACGGTTGACGTTAAAGCACGGGAAGCAGGCAACCTGGTTCTTGTTGATAACGCAGCTTATGGAGATATAACTCCTTATTTCTCAGTTCCTCCAGGAAACTACACACTTGATTTATACTTAGCTGATGGAACAATTTTAGTTGAATCTTTTATCGCTCCTTTAGCAGGACTTGGCGGCGGTTCAGCAGCAGTGTTTGCTTCAGGATTCCTGAATCCGGCAAATAATCAAAATGGTGCTCCGTTTGGAATATTTGTTGCATTGGTTGATGGAACAGTCATTCAGTTGGCTACAGGTGTCGTTCCTGTTGAACTCAGCTCATTTACTGCATTAGTTAGTGGTAAAAATGTTACCTTAAACTGGATAACCGCTTCAGAAGTTAATAACAGCGGGTTTGAAATCCAGAGAAAATCCGAAAATGAATTTTCTACCATCGGTTTTGTAACCGGTAACGGAACAACAACTAACATCCAGCAATATTCTATCACTGACGAAAATCTTTCTGCCGGTAATTACATATACAGATTGAAGCAGATTGATTTCAACGGTACGTTTGAATATTCTAATGAGATTGAAGTAATTATAGCAGTGCCTTCTGAATTTTCACTTGCACAGAATTACCCAAATCCATTTAATCCGAGTACAATAATCAGTTTTAACCTTGCGGTTGATTCTGATGTTTCATTAAAAGTGTTTAATATACTTGGTCAGGAAGTTGCTTCATTGCTTAATACAAGAGTTAGTGCTGGTACGCAGCAAATTAATTTTAATGCAGCTGGACTAAACACCGGCGTTTACTTCTATCAGATCGAGGCAAAGGGAATTAATGGAACAAATTTCTCTTCTACAAAGAAGATGATTCTCACAAAATAATTCCTGGATTACATATTACAGATGATTTTCATCTGTAACTAATTAAATTGAAAACCGGTAATCTACTGATCTGAATTAAAGCAGTTTACCGGTTTTTTTTTGTTCATAATTTCATATCCAACTATTGAAATATTAGAATATTTTAGTTATTGTGGTTTCGTATTTAACTAAAATTATAACAAACTCAATAATCAATATATTCTTTCATTAATTTCAGGAGTTCTTATGAACAAATCCTTCACAACTTTTTTTGTTCTTCTCTTTTTGTTTTCTTGGTCGGTACTTGCTCAGGAGTTTAGTGTAAACAAAAATGATGGAGTAACATCTGAGCCGCCGGTTGACTTAGCGGAAGTTGAAGTTCACTATGATGGTCCTAATGCGGGTAATGGAGTTGGCGCTGCAGATGCAACATTCATTATAGCTGCTCGTTTTACACCTACCGAACTTGGTCCTTACGTTGGTAAAGCATTTACCAAGGTGCGTGTTTATGTTCGCGATGCTACAGTCGGTAATACCGGCACTCTTAAAATTTATTCAGCAGGGACCGCAAATACTCCCGGACCTGAAATTTATTCTGCACCTGTCACTACAGTCGCAAGTTCATGGAATGAATTTACATTGACTGCTCCTATTTTGGTTCCAAATGCTGATGTATGGTTTGGTTTACAAGCTACTGCTGGTCCTACCGGTGTTCAGTTTTGGGGTGGCTGTGATGATGGTCCAAATCATCCGCAAGGACAATACATTTATTTCAATAATGCATGGTCTACTCTTGTTGGTTTAAATCCCGCACTCACATTTAATTGGAATATAAGAGCTGTGGTTGACACTGAGATCCCTGTTGAATTGACTTCTTTTACAGCAAAATCAATTGGTACAGAAGTACAGCTTAACTGGAGTACATCAACTGAAGTTAATAATCACGGTTTTGAAATTCAGAGAAATTCTGGAACTGGATTTACAACAGTGGCATTTGTTCAAGGGAACGGTACAACTACTGAAATAAAAAATTACTCTTTCGTTGATAAAGGATTATCTGCAGGAAGCTATACTTATCGACTAAAACAACTTGATTACAGCGGTATGTTCGATTTCTCAGATGCCGTTGAGGTTGATGTAAGCGGTTTAACCGATTTTGCATTGATTCAGAATTATCCGAATCCATTTAACCCTGCTACGATGATCAGTTTTAATCTTACAGTTGATTCAAAGGTATCATTGAAAATATTTAATCTGCTCGGACAGGAAATTGTTACGCTTCTTAATCAGGACTTAACTGCCGGATTACATGAAGTTAATTTTAATGCAGTAGGATTGAACAGCGGCGTTTACTTCTACCAGTTGGAAGCTTCAGGTATTGATGGTCGTTCTTTCTCCTCTGTTAAGAAAATGATATTATCTAAATAGTATCTGTCGAATTTAATCCACTTAACTTAAAGGCCGGTTTAAACAAACCGGCTTTTTTATTTCTTTCCCTCAATACTTGATATCTAATAAAATTTACTAATATTTAATAGTTGTCTTTTATATAATTAAATTATAACTTTCACCAGATTTCAGAGCATTATTTTTTTAATCCACTAATCAATCAATCATTATTAAAGGTGTAATATGAAAAAACTTACAGTACTTTTTCTATTCCTGATCTCAGCCAGTTTTGTGTATTCGCAGAATACCATTCTGTTATTATCACACGATTCGACCGTTACAGGAAGTCAGCTAAAACGACTTGCAGACAGAGATTCTATGCTGATGGTTATGAATGAATTATTTTCATCTTTCGACCACGCAGAATTTAATACCGCAGCTGTTCTTTCAGGACTAAACCAATACCATTCCATTATTATTCAGGAAACCTCATTCGATGATGTAAGTACAAGATATCTTGGACCAGCTTCGAGAGACTCCTTGAAAGCGTGGCTTAATTCGGGAACATCCGGTAATAAGAAAACACTAATATTCATTGGTGCCGACCAGGCATATAACTATTCTCGTTCAGGTTCAGCTGCACAGGATCTTGTCCTGGCCGGAGATTTGCTGAAGTTCAATTACAGACTTGATAATGGAAACAATACTTCGTTCAACTCAATAACCGGTGTCGCAATTGATGTTGGAAATGTCAGAAGTTATACAACTACGCCTGTCGGAACCGGTTTTTGGCCTGATGGAGTTCAACCGCTTGCAGGTGCTACAGTATTATATCATTACACCGGCAGAGGTGAAACTGATTCAGTTGCAGCAGTAGGAGTTGCGGAAACAGGTTATAATGCTGTCAGTATATTTTTAGATCCCCGATATTTTACAGCAGTTACATCAGATGCAACCAGTAACAGCTTTTACAATGTTATGTTCGAATCTGTTGTTTGGGCAATCAACAATGGCGGTCAATTCCCGGGATTTGTTCCTGTTGAATTAGCCTCATTCACGGCAGCATCAACTGGCAGTACTGTAAAGCTTTTCTGGTCAACTGCCACAGAAACTAACAATATGGGATTTGAGATTGAAAGGAAAAATGCTGAAACTGAATGGCAGAAAATTGCATTTGTTGACGGCAATGGAACAACACAGGTTCCTCAAAAATATTCTTTTACTGATGTTAATTTAGCAAATGGCAATTATAACTACAGATTGAAACAAATTGATTTCAACGGTACTTTTGAGTATTCATCTATTGTAGAGGTTGATGTTAATGTTCCGCTTCAATTTGCTCTGGAACAAAATTATCCTAACCCGTTTAATCCATCAACAAAGATTGCATTTGGTTTAGCGATTGATTCAAAAGTCAGCCTGAAGATTTTCAACATACTTGGACAGGAAGTGATCACTCTCATAGATCAAAATCTTTCTGCAGGTTCACATGAATATAATTTCAATGCTGCAGGATTGAACAGCGGTGTTTACTTCTACAAACTTGAAGCAAGCGGAATAGATGGACAGAATTTTTCTTCGATTAAGAAGATGATTTTAACCAAATAAAATTTTTATAAGTTTTATCCAAATTACCTGGATAAGAAATTTATTTTTAAGTCAGCCGGTATACTAAATCTGTTTATTATACTGGCTGATCTGATTTTTTCAAATACAACTCGTCTTAATTTCACTTCAAAATAATTTTCATTTTTTGCAAAATTACTTGACAAAAAATTTTTAATTACCTAAAATTGAACGTCAATTTAACTCAAAGTTCTAACTTATTATTTTCATCATCTTTCGGGAGGTTCTTTATGCAGAAAAGATTTCATTTTTTAACAGTTCTTTTTATCTCTCTTTTCCTGTATTCTGGTTTCGCTCAGGATTTTAGAGCTCAAAATAGTGATATTAGTCCTGAACTTACCCCCTTTGTAAAACCAAACCAACCGGTTAACGAAGCGATCTGGGATGTACAATTCAATTATGATGCTACTGCTGTAACACTTGCTGCAGGAAATGCCGGTGCTGTTTATATTCCTACTTTAGACAAGTTCTGGACAAGCAGATGGGCAACAGGTGTTCTTCATCAATGGAATTCCAACGGCACACTTGACCTTGAATTCACATTACCATTTACAGGAACAAGAGGTATGGCTTTTGATGGTACTTTCTTGTACCATTCAATAAATACTACCACAGTTCAAATAGTTGATCCTGTGACAAGAACTCCAGTTGGTACTATTCCTGTAGTCGGAGCTCCAAATGGATTTAGATTTATAACCTATAATCCTGATGGAAACGCAGGTGCTGGATCAATAATAGGTGGAAACTGGACTTCACCAAATTTGAATTTCTATGAATTCAGTATGACAGGAACTCTTCTGAGAACCATTACAAATACAGTAACCGGAGTATATGGAATCGCATATGATAATGTATCTCCGGGTGGACCATTCCTATGGGTATGGGGTCAGGGATCCGGAGCTGGTTTTCCACAAATAATTCAACAAATGGATTATACAAGTGGTTTATACACTGGTGTACAGCACGATGTTGTTACTGATGTCGGTTTAGGAAATGCCAGTGCTATTGCAGGTGGATTATTTATAACAACAGATTTGGTTCCCGGATTTGCAACTTTAGGAGGATTATTGCAAGGTACACCAGATAGATTATTTGGTTATGAATTAACCCCGACTGGTCCTCCTTGTCCGATTGATCCACCAACTAATCCTACTCCAGCAGATGGTGCAACAAATGTATCAATTAATCCTGGTAATGCAACCTGGACAAATGGTGCAGGCGCTACCCAGCTTGAAATTCTCTTCGGACCTGTTGGAAATCTACAAACAGTTTACACCGGTGGTCTCATTACTCAATTAGCAATTCCTGGTCCGTTGAATTATTCGACAACTTATGGCTGGAGAGTAATTGGAAAGAATGATACCTGCCAGGTAGCTGGTCCAACCTGGACATTCACCACTATGGCAGATCCATTGCTTGTACCGGATATTGCTTTATGCTATCCTCTAAATGTCGATTACTGGACAGGATCAACCAATGGAACAACCAAAACTGAAGTTAGTTTAGTAAAAGGTGCCAACACTGAAGACGGCTGGTTTATATTTGATAATACTAATGTTAACCAGAGTGGAACAATCATAGATTCTATCCGATTCCATGGTTACGTTAACGGAGCAAATTGGCCATATTGGAGCGCAACACCTCTTCCGGGTCTGAATCCATTAACGGCCACAGCTGCTGAATTAAAAGCTGCAATCCAGGCGAATTCAGCTTCAGGCACAGCTTATATATTTTCAAATGAGGCTCAGGGATTTACAACCGGTCAGAAGACTTACACAATGGGAACAAACTCACATACACCATTCCTGAATTCATTATCTCAGGGTTGGTTTGCTATGGGTATGGACTCAAGAGACAATAGTGCTACATACTTCATAAATTGGGATGGCTGGAACCAGACTAACAAACCATACCTTGAAGTATTTTACCGTTACATTATACCAGTTGAATTAACTTCTTTTACAGCTTCTGCAAGTGTCAGTTCTGTTACTCTCAATTGGTCAACAGCAACCGAAACAAACAACAACGGATTTGAAGTACAAAGAAATTCCGGAGAAGGATTTGTTTCCGTTGGTTTCGTCACTGGTAAGGGAACAACAACAGAAGTACAGAACTATACATATGTAGATAATCAATTAGTACCTGGAACATATACCTACAGACTAAAACAAGTAGATTATGATGGTACATTTGAATATTCGAGTGAAATAGAAGTTGATGTTCTTGCACCGAAGGAATTTGCACTAAACCAGAACTTCCCGAATCCATTCAACCCAAGCACAATGATAACATTCAGTTTGGCAGTTGAATCAAAAGTTACATTGAAAGTATTTGATGTACTTGGACAGGAAGTTATGACATTAGTAAATCAGAATCTTGGTGCAGGTTCCCACGAGTATAATTTCAACGCATCAAACTTCAACAGCGGCGTTTACTTCTACAGAATAGAAGCAGCTGGTGTTGATGGAAGAAGCTTCAATTCAGTTAAGAAGATGATATTGACCAAATAGAAATAGTAGTAAAATATCATTAGTTATATTCTTAAAGTCCCAACATCAGTTGGGACTTTTTTTATTAATTTAAGAAATTTTCTTGCATTGCTTTAATAAATTTATTATAGTTGAGGTACTGGAATTTATAGAAGGCACAAAAAAATTAGCAATCAGATAATTCCGGCGCTGATAATACCACTTTAGATTTCAGTATAAATAAATCTTATCTGTAATAATTAGGTGTAAGGAGGTTCTTAATGAATAAAAGGATTCTTTTATTATCAGTTCTCTTTGTATCCTTCTTTCTGTATTCTGGTCTTGCTCAAGATCTTGGAATACAAGATATCAGTTCTGATCTCAAGCCATATGTAAAGCCAAACCAACCGGTTAACGAAGCGATCTGGGATGTACAATTCAATTATGATGCTACTGCTGTAACACTTGCTGCAGGAAATGCCGGTGCTGTTTATATTCCTACTTTAGACAAGTTCTGGACAAGCAGATGGGCAACAGGTGTTCTTCATCAATGGAATTCCAACGGCACACTTGACCTTGAATTCACATTACCATTTACAGGAACAAGAGGTATGGCTTTTGATGGTACTTTCTTGTACCATTCAATAAATACTACCACAGTTCAAATAGTTGATCCTGTGACAAGAACTCCAGTTGGTACTATTCCTGTAGTCGGAGCTCCAAATGGATTTAGATTTATAACCTATAATCCTGATGGAAACGCAGGTGCTGGATCAATAATAGGTGGAAACTGGACTTCACCAAATTTGAATTTCTATGAATTCAGTATGACAGGAACTCTTCTGAGAACCATTACAAATACAGTAACCGGAGTATATGGAATCGCATATGATAATGTATCTCCGGGTGGACCATTCCTATGGGTATGGGGTCAGGGATCCGGAGCTGGTTTTCCACAAATAATTCAACAAATGGATTATACAAGTGGTTTATACACTGGTGTACAGCACGATGTTGTTACTGATGTCGGTTTAGGAAATGCCAGTGCTATTGCAGGTGGATTATTTATAACAACAGATTTGGTTCCCGGATTTGCAACTTTAGGAGGATTATTGCAAGGCACACCAGATAGATTATTTGGTTATGAATTAACCCCGACTGGTCCTCCTTGCCCGATTGATCCACCAACTAATCCAAATCCGGCTAATGGAGCCACAGATGTTCCCATTGGCTTAGCTAACTTAACCTGGACAAATGGTGCAGGTGCAACTTCCATGGCAGTATTATTTGGTGAAACAGGAAATTTAGATACAGTTTATACTGGTCCGGTAATTTCTTCTCTACCGATGCCTGTAGCATTGCAATATCTAACATCTTACTCTTGGCGTGTTATCGGTAGTAATGATACCTGCCAGGTTAGTGGTCCAACGTGGAGTTTTACAACAGTGCAGGCTGGACCCGGTGTCGCAACAAATCCAACTCCTTCAAATGGTGCAACAAATGTAAGTGTTGATGTTGATTTAAGCTGGACAAATCCTGGTGGTGCTACGTCATTGGAAGTTTTCTTTGGTACTAATCCAGGAAGTCTAACATCTGTTTATAGCGGCGCACCTATAAGTACTTTTGATCCTGGCACTTTACAATTTTACACACAATATTATTGGAGAGTAGACGAAATAGATGCTACGGGTACTACACCTGGAGAAGTTTGGAATTTTAGAACCGAATTCGCACCCGGTGTAAATATCTTAGGAGCTAATCCTGGTCCTGCTAATAATGGTGGATCTGCAACCTGGGCAATGTTCTTCGATCTTATTGCGAATCAGGATTATAGTATTGAAGTCTTTCAGATGACAACAGCGAGCGCTGCTGCAGCAAATGTCAGTTTCAGTGTTGAATTTTTTACCCGTTCAGGAAGCGCTCTTGGCGGTCCGGTTGGTTCGGGTCCCGGAAGTTCAAGTGCTGGTTGGACATCTATCGGTACCGTACCTGTAACACAGGGCAGTACTGCTTCTGGAATTTCATTGCCTTTCGCCACTCCTTTGATTTCAATTAATCCTGGAGATACCGTTGGTGTGGCAATGCGTTTTAATACTGTTGGTCCCCGTTACTATGGTACCGGAACTCCACCATACGGAAATTATTCTAACGCAAGTTTAAGAATAATTACCGGAGATGTACGCTCAGCTCCTTTTACAACCACAGGTTCTTTCTTTACATCCCGTGAACTTGTAGGTGAAATATATTACAATGCAACAATTATCCCTGTTGAACTTGCATCATTCACAGCTTCTGCTGGTATTAACTCTGTTACTCTCAAATGGTCAACAGCTTCAGAAACAAATAACAACGGATTTGAAGTTCAGAGAAGATCCGGAGAAGGATTTGTTTCCGTTGGTTTCGTCAGTGGTAAAGGAACAACGACGGAAGTACAGAACTATACATATGTAGATAATCAACTAGTACCTGGAACATATACTTACAGACTAAAACAAGTAGATTATGACGGTACGTTTGAATATTCAAATGAAATAGAAGTTGATGTTCTTGCACCGAAGGAATTTGCATTGAACCAGAACTTCCCGAATCCATTCAACCCAAACACAATGATAACATTCAGTTTGGCAGTAGATGCAAAAGTTACATTGAAAGTATTTGATATACTTGGACAGGAAGTAATGACATTAGTTAATAGTAACTTAAGTTCAGGTGCACACGAATATAATTTCGATGCGTCAAACTTCAACAGCGGTGTATATTTCTACAGAATAGAAGCTGCTGGTGTTGATGGAAGGAACTTCACATCAGTTAAGAAGATGATATTAACTAAATAATATTTTCTTATTATCGATGATTATAAGCCGGCCAAACTTCTGGTCGGCTTTTTTTATGATCATTACAAAGCGAGTTTTCTTTTAAATTCTTATGATTCGTATCCTATTTTTATATTTGTGTTAACCTTGTTTTATAAATAATAGAATCAAATCTGGGAGGTTATTGCAAATATGAAATATTTTAATTATTCTAAACCAGAAAAAATTTGAAGACTTGTGCTCTTCGATGAATACCCTCTGTAATGAATAGTATGGTAAGGACATATTAAGATCTGATAATAAAATTATCATCTCCTCATTTATAAAGTTGAGTTTAGTAATCAATTTATTAACTATCTAATTACATAATAAATCAACAAAATATCAGAGAGGTGTTATTATGCTCAGAATTACTTCCAT